>NZ_JBIWLU010000010.1:0-439566 GCF_044766365.1 Streptomyces sp. NPDC102279 | reverse complement strand
GTCGAACTCATCGGCGGCGTCCGCTTCCCGGCCATCGGCGAACTGCCGTACCTGCTGACCCTCGCCGGACACGGCTTCTACTGGTTCCGGCTGCGGACGGACGCGGTCTAGAAGCTGCGGGCGGGGCGGTTTCCACCGCCCCGCCCGGGGCACCCATCAGGAACACCCCCGACTCGCCCGGTATCCGGGAACCCGGGCACTGGGGAAAGGACGCGACGCCCATGTCGGAAGCCGTAACCCACTCCGCCCCGGCCCCGCTCGCACGCCCCGAGTTGCTCGCGTCGCTCGATCCACTGCTGCGGGAATGGCTGCCGCGGCAGCGCTGGTTCGCGGGCAAGGGGCGTCCGGTGACCGGATTCTCGCTGGTGGCCGCGGTGGAACTGCTGCCGCCCACCGCCCAGTTGGGCCTGATCCATCTGCTCGTGCGCGCGCATCAGCCGCTCACCGCGGCGCACGGCGCGTCCCCCCAGCCCGGGGACTGCTACCAACTGCTCATCGGTGTGCGCGACGTACTGCCGCCGCATCTGGCGCCCGCGCTGATCGGGCACCTGGGGGACGGGCCGCTGGCCGGCCGCACGGTGTACGAGGCGCTGTACGACCCGCGCCCCGCCGGTGTCCTCCTGGAGGCCCTGCGCACCGGGGCCCGCGTCGGCGACCTGCGCTTCGAACGCGACCTGCGCCAGGAGATACGTGAGGACCTCGTTCCGCGCCTGGTCACGGCGGAACAGTCCAACTCCTCGATCGTGTACGGAGATACGTTCATCCTGAAGCTGCTGCGCCGGATCGTGCCCGGGGTCAACCCGGACCTGGAACTCCCGCTGGCACTGGCCCGCGAGGGCTGCGCACGGGTCCCGGCGCCCGCGGCCTGGATGCTCGCCGACCTGGACGCCGAGACGTACGTGCTCGGTGTCCTCCAGCCCTTCGTGCAGGGCGCGGCGGACGGCTGGGAGCTGGCGCTGCGCGAGCTGGCCAAGAGCGAGGACTTCACCGCCGAGGCACGGGCCCTGGGCCGGGCCACCGCCGAGGTCCACACGTCGCTCGCCCGGGCGTTGCCCACGGTGACCCTGGGCCACCACCAGATGGCGCCGCTCGTCGACACGATGACCGAGCGCCTGGAGGCCGCCGCACAGGCGGTCCCGGCCCTGCGGCCCTACGCGCCCGGCCTGCGCACCGCGTTCGAGGCGCTGGCGGACCTGTCCGCCGAGGGCCGTACCTGGACCGCGCAGCGCATCCACGGCGATCTGCATCTCGGCCAGTGCCTGCGCTCGCCCGACGGGGAGTGGTCCCTCATCGACTTCGAGGGCGAACCGTCCAAGCCGCTCGCCGAACGCCGGATGCCGCAGCCCCCGGCCCGCGACATCGCGGGCATGCTGCGCTCCTTCGACTACGCGGCCCACTCGGTGCCCCCGGCCACCGGCTCCCCGCGGGCGGAGGACTCCTCCGAGCCGTCGGCGTCCGGCTGGGCCGACGCCTGCCGGGCCGCGTACTGCGCCGGGTACGCCGAGGTCTCCGGACTCGACCCGCGCACGGACCCCGTCCTGCTGCGCGCCTTCGAGACGGACAAGGCGGTGTACGAGGTCGTGTACGAGGCCCGGCACCGCCCGGACTGGCTGCCGGTTCCGCTGGCGGCGGTGCGGCGGCTCGCCGCGTCGTCCTGAACACCCCCTGTGCCGTGACTCCGTTCACCCTCCCGAGGAGGCCCTGCCCGTGACGCCCCGCCCCCCGTCCGACGACAGTCCGAAGAAGTACGGCTCGAAGAAGCCGGATGCCGGGAACAAGACGGCGGCCGAGAAAGCGGTGTCCGGGAAGACCGGCACCGGCAAGAAGGGCTCCGCCAAGAAGGGCTCCAAGAAGGGCGTGAGCGCCATGGCGAGGATCCCGGAGTCCGCACTCACCGAGAGCGGTGCCGGCCTGCCGGACGGCGGTTCGGACTCCCCCGACGCCGGACCCGGCCGGGCGGACAGCGGTTCCGGTCTCCCGGTGGACGGCCTCGACTCCGGCTCCGACTCCACGGAGGCGGCTCCCGTCTTCGCCGGGGTCGACGCGGCCGACCGTGAGCGGCTGCTGAGCGGCACGCACCACAATCCGCACGGGGTGCTGGGGGCCCACCGGTTGCCGGGCGGCATCGCCTTCCGGGTCTTCCGCCCGTACGCGCTCGGCGTCACCGTCGTCACCACGGACCTGAGGGCCGAACTCCAGGACGACGGCGGCGGGTTCTTCTCCGGACTGCTGCCGCTGCGCGCGGTCCCGGAGGCCTACCGGCTGCTCGTGACGTACGAGGACACGGTGGTGGAGGCCGAGGACGCGTACCGGTTCCTTCCGTCGCTCGGCGAGCTGGACCTGCACCTGATAGGCGAGGGCCGGCACGAGGAACTGTGGAAGGCGCTCGGCGCGGAGCCGATGGAGCAACAGGGCGTCGCCGGAACACGGTTCACGGTGTGGGCCCCGAACGCACAGGGGGTCCGGGTCGCCGGCGCCTTCAACTTCTGGGACGGCACGGGGCATCCGATGCGCTCGCTCGGATCCACCGGGGTGTGGGAGCTGTTCGTGCCCGGGGTCGGTGAGGGCGAGCTGTACAAGTTCGACATCACGCGCCCCGACGGTTCCCACACGCTGCGCGCCGACCCGATGGCCCGCCGTACCGAGGAGCCGCCCAAGACCTCCTCGGTCGTGCACGCGTCGCACCACGTCTGGCAGGACGCTCGATGGCTGGAGAAGAGGGCCGAACGGCCCGCCCACGAGGCGCCGCTCTCCGTCTACGAGGTGCATCTTCCGTCCTGGCGACCGGGGTTGACCTACCGCCAGCTGGCGGACCAGCTCCCCGCCTACGTGACGGACCTGGGCTTCACGCACGTCGAGCTGATGCCCATAGCCGAGCACCCCTTCGGCGGTTCGTGGGGCTATCAGGTCACGGGCTTCTACGCGCCGACCGCGCGCCTGGGCACCCCGGACGACTTCAAGTACCTCGTCGACGCCCTCCACCAGGCCGGTATCGGCGTCCTGATGGACTGGGTTCCGGCCCACTTCCCGCGCGACGACTGGGCGCTGGCCGCCTTCGACGGACGCCCGCTGTACGAGCACGCCGACCCGCAGCGCGCCGACCACCCCGACTGGGGCACCCTGGAGTTCGACTACGGCCGCCGCGAGGTCCGCAACTTCCTCGTCGCCAACGCCACCTACTGGTGCGAGGAGTTCCACATCGACGGCCTGCGCGTCGACGCGGTCGCCTCCATGCTCTACCTCGACTACTCCCGCGAACCCGGCCAGTGGAGCCCCAACGAACACGGCGGCCGGGAGAACCTGGACGCGGTGGCGTTCCTCCAGGAGATGAACGCGACGGTCTACCGCCGCAACCCGGGTGTCGTCACCGTCGCCGAGGAGTCGACGGCCTGGGACGGTGTCACGCGGGCCACCCATCACACCGGTCCCGGCGGCTTCGGCGGGCTGGGCTTCGGGCTGAAGTGGAACATGGGGTGGATGCACGACTCGCTGGACTACGTGGCCCACGAGCCGGTCCACCGGAAGTACCACCACAACGAGATGACGTTCTCGATGGTGTACGCGTACAGCGAGAACTACGTGCTGCCGATCTCCCACGACGAGGTCGTCCACGGCAAACGCTCGCTCGTCTCCAAGATGCCCGGCGACTGGTGGCAGCAGCGCGCCACCCTGCGCGCCTACCTCGCCTTCATGTGGGCCCACCCCGGCAAGCAACTCCTCTTCATGGGACAGGAGTTCGCCCAGGGAGCGGAGTGGTCCGAGGCGCACGGGCCCGACTGGTGGCTTCTCGATCCGGCGTACGGCGCCGAGGCAGACCACCGCGGTGTGCGCGACCTGGTCCGGGACCTCAACACGGTCTACCGGCACGATCCGGCGCTGTGGGAGCGGGACACCGACCCCTCCGGGTTCGCCTGGGTCACCGGTGACTCCGCCGACGACAACGTCTTCGCGTTCCTGCGTCACGCCGCCGACGGCACCCCGCTCCTCGCCGTCTCGCACTTCTCCCCCGCCGTCCGCCACAACTACCGTCTCGGCGTCCCCGAGGACATCCCGGCCTGGCACGAGGTCCTCAACACCGACGCCCTGCGCTACGGCGGCAGCGACGTCACCACCTCGCACCCGGTCAAGCCGGAGCCCACGGCCTGGCACGGCCGTCCGGCCAGCATCCAGCTGACACTGCCGCCGCTCTCGACGGTGTGGCTGCGGCCGGCCTGACCGACGCGGCGCGTCCCCCGGCGGTGGGACCGCCGGGGGACGCGTCGTGCGGGCCGGGTGCGACCGGCCGTCACTCCAGTCCGGCGTCCCGGAGCGACACGGGCAGCTCGCCCGTGTGCAGGATGCCCAGGGACTGGGTGGCCCGGGTCAGCGCCACGTACAGGTCGCTCGTGCCGTACGACGCGGGGTCGACCACCAGCACGGAGTCGAACTCCAGGCCCTTGGCCTGCCGGGGGTCGAGGAGGACCACCGCGCGGGTCAGGTCAGGCTCCTCGCCCGCGGTGACCCCGTCCAGCCGGGCGGCGAGCGCGGTGTGCAGGGTGCGCGGCGCGATCACCGCGAGCCGCCCCTCGGCCGGGGTCAGCTCGCCGACCGCCTTGGCCACGGCACCGGGCACGTCGTCCCCGGCGTCGCGGGCCCAGGGACGCACTCCGGTGGAGCGGACGGAACGGGGCGGTTCGAAACCGGGGCGCTCCGACCGCAGTACACCGGCGGCGACGTCCATGATCTCGGACGGCGTGCGGTAGTTGACGCCCAGGCGGGTGTGCTCCCAGCGGTCCCCGACGTACGGGGAGAGGATCTCCTCCCAGGAGCCCACGCCCGCCGCCTCCGCGGTCTGCGCGGGGTCGCCCACCAGGGTCATCGAGCGGGCGGGGGTGCGCCGCATCAGCAGCCGCCACGCCATCGGCGACAGTTCCTGCGCCTCGTCGACGATGATGTGTCCGAAGGCCCAGGTCCGGTCGGCGGCGGCCCGTTCCGCGGCGCTGCGGTGGTCGTCCTCCTCGTGCCGTTCGGCCATCCGCTCGGCGTCGATGATGTTGTGCGCGGACAGGACCTCGGAGTCCTCCTCCTCCTTGTCCTCGAACTCGTACGTCCGGGAGGCGTAGGAGACGTCCAGCACGCCCTGGGCGTACGCGATCTGGGTGCGCCGCTCCTCGTCGGCGAGGGCCCGGGTGATCCGGTCGTCCTCACCGAGCAGTTCGGCGGCCTCGTCGAGGAGGGGGACGTCCGCGCCGGTCCAGTCGTCGGGTCCGGTGACCGGGCGGCGGATCACCGCCGCGTCCTCGTCCGTGACGTGGCCGCGCGGGTCGGCCAGCAGGTCGGCGACCAGCCGCTGCGGGGTCAGCCGCGGCCACAACTGGTCGATGGCCGACCACACTTCGGGGTTCTCGGCGAGTTCCTCGCGGATCTGGGTGATGTCGCTCGGGTCGAGCAGGTTGGAGCCGTCGAAGGGGTCCGTGCCGATGCGTTCGGCGAGCATGTCGGTGAGGGTGTTGAGGATGTGCCCCTCGAAGTGCTCGCGGGCCACGTTGTGCGGCAGCTCCGCGGCGCGGGTGCGGTCCCGGGCGACCTGGACGAGACCCGCGTCGAGCATCAGGATGTCCCGGTCGTGTTCGATGGCGATCACGGGGTCCGGGAGCCCCTGGCGGTCCTGGACCGCCCGGGCGAGGACCTCGGCCATCCCGGCACGGCCCTTCACGGCGGCCGCCTCGGGGGTGTCGGCGGCGGTCGCGTGCACACCGGGGAAGAGTTCGCCGACGGTCGAGAGCAGGACGCCGGTCTCGCCGAGCGAGGGCAGCACCTCGCCGATGTAGCCGAGGAAGGCGGGGTTGGGGCCGACGATGAGGACCGCCCGCTTGGCGAGCAGTTCGCGGTGCTCGTAGAGCAGGTAGGCGGCGCGGTGCAGGGCGACGGCCGTCTTGCCGGTGCCGGGGCCGCCCTCGACGACCATGACGCCCCGGTGCGGGGCGCGGATGATCCGGTCCTGTTCGGCCTGGATGGTCTGCACGATGTCGCTCATCCGGCCGGTGCGGGCCGAGTTGAGCGCGGCGAGCAGCACGGCGTCGCCGGTCGGGTCCTCGTGGCCGGTGCGCTCGCGGTCTCCGAGGTCGAGGATCTCGTCGTGCAGGTCGGTGACGTGCCGCCCGTCGGTGGTGATGTGCCGGCGGCGGCGCAGGCCCATGGGGGTGTGGCCGGTGGCCAGGTAGAAGGGGCGGGCGACCGGGGCCCGCCAGTCGATGAGGATCGGGGTGTGCTCGGTGTCGTCGGCGCGGATGCCGATGCGGCCGATGTGGTGGCTGACCGCGGGGGTGGACGCGCCCTGTTCCGGGGACAGGTCGATCCGGCCGAAGCAGAGCGAGCCGTCCACGGCGTTCAGCGCGGCGAGCAGCCCCGAGCGCTCGGCGACCAGGACGTCCCGTTCGAGTCGGGCCTGCATGGGCGTGTTGCCCTGGGCGAGGGCGTCCTCCACGGAGGCCTCGGTGACACCGCGCAGGGCGTCCACGCGTGCGTACAGCCCGTCGATGAATTCCTGCTCATGCCGCAGTTCATCATCGGGGAATTCTGTGTGTGAGCCCTTGTTTGACAATTCCGCTCCCGCCCGGATATACTCTGCATCGTGCACTTCTTTGTGACTCGATGTTCTGAAGTCGCAAAGCATTGAATATACGCAAAAGAATCCCCCGGGCGCAATTGCCCAGGGGATTTTCTGTGTTCCGGGTGGGATGTGCCGACGGGATCAGAGCGCGTCGGACACCTCTTGGAGCAGTCGCCGCTTCGCGCGGGCGCCCACCATCGACTTCACCGGTTCCCCGTCACGGAAAACCATGAACGTCGGCATCGAGAGCACTCCGTAGGCGAGTGTCGTCTCCGGATTGGTGTCCACGTCCAACTGGACGACGCGGAACCGGTCACCCTCCTCGAAGGCCAGCTGGCTCAGTACCGGGCCCATCTGCCGGCACGGTGGACACCAGTCGGCGGTGAACTCCACCAGGACGGGCAGATCCGCCCCGATCACCTCCGCCGCGAAGTCCGCGTCCGTCACCTCGGTCACGCCTGCCGCTCTGATCATCGTGTCCGCCCTCCCAGCTCGCATACGGGTTCCGGACCGCCCGGAACCAGCGCGTCGGCCGCCAGCTCGTCACGGGCCCGCTCGGCCCGCGTCAGCTGCTCGCCGACCTGTGCGCGCACCGACCGCAGTTCGTCGATCAGTGCGTCGAGCTCGCCGAGCTTGCGGCGGTAGACCTCCAGGGAGGCGGGGCACGCGTCGCCCTCGGGGTGCCCGGCCCGCAGGCACTCCACGAAGGGCCGTGTCTCCTCCAGGTCGAACCCGAAGTCCTGGAGCGTCCTGATCTGCCGGAGCAGCTTCAGGTCGTCCTCGCCGTACGTCCGGTACCCGTTCTCGCCGCGCCGCGCGGGCAGCAGCCCCCGCGACTCGTAGTAGCGCAGGGTCCGTGTGGTCGTCCCGGCCCGCGCCGCCAGCTCGCCGATTCGCATGCCCCGACGGTAATCCTTGACGCCGACGTCAAGGCAAGCGCCGGAGGGCGGTGCCACGCCGAATGTCAGCGGGCGACGGGCGGCAGCAACGGTTTCCGGTCCACCGGGGACGACAGGACGATCGACGTCGTCGTCCGCCCCAGCGCGGAGGCCTGTTCCAGGACGCCCTCCAGATGGATCGTGTCCTCGACGGCGACCTTCAGGATCCAGCAGTCCTCGCCGACGACGTGGTGGGCCTCGATGATCTCGGGCCTGGCCAGCAGTTCCAGGGTCCGCGGATGTCCGAGCGTGTAGCCGCCGTGCGGATTGACGCGGATGAAGGCCTGGATGCCGTAGCCGAGACGGGGTGCGGACACATGGGCGCCGTAGCCGGTGACCGCACCCGCGCTCTCCAGTCTGCGCACCCGCTCGGCGACCGCCGCCGGGCTCAGCCGGACGCGGCGGCCCAGCTCGCTGAGCTTGATGCGGCCGTCACGCTGGAGCAGTTCCAGGATCTGCCGGTCCAGCGCGTCGAAGCCCACCGACGTTCCGGTGGCGGCGGCGCGCGTATGCCGTGGTTCCTTCGGTGTGACGGCCGGATCTCCCATGTCTCCCCCTTCAGGCATTCCCCCTGCAACGAGAGAATTATGACCACGGGCCGCTCGGCCGTGGCCGAGCGGTACTCGGTACTCGGTACTGGGTGGACAGTGGAACGGGAATGCGGGAGGGCGACATGCGGGAGATCTGCGTCATCGGCGGGAACCGGTATTTCGGAAAGCGCCTCATCGACCGGTTGACGGCCGCGGGAGACCGGGTCACCGTCGTCAATCGCGGCTCGTCGGCACCGCCCGCCGGGACGGTCCATCTGATCGCCGACCGCAATGACGAGGACTCCCTGGAGAAGGCCCTGGGGTCACGGACGTTCGACGTCGTCGTGGACCAGGTCTGTTACACACCGCGGCAGGCGGAGATCGCCCGCCGGGTCTTCGCGGGGCGCACCCGTCGGTACGTGATGACGTCCACCGTCGAGGTGTACGAGTACGAGGACGCGGCGGCCCCGGTGGCCGAGGGCGCCGTCGATCCCCGCACGGTCGCCGTCGATCCCGACCTCCCCTGGGACGACCCGGAGTTCCTCGACGCGCACTACGGCGAGGGCAAGCGGCAGGCCGAGGCCGTGTTCGCCGCCGACCCGGTCTTTCCCCATGTGGCCGTGCGCGTCGCCCATGTCCTCGGAGGGGACGACGACTTCACCGGCCGCCTGGAGCACTACGCCGAGCGCGTCCGCACCGGCGAGGCGATCGCCGTGCCGCCCGTCAACCGCCCGGCGACCTACATCCATGTCGAGGAGATCGCCGACTTCCTGTTCTGGGCCGTCGGTGAGAATTTCACCGGCCCGGTCAACGCCGCCTCCCACGGGCCGCTGACCACACGGGAGTTGTGCGACGCGATCGCCGCGCACCTCCCCGAGGGCCGGACGCTTCTGCGGGCCGTGGAGGCGGGCGAGGTCTCCCCCTTCTCCTTCAGCCGTTCCTACGGCATGGACAACTCCCGTGCGACGAGGCTCGGTTTCGCCTTCGGCGACGCACGGGAGTGGCTCCCGCGGGCCGTCGCGGAGACCCTCGGGAAGGGCGACTGACCTGCCGCGGAGGCGCGCGGTGACCAGTCGGCGTGAGGGTCCTCGGGGCCGGGAGGTCACACCATGACGCCGGCCGACTCCTCGACCTCCAGGAGCGATGCGCTCTGCCGCTCCGCCTCGAAGGCCCGGTGGCCGCCGCGCAGGCCGAACAGTCGCTTGGCCAGGGCGATGTAGAGCACGGCGAGGATGTTCAGGACCAGGGTGGCGATCTTCAGCCAGCTGATGTGCTCGGTGAGTTCGTAGATCTCCAGCGGGAGGAACGCGGCGGTGGCGACGACCGTGAGGTACTCCGCCCAGCGCCTGGCGTACCAGAGGCCGACCGCCTCGACGATCTCGATCAGGGCGTACGCCACCAGCAGGACCGCCACCAGCAGCAGCGTGGAGTGCTTGTAGCCGAACGTCTTCTGGATCGTGCCGACCACGGGCGAGTGGTCGAGGTCGTAGTGGAAGTGCCGGAAGACGGGCCGGAAGACGTCCAGGTACTCGTCGAAGAGCCGACGCACCGCGTCCTGGCTGTTGCTGAACCTCCACACCGCGGCGGCCACCAGCACGATGAACACGCCGCGAACGGCCCGCTCGATGGCCAGGAAGCGCAGGATGAACAGGTCGCGCAGCACCTTGCCGCGCGGCACGAGCGGCGCCTCGTCCGCGGGGCCCGAGCCGTGCGGGTCGCCGAGCGCGAAGTCGCCGCAGCGCAGACAGCGCCAGGCCTCGCCGAGTCCCGTCTCGGCCCGCAGCCGCTCCCGCAGCACCCCTTCGTCGGGCGCGTACGTCACATGCCCGCGCCGTGCACAGGTACGCCGGTCCCAGTCGATCTTCATGCTCGCTGTCCTCCGCAGAACGTGCCGTGCCGTACCGGTCCGTCCGGCACGGCATTCCAGGGTGTGTCCGCAAAGTCTCGCCTGCCCGGCGACGCCCGACACACCCTGGTGCACGGTGTACGAGACGGCGCCGGGCGGGCGGCGGTTCCGGGGCGGCGGGATCAGCGGCCGGCGTTCCCCGCCGAGGCGGCCTCCTGCGCCGACTCGGCGACGTCGACTCCGTGGCCGGCTTCGGCTTCGGCGTCCGCGCCGGCCTCCGTGTCCGTCCCGGCTTCGGAGTCCGCGCCGGCCTCCGTGTCCGTCCCGGCGTCGGAGTGCTCCAGTGACTCCGCGTCGGTCCCCGGGTGACCCTTGCGGGGCAGCAGCACGGCGACCAGCACCGTGCCGACGCCGAGGACCAGTGCGCCGACGAGGCTGGTGTGCGCCACCGCGTCCGAGAAGGACGAGCCGACCGCGTCGGTCATCTGCCGTGCTCCGTCCGCGAGTTGACCGGCCTGCGCCTTCAGCTGGGCGGCCTGCCCGGCGTCCGTCGTCTGCGCCGCCTGCTCGCCGAGCTGACGGGCCTTGTCGCCGATGCCCTGGGCGACGGCGTACCCGGCGCCCACCGAGTCCTGGGCGGTGGACAGGGCGTCCGCCGGCAGCTTGCTGCCCGCCGTCGCGTCGGTGAGGTGCGAGGAGTACGAGCCCGCCAGCACCGAACCGAGGATCGCGATGCCGAGCGAGCCGCCGAGTTCCAGCGAGGTGTCGTTGACCGCGCCGCCGACGCCCAGTTCGGCCTCGGGGAACGCGCCCATGATGGCGTCCGTGCAGGGCGACAGGGCGAGCCCGATGGCGAGGCCGAGGATGACGAGCGGCAGCACGAAGTCGCCGTACGACGAGGCGGCGTCGACCCGGGTGAGGAGCGCGAGGGCCGCCGTCCCGCCGACCATGCCGGCGGTGACCGTGATCCTCATGCCGACGCGCGGGGTGAGGTACCCGGTGAGCGCCGAGCCCACGAAGACGGCTCCGGCCAGCGGCAGCATCCGTACGCCGGTGTCCAGGGCGTCGTAGCCGAGGACGAACTGGAGGTGCTGGGTGAGGTAGTAGAAGGCGCCGAAGACGGCGAGGAAGAAGAGGGCGACGGCGAGGTTCGAGCCCGCGAAGCGGCGCTGCGTGAAGCGCCGTACGTCGACGACCGGGCGCGGGTGGCGCAGCTCCCACAGGACGAACAGGAGCAGGCCCGCGCCGGCGACCACGGCGGCGGACACGGCCTTCACGCCCCAGCCGAAGTGCGGCCCCTCGATGATCATGTAGACCAGGGAGCCGATCCAGACCACGGAGAGCAGACCGCCCACGTAGTCGATGCGGTGCCGGTGCGCGGCCCGGGACGGCGGGACGAGGACGAGGGCGCCGACGATGGCGAGGACGGCGACCGGCACGTTGATGAGGAACGTCGACGACCAGCCGTGGTGCTCCAGGAGGGCGCCCGCGACCAGGGGGCCGGCGGCGATGGCGAGGCCGGCGGTGGCGGTCCACAGGACGATCGCCTTGGCCCGCTCGGCGCGCGGGAAGGTGGCGGCGAGCAGGGAGAGCGTCGCGGGCATGATCAGCGCGGCGCCGACACCCATCACGGCGCGGGCGGCGATGACGCCCGTGGAACTGTCGACGAGCGATCCGGCGACCGCGCCGCCGCCGAAGACGACGAGCCCGAGGATGAGCGCGCCGCGGCGGCTGCACTTGTCGCCGATCGCGCCGAGCAGCAGCATCAGCGCGGCGTAGGGCACCGTGTAGCCGTCGATGACCCATTGCAGGTCGGCGCTGGACAGGCCCAGGTCCTGGGTCATGTCCGGGGCCGCGACGGTGAGGGCGGTGTTCGCCATCACGATGATCAGCAGGCTCAGGCAGAGCACGAGCAGCGCCCACCACCGCCGTGCGTAGGGCCGGTCCATCCTCTCGACCGGTTCGTTCATGACGAGACGCGTGGCCACGGTCGCCCTCCTCCGTCGTCCGGAGCGGGGATCGGCCCGCGCCGGGACTTGCACAGTGGCGTGCAATTACACAACCATGTGCAATGTACGAGGTTGCACAGTGCTGTGCAAATCAGGAGGTGGGGCCATGCCGACCGCACGACGTGAGGGCGCCCGGGAGCCGGGCAGAATGGCAGCCATGACCACGGGTAACCCGAGCCGCGCCGATGTGAACCGCCGCCGCATCCTGGATGTCGCGCTGGCCGAGCTGCTGCGCGACCCCGACGCGTCCATGGACCAGATCGCCCGGGCGGCGGGCGTCGTACGGCGCACGGTGTACGGGCACTTCCCCAGCCGGGAGGCGCTGGTCGGCACGCTGACCGACGAGGCGGTGGCGGCCGTGGCCGCGGCGCACGCGGCGGGCCGCGAGGGCGTCGCGGACCCGGCGGAGTCCCTGGCCCGCTCGACGCTCGCCGTCTGGGAGATCGCCGACCGCTACCGGCTGCTCGTCGCGCTCGCCCAGCGCAGCGTCACCATGCAGGGCATCCGCGAGCGGCTCACGCCGGTCCGCGAGGCCTGCGCGGAGATCCTCCGACGCGGCCTGGAGCAGGGCGTGTTCATGTCGCCGCTGCCGCCGCACGCGCTGGCGTACGTGCACGAGCAGACCCTGTTCGCCCTCATGGAGGCGGTGAACGACGGGCTGCTGGCAGCACAGGAGGCGGGCCGCTCCGCCACGGTCACCATGCTGGCCGCGGCGGGCGTACCCGCCTCACGCGCCACCGAGCTGGTGGCGAGGCTGAGCGACTGACGGGCCGGGGTCAGGGGTCCCGTCCCGTCCGTCACCCGGCCGGGAACCGGACGGCCGGGCCCGCGGGGGGGGTGCGGCCCGGCCGGCCGGCGTCCTGGTGGACCGGTGTGCGCCGGTCCGGGGGTGGTGCTGTCGGCTCCCGAGGTCCGGCGTGCGCCGGTCCGGTGGGGTGCTCTACGCCTTGGCCAGTTCCTTCTCGCCGCCCTGCTCCGGTACGTCCGGAGCGTCGGCGGCACCGGCCGTGCCGGACTCGTCGAGCAGGGTCTTCTCGTCGAAGGGCAGTCGCCCGGCGAGTACCTCGGCCACCCGCTCCTTGTCGATCTCGTTCGTCCAGGTGCCGATCAGGACCGTCGCCACGGCGTTGCCGGCGAAGTTGGTCAGCGCGCGCGCCTCGCTCATGAAGCGGTCGATACCGACGATCAGGCCGACCCCGTCCACCAGGGCGGGCTTGTGCGACTGGAGGCCGCCGGCCAGCGTGGCGAGGCCCGCGCCGCTGACGCCCGCGGCGCCCTTGGAGGCGACGAGGAGGAAGAGCAGCAGCGGAATCTGCTCCCCGATCGACATCGGCGTGCCCATCGCGTCGGCGATGTACAGCGACGCCATGGTCATGTAGATCATCGTGCCGTCGAGGTTGAAGGAGTAGCCGGTCGGGACGGTGATGCCGACGACCGACTTGCCGACGCCCAGGTGCTCCATCTTCGCGATGAGCCGCGGCAGGGCGGACTCGGAGGAGGACGTGGACAGGATGAGCAGGAACTCCCGGCCCAGGTACTTCAGGAAGGTGAGGATGTTCAGGCCCGTCACCACGCGCAGCACCGCGCCGAGCACGACGAACACGAAGAGGAAGCAGGTGGCGTAGAAGCCGAGCATCAGCACGGCGAGGCTCTTCAGCGCGTCGACGCCCGCGGACCCGGTGACGGCGGCGATGGCGCCGAACGCGCCGAGCGGGGCCGCCCACATGACCATCGCGAGGATGCGGAAGACGAGCCGCTGGATGTGCTCGATGCCGCGCAGGACGGGCTGCCCGGCCGACCCCATCGCCTGCAGGGCGAAGCCGGTGAGGAGCGCGACGAGCAGGGTCTGCAGGACCTGGCCCTCGGTGAACGCCGAGACCATGGTGGTCGGGATGATCGAGAGCACGAAGTCGACCGGCGGCAGCGCCTCCGCCGACACCTGGCCCTGGCCCGCTTCCTTGACCGCGTCGGTCATCGCGAGGCTGCTGCCCGGGTCCAGGATGTTGCCGACGACCAGGCCGATGGCGAGCGCGACCAGCGACATCACCAGGAAGTAGCCGAGGGCTATCCCGCCGACGGCGCCGACCTTGGCGGCCTTGCGCACCGAACCGATGCCCAGCACGATCGTGCAGAAGATGATCGGCGAGATCATCATCTTGATCAGGTTCACGAAGCCGGTGCCGATGGGCTTGAGCTCGACCGCGAAGTCGGGGGCGATCAGGCCCACGGCGATGCCGAGGATCACGGCGCCGATCACGGCGAGGTACAGATAGTGCGTGCGGTCCCGCTTGGCGGCGGGTGCGGCAGGTGCCGTCTGCGATGTGCTGGCCACGGCTGCCCTCCTTGACGACGTCATCGGCATCATCCGGCGTGCGGCTCACGTCCGGCGGTACCCGGCGTGCGGCTCACGTCCGGGGTCCGGGAGGCATGGGCTCCCGGGGGGATGAGGGGACTATCTCCCGGCGTGTGAGGGCGGTCACCCTTCCGTTCATTGAGTTCACGCCGCACCACCGGTCGATTTCCCGCCGCGCGGACCGCACGGGGCCTGCCCGGTGGAGCACCCGTCCGGGGAAGGCACACTGAACGGCATGCGCCTTCCCCGCGTCCCGCGACCCCGCAGCCTCGCCGGCCAGCTCTTCGGCATGCAGGCCGTGCTGATCGCGGTCCTCGTCGCCGGGTACGCGCTGTTCACCTACGTCAGCGACCGCAGCCAGGCCGAGGAGGCCGCGGGCCGGCAGGCGATGGCGGTCGCCCGCTCCGTCGCGGACGCCCCGTCGGTCCACCAGGCCATCGGCACCGCCCACCCGACGGAGCGGCTCCAGCCGTACGCCCTCCAGGTGCAGCGGGACACCGAGGTCGACTTCGTCACGATCATGGACCCGCGCGGCATCCGCTGGACGCATCCCGACGAGACCCAGATAGGCCGGCACTTCCTCGGGCACATCGGTCCGGCCCTCGCCGGCCGGTCCTTCACGGAGACGTACACGGGCAGCCTCGGCCCCTCCGTCCGCGCCGTCACCCCGATCCGGGTCGGCGGCGGGACCATCGGCCTGGTCAGCGCGGGAATCAAGGTCGAGGCGATCACCAAGCGCGTCCAGGACCAGGTCGCGGCGCTCATCGGGGTCGCGGCGGGCGCGCTGCTGCTCGGCGGCATCGGCACGTACGTCATCAACGCCCGGCTGCGCCGCTCCACCCACGGCATGAACGCGGGCGAGCTGAGCCGCATGCACGACTACCACCAGGCCGCGCTGCACGCGGTGCGCGAGGGGCTGCTCATGCTGGACGGGCAGTTCCGGGTGGCGCTGATGAACGACGGCGGCCGGGAACTGCTCGGCGTCACGGACGAGGTGGTCGGCCACTCGGTCGCCGACCTCGGGCTGCCTGCGCCGCTCACCGGCGCGCTGCTGTCGGCGGAGTCCCGCGTGGACGAGGTCCATCTGACGGACGCGCGGGTCCTCGTGGTGAACACCTCGCCGGTGACCGGCGGAGAACGCCGGGGCACCGTGGTCACCCTGCGCGACGTGACCGAACTGCAGGCGCTGACGGGCGAGTTGGACTCGGAGCGGGGTTTCACTCAGGCGCTGCGCTCACAGGCGCACGAGGCGGCGAACCGGCTGCACACGATGGTCTCGCTGATCGAGCTGGGCCGCGCCGAGGAGGCCGTCGACTTCGCCACCGCGGAGCTGGAGCTGGCGCAGACCCTGACCGACGAGGTGATCTCCGCGGTCAGTGAACCCGTCCTCGCCGCGCTGCTGCTGGGCAAGGCGGCACAGGCGAACGAGCGCGGCGTGGAGCTGGTGGTCTCCGAGGACAGCGGCATCGACGACGGGCTGCTCCCGGCCTCGCTCTCCGCCCGCGACCTGGTCACCGTCCTCGGCAACCTGATCGACAACGCGATGGACGCCGCGCAGGGCACGACCCGCGCCCGGGTCACGGTGACGGCGTTCACGGACGACGCCGTGCTCGTCCTGCGGGTCGCCGACACCGGGTCGGGGGTGGACCCGGCCCACGCCGAGCAGGTCTTCCAGCGCGGCTGGTCGACGAAACCGGCGGGCCCCGCGGGCCGCGGTCTCGGCCTGGCCCTGGTCCGCCAGACGGTCCTGCGCCACGCGGGCACCCTCACGGTCCGGGAAGCACCGGGCGGCGGAGCGCAGTTCGAGGCCCGCCTCCCGCTTCCGGCCGCGGCCATGGAAACGGACCGGCACTCGGCCTCGGGCACGGCGCCGGAGCCGGGCCCGGGAGCCGGCTCGGCGTCGGGGCGGCCGCCCGGGCCGGACCAGGAGCAGGGACAGGGCTCCGGAGCCGTGCCGCACCAGTTCGTTCACCCCGAGCGGCCGACGCGGTCCGCTCTGCACGGAGGCGACGTATGACCGATCCGATTCGGGTGCTCGTGGTCGAGGACGATCCCGTCGCCGCCGACGCGCATGTCATGTACGTGGGGCGGGTGCCCGGGTTCACCGCGGTGGGCAAGGCGCGCACGGGGGCCGAGGCGCGCCGCGCGCTGGACCGTACTCCGGTGGATCTGCTGCTGCTCGACCTGCATCTGCCGGACGTGCACGGGCTCCAGCTCGCCCGTTCGCTGCGGGCCGCCGGGTACCACGCCGACGTGATAGCGGTGACGTCCGCGCGCGACCTGGCGGTCGTGCGGGAGGGCGTGTCGCTCGGGGTCGTGCAGTACGTGCTGAAGCCGTTCACCTTCGCGACCCTGCGCGACCGCCTCGTCCGGTACGCCGAGTTCCGGGCCGCGGCCGGTGAGGCGAGCGGCCAGGACGAGGTGGACCGGGCGCTGGCGACCCTGCGGGCGCCGGGTCCGGCCGCGCTGCCCAAGGGGCTGAGCGCGCCGACTCTGGAGCGCGTGACCGTCACTCTCCGGGACTGTGCCGACGGTCTGACGGCGGCCAAGGTCGCCGAGGCCGTCGGCATCTCCCGGATCACGGCCCGCCGCTACCTGGAACACCTGGTGGAGGCGGGCCGGGCCGCCCGCGCCCCGCAGTACGGGACGGTGGGGCGGCCGGAGTTGCAGTACCGGTGGGTGAAGGGCTGAACGGCCAGGGCCTGTTCGACGGGCGGACCCCGCAGACCGGGGAGGCCGTCAGCCGTTCGGCAGGATCACGGCGCGGCCGTTGATCTTTCCGGCGTGCAGGCGCTCGTACGCGAGGGGCGCCTCGTCGAGCGAGTACGTCTCGGTGTGGACGGAGACGGCGCCGGCGCGGGCGAGGTCGAGGACCTCGATCAGCTCGCCGCGGGAGCCCCAGTAGGGCGCGGTGACGGACACCTCGAAGGGCAGCGAGCCGAACCCGACGGGCAGGGCGCCGCCGCCGATGCCGACGATGCTGATGTCGCCCTCGACGGCGGCGACGGCCCCGGCGGTGCGGACGGTCGGCTCGGCGCCGACGAAGTCGAACACGGCCTGGGCGCCGAGACCGCCGGTGAGTTCGCGGACCTTCGCGGCCGCTCCGGCGTCGGAGAGCACGGCCTCGTGCGCGCCCACCGTGCGGGCGAGCGCGAGCTTGTCCTCGCTGACGTCGAGGGCGATCACCCGGGCGGACGTCATCGCGCGCAGCAGCTGGATGGCGACGTGCCCGAGGCCGCCGGTGCCGATGACCACGGCGGTCGAGCCGGGCGTCAGCTTCGGCAGGGACCGCTTGATCGCGTGGTACGGGGTGAGGCCGGCGTCGGTGAGCGGCACGGCCGCGACCGGGTCGAGGCCGTCGGTGGGGACGAGGTGACGGGCGTCGTCGACGAGGAGGTACTCGGCCATCGCGCCGGGGGCGCCGAGTCCCGGCGGGCGGATGCCCAGCTCGTCGGCGCGCAGGCAGTAGTTCTCCTTGCCCTCCGCGCACTTGGCGCAGATGCCGCAGCCCCACGGGCCGTACACGGCGACCTCGTCGCCCACCGCGACCCCGCTCACGCCGTCACCGAGTGCGGCGACCGTGCCGGCGCCCTCGTGTCCGAGGGTCAGCGGCAGGGCGTACGGGAAGCTCTCGGCGGGCCAGCTCATGACCGCGATGTCCGAGTGACAGACACCGGCGGCGGTGACCTTCAACAGGACCTGTCCCGGGCCTGGTTCGGGATCGGGGACGGTGACCACCTCGGGGGCGGCGCCGATGGTGCGGTACTGGAGTGCCTTCATGTCGTTTCTACTCCTCTCGAACGGCTGGGGTGCGGCTCAGACGGCGGTGTAGGCGCCGTCGACCAGGTGGTAGCTGCCGTGGACGAAGGAGGCGCGCTCGGACAGCAGGAAGACGATCAGCTCGGCGACCTCCTCGGGGCGGCCGAGCCGTCCGGCCGGGTGGAGTCCGACGAGGCCGTCGTACTGGGCCCGGTCCATGCCCTGGAGCAGCGGCGTCTCGATGAAGCCGGGGCCGACCGCGTTGATCCGGATGCCCGAGGACGCGTACTCGGCGGCGGCCGTCTGCGTCAGTCCGACCACACCGTGCTTGGCGGCGACGTACGCGGAGGATCCGGCGGAACCGACCGAGCCGAGGATGGAGGAGACGTTCACGACGGCGCCGCCGCCGGCCGCCTGGAGGGCCGGGATCTCGTAGCGCAGCGAGTAGAAGACGCCGTCGAGGTTGGTGCGGACGACGCGGGCGTACGCGTCGATGTCGTACGCGCCGGTCGGGACGACCGGGCCGCCCACGCCGGCGTTGTTCACGGCGAGGTGGAGTCCGCCGAAGGTGTCGACGGCGAAGGCGACGGCGGCCTCGACCGACGCGGGCCGGGTGACGTCGACGGCGACGGCGGCGGCCTTGATCCCCTCGGCGCGCAGTTCGGCGGCGGCCTTCTCGGCGCCTTCCTCGTTGTGGTCGGCGATGACGACGGCGGCGCCGCCGAGGCCGAGCCGGCGGGCGGTGGCGAGGCCGATGCCGGAGGCGGCGCCGGTGACGAGGGCGGTGCGGCCGGAGAACTCGGTGGCGGCGTCGGTGAGGGCGGCGGGGGTGGAGGGGGTGGTGCTCATGGTGCTGATCACTTTCCTGATCCGGGGTGGGTGGCGTGGGAGGCGGCCAGCGCGGCCTCTCCCATCAGCGCGTCGTAGGCCTGCTCCACCAGGGAGGCCAGGTCGGCGGCGGCCGAGTCCGTGGGGGCCGTGGCGTCGCGCGCCCAGGCGCGCAGCGCGGCGGTGAGGACACCGGCGGCGGCGTCGACGACGACGGCCGGGCGCAGGTCCCGTACCTCGTCGGTGCCGAGCCGGGCGGCGATGATGCGGATCGACTCCTCCTGGGCGTCGACCCGGATGCGCTCGTAGGCGGCGAAGAGCGCGGGTTCGGTGTCCACCAGGGCGAACAGGCGGCGCATGTCGGGGCGCAGGTGCCGGGCCGGGTCCGTCTCGTCGGCGAGCCAGTCGGCGACGGCGCGACGGTAGGCGACGAGCGGCGGCTCGGCGGCGGGACGTGCGCGCAGGCAGGCGTTGATGCGGTCGCCGTCGCCGCGGACGAAGTCGAGGGCCGCGTCCTCCTTGCCGACGAAGTGGCGGCTGAAGGTGCGGCGGGTGACGTCGGCCCGGTCGGCCACGGCGGAGACGGTCACGTTCTCCAGCCCCTGGTCGAGGATCAGCTCGATCGCCGCCGTGGCGAGCGTGTCGCGGGTCCGGCGGGCCTTGCGCTGCCGCCGGTCCTCGACGTCCGCGCGGCCGGACGTGCCGCCCGGGGTCGCCTTCGGCTCCGTTGCCTCGATGTCTCCCATGCCGTCGACCGTACACCCGAAAATGTCCCATTGGGACATGAGACGCAGTGGGACATGAGTCTCAGGGGGACACCACGCCGGCAGTGATCATCGGGGAGCTCCGGGCCCCGGCCCGGGCCCGGCCGGAGCCCGGGACGGCTCTCGGCGGACAACAACGTTGTCATGTTGGTGACTTGGGCTGTTGCACGGCCATTGACCCCCGATCCGGTGCCCCCTTACGTTCACCGGCAGACAACTCGGCCCTCAATGACGTAGGCCAGTAGGAGGTCGTACCCGTGCGCCCCACCGCCGCTCCCGTACTTCTCGCCACGCTCCTCGCCGCGACGACCCTCACCGCGTGCGGGTCGGGATCGGGAAGCGATCCGGACACCGTGAAGGTGTCGTACAAGCAGTCCACGGACAACTCGGTCCGGGTGATGGACACCTACCTGGGCGAGATGAAGAAGCAGTTCGAGAAGGCGAACCCGGGGAAGAAGGTCGAACTCGTCCCCATCAAGGCCCCGGACTCCGAGTACTACACGAAGCTCCAGCAGATGCTGAGGTCGCCCAAGACGGCCCCCGACCTGGTCTACGAGGACACCTTCCTCATCAACTCGGACATCACCAGCGGGTACTTGAAGCCTCTCGACCCCTACCTGGACAAGTGGTCCGACTGGGGCCGGTTCATCGACACCGCGAAGGCGGCGGCCAAGGCGCAGGACGGGAAGACGTACGGCGTCCCGGACGGGACGGACACCCGCGGCCTCTGGTTCGACAAGGGCGTCTTCGCCAAGGCGGGCCTGCCCGCCGACTGGCAGCCGAAGACCTGGGACGACGTCCTCACCGCCGCCCGCACCATCAAGAAGAAGGTCCCCGACGTCACCCCGTTGAACGTCTACACCGGCAAACCCGCAGGTGAGGCGGCCACCATGCAGGGCTTCGAGATGCTGCTCTACGGGACCGGCGACGGCACGGCGGACCCGCTGTACGACACGTCGTCGAAGAAGTGGGTCGCCGGCAGCCAGGCCTTCAAGGACGCGCTGACGTTCGTGGAGACGGTGTACAAGGAGAAGCTCGGCCCCGACGTCACCGACGCCCTCGACCCGAACTTCGCCACGAGCGTCCGCGGCGACCTGCTGCCGGGCGGCAAGCTCGGTATCGACCTCGACGGCAGCTGGCTCCCGCAGGACTGGCTGAAGGGCTCCGGGCACGAGTGGCCCGAGTGGTCGCAGAAGCTCGGCCTCGCCCACATGCCCACCCAGCACGGCCAGGCTCCCGGCAAGGTCAGCATGTCCGGCGGCTGGACCTGGTCGATCCCCGCCAAGGCCGGCAACCCGGATCTGGCCTTCAAGTTCATCAAGACGATGCAGACGAAGGCGAACGCCCAGAAGTGGTACATCGCCAACTCCGGCATCGCGGTCCGCGAGGACGTCGCCGCCGACCCGGCGTACACACAGGCGCAGCCCGGCATCAAGTTCTTCACGGACCTCGTCGCGAGCACGCACTACCGGCCCGCCTACCCGGCGTACCCGAAGGTGTCGACCGCCATCCAGGAGGCGATGGAGAGTGTGACGACCGGGGACAGCTCCGTCGACAAGGCGGCGAGCACCTACGACGAGGAGCTGAAGTCGGCCACCGACGATCAGGTGACCCGCAAGTGAGCGTCACGACGAAGGCGGCGCTCCCCCCGCTCCGCCCGCCGGCCACGAAGGTCGCCTCCCCCCGCCGGGGAGGCCTCCTCCGCTCCGCCACCCGGGCCCTGCCCCTCACCCCCGCGGTCGTCCTGCTGCTCCTCTTCCTCGCCGGTCCGATCGCCTACTGCGCGTACATCGCCTTCACGGACCTGCAGTTGACGGGTCAGGCACACTCCTCGTTCGTCGGGTTCGACAACTTCCGGGAGGCTTTCCGGGACGACGCGTTCCTCAACGCCGTATGGCTGACGCTGGTGTTCACGGTGCTGTCGGCGCTGGTCGGGCAGAACACGCTGGGCCTCGCGCTCGCCGCGTTGATGCAGCGGGCCTCGAAACCGGTGCGCACGCTGGTCGGGGCGATCGTCATCACCGCCTGGGTGCTGCCCGAGGTGGTCGCGGGCTTCCTGCTCTACGCCTTCTTCCGCCGCGAGGGGACCCTGAACGCCATCCTGGACTGGCTCCATCTCCCGTCCCAGAACTGGATGTTCACGCTGCCGATCCTCGCGGTGTCGTTCGCGAACGTGTGGCGGGGAACGGCCTTCTCGATGCTGGTCTACTCGGCGGCCCTGAACGAGATCCCGAAGGAGATCACGGAGGCCGCGGAGGTGGACGGCGCGGGCGGCTGGCGGCGGATGTGGCACATCACGCTGCCCATGATCCGCCGCTCGATCGGCACCAACCTGATGCTCAACACCCTGCAGACGCTCTCGGTGTTCGGACTGATCTGGGTGATGACGCGGGGCGGGCCCGGCGACCGCAGCCAGACCCTTCCCCTGTTCATGTACGAACAGGCCTTCCAGAACAGCATGATCGGGTACGGGACGGCGGTCGCCCTGCTGCTCCTGGTGGTGGGCTCGCTGTTCTCGCTCGTGTACATGCGGCTGCTGCGGACGGAGGTGTGAGATGGCCGTCCTGACACGCGGCGCGAGGCCGAGGTCCCGCCGGTCGGCCCGGCGGCTGGCGGCGGACGCCGGACTCCTGGTGGTGGCTGCCGCGTTCGCGCTGCCGCTCGCGTGGGTGGTCCTGTCGTCGCTGGACGCGCACGCCGACCTCCGGGTGAAGATGCCGGACGGGGTGACGCTGTCGAACTTCGACGCCGTCATGACGCCGGACATCACCTTCACGCCCCTGCTGAACAGCCTGATCCTGTGCGGCGGCGGCACCCTTCTGACGGTGGTGTGCGCGGCGCTCGCCGCCTACCCGCTGTCCCGCTTCCGGTCCCGGCTGAACCGGCCCTTCCTGCTGACCGTCCTGTTCGCGACGAGCCTGCCGGTCACGGCGATCATGGTGCCGGTGTACGCGCTGTTCGTGCAGGTGAACCTCATCGACACCATGCAGGGCACGATCTTCTTCTTCGCCGCCTCCCAACTGCCGTTCGCCATCTGGCTGATGAAGAACTTCATGGACGGCGTCCCGAAGGAACTGGAGGAGGCGGCCTGGACGGACGGGGCGTCCTCCCTGCAGTCCCTGATCCGGATCGTGCTGCCCCTGATGGGCCCGGGGGTGGCGGTGGTGACGGTCTTCTCGTTCGTGATGATGTGGGGGAACTTCTTCGTCCCGTTCATGCTGCTGCTCACCCCGGACCAGATGCCGGCGTCGGTGAGCATCAACGAGTTCTTCGGCAACCGGGGCACGGTGGTCTACGGGCAGCTCGCGGCGTTCTCCGTCATCTACTCGACGCCCGTGATCCTGCTGTACGTCCTGGTGGCCCGGCGACTGGGCGGGGGGTTCGCGCTCGGCGGCGCCGTGAAGGGATGACGCTCGTCGGACCGCCCGCACGAGACACCGCGGCCGGAACCGTAGGTTCCTACGATCCGTGATTGTGGCCGAACAGACCGTAGTCAGCGCCGTCCGGGGCCCATACCTTGTGCGCGTGCACCGACCGCAGACCCAACAGCCCACCCCGCCCTTCAACGCCCTCGCCGCCCGCAGACTGCGGGCGGCGCTCGGCATGGGGCCCGAACACGTCGCCTACGGACTGCGAGCCTCCTACGGGCTGCCGTACGCGACGCCCGATCTCATCACCGCGTGGGAACGCGGCACCATGGCACCGAGCAGCCCGGAACTCACCGCCCTCGCAGGGGTGTTGTGGTGCTCACCGGGCGAACTCATCGGCGCCCCGCGCACGTTGCGCGAACACCGCGTCGCCCGCGACCTCGCCCAGGAGGATGTCGCGCGGGCCGTCGGACTCGAACTCCTCGCCTACCAGCGGATGGAGGACTCCGGCACCTGGCGCGGTACGGAACGCCAGTCGACCGCGCTCGCCGACGCGCTCGAACTGTCGCTGCCCGACTTCGTCACCGTGACGGGCCGCGACGGCAGACTCGCCGACCTGCTGCGCAGCGCGGTCACCACGCGCTGGCAGGCCTACGTGCGACCGGTCGCCAAGACCGTGCCCCTGGACCGGCAGCTCCTGGAGGACACACTGCAGGAGCTGCACACCGACTACCAGGGGCAGATGGTCGCCACGCTCAGCTGGAGCTCGGGGCCTGCCGCGGCCGACTCCGGCGAGTCCGGCCGGGACTACCTGGACCGGATCGTCGACCACTTCTGGTCGACGATCCGGGCGAACACGTACTGACGCCTCGGGACGACGGGCCGTGCGCCACGAGCCGCACCCGACGGTCCACGCGCCAAGGCCACAAGCCGTGCGCCACCCGCCCCGCGGGATCCGATCCGATCCCCGGCGGGGACTAGAACACCGACTCGGCCTCGTCCATGCGGTCCTTGGGGACCGTCTTCAGCTCGGTCGTCGCGTCCGCGAGCGGCACCATCTCGACGTCCGTGCCGCGCAGCGCGGTCATCCGGCCGAACGCGCCGCTGTGCGCGGCCTCCACGGCGTGCCAGCCGAAGCGCGTGGCGAGCACACGGTCGTACGCGGTCGGGGTGCCGCCGCGCTGGATGTGGCCGAGGATGACCGGCTTGGCCTCCTTGCCGAGACGGCGCTCCAGCTCGTACGCGAGGGCCGTGCCGATGCCCTGGAAGCGCTCGTGGCCGAACTGGTCGATCTCGCCGTGGCCGTAGTCCATGGCGCCCTCGACGGGGTGGGCACCCTCGGCGACACAGATGACGGCGAACCGCTTGCCGCGCGCGAACCGCTCCTCGACCATCGCGACCAGGTCGGAGGGGTCGAAGGGGCGCTCGGGCAGGCAGATGCCGTGCGCGCCGGCCGCCATGCCGGACTCCAGGGCGATCCAGCCGGCGTGCCGTCCCATGACCTCGACGACCATCACGCGCTGGTGCGATTCGGCGGTCGTCTTCAGCCGGTCCATGGCCTCGGTGGCGACACCGACGGCGGTGTCGAAGCCGAAGGTGCGGTCCGTCGCGGAGATGTCGTTGTCGATCGTCTTCGGCACGCCGACCACGGGCAGGCCCGCGTCCGACAGCATCCGCGCCGCGGTGAGGGTGCCCTCGCCGCCGATCGGGATGAGCACGTCGATGCCGAACTCGCGCGCCATGTCCTGAGCGTTCTCGCAGGCCTCGCGGAGCCGGTCGCGCTGCAGCCGGGAGGAGCCGAGGATAGTGCCGCCGCGGGCGAGGATGCCGCTGACCGCGTTGAGGTCGAGCGTGCGGTAGTGGCCGTCGAGAAGGCCGGCGTAGCCGTCCTCGAAGCCGATGACCTCGTCGCCGAAATTGGTGACCGCTCGGTGCACGACCGACCGGATCACTGCGTTCAGGCCAGGACAGTCGCCGCCTGCGGTGAGAACTCCGATGCGCATCGTGCTGTGTCTCCTGCTCGCTGCTGGTACGTGTGAGCCAGTCCGATTGTTCCACGCCCCGGGGGGCGCCGCCGATCCCCCCGGCCCGCCGGAGGCCTTACGGGCGCCCGGTCCGGCCCCACCAGGACGTTTGTCCTGGCGGGCGCCTTAGCCAGCGCCAGAGGTATTGTCAAGAGGGTTCTGCTCACGTTGGTGGGCCCCTTTGCGAGCCCAGCGCACCGCCTGGCGCCGAGACGGATGGAGAGCACGCGTGACGCGCAGCGTGTACGTGACCGGGATCGACCGCGGCGACGGCCGCCAGGTCGTCGAGCTGGGGGTCATGGAGCTCCTGACCCGCCAGGTCGACCGGGTGGGCGTCTTCCGTCCCCTCGTGCACGACGGTCCTGACCGCCTCTTCGAACTCCTGCGGGCCCGCTACCGCCTCGCGCAGGACCCGGCGACGGTCTACGGCATGGACTACCACGAGGCGTCCGCGCTCCAGGCCGAGCAGGGTACCGACGAGCTGGTGTCCACGCTCGTCGACCGCTTCCACCTCGTCGCCCGCGACTACGACGTCGTCCTCGTCCTCGGCACCGACTTCGCCGCCACCCAGCTCCCCGACGAGCTGGCGCTGAACGCCCGGCTGGCCAACGAGTTCGCCGCCTCCGTGATCCCGGTCGTCGGCGGCCGGGGCCAGACCGCCGAGTCGGTGCGCGCCGAGACCCGCAACGCGTACCGCGCGTACGACGGGCTCGGCTGCGACGTCCTCGCGATGGTCGTGAACCGGGTGGAGCCCGAGGTCCGGACGGAGATCGTGGAGCGGCTCGGTTCCCGCCTCCCGGTGCCCTGTTACGTCCTGCCCGACGAGCCCGCGCTGTCCGCGCCGACCGTCGCGCAGATCACCCAGGCGCTCGGCGGCGAGGTGCTCCTCGGCGACGACGCCGGTCTGTCGCGGGACGCCCTCGACTTCGTGTTCGGCGGCGCGATGCTGCCGAACTTCCTGCGGGCCCTGACCCCGGGATGCCTCGTCGTCACCCCCGGCGACCGCGCCGACCTGGTGATCGGCACACTCGCCGCGCACAGCGCCGGCACCCCGCCCGTAGCCGGCATCCTGCTCACCCTGAACGAGCGGCCCAGCGAGGACATCCTCACGCTCGCGGCGCGCCTCGCGCCCGGCACCCCGGTCGTCTCGGTGGCCGGGACCTCCTTCCCGACCGCGGCCGAGCTGTTCTCCCTGGAGGGCAAGCTGAACGCGGCGACGCCCCGCAAGGCGGAGACCGCGCTCGGCCTGTTCGAGCGGTACGTGGACACCTCGGACCTGCTGAAGCGGGTGTCCGCGCCGAGCAGCGACCGGCTCACCCCGATGATGTTCGAGCACAAGCTGCTGGAGCAGGCCCGCTCCGACAGGCGCCGCGTGGTGCTGCCCGAGGGCACCGAGGAGCGGGTCCTGCACGCCGCCGAGGTGCTGCTGCGGCGCGGTGTCTGCGATCTGACGCTGCTCGGCCCGGTCGACCAGATCCGTAAGAAGGCCGCCGACCTCGGCATCGACCTCAGCGCCACCCAGCTCATCGACCCGCAGACCTCCGAGCTGCGGGACTCCTTCGCCGAGAGGTACGCCGAGCTGCGCGCCCACAAGGGCGTCACCGTCGAGCTGGCGTACGACGTCGTCGCCGACGTCAACTACTTCGGCACGCTGATGGTGCAGCAGGGCCTCGCCGACGGCATGGTGTCGGGCGCCGTGCACTCGACGGCCGCGACCATCCGGCCCGCGTTCGAGATCATCAAGACCCGGCCGGATTCGAAGATCGTCTCGTCCGTCTTCTTCATGTGCCTGGCCGAGAAGGTCCTCGTCTACGGCGACTGCGCGGTGAACCCCGACCCCGACGCCGAGCAGCTGTGCGACATCGCCATCCAGTCAGCGGCCACCGCGGAGCAGTTCGGCGTGGAGCCGCGGATCGCGATGCTGTCGTACTCCACGGGCACCTCGGGCACGGGCGCCGACGTCGACAAGGTGCGCGAGGCGACGGACCTGGTGCGACTGCGCCGCGGCGACCTGCGGATCGAGGGACCGATCCAGTACGACGCCGCCGTGGAGCCGTCGGTCGCGGCGACCAAGCTGCCGGAGTCCGAGGTCGCGGGCCAGGCGTCCGTGCTGATCTTCCCGGACCTCAACACCGGCAACAACACCTACAAGGCCGTGCAGCGCTCCGCCGGCGCGATCGCCGTCGGCCCGGTGCTCCAGGGGCTGCGCAAGCCCGTCAACGACCTGTCGCGCGGCGCGCTCGTCCAGGACATCGTCAACACGGTCGCCATCACGGCGATCCAGGCCCAGACCCCCGACCAGAAGGCTCCCGCGCAGTGACTGCCGACCCGTCCCCCGCCCCCGCCCCGTCCGGCGAGGCGCGCCCGGCCTCCGCGGCCACGCGTGTCCTCGTCCTCAACTCCGGCTCCTCGTCGCTGAAGTACCAGCTCCTCGACATGCGCGGCAGCTCCCGGCTCGCCGTCGGCCTGGTGGAGCGCATCGGCGAGGGCACCTCGCTGCTCCGGCACACCGTGCCGGCCACGGGCGAGACCCGTGAGTCGGCGGGCGAGTTCGCCGACCACGAGGCCGCGCTGAAGGCGGTGTCCGCGGAGCTGGCGGCGGACGGGTTCGGCCTGGACTCCCGCGAACTCGCCGCGATCGGCCACCGGGTGGTGCACGGAGGCAGGACGTTCACGGAGCCGACCGTCGTCGACGACGCGGTCCTCGCGGAGATCGAGCGGCTGATCCCGGTGGCGCCGCTGCACAACCCGGCGAACCTCACCGGCATCCGCACCGCGATGGCACTGCGCCCCGACCTGCCGCAGGTCGCGGTCTTCGACACCGCGTTCCACACGACGATGCCGGAGTCCGCCGCGCGCTACGCGATCGACGTGCGGACCGCCGACGAGCACCGCATCCGCCGCTACGGCTTCCACGGCACCTCGCACGCGTACGTGTCGCGGGCGACGGCCGAACTGCTCGGCAGGGCGCCCGAGGAGGTCAACGTCATCGTGCTGCACCTCGGCAACGGCGCGTCGGCGTCGGCGGTCCGGGGCGGCCGCTGCGTGGACACCTCGATGGGCCTCACGCCGTTGGAGGGGCTGGTGATGGGAACCCGGTCGGGCGACGTGGATCCGGCCGTCATCTTCCATTTGAAGCGTGTTGGGAACATGTCCACGGACGAGATCGACACTCTTCTCAACAAGAAGAGCGGTCTGATCGGACTGTGTGGCGACAACGACATGCGGGAGATCCGCCGCCGTGTCGACGAGGGCGACGAGCAGGCGCGGCTCGCCTTCGACATCTACATCCACCGCCTGAAGAAGTACATCGGCGCCTACTACGCGGTGCTCGGCCGGGTGGACGCCGTCGCCTTCACCGCCGGGGTCGGCGAGAACGCGGCGCCGGTCCGGGAGGCCGCGATCGCGGGCCTGGAGGAGCTGGGGCTCGTGGTCGACGGTGACCTGAACGCCGTGCGCGGGGACGAATCGCGGCTCATTTCGCCGCCGTACGCGCGCGTCGCGGTCGCCGTGGTGCCGACGGACGAGGAACTGGAGATCGCCACACAGACGTATGCGCTGGTCGGAGAGGGTGCGGCCTGACCGGGCCGGAAAGCCACGCCTGAGCGGCCGTCCGCCCATTTGTATCTTCCGCCAGACGGAATATTCCGTAGCGAAACAAACCGATAGGATCGCCCCATGCGCCGTTCGAAAATCGTCTGTACTCTCGGCCCCGCGGTCGACTCCCACGAGAAGCTGGTCGCGCTGATCCAGGCCGGCATGAACGTGGCCCGATTCAACTTCAGCCACGGCACCCAGGCCGAGCACCAGGGCCGGTACGACCGGGTCCGGGCCGCAGCGGCCGAGACCGGCGTCGCCATCGGCGTGCTCGCCGACCTCCAGGGCCCGAAGATCCGCCTGGAGACCTTCGCCGAAGGCCCCGTCGAGCTGGTCCGCGGTGACGAGTTCGTCATCACGGCCGAGGACGTGCCGGGTGACAAGCACATCTGCGGCACGACCTACAAGGGTCTGCCCGGTGACGTCTCCAAGGGCGACCAGATCCTCATCAACGACGGCAACGTCGAACTGCGCGTCGTCGAGATCGACGGCCCCCGGGTCAAGACGGTCGTCATCGAGGGCGGCGTGATCTCCGACCACAAGGGCATCAACCTGCCCGGCGCGGCGGTGAACGTGCCGGCGCTGTCGGAGAAGGACGTCGAGGACCTGCGCTTCGCTCTGCGGATGGGCTGCGACATGGTCGCCCTGTCCTTCGTGCGTGACGCCGACGACGTGAACGACGTCCACAAGGTGATGGACGAGGAGGGCCGCCGGGTCCCCGTCATCGCCAAGGTGGAGAAGCCGCAGGCGGTCGAGAACATGGAGGGCGTCGTCGCGGCCTTCGACGCCGTCATGGTGGCCCGTGGCGACCTGGCCGTGGAGTACCCGCTGGAGAAGGTCCCGATGGTGCAGAAGCGCCTCGTGGAGCTGTGCCGCCGCAACGCCAAGCCGGTGATCGTCGCGACCCAGATGATGGAGTCGATGATCACCAACTCCCGTCCCACGCGCGCCGAGGCGTCCGACGTGGCGAACGCGATCCTGGACGGCGCGGACGCGGTCATGCTGTCCGCCGAGTCCAGCGTGGGCGCGTACCCGATCGAGACCGTGAAGACGATGTCGAAGATCGTCGTCGCGGCCGAGGAGGAGCTGCTCTCCAAGGGTCTGCAGCCGCTGGTCCCGGGCAAGAAGCCGCGCACGCAGGGTGGTTCGGTCGCCCGTGCCGCCTGCGAGATCGCCGACTTCCTCGGCGGCAAGGGCCTGGTGGCGTTCACGAAGTCCGGCGACACCGCGCGCCGGCTCTCCCGCTACCGCGCCGCGCAGCCGATCCTGGCGTTCACCACCGACGAGGGCACCCGCAACCAGCTGTCGCTGAGCTGGGGCGTCGAGTCGCACGTCGTGCCGTTCGTGAACAGCACCGACGAGATGGTCGAGCTGGTCGACCGCGAGCTGCAGAAGCTCAAGCGGTTCAACGAGGGCGACGTCGTCGTGATGACCGCCGGTTCGCCTCCCGGCGTCCCCGGCACCACCAACATGGTCCGGGTGCACCACCTGGGCGAGGTCGACCACGCCTGACCCCGCCGCCGTACGCCACTGAGGGCGCCCCCTGTCGGACAGGGGGCGCCCTCAGTGTGTTGCGCGGCTCCCGGACGGGCTCTGGACGACTCAGCCGGTCGTGTACTGGTGCAGTCCGGGGATGGTCAGAGTGCCGCCGAACTGGCCCGCCTGGACGACCGTCACCTTGGTGAAGTAGATCAGCGGGATGTTCAGCGGCGGAGGGTTGTCCGGGTCGAACGTGATCGGGATCAGACCGAGCAGGTTCCCGGAGATGCTCTCCGTGTACATGATCGTCTTGCCGTCGCGGATGGTGGACGTCGAGCCCTTGGCGGCCTGCACGTGGTAGGTCTTGCCGGCCTGCTTGTCGTCCACCGTCTGGTGCAGGTCCCCGATGTCGGTGCCGTCGGAGATGACGTACTTCAGCACCTTCTTGACGGTGCCGTCGGCGGTCTTCACCTTGACGACGCCCTGGTAGTCGGCGCCCTTGAGGAGCAGGGAGCTGGCGTTCAGGTGCCACGGGTCGTCGGGCAGGGTGACCGGGTTGTCGACGCCGCCCTCCTCGTCGGTGGCGACCGGGCAGTCCTTGGGGTCCGTCGTGGAGCTCGCGGAGGGGCTGGGCGTCACCCCGGCGTCCTCGGCGGCCTTCTTGACGGCGTCGGTGGTGTCCTTCGCCGCTTCTGAGGCCGTGTCGGTGGTGTCCTTGAGGGTGTCCTTGACCGTGTCGGTGACCTTGTCGGTCGTGTCCTTGACGGTGCCGGACGTGCTCGTGTCGCCGGACGAGGTGGTCGTGCCGGCCCCGTCGCCCTTGTCGCTCGCGGAGGCCGACGCGGAGGGCTCAGGGGTGGCGCTCTCCTTCTCGTCGGGCGTCAGGAGGTCCCCGAGGGCGTCACCGATGCCCAGGGGGTCGAGCGGGTTCTTCGTCTTCGACGCCGTGGGGGCCGGAGTGGCGGCGCTGTCGGCCGACTTGTCCGACGTGCTCGGTGCGGAGGACGAGGCGGAGGGGGCGGGTCCGGCCTTGTCGTCGGAACCTGAATCCGACGAAGAGGTCTTGCCCGAGTCCGTCGCGTCCGAGGACGCCGAGGGGGTCGGTGTGGCCGTGCCGGACGACTCGCTCGCACTGGCCGAGGGGGTGGGCGACGCCGATTCCGACGGGTCCTTCTTGTCGTCCTCGGAGCCCGTCACGGCCTCGACGCACGCCTGGTACTCGTCGGCCGTCAGGCTCTTGGCCGTGGAGTGGTCGTCCGCCTGGGCGAGCGTCGGCGTGAGCCCCATTCCCATGAGGACCGCCGTCGGCATCGCGGCTATGGCTATCGCCTTGCCCGCGGGCACGTGGAACCTGGTGAACAGCGGCTTCCTGGGGGCCGCGTGGCGCGGCCCGGTTCTCACACGGGACTCGTCCACCTCAGTCCCGTGGGTCACCTTGTCAGCCGGCACTGTGCCTCCCGTTCGCCCCGTTGCTCGGGCTCGTTCCTGACAGATCGTTCGGGTCGTCCACAGCGTTCGCGGCGGCGGGCGCGACAGGCTCGGCGTCCTTGACGGGGGCCGCCGGCACGCCGTACTCCTCGCCCGGCTCGCCCGGAACCCAGGAGACGGCCATGGCGCCTCCGATGAGGGCGAAGAAGAAGCCCACCAGGAAGCCGCCCAGGTTGGACACCGGGATGGACACCAGGGCGAGGAGGATCGCCGCGACTCCGGCGAACGTCCGGACGTGCTTCTGGAACCAGAGACTGATCCCGAGCACCACGAGGAGCACGCCGATGATGAGGGAACCGGCACCCGCGGTGGTGGACATCGCCAGCGTCAGATGCCCGAGCTGAAGCTTCGCGTACGGGAAATACGCGATGGGGACACCGCCGAGCACGATGAACAGGCCGGCCCAGAACGGGCGGTCGCCCCTCCACGTACGGAAGTTCCGCCGGAACACCTGGAGGTAGTGCTCGTCGTTCTGGCCGCGCGCGGCAGGAGTCTCGGCGCTCATGGAAAACAGCTCCCTGGAACGGCTTTGCTGTGAGAAGTTCGCATGTTCGCTCCGCCTAAGCGTGCGGAGCGGGGCGGGCGAAGCGGCCGAAGCCCCTGTCGCCCGCCCCAGGGGTGCCTAGTAGCACTCCTTGACGCCCTTGGCGACCGACATCTTCAGGCCGCTGAGCTTGAAGGTGCCCGCCGTGGTCGCCCACGCCGTCTGCCGCACCTTGGTCAGCGTCGCAGAGTCGGCCTGCTGGGCGAACCCGTAAGGGTTGGCCGCCTCGCCGCTCTTCAGGCCCGGACCCTTGGTGGCGTCCTTGGCCGCGACACCGATGTCGATGCCGCGGAACGTCGCGTTGGCCTCGAGGTCCTCGACGTCGATGTACAGGTTGTCCGCCTCGACCGGCGTGTCACCGCCGCCGGCCTTCAGCACGAGGCTGACGGAACCGAGCAGCGGGATGTCCGGGGTGACGACCGACTGGCACATGTTGGTGATCGTGGCGCTCTTGAACGCCGAGACCGCGACGGGGTGAGCCGTCTTCTTGCCGTCGAGGGTGTAACCCGAGTCGATGGCTCCGTACTGCGAGAAGCCCGTACCGTCGAGTCGGTCCGCCGATACCTTGAACGACTGACCGGAAACGCTGAACGACGCGGCGAGAGCGCCCTGCGCGAGGGCGACACCTATCGCTGCCGTGGCGGCCACCGAGGGCACCATCACGACCGCGAACCGCTTCCATCTGGTCCCGCCACGCACCTGGGACTCCATATTTCCTCCTTCTCGGACGTACATCTCCTGGCCCTGACTGCCCCTTTCGGCGGCTCAGCAGGGCAGGGATGGGAGAAGTGCTACGTCCTCGGGAAGGAGAGCGCCTGTACCCGGAGGTGCGACTGCACCCGAATCACCGGCGATCACCCCCGAGCGACAACCACTGGTCGCGCCTGACACCAATCACGCACAACCTGCTGGACAGGCTCCACCGGACGGCGGAGACCCCCCTGCCCAAGAGCCGGCAGCACGCCTCCGGCTCTACTCGGTGGGGACCCAGGGAATCCGCTGCCCCGACTGGTTGGCGGGGTGCGGGAATGGACCGAGCGTCGCCGATCGTGGTGCATTCTCGCCGCCCGCACAAGGGGGTTCGTTACTCGCTAGTAACGGCGGGATAACCGAAGGACGACCGGCCGGTGTCGGTCAGCGACTCAGTGTGCTCCCGAGGGGGGTGACACACTGGTTGATTGGCGGACGGAACCAGACAGTTCAACGCCCTGGACTTACTCGGAGTAACAGCGGCCGCGTTTACCAAGTTTTGGTAAAGCGCGGCCACTTGCTCCTCTGTCAGCCAATGTTTCACGCGGGCATCACAGGCCCTGACGTTTAGGGACTGGTCAGAACAGGGCCCTCGCGAGGGCCCTGCGCGCCGCGATCACGCGCGGGTCGTCGCCTCCGACGACCTCGAAGAGTTCGAGCAACCGCACCCGTACGGCGTCCCGGTCGTCGCCCGCCGTGCGGCGCACGGTGTCGACGAGCCGCCCGAAGGCGTCCTCGACATGACCGCCCACGAGGTCCAGGTCGGCGCCCGCGATCTGCGCGGCGGCGTCACCCGGCTTCTCGGCGGCGTCCTTGCGCACCTGCTGGGGGTCGAGGTCCTGCACCCGCTGGAGCAACTCCGCCTGCGCGAGTCCCAGTTTGGCCTCGGTGTTGGCCGGGTCGTCGCTCAGGACGTTCCGGTACGCCTGCACGGCACCGCCGAAGTCGCCCGCGTCCAGCGCCTGTACGGCGGCCTCCAACAGGGCGTCGTAGGGCCCCGCCGGCATCTCCGGAGCCTCGGGGGCCTCGGGGGCCTCGGCGGCGCCGCCCGCGTCGCCGTCGACCGTCAGGCCGGTCAGACCGAAGCGCTCCTCGGCGACCTGGACGAGCTGGTCCAGCGTCCCGCGGATCTGCGCCTCGGCGGCTGCTCCCTGGAAGAGCGGCAGCGCCTGGCCGGCGACCACTGCGAAAACGGCCGGGATCCCCTGGACCCCGAACTGCTGCATCAGCATCTGATTGGCGTCGACGTCGATCCTGGCGAGCAGGAACCGGCCGTTGTACTCGACGGCCAGCCGCTCCAGGACCGGGCTGAGCTGCTTGCAGGGCTCGCACCACTCGGCCCAGAAGTCGATGACGACGGGCACTTCGGTGGAACGCTGCAGGACGTCGCTCTCGAATCCCGCCTCGTCGACGTCGATGACGAGGCTCGCGGGAGTCACGGCCCCGCCGCCGCCCTGCCGGGCCGAGTCGGCGCGCGCCTGCTCCGCCTTCGCCTTGGCCTCCTGGGCCGACTTCACCGCGGCGAGGTCGACGACTCCGCTCATGGACATGTTCCGTGGCTGCATGAGTACATCCTCCCCCTTCCTCGCGCACGTGTGAAAAGCCGTCGGAAAAGCACACTGAAAGCCGGTCCCCGTCCGGCCCGTTCGGCGCCGGGTCCCCACCTGGCGCCCGGTGCGGTTGTCGCCGCGTTCGAGCTTTCGCTACGAGTCGTAGCGTAACTGTCCGGGGGTCCCCCTGTCCGCCGCCCCCCGGTGATCTCCCTCACGGCTTCACAGAACCGCCGGATATCGCCGGTGAGGCGGCCGGATATGGTCACTGACATGCACGGTCACCCCTCGGCCGCCCGGACGGGCCGCCCCCGCAGCGCCGCCGCGGACGCCGCGATCCTGGAGGCGACCCGTGCCGCCCTGGTCGAACTGGGCTGGTCCAAACTGACGTTGGGGGACGTGGCGACCCGCGCCGGCGTCGCCAAGACGACCCTCTACCGCCGCTGGGCGGGGAAGAACGAACTCGTCGTCGACGCCGTGGCCGTCCTCTTCGACGAGCTGGAGCTGCCCGACCGGGGCAGTCTGGCCGCCGACATCGAGGGCGTGGTGCTCCAGTTCGCGGCGATCCTGGACCGCCCTGAGGCGAAGACCGCGCTGATGGCGGTGGTGGCGGAGTCCACTCGCGACGAGCCGCTGCGCGAGCGCATCAGGACGTCCATCGTGGACCGGCAGAAACGGCTGGTCATGGAGGGCCGCGCCCGCGCGCAGGCCCGCGGCGAACTCCCCCCGGAGACCGACCCGGCCAGCGCATCCCGTACCGCCGACCTGATCTTCGACGTGGTGGCCGGAGCGGTCGTCCACCGCACCCTGGTCAGCGCGGAGCCGGCGGACGAGGAGTGGGTGCGCTCGTTCACCCGCGTCCTGCTCCTCGGCCTGACCGGGGCGACCGCGGAGGACTGAACCCGCGGGGCGCCGTCAAGGGCCCGCGTGTGCGGGCCGAGCCCCGGGGCCGCACACGAGCGGCGCCCCCGCCGACGTACGCCCCCGCGGGTCCCGCCCCACTCCTCGGTGGCACGAGGAGCGGGCCCGGGCGGGAAGGCCCGGAAGCGGGACGGACGGGGGCGTGCGGGCCGGCGGGGGCCGGGGACAGGGGCGTACGGCGCGAAGAGCGGCGGCCGGGGCGCGCACGGGCCTCAGAAGCCCGCCGGCTCCGTGTACACCCCCCACTCGTCGCGCAGGACGCCGCAGATCTCGCCCAGGGTCGCCTCGGCGCGGACCGCCTCCAGCATGGGGGCGATCATGTTCGAGCCGTCGCGGGCGGCGGCGAGCATGGATGCCAGCGCCCCGCGCACGGCGGCCTCGTCACGGCCCTGCCTGCGCGCGCCCAGCTCCCGCACCTGCTCGCGCTCCACCTCGTGGCTGACCCGCAGGATCTCCAGGTCGCCGGTGACGGAGCCGTGGTGGACGTTCACGCCGACGACGCGCTTGTCGCCCTTCTCCACCGACCGCTGGTACTGGAACGCCGACTCGGCGATCTCCCCGGTGAACCAGCCGTCCTCGATGCCGCGCAGGATGCCCGAGGTGATGGGACCGATGGGGTGCCGGCCGTCGGGGTGCGCCCGCAGTCCGCGCTCCCTGATCTGCTCGAAGATCTTCTCGGCGTCGGCCTCGATGCGGTCGGTGAGCTGCTCGACGTACCACGAACCGCCCAGCGGGTCGGCGACGTTGGCGACGCCGGTCTCCTCCATGAGCACCTGCTGCGTGCGCAGGGCGATCTCCGCGGCCTGCTCGGACGGCAGCGCGAGCGTCTCGTCCAGCGCGTTGGTGTGCAGCGAGTTCGTGCCGCCGAGGACCGCGGCGAGCGCCTCCACGGCCGTCCGCACGACGTTGTTGTAGGGCTGCTGGGCCGTCAGCGACACACCGGCGGTCTGCGTGTGGAACCGCAGCCACTGCGCCTTCTCGGTCTTCGCGCCGTACACGTCGCGCATCCAGCGGGCCCAGATCCGCCGGGCCGCCCGGAACTTGGCGATCTCCTCGAAGAAGTCGACGTGGGCGTCGAAGAAGAAGGAGAGCCCGGGGGCGAAGACGTCCACGTCGAGCCCGCGGGAGAGCCCCAGCTCGACGTAGCCGAAGCCGTCCGCCAGCGTGTACGCGAGTTCCTGCGCGGCCGTGGAGCCCGCCTCCCGGATGTGGTAGCCGGAGACGGAGAGCGGCTTGTACGCGGGGATCTTCTCGGCGCAGTGCTCCATCAGGTCGCCGATGAGGCGCAGGTGCGGCTCGGGCTGGAAGAGCCACTCCTTCTGCGCGATGTACTCCTTGAAGATGTCGGTCTGGAGCGTGCCGTTCAGTACGGCCGGGTCGATGCCCTGGCGCTCGGCGGCGACCAGGTACATGCAGAAGACCGGCACCGCGGGCCCGCTGATCGTCATCGACGTCGTGACGTCACCGAGCGGGATGTCCCCGAAGAGGACCTCCATGTCGGCGGCCGAGTCGATGGCGACACCGCAGTGCCCGACCTCGCCGAGCGAGCGGGGGTCGTCGGAGTCGCGGCCCATCAGTGTCGGCATGTCGAACGCCACGGACAGACCTCCGCCGCCGTTGGCGAGGATCTTCTTGTAGCGCTCGTTGGTCTGCTCGGCGTTGCCGAATCCGGCGAACTGCCGGATGGTCCACGTCCGCCCGCGGTACCCGGTGGCGTACAGCCCGCGCGTGTACGGGTACTCGCCGGGCCATCCGATCCGCTCGAAGCCCTCGTAGTGGTCCCCGGGCCGGGGACCGTACACCGGCTCCACGGCGTCACCGGAGAGCGTGCTGAAGTCGGCCTCGCGCTTGCGCGAAGCGTCGTAGCGGGCCTGCCAGCGTCGGCGGCCTTCCTCGATGGCATGAGCGTCCATACCCACGAATTTACTAGGACGTCCTAGTAAATGTCGATGGCAAACCGCCGTACGATCCCGTACGGCGGTGCTGATCCGGTGAGGACCGGGGATGGATCAGGCCTTGGCGACCGCGGGAGAACCCTCCGCGACGCGCGACTCCAGCTCACGGCTGATCCTGCGCTCCACGACAAACGCGGCCGTGGGAATCGTCCCCGCCAGCAGCACCCAGAGCTGCTTGCCCACCGGCCACTTCGCCTTCGACCCCAGGTCGAACGCGAAGATCAGGTACACGACGTACAGCCAGCCGTGCGCGATGGCGACGACACGGGTGAAGTCGGCGGCACCGTCGACGCCCAGGCCGTACTTGGCGATCATGCCGAGGCACAGCAGAACCAGCAGCACACCGGTGACGTAGGCCATGACGCGGTAGCGGGTCAGCACGCTCTTCTTCATGGCTACGAGGGTAACCACCCCATTTGCGCGATCTTCGCGCGCCCCCGCCCTCACCCGCCCGCCCCGGCGCCGCACCCTCCCGCGCCGGACCCGGACCGCCCTACTCGTCCTTGAAGTCGTGCGCGGCCACCCGCAGCGGCCGCAGCATCGCGAAGATCTCCGTGCACTCCTCCGCGTCGTACGCCCCCAGGCCGAAGTCCATCCCCATCAGGTCACGCGTCGCCGCGTCACACACCTCGCGGCCCTTCTCCGTGATCGAGGCGAGCGTGCCGCGCCCGTCGTTCGGATTGGGCCGCTTGTCCACCAGGCCCGAGCGCACCAGCCGGTCCACCGTGTTCGTGACGGACGTCGGATGCACCATCAGCCGTTCACCGATCTTCGACATCGGCAGCTCGCCGGCCTTGGAGAACGTGAGCAGCACCAGCGCCTCGTACCGCGCGAACGTCAGCCCGTACGGCCTGACCACCGCGTCCACCTCGGCCAGCAGGATCTGGTGCGCGCGCATGATCGAGGTGATCGCGGCCATCGACGGCACGGACCCCCAGCGCTGCTGCCAGTGCTCGTCGGCACGGGCGATGGGATCAAAAGCAAGACTGAGCGGCTTCGACACGCCAAAGACCTTACCGGCCGGTCACATCGTGGTCAGCCCCGTCTCGCGTTTCGGTCCTCTCCCCCACGACGACAGGGATCCGCGCCCCCTCCGGCGGCCCGCCCGGCCGCTGCTCCACCCCTTGCCCGGCACGCCGCGCCGCCACCGCCAGCACCACACACAGCACCGTTCCCAGCACCCCCGCGCCCACGACCGTCGCCCGTACCCCGGCGAACTCCGCCACCGCGCCCGACAGTGCCATCCCCAGCCCCTGAACCGTCATCAGGCCCGCCGTGTTCAGCGTCATCGCCCGCCCGAGCAACTCCTCGGGCACCGACCGCACGAACCACTGGTCCAGGCCGAGCGTGTACGCCGAGCCGGCACCCGCCACCGCCAGCAGCACCAGCGACCAGCCCAGACCCGGCCGCAGCGCGTACCCCGCGAACGGCAGCAACGTCACGCACACCAACGGCAACGTGATCCGGTGCCGCGTCAGGGGCCGCAGCCGTGACCCCGCGAACAGCTCCCCCGCGATCGTCCCCACCGGCAGCGCGCACATCAGCAGACCCAGGCCCGTCGACCCCACTCCCAGCCGCTCCGCGTACGGCGCCGCCAACGCCTCCGGCGCCACCATGAACATCGGGGGCACCCAGAACAGCAGAAGCAGCACCCGCACCCGACGGTCCGCCAGCACCAGCCGGGCACCCCGCAACGAGTCCCGCACCAACGCCTGTCCGCCGGTCACCCGCGCCGGCCGGCGCCGCGTGCCGAACCGCAGGAACGCCGCGGACGCCAGGAACGTACCGACCGTCACCAGCAGCGCGTGCCGCGGCGACACCACCGTCAGCAGCAGGCCCCCGAGTCCGAACCCCGTCAGCAGCGCACTCTGCGACACGATGCGCAGCAGCGAACGGCCCAGCACGAACAGTTCCCCGTCACCGAGGACATCGGCCAGCGTCGCCGTCCGCGTCCCCTGGAACACCGGAGCCACCAGCGCCGGCGCCGCCCGCATGGCCAACAACACCGCGATCGGAGCGCCCGGCACCGCCATCACCACCACGCACCCCGCGCACACCAGATCGCACACCACCAGCACCCGCCGCGCCGGAAAACGGTCCGCGACCCCCGCGAGCACCGTCCCGCCGACGAGATACGGCAGAAAACCCAGCGCGAACGTCAAGGCGCTCAGCAGCGGAGACCCCGTCAGGTCGTAGACCAGGACGGACAGCGCGATCTCACTGACCACCAGCCCCAGCAGCGAGAACGCGTGCGCGACGAACACGGCACGGAACTCGCGCACGGCGAAGACCGGGCCGTAACCGGTGCGGACGGCGGGCGGCGCGGCGGCCGCCCCGGCGGTTGCCGGCGTCTTCGTCGTCGTGGGCGCGGTCGGTGTGTCTGACATGTGCGGCAGCGTGCCCCCACCGAGGCCGCCGACGTAGAGTTTCGGCCCCAGCCGAATCTTCCGGAGCCGCCCCATGCCGTCACTCCTGCACTTCGGGGAGGACGACCTCCTCAACTGCCGCTTCGCGATCTCACCCCTCTGGGAGACCCAGGAAGCGGTCCGCACCCTCAACCGGCCCGCACGGCAGGGCTACCACGCACACTGGCTGCGCCGTATCCGCACCGCGGCCGCCGGACTCGACCTCACCCCGCTCTGGCTCCTCATGCCCCGCAGCGGCTACTCCCCCGACTGGCTCGGCCCACCCCCCATCGGCCCCGCCGCCACCTTCGACGAGGAGATCGCGGCCGTCCGCGCCGCCGATCCCGCCGTCGCCCGCGAGGAGACCGCACGCTCCCTGGCCGACACCCCCGGCGCCCTCACCTCCCCGCACGGCCGCGCCCTCCTCGCCGACCCCGCCCGCACCGTCACCCGGCTCACCGACCTGCTCGAACAGGCCTGGCACACCCTCGTCGAACCCGACTGGCCCCGACTGCGCGCCCTGCTGGAAGCCGACATCGCCTTCCACTCACGCCGCCTCGCCCACGTCGGCCTCGGCGGGCTCCTCCCGGAGATCGACCGCCGGCTCGGCTGGCGCGCCCACACCCTCACGATCGAAGGAGGCGGCCGCCACGAACGCCACCTCGCCGGACAGGGCCTGGTGCTCATGCCCAGCGTCTTCTCCTGGCCCGACGTGATCAGCGGCTTCGATCCCCCCTGGCAGCCCACCCTCGCCTACCCCGCCCGCGGCATCGGCGGCCTCTGGGCCGAGCCCACCGACCGCACCTCCGACGCGCTCGTACGCCTCCTCGGCCGCGGCCGAGCCGCCGTCCTCACCGCCCTCGACGAACCCGCCACCACCACGGCACTCGCCCACCGGCTGCGCCTCGCCCCGTCCTCCGTCTCCGCCCACCTCACCGCCCTGCGCGACACCGGCCTCCTCGTCCCACGCCGCTACGGTCACCAGGTGCTGTACGAACGGACGCCGCTGGGGATCGCACTCGCCTCGGGGGGAGGGTGATGCGAGGGGGAAGGTGAAGGGGGCCCGGGCAAACGCCCGAGGGCGGCCGCCGGTCAGCCCCCGGAGTCGCGGGCCAGCGCCAACGCGTAGTCCGGCCACCACTGCCCGGCCGCCGGTCCGCCCTCGCACTCTCCGTCCGATTCGCCCGGCCTCTTGATCCACAGGTAGGCGTCCAGGGCCGGTTCGCCGGTGGCCGTGGCGGGGCGGGTGCCGAGGGCGCGGCCGGGTGGGTTGCACCAGGCTCCCGGGAGGGGGCCGTTGCCGTTGCGGCTGGTGTCGACGACGAAGTGTTTCCCGCCGAGTCTCCCCGCGAGCTCAACGCCGTACGTCCTGGTCACGGCGTCCGTCTGGAAGTTCGAGACGTTCAGCGAGAACCCGTCGGCGTTCGCGATGCCCGCCCGCGTGAGGGGTTCGACGAGTCTGCCGGAGTCGCGGATCCAGGCCGGGTTGCCGGCGTCCACGTAGACCTTGGTGTGGGGCTGGTGCTTGAGCCGGTTGACCGCGTCGCTGAGCAGCTGGGTGCGTTCGTCCTGGTATTCGCCGGGTGTGCAGCCGTCGACGATGTGGGCGATCGCGTCCGGTTCGAGGACGACCAGGGCCCGGCTGTCGGCGAGGGCGTCCGCGAACTGTCCGATCCATCGCCGGTAGGCGTCGGCGTCCGCCGCGCCGCCCGCCGAGTGCTGGCCGCAGTCCCGGTGGGGGATGTTGTAGGCCACGAACAGCGCCGTGCGGTCCTGCCGCGCGGCTGCCGTGGTGGCCGCCCGGACGGCCGGGCCCGGATCGGTCTCGCCGGCCGGCCACAGTGCGGTGGGTTCGTCGGCGATCCGCTTCAGCAGCGCGGCGTCCTCGCTACGGCCCTGGCGTCGCCACAGCTGGATCTGCGCCGCGGCGGGGCCGGCGGGGTCGACCCAGAAGGGGGAGTCGCCGGTGGCGGCCCGCTGTGTCGCCGCGGCGACGGCGGTCCCCTCGGCCCGGGGCCCGGACGAGCAACCCGCGGTGAGGCCGAGCGCCACGAGTGCCACGAGGGTGCGGATCAGCCGGGGCATGCTGCTGCTCCCTCGCGCGCAGGTGACGTCCGGTCACCGGTGGTCGTACGGGCCGGTGCAGCGGAACGAGATCGACGCGGCGGGCGCCGCTCCCCGGCGTCCGACCGTCCACGGCCCGCCCTCCGGCGCCCGCCCGTCACGTGATCCGCACCCACTTCGCCTCGGAAGGCGTCCCCTGAGCGTCCGTCACGAACAGCATGTACCAGCCCGGCGGTACCAGAGCCGGGTCCTTCGGCACCTCGACTGTCACGGAGTTCCCGGTCTTCGTCAGGCCGAGTTCGATGGACCGCTGTTCGACGTCCGTGGTGTGGGTGACGGCGCTGGGGCGCATCAGGCGGGCCTTGGTGACGCGTTCGGGATGGTCCGTGGCGAACGTCGCCCGCCCGTCCTTGTCCAGCCTGTCCGCCCCCTCTCCCAGGACCGGCCGGTTCTTGCCGTTCCGGTGCAGCGCGGGCGGGGTGTAGATCTCCATGCGCTGCTCGAAGTGACCCAGTTTGGTGTTCCGCTGGTCGTCGAAGAGCGGGTCGGAACCGAAGGTGGCGACCCGGCCGTCGGGCAGGAGCAGGGCCTCGGAGTGGTAGTTGCGGCCCACGGTCGGGGACGCGGCTTCGCGGAAGGTGTTGGCCTTGGGGTCGTAGAACTGGGCTTTGAGGATGTTGCCGGCGCTGCGCCCCCGGTAGTCCCGGGAACCGTTCGTGGTGAAGACGGTGTCGTCGGGCATGATCACGCTGTTCAGGTAGCGGGTGCCCTGGGGGAGGTCGGGTCCGTCCTGGAAGGTGGGGTTGTCCTTCTTCAGGTCGACGACCGCGGTGCGGGGGGTGGATCTCTTCGATTCTCCGACGCCTCCTCCGCCGAGGATCATGACCTTCTGGTCCTGTGCGGGGGGCAGGAGGAGCGAGGCGGAGGTTTCGGTCTCGTCGGCGTCCCGTAGTCCGGGCACCTTCTCGAAGGTGTTGGTCCTCAGGTCCCAGAGCCCGGCGTCGCGGCCCTGGTCGGCGGGGCCGTATCCGGCGTTGGAGGCCGGGTAGAACAGTTTGCCGCCCTGGGTGAGGAAGAGGGCGGGGTAGGTGGGGAAGTAGCGTTTGGGGCCGGGGGTCCACTTCTTGGTGCGGGGGTCGTAGATCTCGTTGTCGCCGGGGTCGATGGTTCCGACGTCGTCGAGGCCGGAGACGGCGAGGACGCGTCCGTCGTCGAGTCCGACCAGGGTGGGGTACCAGCGCGCCTTGTCCATCGGGTCGACGGGGAGGTACTTCTCGGCCCGGGGGTCGAACTCGTAGGCGGCTCTGATGCCTTGGAAGTCCTGTTTTTCGAGGGTGATCTTCTCGGAGAGGCCGTAGGTGTTGGCGGCGTCCTCACCGCGCAGGCCGGCGATCTCGTACTGGGCCTGGGTGTCGGTGACCGCCAGGGGCCCTTTTTCCGTGGCCTCGACGAAGACGCGTGCTTCGCCGGCGGTGACGGTGGTCCGCCACGGTTGCATGACGCCGGCCTGGTCGTAGGTGGCCGTCTGGTCGCGTCTGGCCCTGGGGACGGTGACGTCGAACCGGCTGACGTACGCGACGCCGGCGGGTGAGCGGAAGACGGTGCCCTTCTTGAGGACGATGTCCTTGTCGGGGTTCTCGTTCTTCACGCGCATGCCGCCGCCGGCCCGCCGGACCTCGCCGTCGAGTTGTTCGTAGCGGGCGGTTCCGCCGGCGACGAGCATTCTGCCGTCGGGAAGTTGGGCGTGGCCGGAGCAGAAGAAGTCGTCCGGGGTGGGGATCTTCTTGAAGGTGTCGTTCCCGGGGTCCCACAGGACGGTGTCGAAGGATCCCTTGTCGAACTTCCTCTGTTCGTTTCCGGAGCCGGCGACGATGAGCACTTTTCCGGTGTGGAGCAGGGCGGCGTGGATGGCGTTGGTGCGGTAGGCGCCGGGGATGTCGATCTGCGTCCAGGAGCCGAAGGCGGCCTGGTAGGAGGGCTGGGAGACCTTGTAGGCGTGATAGGTCTCGCCGGCGAGACCGAGTGCGGCGGGGGCGTTGAGTCCGGCGAGGACGGCGATCCCGGTGATGCCGAGGAGTCTCTTCCGGGCCTTCTTCGAGGGCGGGTGGGCCATGGCCTAGCTACCTCCTGGGGTGGAGCCGGTGACCGGGGCGGCGGTTCGGGCGGCGAGGGCCGGTTCCTTGGGCTGGGGGACGCGGACGGGGGCGGGGTGCGGCCGCCGGGTCCGGCGTTCCTTGAGGAGGGTGGTGATCCATACGGCGACGGGTGCCAGGGAGAGGGCCATGGCGAGGAGGGCCCAGGTCCGCATGGCCGCGTGGGTGTGACCGAGGGCGGTGGAGGCGCCGAGGGAGACGGCGAGGAGTGCGGCCCAGCCGAGGTGGATGCGGAAGGTGCGGAGCCGGTCGGGGCTGGTGTCGCCCCCTTTGGGGGTGACGACGAAACCGCTGGGGCGGCGGGTGAGGGCGTCGGCCAGCGCTTTGAGGTAGATGGGGGCCGAGAGCGCGGACATGGCCATGCCGGCGAGGCCGCCGGAGCCCTCGGGTTCGTGGGGGGAGACGTTGTGGCGCCGGTTCCAGAGGTAGAGGGCGATCCGGAGGGCGGCGGCGTCGCTGTAGAGCATGAGCCACAGGGAGGCGGTGACTTGTGTTCCGGAGGCTCCGAACCACAGGAAGAGGACGCAGCTGATGATGCCGAGGAGCCAGTTGACGGCGGTCATCGGGTAGTAGATGAGCATCATCGTGTAGGAGAAGAGGCGGCCCGGAGGCATGGTGAAGACCGCCTTCCAGTACTGCTTGATGAGTGTTTCGTAGGTGCCGCGGGACCAGCGCATCTGCTGGGTGAAGAAGTCGGTCCAGGAGGCGGGGCCTTCGCCGACGGCGAGGACGTCGGGTGTGTAGACGGATCGCCAGTGGCGGCCGGTGCGGGGGTTGCGGTGGCGGTGCAGTTCGAACCCGGTGGCCATGTCCTCGGTGATGGAGTCCTGGAGTCCGCCGATCTGGCGGAGGGCCGCGAGGCGTACGACGTTGTTGGTGCCGACGAACATGGGTGAGCGGTAGCGGTTGCCGGCGCGCTGGATCAGGGCGTGGAAGAGGAACTGCTGGGACTCGGCGCCCTTGGTGACGGGGTGCTCGTAGTTTCCGTAGACCTGGGGGCCGACGACGAAGGCGACGTCGGGGTCGCGGAAGTAGCCCATCATCCGGTCGAGGAAGCCGGGCAGGGGGGTGTGGTCCGCGTCGACGGAGGCGAAGTACTCGTAGGCGTGGCCGTGGAGGGTGAGCCAGGCGTTGTAGTTGCCGTGTTTGGTCCGGGCCTTGTGGGCGCCGTGGGGGCGGTTCCAGTCGGGGATGCCGTGGCGGGTGAAGTGGCGGACGCCGAGTTCGGCGCAGAGGTCTTTGGCCCGGTCGTCGTCGCCTTCGTCGAGGAGCCAGACGTGGAGGAGCCCGGCGTGGGTGACGCGGAGGGCGCCTTCGAGGGTGGCGCGGACGGTGGCGAGGGGCTCCTTGCCGGGGACGTAGGTGGTGAGGAAGGCGACCCGGGTTCCCTCCTCGGGGGCGAGGGGGACGGGGTCGCGGGCGGTGAGGGTGGCGTGGGCGATGCTCAGGACGTTGACGACCATGAAGAGCTCGATGAGGCCGATGGCGATGAGCATGATCGTGTCGAGGCCCACGAGCCAGGTCTCGCCGTTCTCGCGTTCGACCCAGTGGGTGGGCCACAGGAGGTAGACGAGGAGGGTGGCGGTGAGCGCGGGCGCGAGGGTCGTCAGGAGGAGAGCGCGTATTCGGTGCGGTCCGCGTGACAGGAGCTTGGTGTACTGCACCTGTTGGGCCGTGCCGGCGGGGTGGGTCAGGGGTCCGGCGAGTCGGCTGTAGGAGTCGTAGTCGTAGCCCTCGGGCCGCACGCGCCCTCCTGTGGTCGAGGCGGCCTGACTGGCCGTTATCAACACACAAGGTGAGTTTTGGTTGGGTGTCGAACGGGGTGCGTCCGATGGGGTGTGCGGGCCGGGCGGCCGGGTGGTCTTTGCTGCGGGCATACGAGAAACCCCGGTCCTGGGGGCCGGGGTTCTCGGGTGGTGAGGTGAGGCGCCGTCAGGCGGACAGGTACCGTTCGACGGTTTCCACCTTGGTGGTGAGACCGTCGGTGACGCCGGGCCGGATGTCGGCCTTGAGGACGAGGGAGACGCGGGGTGCGCGTTCTTCGACGACGGCGACGGCGCGTTTGACGACGGCCATGACCTCGTCCCAGTCGCCTTCGACGGAGGTGAACATCGCGTCGGTGCGGTTGGGGAGGCCGGACTCACGGACGACGCGGACGGCGTCGGCGACATACTCCCCGACGTCCTCGCCGACACCGAGCGGTGTCACGGAGAAGGCGACGATCATGCGTTGACGATCCCTTCCTGGCGGGCGCGGGAGGCGATGACCGCCCTCTCGGCCTCGTGCTTGAGCCTGCGCTCGGCGAAGAAGCCGCCGGTGGGCAGGACCGAGAGGACGAAGTAGAGGATGCCGGTGCCGACGCTCCAGCGGGCGCGGTTCCAGGCGTCGGCCCAGAAGATCACGTAGAGGACGAAGAGGACACCGTGGATCGCGCCCATGACGGGGACGGCGTTGAAGTCCGTGGTCCGCTTCAGCACCGAGCAGACGAGCAGCAGCAGGAAGGAGACGGCTTCGGGGGCCGAGACCAGGCGGAGGCGGCGGAGTGCGCTGGCGGTCTTTATGTCCACGGGTCACCTTCGGTGGGAGTTTCGCTGGCGGGGTGACGCTGCTTTGTGAACGCAAGCACAAGCGTCGTGCCCATTGTGGCATCCGGGGGTGTGGTGCCGGTCCGAGGGGCTGGGTGGGGCATTCGGACGGGTGTCCTGACGGTCCCCTGAGGGTCGGTTCGGGGGTGGGATCCATCCGGGGACTCTGTCGGTGGCCGGATGCTGGGGTTACCTTCGCTTCGTGGCGATGTTTCGACTTCAAGGCAGCAAGGTGCTGGCCGTCGATGTGACCGGGGACGCCGTGAAGGCGAAGAACGGCTCGATGGTCGCGTACGACGGCCAGATGGCCTTCAAGAAGCTGAGCGGGGGCGGTGAGGGGGTCCGGGGGATGGTCACCCGGCGCCTGACCGGTGAGCAGATGACGGTGATGGAGGTGAGGGGGCACGGGACGTGCTGGTTCGCCGACCGGGCCTCGGAGATCAATCTGGTGGGGCTTCAGGGGGACAAGCTGTATGTGGAGTCGAGCAATCTGCTGGTGACGGACGCGGGACTGCGGACCGGGACGACGTTCACGGGTCTGCGGGGCGCGTCGCAGGGCAACGGGTTGTTCACGACGACGGTCGAGGGGCACGGCCAGGCGGCGATCATGTCGGACGGGCCGGCGGTGGTGCTGCGGGTGAGTGCGCAGTATCCGCTGACGGTGGACCCGGGCGCGTACATCGCGCACCAGGGGAACGTGCGGCAGTCCCTGCAGTCGGGTGTGACGTTCCGCACGCTGCTGGGTGAGGGTGGCGGTGAGGCGTTCCAGATGCGGTTCGAGGGCGACGGTCTGGTCTACGTGCAGCCCAGTGAGCGGAACACGATCGCGGGGGATGTGTGAGATGCCGTTCCGCGAGGTGAACTCGAAGGTGGTCGAGGCGACGGTGATGCCGGGGCAGCGGCTGTTCAGTCAGCGGGGCGCGATGCTGGCGTACCGGGGCGAGGTGTCGTTCACGCCGAACGTCCAGGGTGGTCAGGGCGGTGTGATGTCGATGATCGGCCGTCGTCTGGCGAACGAGGCGACTCCGCTGATGACGGTGGAGGGGTCGGGGACGGTGCTGTTCGGTCACGGCGGTCATCACGTGCAGGTGATCGAGTTGTCCGGGGACACCTTGTACGTGGAGGCGGACCGGCTGCTGGCCTTCGACGGCGCGTTGCAGCAGGGGACGATGTTCCTGGGCTCGCAGGGCGGCGTGATGGGGATGGTCCGGGGCCAGGTGACGGGTCAGGGACTGTTCACGACGACGCTGAAGGGCCACGGCGCGGTGGCGGTGATGGCGCACGGGGGTGTGTTTGAGGTGCCGATCACTCCGCAGCGTCCGGTGCATGTGGATCCGCAGGCGTACGTGGCGCATCACGGGGACGTGCGGAACAAGCTGTCGACGGCGCTGGGCTGGCGGGACATGGTGGGGCGCGGTTCGGGTGAGGCGTTCCAGCTGGAGCTGAGCGGCAGCGGTTCGGTGTTCGTGCAGGCGTCGGAGGAGAAGCTGTGAGCGGGTACGGAGTCCCGGGCGGCCCGGTGATCCATGATCCGATGTCGCTGCCGGTCGACGACAACGTGAACAACTACACCTTCTGTGTGGAACTCAAGGGGAGCCAGTGGTTCCTGCAGAAGGGCAAGATGATCGCCTATTACGGATCGATGGAGTTCAACGGGATCGGGCACGGCCGTCTGGACCGTCTGGTGCGTACGTCGTTCCATTCACCTCTGCACGCGAGCGACTGGGTCGTGGCGGAGGGTTCGGGCAAGATGCTGCTCGCCGACCGGGCCTTCGACGTGAATTCGTACGACCTGGACGACGGCAACCTGACCATTCGCTCTGGCAACTTGCTCGCTTTTCAGCCAAGTCTCGCGCTGAAGCAGTCGATCGTGCCGGGCTTTCTGACACTGATCGGAACGGGCAAGTTCGTGGCCGCGTCGAACGGTCCGGTGGTGTTCATGGAACCCCCGATCCGGGTGGACCCGCAGGCCCTTGTCGGGTGGGCCGACTGCCCGTCCCCGTGCCACCACTACGACCATGGGTACATGACGGGCGTGATGGGCGGTCTACGTGCGATGACGGGCCTCGGCGGAGCCTCCGGGGAGGAGCACCAGTTCGAGTTCGTGGGGGCGGGTACGGTGCTGCTCCAGTCGACCGAGATCCTGATGGCGGAGCAGGCCACGGGGGCGGTGCCGCAGCAGGCCGGAGTGCCGGGTGCGGGCGGGATGCCGGGTCAGCACGGGCAGCAGCCCGGGGCACCGCGCCTTCCCGGACAGCTGGGGGACCTCCAGCGTCGCTTCGGGCTGTGAGCGATAGTGTGCGGGGTGTGACTTCGAACGCGTGCGCACCGTCACACCACCCTCACTAGTTCGCCTTTCAACATTTTAGGTAGACTTCATCTATGGAGACCGAGACGGCCACACCCTGGCTGACCGATGCGGAGCAGTGCGCCTGGCGCACCCACCTGGAGGTCAACAGGCTGTTGACGTACCAGCTCGAAAGGGATCTTCAGCCGTTCGGGCTGACGATGAACGACTACGAGATTCTGGTGAACCTCTCCGAGTCGGAGGGCGACCGTATGCGGATGAGCGACCTGGCGTCCGCCACCCTCCAGTCCAAGAGCCGCCTCTCGCACCAGATCACGCGGATGGAGAGCGCCGACCTGGTGCGCCGCGAGAACTGCGAGTCCGACCGGCGAGGGCTGTACGCGGTCCTGACCGAGCACGGCGCGGAGACCATGAAGAAGGTCTCCCCGCACCACGTCGCCTCGGTGCGCAGGCACTTCATCGACCTGCTCTCGCCCGAGGCCCTGGAGGATCTGCACAAGTCGCTGCGGCCGATCGCCGAGCACTTGCGCGGGCAGCGCGGCAAGCCGTAGTACCCCCCTCGGGGCATGGAACGAAGGCCGCAGCGCACTCATCGCGAGTGCGCTGCGGCTTTTCCGTCGAACACCCCGGAGAATCCGCGGGGTTCCGGGCGGCTCAGGGAGCCGTGAGCGGCAGCCGGAGCACGAACAGCGCGCCGCCGGAGGGCGCCTCGACGAGGGTGAGGGTTCCGCCGTGCCGTACGGCGACGTCCCGGGCGATCGCCAGACCGAGACCGGCGCCGCCGTCGTCCCGGCTGCGGGCGTCGTCGAGGCGTACGAACCGCTCGAAGACCCGTTCCCGCTGACCGGCGGGCACTCCGTCCCCGTCGTCGGCGACGGTCAGCTCCGCCCAGCCGCCGTCGGCACGCACCCGCACCTCGACCCGTTCACGGGCGTGGCGCCGGGCGTTGTCCAGCAGGTTGGCCAGCACTCGCGCCACCTGCCCGCGGGACCCGGACACCCGGACCCCGTCCTCGGCCGTGACGGCGATCCCGGTCCTGCGTTCCGCCTCCTCGGCCGCGAGGGCGCCCAGGTCGAAGCGCCCGTCGGCGGGCCGCTCCCCCGCGTCCAGCCGGGCGAGCAGCAGCAGGTCCGCTGCGAGCCGCTGCAGTCGTACGGTGTCCTCGACCGCGCCCGCCACGTCGAGCAGCTCCGGGTGGGCGGCGCCCACTTCGAGCTGGGTGCGCAGCGAGGCGATGGGGCTGCGCAGTTCGTGCGAGGCGTCGGCGACGAACCGGCGCTGCCGTTCCACCGACTCCTCCAGCGCGGACAGCGTCTCGTTGGTGGTGCGGGCGAGCCGGGCGACCTCGTCGTGCGTGTCCGGGACGGGGACGCGGCGTGCGAGGTCCTGGGAGGCGGTGATGGCGGCCATCTCGCCGCGGATGCCCTCGACGGGCCGCAGTGCGCGCCGGGTGACCCGCCAGGTCACCGCGGCGACCGTGGCGAGGAGGAGCGGGAGGCCGATCAGCATGGAGGTCAGGGCGGTGCGGACGGCGCCCTGTTCGGCGGCGAGGGGGGCGCCGGCCCAGACGGTGAGGGTGACGTCCTGGGGTGTGGTGACCTCGACGGCCGCGAACCGGTGGTCCGTGGTGTCGCCGTCGACGGTGGCGGTGCCCTGGCTGGTGTGCACGTCCTCGGAGATCTCCCCGACGGCGGGATCGTCGTCGTCCCCGCCGCTGTCGTCGGCCCCGCCGCTGTCGTCGCCGCTCCCCTTGCCCTTCCCGCTGTCGCTGTCGTCGCTCCCGCTGCCCTTGCCGCCTCGGCCCCGCCTGCCGTCGTCTCCGCCGCTGTCCTCGTCCTCGCCGTCGTCGTCCGTCGCGCTCGCGGAGGGAGCGGAGGACACCGAAGGAGCGGAGGACACCGAAGGAGCGGGGGACGCGGAGGGAGCCGGGGCCGGCCGTACGGCGGTGACTCCCGTGCCGCTGACGCTCTCCAGGTCCTCGCTCGCGGCGACGAGGCGTCCTTCCTCGTCGGCGACCTGGACCGGGTGTTCCTCGGCGTCGCCGAGTTCGAGGTCCTTGTAGGCGATGCCCGCGGCGAGCTGCGAGGCCACGTGGCGGGCCGCCGTGTCGGCCTGGGCGTCCGCCTGTCCGACGAGGTCCGCGCGCAGCGACAGGAGCACGGCGGTGCCCGCGGCGACGAGGACGACCGCGACGACCAGGGTGGCTCCGAGGGTCGCCTTCGCCCGTACGGAACCGAACAGCCGCCTCACCTCGCCTCCAGGCGGTATCCGGCGCCGCGTACGGTCCGGATGAGTTCGGCGCCGAGTTTGCGGCGCAGCGCGCTGACGTACACCTCGACGATGTTGGGGTCGCCGTCGTAGGCGAAGTCCCAGACGTGTTCGAGGATGTCGGCCTTGGAGACGACCTCGCCGGCCCGCAGGACGAGGTGTTCGAGGACGGAGAACTCCTTGGTGGTGAGGGCCACTTCCTCTCCGTCGCGCTGGACGCGGCGGGCGGCGGTGTCGACCCGGATCGGGCCGAGGACGTGCACTGGGGACGCTCCGGCCTGTCCGCGGCGGCGCAGCAGCGCCTTGATCCGGGCGACGAGGACCACGTAGGAGAACGGCTTCGTCAGATAGTCGTCGGCGCCGGTGTCGAGTCCCTCGGCCTCGTCGTACTCGCCGTCCTTGGCGGTGAGCATCAGGATCGGGACGTCGTGTCCGCCGGCGCGGAGCGCGGCGCACACGCGGTAGCCGTTCATGCCCGGCAGCATGATGTCGAGGACGACGAGGTCGTAGCCTCCCCCGGCGGCCCGGTGCAGTCCTTCGAGGCCGTCGTGCACGACGTCCACGGCGTAGCCCTCGGCCCGTAGGCCCCCGGCAAGCGACAGGGCGAGCCGCTTCTCGTCCTCCACGATCAACAGGCGCATGGAGACAGGGTCGCAAACCGAACCTGAAGACGGCTTCAGGTTCCTTCAGGCTGCCTTCAGCGTCCGTCCCGCAGATTGGTCCACGTCGTCCCGGTCGCACCGCTTCCGGCGGAACGTCCGGGACGGGACAGCGTGAACCAGTGGACTTCGGGAGGGCTTTCCATGAAGCGCAACATCGTCATCGCCACGGTCGCGGCCGCGGCTCTGATCGCCGGAGGCACGGCGACGTCCCTCGCCGTCACGGGGGGCGGCACGGCGGCGCCGGCGACGCGGGCGAGCGGACAGCCGGGGGCGGACGACCGCCGGGACGACAAGGCCGTCGAGGGAACGAACCTGACAGGCGGCAAGGCGGTGACGGCGCAGGACGCCATCGGCCGCGCCCTGGAGCACACGCCGGGTACCGCAGTCGGCGCGGAACTCGACGACGAGAACGGTTCCGTGGTCTGGGAGGTCGACATCATCGGCAGCGACGGCACCTGGCACGACGTACGGGTCTCCCCCGCCGCCGGTACGGTGCTCGGTTCCCGGACCGGGCACGAGGACGACGCCGCCCGGGTGCGGGCCGCGCTCGACGGGACGTCCGTCTCGGCCGCCGAGGCCGCCCGGGCCGCCGCCGCCAAGGGCCGGGTAACGGAGATCGACGTCGACGAGGACAGCAGGACGCCCGCCTGGAAGGTGGAGACCCTGACGTCGGACGGCGCCGAGCGGGAGTGGCGCGTCGGCCTCGACACGGCCCGGATCACCGCGGACCACGGGGCGGACGACCGGGCCGGCCACGACTCCGACGACGACCGTACGGACCCCACGTACGCTCCGGACGACCGTACGGGGCGTGAGCGCGGGTCGGACGACGGGGCGGCCCGCGGTTCGGACGACGGGGCCGGGCACACCGAGCGCCATCGGGCCGGGCACGGGTCGGACGACGGCCCGGAGCACCACGCGCGGCACGGCTCGGACGACGACTCGGACGACGACTCGGGCCACGGCTCGGACGACGACTGACCGGACGGTCGGGGATCGACAGGGCCGGGGGGGGGGGGGGGGGGGGGGGGGGGGGGGGGCCGGGGGGGGGGGGGGGGGGGGGGGGGGGGGGGGGGGGGGGGGGGGGGGGGGGGGCCGCCCCGGGGGCCCGGGCGCGGGGGGGCCGGGGGGCCCCCCCCCCCCCGCTGGGGGGGGGGGGGCGGGGGCCGGGCGGGGGGGGGGGGGGCCCCCCCCCCCCGCCACGGCCGGGAATCCGGGCCGCGCCCGGCTCCCGTGCACCGCTTCGAGCACTCGCGCGCGACACGGGACGTCCGCGGAGTGTGCCCGGACTAACACCGCTCCCTGTGAAGGTGATGTGCGCGTCCGTTTCCGGCGGGTTCCGTGCGGTCTGGCGTAGGCACGAACCACCGCAACCGGCGCCTTCCACCCTCCGCGCAACCCCATTTTCCTGTACGGCAGTTGGCGTAGCGCCCGCAGTAGCATGCCAATCCGCACGCGAAGCGCATTAGCGTACGGTGCCGCAACAGGAGGCACCATGCGATCCATCAACCGCACCGGATTGGTCAGTGGAACAGGGCTCATCATCACGGCCCTCCTGGCGACCCTGGCCGCCCTGGCCTTTCCGATCTGGTCGTACGCGGACCGCGCCGGCACCGGCCTGGACACCCTGAACGCGCAGACCGTGTCGACGCGGTACGGACCGCTGTCGGCGCTGGACCGGGAGTTCGTCACCAAGGTCCGGCTGGCCGGGCTCTGGGAGCTGCCCGCGGGCCAGCAGGCCCAGGAGCGCGGCACCACCCAGGCCGTACGGACGGCAGGCGAGCACCTCATCGAGGGGCACACGTTCCTCGACGCGCGCGTCCGCAACGTCGCGGCCCGCCTCGGCCTGGAGCTGCCCAACCAGCCGAACCCGCAGCAGCGCGGCTGGCTGGCCACCCTGAGCGCGGCCCACGGCTCCGAGTACGACCGGGACTTCGCGAACATCCTGCGCAAGGCGCACGGCAAGGTCTTCGCCGTCGTCGCCCAGGTCCGCGCGAACACCCGCAACTCCCTGGTCCGCGATCTCGCCGACGACGCGAACACCACCGTGCTCGACCACATCAAGGTGCTGGAGGCGACCGGTTACGTCGACTTCGACGCGCTGGCCGAGGACGCCGCGACCGCGAGCCCGCCGCCGCTCACCGGTTCCCCCGCGCCGCCCGGCCCGACCGAGGCCCCGCAGTCGCCGGTCCCGGTGACGCCGTCCTCGGGATATCCGCTCCCGCCGCCGGCGACGCGCCCCAGGCCGACGTCGAGTCCCTGACGGCACCGGTCCGCACGTCACCGGTCCGCACGGAACGGGCCGAGCGGAACGTCACAGACCCACAACGCTCCGTCCACATAGTGAATAAGGCATGGCGCCCGCCCCCCACTTCGCATAGAAACACGCCATGTTCTGGGTCCTTCTCCTGCTGCTGGCCTGGGCCGCGGCCGGCATATCGTGCACGCGGCTGTGCCTGGCCGCCGTGCGCGCCGCCACGGTCGACACCCGCGAGGCACGCGGGCACGACCTGACGCTGTACGAGGCGGCGTTCCTCTCGGGCGGGCCGGCGCGGGTGGCCGACCTGACCCTGGTGTCGATGGCCCGCCAGCGCCGGCTGCTGCTCGCGCACACCGGCTGGGCGACGGTGGTGGACCCGCGCGGGCGGGACGACATGGAGCGCTCGGTACTCGGGGCGATCGGTCCGCAGGGCCAGTCCCGGATAGCTCCGGTACGGGCGGCCACGGCCGCCGCGGGCTCGGTGCACCGGCTCGCGGACCGTCTGGTCGCGGCGGGGCTCGCCGTGCCCGACGGGGCCCGCACCACGGTGGCGGGCGCCGTCCGCCAGGTCCAGGCCGCCTCCGCGGCGGTCCTCGCGCTGGCCGTCGCGGCCCTGCTGCTGCCGGCCAGGACCAGCGGAAGCGGGGTCCCGGTGGCCGTCTGGTTCGCCCTCCCGCTCGTTCTGACCCTCAGCTGTCTCGCGATCGCCCGCATCGAGGTGCACCCGTACACGCGCTGGGCCTCGCCCGCCGGGCAGCGGCTGCTCGGCACCCTCGCCCGGCACTCCGACGCGTCCGGCGACGACCGCACGTATCTCACCTCTGTCGCCGTTCGCGGGGTGCGGGCGATCGGCGAGCCGGACGTGCGCGCGGCGCTGGCCCACCGGGACCGCGGCGCCGGTCACGGCGCCTGACGGCGGGGGCTCGCACGGGGGCTGAGGGGCGCCCCGGGGGGCGCATCGGGGTCATTGACGCCGACACCCGCGGCCGGTGCTTTACATCGCCGGCGGCCGAACGAAGCATCCTTCTGTCGCTGCCGTGCGCCGAAGGGATTCGCGATGAGAGCTGCCGTCCTCCACGGAACCGCGGGGTCCTTGCTCCTGACGGCCCTCGTCGCCGCCCCGGCCGGCGGCACCACCGCCTGGCCGGACGGGACCGGTTCCGCCCCGGCCGAGGCGCGCGGCACCGTCGTCGCGGCGCAGCGCGCGGCGGCCGCCGGCATCCGCTTCGGCGCGTGCCCCAAGGTGGAGGGGCTGCCGGGCAACCTCCAGTGCGGCACGGTGACCGTGCCCCTCGACTACGCGCACCCCGACGGCGAGCTGATCAGACTGACCGTCAGCCGCGTCAAGGCCACCGGCAAGGACGCGCGGAACCCGAAGCGCAAGGTGCCCCGCCAGGGCGCCCTCGTCTACAACCCCGGCGGGCCCGGCGCGTCCGGCATGTACTTCCCGCTGATCGGCTTCCTCCCCGAGTGGAAGCCGATCGGCGCGGCCTACGACCTCGTGGGCTACGCGCCGCGCGGCGTCGACCGTTCCGCGCCGCTGTCCTGCCAGGATCCGAAGAGGCTCCAGAAGGCGCCGTCACAGTCGCCGACGTTCCCGTCCGAGTCGTACAAGAAGGAGCGGATCGCGGAGGCGAAGGCGTACGCCCGCGGCTGCGCGCGGCGTTCCGGGGCGGGCCTGCGCCACTACACGTCGCTGAACAACGCCCGTGACCTGGACGTGCTGCGCGCCGGACTCGGCGAGCGGAAGCTGACGTTCATGGGCGCGTCGTACGGGACGTACTTCGGTGCCCTGTACGCGACGCTGTTCCCCTCGCACGTGCGCCGGATGGTCTTCGACTCGGCGGTGAACCCGGACCCCGCGCAGATCTGGTACCGCAACAACCTCGACCAGTCGGCCGCTTTCGAGGGCCGCTGGACCGACTTCCGCAGCTGGATCGCGCGCCACGACGACGTGTACGGCCTCGGCGGCACCGCCGAGGAGGTGCTGCACTCCTACGAGAAGGCGCGGGCCCTGCTCGCCGCGAAGCCCGCGGGCGGCAAGGTGGGGCCGGCACAGCTGCAGGGCGCGTTCCTCCAGGCCGGGTACTACGACGACTACTGGCCGCAGCGCGCTCTGGCGCTGTCCGCCTACCTGAAGGGTGACCCGAAGCCGCTGGTGCAGATCGCCGGGCCGCATCCGGAGGCGGCGGCCGAGCAGGAGAACGGCAGCGCCGTCTACACGGCCGTGGAGTGCAACGACGCGTCCTGGCCGACCGACTGGGGCACCTGGGACCGCGACAACACGCGGCTCGCGCGAGTGGCGCCGTTCGAGACCTGGGACAACGTGTGGATGAACCTGCCGTGCGCGTATTGGCCGGTGCCCCGGCAGAAGCCGCTCGACGTGCGGACGCTGCCCGGTCAGTTGCCGCCGACGCTGATCCTGGCGGCCGAGCGGGACGCGGCGACGCCGTACGACGGGGCCAAGGAGTTGCACAGGAGGCTGTGGGGTTCGGTGCTGGTGACGGAGAACGGCGCCGGGACCCACGGGATCGGCGGCGGCCCCAACAAGTGTGTCAACGGCTTTCTGGACGCCTACCTGCTGGAGGGGCGGCTCCCCGAGCGGAGCGCCGGATGCGCACCTCACAAGGAGCCCACGGCGCAGGCGCCCGACCGTCAGGGCGGCACCGGGGGCGCGAAGGATGCGGCGGCGGCACCGAAGGACTCGGAACAGGCGGAGCCGGCCGCGAAGAGCGTCGGACAGGCGCCCTGACCGGCGGCTCGGTGACATGACGACGGCGGGCGCCCCTCGAAAGGGGCGCCCGCCGTCGTCATGTCGTGTCGTGCCGGTCAGGCGAGGCCGGCCACCAGTTCGGCGACGTCCTTGCGGCGGCCCGTGTAGAACGGGACCTCCTCACGCACGTGCATCCGGGCCTCGGAGGCGCGCAGATGACGCATCAGGTCGACGATGCGGTACAGCTCGTCGGCCTCGAACGCGAGGATCCACTCGTAGTCGCCGAGGGAGAACGAGGCGACCGTGTTGGCGCGCACGTCCGGGTAGCCGCGGGCCATCTTGCCGTGGTCGGCGAGCATCCGGCGGCGGTCCTCGTCCGCCAGCAGGTACCAGTCGTAGGAGCGCACGAAGGGGTACACGCTGACGTAATCACGCGGCGCCTCGTCGGCGAGGAACGCCGGGATGTGCGCACGGTTGAACTCGGCGGGCCGGTGCAGCGCCATGTTCGACCAGACCGGCTCCAGGGCGCGGCCGAGGCGGGTGCGCCGGAAGAGGTTGTACGCCTCCTGGAGCTGGTCGCTGGTCTCGGCGTGCCACCAGATCATGAGGTCGGCGTCGGCCCGCAGCCCCGACACGTCGTAGGTGCCGCGGACGGTGACGTCCTTCGCGGCGAGCTGGTCGAACAGCTCCTGGACCTCGTCGGCGTATCCGGCGCGGTCCTCCGGCAGTACGTCCTTCAGCCGGAAGACGGACCACAGGGTGTAGCGGATGGCCTCGTTCAGGTCCTTGGCCAGCTTGCCCTTGTTCGGGACCCTGCCGGACTCGGTGGTGGGGGCGTCGTCACTCATGGGGCTATTCTCCCGCTCCGCCGTGCAGGCTCTGCACCGGGTCGGCCCGCAGCGCGTCCAGACCGCCGGAGTCGCCGCCGAGGCCGTCCACGGCGGCGTGCGCGGAGGCGATGCAGGCGGGGATGCCGACCCCGTCGTAGGCGGCGCCGCAGACCGCGAGGCCCGGGAGTCTGCGGACGTGCTCGCGGACGCGGGCCACGCGCGCGTGGTGGCCGACGGGGTACTGGGGCAGTCCGTCGTCCCAGCGCGTCACCCGGGTCTCCACCGGCTCGGCGTCGAGGCCGGTGGCCTCCCGCAGGTCGTGCCGGGACACCCGGACGAGGTCGGCGTCGGAACGGCCGAGCACCTCCGTCTCGCCGTATCGCCCGACGGACGTGCGCAGCACCGTCAGGCCGGGGTTCTGCTCGGCGATCCAGCCCCACTTGCGGGAGGCGAACGTCGAGGCCTTGATGGTGTGCCCGTCGACCGGCGGGACCAGGAATCCGCTGCCCTCGGGGAGGGTGGCGTCGGCGCTGCGGTAGGCAAGGGTCACGAGGGCCATCGACGCGTACTCGACGGCGGCCAGCTCGGTCGCGGCGGCGGGTGCCTCGGCGCGCAGCAGCGCGGCGGCGGCCGGCGCGGGGACGGCGAGGACGACCGCGTCGGCGTGCAGGACCCGGCCGCCTGCGACGATCCGCCAGGCGGACCGGGGCCGCTCACCGGACGCGGGGCCGGCCGGGCTCGTCCTGCGCAGTTCGGTGACCGGCGTCCCGGTGAGGATCTCGCCGCCGTCTGCGGTCACCGACTCGGCCACGGCGAGGGGCAGTCGGCCCACACCGCCTTCGATGCCCATGAACACCGGGCCGGTCTGCTGGGCGGCGGCGGCTTTGGCCTGGATCTCGCGGACCGCCTCGGTGAGGGAGGTGTGGGTGCGGGCGGCGGCGTACAGCTGGGGGACGGCGAGGCGCAGGGAGATGCGGTAGGCGTCGCCCGCGTACACCCCGCCCAGGAGGGGTTCGACGAGGCGGTCGACGACCTCGCGGCCCATGCGGGCCGCCACGTACTCGCCCACCGCGATGTCGTCGCCGACCTCGGTGCGGGGGAGGTCGGCGTCGCGCTCGACGCGGCGCAGGCCCTCTTCCGAGAGGACGCCCGCGAGGGCGGAGGCGCTGCCGGGGACGCCCATGACGTGGCCCTTGGGCATCGGGCGCAGGACGCCTCGGTTCCACAGCGAGGCCGAGGCCGTGGCGGGCGGCTGGAGGAGGTCGCCGAGGCCGGTCTCGCGGGCGAGGGCCACGGCCTCGGGGCGGCGCGCCAGCATCGACTCGGCGCCGAGGTCCACGCGCGCGCCCGCGATCTCGCCGGTCAGCAGCTTGCCGCCGAGACGGTCCGACGCCTCCAGCACGGTGACGCGGAACCCGCGCCCCAGCAGGCGGTGTGCGGCGGCCAGCCCGGCGATACCGCCGCCGACGACCACGACGTGTCCCGAACCCGTACGAACGTCCTCTTCGCGCATGTCTCCACCTTCTCAGACCTCGCCGGCACCTCCTCCGGGGAGCCCGGTGTCCTCCGCGAGTCCGGACCGTGACCCCATCGGGACCGGATCCGGCCAACGTCCCGCGCCGTCCGGGCGTCGAAGGAGCGTCAGAAAGTCATCACCCCGGGGGTAGGCCATGCGCACACGTACGTCAGCACGTCCGGCACGACCCGCGTCACCGGACCCGTCCCCGCATCCCTCCCGCCCGTCGGGGCCGTTCCGTGTCCTGGCCGGGGTGCTCCTCGTCAGCGCGCTCGCGCTGACGGGATGCGGCGCTTCCGACAACTCGTCCGACAGCGGTGGCGACAACAAGGCGGCAGCGGCCGAGGGCGGCGGGGCGAAAGCCGACGCGCAGAAGGCGGACTCGGGCGCCGCGGGCAGCGACAGCGCGACCGGCCGCACGGCCCCCGCCCCGCCGAAGCTGTCCACGAACAGCATCATCCGCACCGCCTCCCTGACCGTGCGGGTCAAGGACGTGCCCAAGGCCCTGGACGACGCCCGGACCACGGTCGAGAGCGCCGGGGGCTACGTGGGCAACGAGACGACCACGCGCGACGGTGCGGGCCGCGAACGCACCCGCGTCGTCCTGCGGGTGCCCACCGAGCAGTACGACCAGGTGCTCGCCGACCTGGAGGGCACCGGAAAGGTCCTCGAACGCACGGCCAAGGCGCAGGACGTCACCGACCAGGTGGTGGACGTGCAGAGCCGCATCGCCTCGCAGCGCGCGAGCGTGGCCCGGGTCCGCGAGCTGATGGACAAGGCCACCAAGCTCAGCGATGTGGTCACCCTGGAAGGGGAGTTGAGCAGCCGCGAGTCCGACCTGGAGTCGCTGCTCGCCCGGCAGGCCTCGCTGAAGGACCGCACGAGTCTGGCCACGATCACGTTGTCGCTGTCCCAGACGGCGGTGAAGCACGCCGAGAAGAAGGACGGCGACCCGGGCTTCCTGGACGCGCTCTCGGGCGGCTGGAACGTGCTGGTCACCATGGTCCGCTGGCTGGCTCTCGCGATCGGGGCGGTGCTCCCGTTCGCGGCGGGCTTCGCACTGATCGCCGTGGTGTGGCTGTTCGTGGTGCGGCCCCGGCTGCGCCGCCGGCCCGCCGCGGCCACCGTGTCGGGACCGGCCGCTGTCCCGGCCTCGCGCCCGTCCCCGGGCGCCGCTTCGGGGACCGTGGCTCCGAAGGCCGCTCCGCCGGCCGGCGGCAGGCCCGAGGACGGCGGTGAGCAGGACTGAAATGCCGGGCGCCCGTAGCGTGTTCGTATGAGCATGAGCCGAACGAGCGGTAGTGGCGGGGCCCGGGAACGACTGGTCGTGATCGGTGGTGACGCGGCGGGCATGTCCGCCGCGTCACAGGCACGCCGGCTGCGCGGGCCGGACGAGCTGGAGATCGTCGCCTTCGAGCGGGGCCACTTCTCGTCGTACTCGGCGTGCGGCATCCCGTACTGGGTGGGCGGCGACGTGCAGGACCGCGACCGGCTGGTGGCGCGGACCCCGGAGGAGCACCGGGAGCGCGACATCGACCTGCGGATGCGCACGGAGGTCACGGAGATCGACGTCGCGGGCGCCCGGGTGCGGTCCCGCGAGCTGGACACCGGGACCGAGGCGTGGACGTCGTACGACAAGCTCGTGATCGCGACCGGCGCGCGGCCCGTGCGCCCCGAGCTGCCGGGCATCGACGCGCCGGGGGTGCACGGCGTGCAGACCCTGGACGACGGGCAGGCCCTCCTCGACACGCTGGAGAGGACGGAGGGTCGCCGTGCCGTGGTCGTCGGCGCGGGCTACATCGGCGTGGAGATGGCCGAGGCGCTCATCAACCGCGGGTACGAGGTGACGGTCGTCAACCGCGGCCAGGAGCCGATGTCCACGCTGGACCCGGACATGGGGCGCCTGGTGCACAAGGCCATGGAGGGCCTCGGCATCACGATGGTCGACGACGCCGAGGTCACCGAGGTGCTCACGGGTGACGACGGCAGGGTCCGCGCGGTCGTCACGGAGGACGCCGAATACCCGGCGGACGTGGTGGTGCTCGGCATCGGCGTACGCCCCGAGACGGCGCTGGCCCGGGAGGCGGGGCTGCCCGTGGGCGACCACGGCGGACTGCTCACCGATCTCGCGATGCGGGTGCGCGGGCACGAGAACATCTGGGCCGGCGGCGACTGCGTCGAGGTGCTGGACCTGGTCTCGGGGCGCGAGCGGCACATCGCGCTGGGCACGCACGCGAACAAGCACGGCCAGGTGATCGGCACCAACGTGGGCGGCGGGTACGCCACGTTCCCCGGGGTCGTCGGCACGGCGGTGAGCAAGGTGTGCGACCTGGAGATCGCCCGCACCGGCCTGCGCGAGAAGGACGCGCACCGGGCGGGCCTGCGGTTCGAGGCGGTCACCGTCGAGTCGACGAGCCGCGCGGGTTACTACCCGGGGGCCGAGGTCATGACGGTGAAGATGCTGGCGGAGCGGCGCACCGGGCGACTGCTCGGCGTGCAGATCGTCGGCCGGGAGGGCGCGGCGAAGCGCGTGGACGTCGCGGCGGTGGCGCTGACCGCGGGCATGACGGTGGAACGGATGACGGCCCTCGACCTCGGTTACGCGCCGCCGTTCTCCCCCGTCTGGGACCCCGTCCTGGTGGCGGCCCGCAAGGCGATGGCGAAGGTGCGGGACGGCGCCTCGTAACGGCGCGCACCGGTCCCCCACGCCAACCGCCCACCGCATGACGGCCGTTGTCGCCCCGGACCGGTCAGGCGGACTCGTGGCCCGCTGATCCGTTGATGCGGTCTATCGCCTGGCGGGCCTGCTCCCCCGGCGGCCGGGCCGGCAGCGACGAGACGGAGGCGGGTGCCGTGACCACGGGGGGCGCCTGGGCGGGCTTGGCGTGCGCCGCCGACCGGGTGGACCGCAGGCGGTGGCTGACGGCCTCGTCCAGGGTCACCGGGCGCTGCATCCGGGCCGCGAGCCGTCCGGCCTCCTGGCCGAGCGCGGCGACGTCCTCCCAGGGGAGGTGCACCACCAGGGCGATCTCCGCCTCGCCGTCGGGCAGGGCCTGCATCGGAGGAGTAACTCGGTCGTTCATCGCCTGTGTCCTCACGTCATCACGTCGTCCCGTCGAACCCACGCCAAGACGTCCGTCACGGCGGGGCGGTTGAGGACACATACGGCCGGCGGGGCGAGTGTGTTCAGTGGGACGACTCGGTGAACTCCGGTCGGGCGCACGGGTCCCGGGGCACCGGGGGCACGCGGATTCACCCCGTGCATCGCGGGCAGTACTTCCTCGTGGTCATTCCCGTCCATGACGTGAACCCGGTGCGGCGCACGCCCTATGTGACGTACGCGCTGATCGCCGCCAATGTCATCGTGTTCCTCTACACACCCGGTCTGGCCGGATCCGCGGCGGGCGACAGCGCCCTGTCGCAGCTGTGCCACCTGCACGCGTTCATGGACCAGTACGCGGCCGTGCCGCAGGAACTGATCCACCATCGGATGGCGCGTCTGGTGCCGACCGGCGAGGTCGGTGCCGGGCCGCACGGCGCCGGGTGTGCGATGGGCCCGCCGGACTACGACAAGTCGCCCCCGCTGTCGGTGCTCACGGCGATGTTCCTGCACGGGAGCTGGCTGCACCTGCTGGGCAACATGCTCTTCCTGCTGATCTTCGGCAACAACATCGAGGACCGCCTCGGGCACGTCCGCTTCACGCTGTTCTACGCGGCGTGCGGCTTCGCGGCTGCCTACGGCTTCGCGCTGGTCAACGCGGACTCGGGCGACCCGCTGATCGGCGCCTCGGGAGCGATCGCGGGGGTCCTCGGCGCCTACCTGGTGCTGTATCCGAGGGCCAGGGTCTGGGTGCTGGTCCCGTTCCTGGTGTTCCTGCCGCTACGGCTGCCCGCCTGGCTCGTGCTGGGCTCCTGGTTCGTGCTCCAGGCCGCGTACTCGTCGGGCGCGGCCGTGCCGGACGCGGGCACCGTCGCCTACGCGGCGCACGTCGTGGGCTTCCTCGCCGGCATGCTGCTGGCCTGGCCGCTGCGCCCCGGCACCCCACCACCGCCGGAACCGCGCCGCCTGCTCTTCGGCAGACAGGCGCGGCACGGCTGGTGAGCCGATGGGCCGGCGCGGGCTGCGGCGGGTCCACGGACCGCCGGGCTAGCGCGCCGTCCGGGTGTGGACGTACTCCACGAGGCGGGTCAGGGAGTCCGGGTCCATCGAGGGCAGGACGCCGTGGCCGAGGTTGAAGATGTGGCCCTCAAGACCGGCGGCCGCGTCCAGCACCTCGCGGGTCTTGGCCTCCACGGCGGAGGTCGGCGCGAACAGCACGGCCGGGTCGAGGTTGCCCTGGAGCGCCTTGCCGGGGCCGACACGGCGGGCGGCCTCGTCGAGCGGGACGCGCCAGTCGACGCCCACGACGTCCGCGCCGGCCTCGCCCATGAGGCCGAGCAGCTCGCCGGTGCCGACGCCGAAATGGATGCGCGGGACGCCGTACCCGGCGACGGCGTCGAAGACCTTCGTGGACGCGGGGAGGATCGAGCGGCGGTAGTCCGCGGGGGCCAGGGCACCGACCCAGGAGTCGAACAGCTGGACGGCGCTCGCGCCCGCCTCGATCTGCACCTTCAGGAAGGTGGAGGTGATCTCGGCGAGACGGTCGAGCAGGTCGGCCCACAGCTGCGGGTCGCCGTACATGAGCGCCTTGGTGTGCTCGTGGTTCTTCGACGGTCCGCCCTCGACGAGGTAACTCGCGAGGGTGAAGGGCGCGCCCGCGAATCCGATGAGCGGGGTCTCGCCGAGCTCGGCCGTCAGGAGCTGGATCGCCTCCGTGACGTACCAGACGTCCTCGGGGGTCAGGTCGCGGAGCTGGGCCAGGTCGGCGCGGGTGCGGATCGGGTTCTGCACGACGGGGCCGACGCCCGGCTTGATGTCCAGGTCGACACCGATGGCCTTCAGCGGGACGACGATGTCGCTGAAGTAGATCGCGGCGTCCACGCCGTGCCGGCGGACCGGCTGGAGCGTGATCTCGGCGACCAGCTCGGGCCGCATGCAGGACTCCAGCATGGGGATGCCCTCGCGCACCTTGAGGTACTCGGGCAGTGAGCGACCGGCCTGCCGCATGAACCACACGGGCGTGTGCGGCACGGGCTCGCGCCTGCACGCCTTCAGGAAGGCGGACTCGTACGTGGCTGTCGGCTGCTGCCCGGCGGGGCTGTGGTTGGCGCTCACGACGGAAAGTCTCCCACGGCTCGCGGACCGCCCGGTCCCGGGCTCCGACGGCCCGCGGTGACCGCCGCGGCCCCTCGCGGAGGCCGCCCGGAAAGCGGTGTTCGCGCAGCACGATCCGGACAGGGGTCCCACGCACGGGTGTCTCTCCCTGCACGCGGGCTCCGTTCCCCTTAACCTTCCCCGCATGGCTGCGGCTCAGGGACGACTGTCGGACGGCGCTGGCGGAATGGACGACGCGAAGGAGGAGGACAGGAATGCGGTGGACACGGCCCCGTTGCCCTTCCGGGCTGCCGTCGACGCACTGAGGGCCGCGCGACTGCGGCCGGACATCGAGATCGACCCGACGCGACCACCGCAGCGACTGGCTCCTCACGCCTACGCGCTGGAGGCCGCGGTCGTCGCCGACGACGAGGATCTGGCCGACGGCCGGCTCGTCCTGCTGCACGATCCGGCCGGGCACGACGCCTGGCAGGGATCCTTCCGGCTGGTGACCCTGGTCCGCGCGGAGCTGGAACCCGAGATGGCCGCGGACCCGCTCCTCCCCGAGGTCTGCTGGTCGTGGCTGACGGGCGCGCTCCAGGCCCGCGGACTGTCGTACGGCGAACCGAGCGGCACCGTCACGCGTGCCAGTTCCCACTACTTCGGCGGGCTCTCGGAACGCCCTGCCGCCTCACAGATCGAGATCCGGGCGTCCTGGACGCCACGGGAGGGCCTCGGCGGCGTTCCGGACACCGCCGGCCACCTCACGGCCTGGTGCGACCTGCTGTGCCAGATCGCCGGACTGCCGCCGGTGCCCCCGGGCGACGCCTCGGTGGTCACCCTGCCGCAGCGCCGGGGACCGCAGTCCCGCTGATCCCGCTCTCCGCCTCCCCGAAAAAGGCGCGCGTCACGACGCGCGCCTTTCTCATGCCCTGACGGGTTTGGCCTCCGGCCTTCACCCTCTTGCCGGTTTCTTTGTCGATACGGCCACTTTCGGCCGCGTATCGACGCGGAGCGACTCGGTTCGATCTTCGGATGATCGATCGCGTGTCCGAATTGCACGGATTGTTACTCACCACATCGTGATCATTCTCTAAAGGTCCACGGGTTTGATGCCGAAGACGTCTGTGACCTTGAAAGCACGGTTCGTCCTGGCTCGCCCTCAGAGCCGGTCCCCGTCCCCGCACCCCAGGAGGCCTGGTGTCCGTTCTCCTCGAGCAGCCCGCAAGCCTGGTCGCCTACCGCCCGAACAAGCCGACCGCCATGGTGGTCGTGGCCGACCCCCGGGTCCGCTCCACCGTCACCCGCCATCTGTGGGCGCTCGGAGTGCGCGACGTCATCGAGGCGTCGTCCGTCGCGGAGGCCCGTCCCCGCATCGGCAGCCCGCGCGACATCTGCGTCGCCGATGTCCACCTGCCGGATGGTTCCGGCCTCACCCTTCTGTCCGAAACCCGAGCCGCGGGCTGGCCCAACGGCCTCGCCCTCTCCGCCGCCGACGACATCGGTGCCGTGCGCAACGCCCTCGCGGGCGGCGTCAAGGGCTACGTCGTCACCGGTACCCGTACGAACGTCGGGCTCCCCACCCGGCCGGGCGCCGCGCCCATCGGCTCGGCCGCCGCCCGTATGCACCGCCGCCCCCCGGGTGCCCCGAACCACCCGGGCGGCTACCGCGAACTGTCCGGCCGAGAGGTCGAGGTCCTGCGCCTGGTCGCGGAGGGCCAGTCGAACAAGGCCATCGGCGTCTCCATGGGCCTGTCCGCACTGACCGTGAAGAGCCACCTGGCCCGTATCGCCCGCAAGCTCGGCACGGGTGACCGCGCCGGGATGGTCGCGGTCGCACTGCGGACCGGCATCATCCACTGACCCCTCCCCGCACCGCTCCCGACTCCCCCACCCGGCCTCCTCCCCCCCGTGCGTGAACCGGATCTTTCACCGAGCTGACTGGTTTACGACCCTCAGACGCCCGTCGACGGAACGTTCCGTCGACGGGCGTTGTCCATACACGGATACCCTTGACAGGTGACCGACGCCCAAGAGACCGCAGCAGACAGCTCACTGCGAACCACCGGAGGCGGCCCTCCGGACGACGTCGAATCGGCGCCGATCCCCTTGCTCGAGCCCCGCGAGGGCATTCCACCGGTGATCGCCGACGACGCCGCCCTCGCCGAGGTGATCGCTGCCTTCGCCGCGGGCACCGGCCCGGTGGCCGTCGACGCCGAACGCGCGTCCGGGTACCGATACGGCCAGCGCGCCTATCTCGTGCAGCTGCGCCGCGAGGGCGCGGGCAGCGCGCTGATCGACCCCGTCGCCTGTCCCGACCTGTCGGGTCTCGGCGAGGCGATCTCCGACGCCGAGTGGGTGCTGCACGCCGCCACCCAGGACCTGCCCTGTCTCCGCGAGATAGGCATGATCCCCACCAGCCTCTTCGACACCGAGCTGGCCGGCCGCCTGGCCGGGTTCCCCCGTGTGGGCCTCGGCGCCATGGTCGAGAGCGTCCTCGGGTTCGTCCTGGAGAAGGGGCACTCCGCCGTCGACTGGTCCACCCGCCCGCTGCCCGAGCCCTGGCTGCGCTACGCCGCGCTCGACGTGGAACTCCTCGTGGACCTGCGCGACGCCCTGGAGAAGGAGCTCGACCGGCAGGGCAAGCTGGACTGGGCCCGCCAGGAGTTCGACGCCATCGCCGCCGCCGAGCCCGCCCCGCCCCGCAAGGACCCCTGGCGCCGCACGTCCGGGATGCACAAGGTCCGCCGCCGCCGGCAGATGGCCGTCGTGCGGGAGCTGTGGGAGACGCGCGACCAGGTGGCGCAGCGCCGGGACATCTCGCCGGGCAAGGTGCTCGGGGACGGGGCCATCGTCGAGGCCGCGCTGGGCCTGCCGGCCAACGTGCACGCCCTGGCCGCGCTTAACGGCTTCGGACACCGCATGGGACGGCGCCAGCTTGACCAGTGGCAGGCCGCCGTCGACCGTGCCAGGGAACTGCCGGACGCCGAGCTGCCGCAGCCCGGGCAGCCGGTGACCGGTCCGCCGCCGCCGCGCGCGTGGGCCGACAAGGACCCGGCCGCCGCCGCCCGGCTCTCCGCCGCGCGGACCGCCGTGTCGGCGCTGGCCGAGCAGCTGAACATGCCGCAGGAGAACCTGATCACCCCGGACACCGTGCGGCGCGTGTGCTGGGAGCCGCCCTCGACCCCGGACAACGACTCCGTGGGCGCGGCCCTCGCCGGGTACGGGGCGCGCCGCTGGCAGGTCGAGCTGGTCACGCCCGTCCTGGTGACCGCGTTGTCCCTGGAGGCGGTCCAGGAACCCCTGGACCGCCCCTGAAGGGACTCGCGGTGACGCCTGTGGCGGCCGGGACTACGCCGAACGGGCTCCGGAGGCCGTTTTGGAACGTCGAGTTCACGCCAAGATCCGCGGGCCGGGCCGGGGCGCACGCGGGTACGCCCGCGGATCCCTTCGTACGCCTTACGGATGTGACCTTCACCGCTCCCGGCCGCGGGACTGGGCACGATGGTTACTCGTAAGTAGCATGGGTGCTGAGCGCGCGCTCAGGCGTGTGCCCGCGCAGCAGTGCCATCCCGCATCTGGAGGAGAGCCATCGTGCCTCGTACCGTCAGGGACGTCGTCTTCGTCGACGGCGTCCGCACCCCGTTCGGCAAGGCGGGCCCGAAGGGCATCTACCACGAGACCCGCGCCGACGACCTCGTCGTGAAGGCCATCCGGGAGCTGCTGCGCCGCAACCCCGGTCTTGACCCCAAGAAGATCGACGAGGTCGCCATCGCGGCGACCACGCAGATCGGTGACCAGGGCCTGACCCTGGGCCGCACGGCCGGCATCCTGGCCGGGCTGCCCCAGTCGGTCCCCGGTTACTCCATCGACCGCATGTGCGCGGGCGCGCTGACCGCCGTCACCGCCACCGCGGGCTCCATCGCCTTCGGCGCGTACGACGCCGTCATCGCCGGCGGTGTCGAGCACATGGGCCGTCACCCCATGGGCGAGGGCGTGGACCCGAACCCGCGGTTCGTCAGCGAGAAGCTGGTCGACGAGTCCGCCCTGTTCATGGGCATGACCGCCGAGAACCTGCACGACCGCTACCCCACGATCACCAAGCGGCGCGCCGACGAGTACGCCGTGCGCTCGCAGGAGAAGGCCGCCAAGGCGTACGCCAACGGCAAGATCCAGCAGGACCTGGTGCCGGTCTCGGTGCGCAACACCAACGCGGAGGTCGGTGAGACGGGCTGGGGCCTGGTCACCGCCGACGAGCCGATGCGCCCGGGCACCACGCTGGAGAACCTCTCCGGTCTGAAGACCCCGTTCCGCGTGCACGGCCGGGTCACCGCCGGCAACGCGGCCGGTCTGAACGACGGCGCGACGGCCTCGATCATCGCCTCCGAGGACTTCGCCCGCGAGCACGACCTGCCCGTGCGGATGCGCCTCGTCTCGTACGCCTTCGCGGGTGTCGAGCCGGAGGTCATGGGTTACGGCCCGATCCCGGCCACCGAGAAGGCCCTCGCGAAGGCCGGTCTGTCGATCGAGGACATCAACCTCTTCGAGATCAACGAGGCCTTCGCCGTCCAGGTGCTCGCGTTCCTGGAGCACTACGGCATCGCCGACGACGACGCGCGCGTCAACCAGTACGGCGGCGCCATCGCCTACGGCCACCCGCTCGCCTCCTCCGGCGTCCGTCTGATGACGCAGCTGGCCCGCCAGTTCGAGGAGCAGCCGGAGGTCCGTTACGGCCTCACGACCATGTGCGTCGGCTTCGGCATGGGCGCCACGGTCATCTGGGAGAACCCGCACCACAAGGACGCCGGAGGCGACAAGTGAGCACCACCGAACTCCTCAAGGGCGCGGCCGAGCTGTTCCCCGACGAGGTCGTGACGTCCGCGCACGTACGCCACCTCGACCTGCCGTTCGGTGCCGGGCGCTTCGCGCTCATCACCCTCGACAACGGCTTCGACCACACCAAGCCGACCACCTTCGGCCCCGCGTCGCTGGCGAACCTCGACGCCGCCGTCGACCAGGTCGAGAAGGAGGCGGCGGCCGGGGAGATCGTCGGTGTCGGCGTCACCGGCAAGCCGTTCATCTTCGCGGTCGGCGCCGACCTCAAGGGTGTCGAGCTGCTCAAGCGGCACGAGGACGCGCTCGCCATCGGCAAGGGCGGCCACGAGGTCTTCAAGCGTCTGTCGGGCCTCGCGGTCCCGACCTTCGCCTACTACAACGGCGCGGCGATGGGCGGTGGCGTCGAGGTCGGTCTGCACTGCACCTACCGGACCGTCTCCGCGTCCCTGCCGGCCTTCTCGCTGCCCGAGGTCTTCCTCGGTCTGGTTCCCGGCTGGGGCGGCTGCGCGATCCTGCCGAACCTGATCGGCGCCGACAAGGCCGTCTCGGTGATCATCGAGAACTCGCTCAATCAGAACAAGCAGCTGAAGGGCGGCCAGGTCTACGACCTCGGCATCGCCGACGCGCTGTTCGAGGGCGCGGACTTCCTGGAGCAGTCGCTGCTGTGGACGGCCGCCGTCCTCAAGGGCGACATCGCCATCGAGCGCCCGGCGATCGACCGCGGTGAGGCCTGGGACCAGGCCGTCGCGCGCGGCCGGTTCATCGCCGACAGCAAGGTGCACGGGGCCGCTCCGGCCGCCTACCGCGCGCTCGACATCATCGCCGCGGCCAAGGACGGGGACCTGCAGAAGGGCTTCGACGCCGAGGACACGGCGCTCGCCGACCTGATCATGGGCGGCGAACTGCGTGCGGGCATCTACGCCTTCAACCTGGTCCAGAAGCGCGGCAAGCGCCCGGCGGGTGCGCCGGACAAGTCCCTGGCCCGCCCGGTCACCAAGGTGGGCGTCGTGGGCGCGGGCCTGATGGCCAGCCAGCTCGCCCTCCTCTTCCTCCGCCGCCTGGAGGTCCCGGTCGTCCTCACGGACATCGACCAGGCGCGCGTCGACAAGGGTGTGGGCTACGTCCACGCCGAGATCGACAAGCTGCTGCTCAAGGGCCGCGTCAACCAGGACAAGGCCAACCGCCTGAAGGCCCTGGTCTCCGGTGTGCTCGACAAGGCCGAGGGCTTCTCCGACGCGGACTTCATCATCGAGGCCGTGTTCGAGGAGATCGGCGTCAAGCAGCAGGTGTTCGCGGAGGTCGAGGCGGTCGCTCCGGCGCACGCGATCCTCGCCACCAACACCTCCTCGCTGTCGGTCAGCGAGATGGCGTCGAAGCTGAAGAACCCCGAGCGGGTCGTCGGCTTCCACTTCTTCAACCCGGTCGCGATCCTCCCGCTCCTGGAGATCGTGCGCGGCGAGCAGACGGACGACGCCTCGCTCGCCACGGCGTTCGCCGTCGCCAAGAAGCTGAAGAAGACCGCGGTGCTCACCAAGGACGCCCCGGCGTTCGTCGTGAACCGCATCCTGACCCGCTTCATGGGCGAGATCCAGAACGTCATCGACGAGGGCACCTCGGTCGAGGTCGCCGAGAAGGCCATCGAGCCGCTCGGGCTGCCGATGTCCCCGCTGGTCCTGCTCGAACTGGTGGGCCCCGCGATCGGTCTGCACGTCTCGGAGACCCTCAACCGGGCCTTCCCGGACCGCTTCACGGTCTCCCCGAACCTCGCGGCGGTCGTCAAGGCGGGCAAGCGCGGCTTCTACGTGTACGACTCCGGTAAGCCGGAGCTGGACCCCGAGGTCGCCGCGCTGCTCCGGCAGGGCGATGTCGTCCTGACCGAGGAGCAGGTCCGTGACCGCGTCCTGGACGCCGTCGCCCAGGAGATCGGGCTCATGCTCGACGAGGGTGTCGTCGCCGAGGCGCAGGACATCGACCTCTGCCTGATCACCGGCGCCGGTTGGCCGTTCCACCTCGGTGGGATCACGCCGTACCTGGACCGGGAGGGTGTCTCCGAGCGGGCCACCGGCAAGCGTTTCCTGGCCCAGGGCCTCGCCTCGGTCCCCGCGTAACGCCCCACGGCCTGTACCGGTGCCCCGCACGTCAGTCGACGTGCGGGGCATCGGTGCAGGCGGAGACACTGAAAGGCTTGGCCCGTCCGGGCGATTGAGGACGAGGCCCGTTCAGGCCGGAGCGGGGCGCCGGGGGCGGCGCCCCCGGGTCACACCTGCTGCCAGGGTTCCAGGGCGAGGACCGGTTCGGGCTTGCGGCGGGTGACGAGGAGTTCCCCGGTCCCAGGGGAAAGGCTCGCGGCGACGACGCGCCCGTACTCGTCCTCCGCCAGCGACACCAGCGCGTCGGCGGGAAGTTCGGGCCCCGACTCCGTCCACCACGCCCCCGCCGCCTCGTCCTCGGTCGGATACGCGGCGAACGCGACCCGCCCGCTCGCGGACCGCTGCGCGAGCAACGTGCAGTCGTGCCCGTCGAGTTCGCAACGGATGGCGCAGACGGGCCCCGACCCGGCGGAGGCGAGGACGGGTACGGGCTTGGTGCCGGGACGCCAGGCGCACACGTCGCCCGACTCGTCGGTGAAGAAGAGCGTGGTGGAGTCGAAGGAGGTCGCGAGCGCGCGCAGGGTGTCCGCGCGGACCGGTGCCTCCAGCGCCTCCTCCAGCGCCGGCTCGGCACCCGCCTCCTGCTGGCGCCAGTGCAGGACACCTCCTGGGACGGCCGCGTACAGCTCGACCAGGCCGGATGTCCCCGTGACGGCCGCCAAGTCCCCTTGGACATCGTGCCCCTTGAGGTCGCGCCAGGGCCCCCAGCCGCCCTTGAGTTTCTGGGCGATCATGCTCACCCCGCCGCCCTTGTTGCGGACGAAGACGTGGGCACGCCCCTCCGCGTCGACGGCGACGGCCGGGGTGCCGGTCCGGCCCCCGGTCCGGTCGGGATGCCCGATCGGGTGCCAGTCGAGCGCGGCGAGGTCCGGCCGGTAGTGGGTCGAGTGGACGAGCCCCGACTCGTCACGGACCGTCGGGCGCCAGGAGACGAGGTGGGCATAGCGGTCGGGCCCCTGGCCCAGGGCCAGTACGGGGTGCAGGCGTTGACCGCCGCCCACGGTGCGCGGCGGATCCCAGGGGCCACCGGGTCCGCGCTCCGCCCGGCAGCGGACGGCGGCCTCCGACAGCAGGTACACACTGAGCCTGCCGTCGCGGCCGCGTATGAGCCAGTCGACGTTCACCGCTTCACCTTAATCGGGGACGCCCCGCACACCGAGGCCCGCCCCCGCCCGCTCACAACCGCTTGGCGCTGCGCAGGAGACCGGCGTAGAAGCCGTTCCCGTCGATCCGGGACGCGCCGCCCTTGTCGCCCATGGTCGGCCCGTTGACCTCCTTGCGGCTGGAGATGAAGACGCGGTGACCGTCGGTGTCGACACCCAGGTACAGGGCCACGTGGTCGAGGTGGTTGCCGGTGCGGTGGTCCATCTTGAAGAAGAGGAGGTCACCGGGCTGGACGACGTCGATGTTCTTGGGGCGGGTGTACCAGGGGGCGGGGCCGGAGAGCTTCAGGATGTCGACGCCCACCTTGGAGCGGGCCATGCCGTCGGCGCTGCGTGCCAGTCCGTCGCCCGACGTGTTCGTCGCCATCAGGGGGTAGCGGGCCCGGTAGCCCCAGATCATGCGCATGAAGCCGGAGCAGTCCAGGGCGCGGTAGCGCTCCTTGCGGGCCTGCATCGTGGAGCCGTCGCGGAACGAGTAGTTGATGCCGAGGTAGTCGTAGAAGTCGTTCTGTTCGAGGCGGTCGACGCCGTCGTCCTTGAACGGGCCGAATACCGCGTCACCCGCGTACGGAACGCCCTCGTCGTCCTTCTTCACCGGCGCGCCGGCGACGTACTGGAAGGCGATGGCGAAGATGTCGTCGGCCTCGCTGCCGTAGAACTCCTTGAACCAGTCCTTGAACCACTTCTCCTTCTCGGCGCCCTTGCGCCAGGCCTCCGGCATGAGGCGCACCCAGTCCTGGGTGACCACGCGGGACTGGGTGTTGGCCGGTTCGGTGAAGGTGCGGGAGGGGCCGCGCAGGGTCGCGGTGCGGGCTCCGTCCGTGAAGGTGGCGAGGATGTCGCCGTTCTCCCCGCGCAGTACGGACCGCGTGGGGTTGTTCAGGCGCTCCCAGGTCTGCTTGCCGGTGGCCTTCCCCGAGTTCTCCAGGTCGGGCCGGTCGGTGACGGCCTGCACGGCCGGGACCTTCGCCTCCTCGTCCTTGCGGAGTTCGAAGGTGAGGAAGGCGCTGCCGGTGAGCAGCACGAGGACGGTGGCCGCGTGAAGAACGGGACGGCCTTTGCGCTTCGGCATGGTGACGGCTCCAATGGTTCCGAAGAGAAGGCGGGTCAGGCGGTCGGCATGGCGCCGAGGAGGATTCCGGCGGTCAGCACGACGTAGGTGGCGAGCGTGACCGAGCCGGTCGACAGCAGCGTGGCCCCCTTCGGCTGGCGCACCAGCTGGTAGCCGATGAGACCGGGGACGATGAAGCCCAGGGTCTGGTTGGCGTAGAGCAGCGGGAACTCCATCTGGAGCACGATGATCACGGTCGCCTGGATCAGCACGCCGGACAGCACGACGGCCGCGAACAGACGCTTGCCGTAGAGGATCACGAAGCGCTGGAGGAGCAGCGTGGTGACGTACGTCAGGACGGTGACGCCCACGACGAGGGCGGCGCGCTGCAGGTCCTCGATGAGGGTGAGCGCCAGCCAGCCCGGTGTGATCATGCCGCCGGGCGAGAGGTTGGTCGTGAGGTAGCAGATCAGCGAGAACATCAGGCCCAGGCCGATGCCGATCGCGGCGATCTCGGGGGTGAGGACGGAGGGGATCAACGGGGCTCTCCTGGGCTGTGCCACTGCTGGTCGTCGGTGGGGTGTGTGGGAGGTACGCGGGGTTCGAACAGGCCACGGGACGGGGGCTGTTCACCGTGCTCGGGCGGCTGGGGCCGCGCGGCGCCGGGTCCCTGCGACACGTCCGGCCAGGCGGCGGGCGCCTGCTCCGGCCGGCGGCTCTGGTGGGCCGCCCCCTCGGTCTGCTGCGGATGCTGCGGCTGGTGCGGGTACTGCGGCTGCTGCGCCTGCTGCGGGAAGTCGTGAAGCGTCGGCCCGCGGCGGGTCTGCGCGCGGCCCTCCGGCGAGAGCACCGTCTGCGGGTGGTTCTGCTGCGGGTGCCCGGTCTGCTGGTGGGCGTCCTGGCGGTGGCCCTGCTGCGGCCGGCCCTGCTGCGGGTACGGGTTGTCCGCGGAACGCTGCACGGGGACCTGGGGCTGGGACCGGTCGGCCTGCGGTGCGTACCGCGTCTCGTACGCCTCCGAGTACCGCTGGTACGGGTCGATCCGCGGCGCGTACAGCTGAACGGTCTCGACGTGCTCGCGTACCGCCACCGTGGTGCGCGGTGCGGCGGAGACCCCGGGCCCCTTGCCCTTTCCGTCCCCACGGCCGTCGTCGACACTCTCGGCGCTGTCGTCGGCGCTCTCGTCGGCGGGAAGTTCGGCGAGGTGCTCCAGCAGGTGCTCGCCCTGGCCGTGGATGTTGCCGATGGCCACCAGCGAGCTGTCCGGCCCGAGTTCGGCGAGGAGCCGCCGCATGAACTCCTCCGGGTCGCGGCGGTCGCCACCGAGGTCGACGGCGCGGGAGCGGTACTGGGCGGGCATGGCGTCGATGGCGCTCTTCGCCGGGTGACCGATGACGAAGACCTTGTCGGGGTCCAGCTGCGGGATGATCTCGCCCATCTGCCCGTTCCGCTCGACGCGGTCGGGGCGGCAGTTGATGACCACGTTGAGCGGACGGTGGACGGCGCCGAGGTCGAGCAGCTGGTTGATGTTCATCAGCGTCGACTCGGGGTCGTTGGCCGCGAAGACGTTGGCGAAGCGGACCTTCTTGCCGTCCTCGGTGACATACCGCTCGACGGAGAGGACACCGGGGTCCGGCGGCGCGTCGTACATGCCCTGCAGGGCCGTCTCGCGCTCCACGCCGAGCAGTTCGGCGACGGTGAGCGCGATCGCCACGTTCTCCTTGAAGGTGAACCAGCTGAAGCCGCGCAGTTCCTCGTCCGAGACCGTTTCCGGGTCGGCGTAGATCAGCTTGCAGTCGCGGGAGTCGGCCTCCTCCTGGAGGATCGCGAAGCGTTCCTGCTCGGCGGTGACACAGATGCCGCCCTCCGGCATGGACCGGGAGAGCGAGCGGGCCACGTCGTCGAGGGTGGGGCCCATCTCCGCGAGGTGGTCCTCACGGACGTTGCACAGGACGCCGATCGTGGAGCGGATCAGCTTGGACTGGTTGATCTCCTGGAGCGCCGGCATCACGGCCATGCACTCGATGACGAGCGCGTCCGGGTTGTACGCGGCGGCGCGTCGGACGATGCCGATCTGCTCGACCACGTTGGCGATGCCGAACTTGCGGTAGACCGGCTCCTCGGTGGCGTCGGGATGGATGAAGCGGGCGGCCGTGCCGGTGGTCTTGGCGACGGTGGCGAGGCCTCCGCCGCGCAGCGCGCCCGCGCAGAGCCGGGTGATGGACGACTTTCCGCGGATGCCGTTGACCAGCACCCGGGTCGGGATGTTGTCCAGGTTGGTGAAGTGGCGCCGCTGTTCGACGATGCCCGCCACGAGCAGGATCGCGCAGCACACCATCAGGACGGTGTAGAGGAAGAGCACGGCCGATCAGTTCCTAACCTGCTGCTGCTGGGCCGTGCCGGGTGCGCTCCGGCGTGGCGTTGGCTGCTGTCTGCGCTGTTCCTGGAGCTGCTGGCGGACGAGTTCGAGGGAGCGGGTGACCGCGCCGACCTCGTCGTGGTTGCGCGGGAACAGGACGGTCTTGCGGTCGCCGTCGGCCAGCGCCTCGGCCTGGCCGGCCAGGGCACGCAGCGGGCGGGCCACCACGATGTGCATCCACCCGAGGCAGGCGGCCGCCGCCGCGGCGCCGAGCAGTCCGGCGAGCACCGTGCGGTGCTGGACGTCGTACTCGGGGATCGCGAGCCGGTCGGCGGGCTGCCAGCTGACGACGGTCCAGCCGAGCTGTTTGGCCGCGCCGCCGCCCACGAACGGGGCCGCCGCCGCGATCTGCACGCCGTTCTCGCGGTAGAGGACACCGGCGGCGTGCGCGGACTTGCCGACCTTCTGGCCGGATGCGGAGACCAGGTCCTTGAGACGCTCGTCGGGCAGCGACTGGAAGGCGAGGTAGCCGGTGTTGCCGGCGATGACCTCGCCCTTGTCGTCGACGAGGCGGACGACGCCGAGGCCGGGCCGCTTGAGCACGGAGTTGAGGAAGTCGATGCGGAACTCGCCGACCAGCGCGGAGCCGTCACGGCCGGGGATCTCCGCGGTGCCGACGACGAGCGGCTTCTTGCCGCCCTGGCCGAGCAACTGCAGCGGGTCCGCGGTGGCGGGCTTGGGCCGGGCCTCGCGGGGCTCGTCGCCGACTCCGGCGACCACGTCCCCTGAGGCGTCGACGACGTAGAGCGCCTGGTAGCGAAGGTGCTGGTTGAGGGTGCGGTCGAGGACCTTGGTCATGTCCGCGGGGGTGGTGCGGTCGCCGATCAGCGTGGCGACGGACTGGAGGTCGGCCTCGCCCTCGTTGAGCGCCCGGCGCACCCGGTCGGTGAGGGTGTCGGTCCGTTCCCGCTGGTCGTTGACGAGCTGCTGCGGGACGACGACGGTGCCGTCGGCGCGGTTCAGGATGAGCAGCAGCGGGGCGGACCAGGCGAGGAGGAGGACCGCGCAGACGGCGAGGAGGGCGCGGGTGCCGACGCGGCGCAGGCCTCGCGGGGGCGGCGCGGAGTCGTCCCGGTCCGCCGGTCCGCCGAGCAGTTGTCCGCGCAGCCTTTCGAGGGAGAGGCCGATCCGACGGGCCTCGCCGTAGCCGGGGACGCTCACCGGGCGTGCCAGGTCGCCGCGGGTGAGGCGGCGCGACTCCAGGAAGAGCCGGATGAGCGGTCGCTGCACCGTGCCGAGCAGTACGGCGACGGCGATGCCGCCGACGACGAGGAGCGCTCCGGCCGCGATCAACCCGAAGACGGGCGAGGTGGAACGGGTGGGGTCCTCGGCGACCTTCACCATGGCGACCACGGTGAGTCCGAGGGCGGTCGCGGTGGTGGTCTCGCCGGGTTCGGGCGAGGAGAGGCCGGCGTAGCCGCCGACGGACCGGTCGCTGAGGAAGCTGCCGCCGAGCAGGCTGCCGCTGACGCCCAGGTAGCCGCCGGAGCCGGGCTCCTTGGTGCTGAGCGGGTGTTGAGCGGCGCGGCCGGCCGCCTTCTTCGCGAAGGCCTTGAGCTGCTTGTTGGAGGCGGCGACCTCCTCGCGCTGGAGGTCGGTGAGGACCTGCTCGGGCTCGGGGATGCCGTCGCTGCTGAGGATCGTGCCGGAGCGGTCCACGACCGCGATGGAACGGAACTGGCCGAGGCTGATGCCGGGGAACTTGAGGCTGTTGGAGGCGACGAGCAGCAGCTGCGGCTTCCCCGGCCACGAGAGCAGCGCGAACGACAGCAGCCGGACCTCGCCGTTCTCCAGGCGCACCATGCGCGGCGCGAGCCCGCCCTCGGCGCCGAGCGTGGACCGGTCGAGGGAGGTCAGCGGCACGGTCTCGCCGCGGGTCGCGACGAGCTTGCCGGACCGGATCTCGACGACCGCCGTGCCCATCCACTTCTGGTACGTGTTGCCCAGTTTGTCGAGGACGGTGTCGGCGGAGACCGGTGCGCCGGCGCTGAACAGCGCGGCCGAGCGGTCCAGGTCGGTCACCGACTCGTCGATGGAGGCGCGCATGGCGATCGCGCCGTCCTCCGCGAAGTGCTGCTGCGACGTCTGCACGGCCTTGGGCACCGAGGTGTCACCGGCCGGGCCGAGAACCAGTGCGGTGACGGCCGCCAGGGAGAGGAGGAGCGCCGACAGGACCGCGATGGGCGGTCGTATGCCGCCAAGCAGCGACATGTCAGCTCTGCGGCGAGCACGGTGCTGCCGCGCCGGGGGCGATGGCGCCAACGGACAGGTCCTCTCAAGCGGTTGTACGGGCGTGCGGGCACGGAAACGGCCCGCGTGCGGGTGCGGGTGCGGCGCGGGGACACGGCTGGGAAAACTGAGTCTCCGCGCGTGTCAGACCCGCCGGGGTGTCAGAAAGTTGCACGGATCAAAAGTGATCTGGACAACATCATGTTTTAGTTGGGCATCTTCGGGCAGGAGTCGTCAATTCCGGTTCAGATGAAGTTCAGCCGGATGTCGGGCTCTGGACATGTCCGGCCCTGACATGTCGGCCCCCGCCCAGGCCGGTCCGGCCCAGGACGTGCTTCGCGCCCGGCCCGTCGAGGGGGCCGGGCGCGTTCAAGACGCCGGGTGTTCTCAGCCGGGCAGCTCCGTGAGGGGCTTCAGGCCGTCCTTCGCCGCTCCGCGGTTCAGCATGGTGCCCTCCGTCCGCTCGAAGGCCAGCCGGAGGCGGGAACGTTCCTGGTCGCTGAGGTCGTCCCGCTTGAGCTCGGCCGCCACGTCCACCAGCCGGTAGTTCTCCACCCCGCCCTTGGCGGGCTCGGCCGGGGTGCCGTCCGTGGTGACCTCGGGGTCCGGCGGGATCTCCACGAGGGTCGGTTCGTAGCGGGCCTCGACGTCCCACTTGCCGCCGCGCTGCGTGAAGGTGAACCACCCGATCACGCCCTCCTCGGTCAGCCCCGTGGGCACGTCGTGACGTGCGACCTGATTGCCGAGGCCGTACGCGATCCATGTGCCGTCGACCTTCTCCATCGGCTGCACGACGTGCGCGTGGTGGCCGATGACGAGGTCGACAGTGGTCTCACGCGCGAGCCGGCGGGCGAACTCGAGCTGCGGGGTCGACGGGTTGGGGTGGTGCTCACGGCCCCAGTGGATCGAGAGGATCACGACCTCGGCGCCGGCCGCGCGGGCCTGCTTCTCGGCCTTCTTGATCCGGCTCAGGTCGTTCTGGTTGACCAGCCAGGGCTTGTCCTTCGGCAGCTCGTGGGCGTTGAAGCCGAAGGCGAAGGAGATCTGCGCGACCTTCACGCCCTTGACGTCCATGACCAGCGGGGTGAGGGCGTCCTTCTCGGTCCGGAAGGAGCCGGTGTGCTTCAGTCCGGCCGCGTCCAGGGTGTCCAGGGTGCGCTTCACCCCCTCGTACCCGTGGTCGATCGAGTGGTTGGAGGCGGTGGAGCAGGTGTCGTAGCCGACGTCCTTGATGGTCCCGGCGATCTGCGGCGGGATGAGGAAGTTGGGGTAGCTCTCGAAGGGCCCCTTCGGCTTGCCGATCACCGGCTCCATGTGGCAGATACCCAGATCGGCCATGCTGATCACGGGCTTGATCCCGGCCATCAGCGGACCGAAGTCCAGGCCGTTCGTCCCCTTGCCGGTCTTCTTGGCGTCGGCACTGGCCTGGTCGATCAGCTGAGGATGGATCAGGATGTCCCCGGCTGCGGCGACGGTGAACGACCGGCCGCCCCCCTTCGACGAGGAGTCGGAGTCCTCGCCGCCTCCGACGAGCCCGCACCCCGCCAGTGCGGCGACAAGGGCCAGCGGGGTGAGGAGAGTGGGCAGGGTGCGGCGGCTACGACGTCTGGTCACCGAGATATCTTGATACAACCATGAGGGCAAACCGCTCCAGAACGATAACGATCGCAACACTTCTCCTGGTCCTCACCGCTCTGGGCGGTTTGGGGACAGTTGTCGTGCGCGGGACCCACACCAAGGGGGAGAATCCCTCCGCCGACCGGCACGGGGACGGCCCTCCGTCCGTCGACCTGGCGCGCTCCGTCGCCGCCTACACCGCTCGGTTCGCGCCGCACGGCTCCTTCCGTCCGCCGTCCCGAACCGATCGGGAGACCATCGCGGACGGCGTCGGCCTGCTCCTCGACGGCCACCGTGAACAGGCCGAACAGCGTCTCGCCGAGGTGGACTTCGCGCTGCGCACCGTCGTCGACAGCTCGACCGGCCGACGATTCGCAGAGGTGTACGACCGCGTCGACCAGGGGCCCGCGCCGCGCGGCTGGGGCCGCGTCCTCGTCGACCTGGAGCACCCGGTCCGATGGTCGGTACAGGTGCCCCATCCGGTCGCCGACCAGGACACGGAGTTGCTCGGCGTACGAGTTCTGAGGGGCGCTCCGGGGGGCCTGCTCGTGATTGCTGGCGCACATCGCAAATCCGGAGAGGGGAATGCGGCGGACGTGGCCCACCGGCGGGACACGGTGTTCCACGCGATCTGCGCCGAACTCGTCCGGCGCCATGTCCCGGGCGTCCAGCTGCACGGGTTCGCCGAGAAGTCGGCCCCGCGGTACGACGTCATCGCCTCGACGGGAGCCGGCGAGGACGGTCTCACCGCCGGCCGCCGGCTCGCCGACGCGCTGGGCGACCGGGACTTCGCCGTGTGCCGGGCCTGGACCCGCTCCTGCCCGCTCGCCGGGCGGGACAACGTGCAGGGGCGGGCGGCCGCCGACGCCGGGGTGCCGTTCCTGCATGTGGAGTTCGCCCCCGGACCGCGGACGAACGATGGTCAGGCCGCCCGGGCCGCCGAAGCCCTGTCCTTCGTGACGCGCGCCTGGGCCGGGAGTGCTCTGGCAGGGTGAGGGCATGACGACTCTGCTCATCGTGGACGGCGCCAACGTGGTCGGATCCGTGCCCGACGGATGGTGGCGCGACCGGCGTGGAGCGGCCGAGCGGCTCCGGGACGGGCTGGCCGGCCTCGCGGAGGCAGGGGTGCCCGGTCGTGCCGGCCCACTGGAGATCGTCCTCGTGGTGGAGGGCGCCGCCCGGGGAGTGGGCTCCGTCCCCGGAGTCCGGGTGGACGAAGCACCGGGCAGCGGTGACGACCGGATCGTGGAGCTCGTGGCCGGGGCGCCCGACCGTCCCCGCCTGGTCGTCACGGCCGACCGCGAACTGCGGCGGCGGGTGACCGAACTGGGCGCCGAGGTCACCGGGCCGCGGACCGTACGCCCCGGTTCCTGAACCGGCCCCCTCACGCTTAGGGGGCTGCAACCCGCCGCCGCGGATCCCCTCGCGGCACGGGCGGGCCCCCGAAGCGCTACGCCGGACCACCGGGCCTTCCCGGCTCCCCGGCTCCCCGGCTCCCCGGCTCCCCGGCTCCCCGGCGGAGCGTGGACACATCACCGGCCCCGCACGTCCGCGCCGAGACGGGGGACGTACGAGGCCGGAGGGCTCCCGGGCGGTAGCGCGGCGTGCAAGGCCGAGCCGGGCGGCTGGACCGCTAGGCCGCGGGGCCGCTCGGCGGGGGGCCTGCCGGAGGGGTTCCGCCGGTGCTGGGGGCCGGTTCCTGGGGGCCGGCCAGACGGCTGTGCGTGCGGCCGTACAGGAAGTACACGACGCAGCCGATCACCATCCAGATCGCGAACCGTAGCCAGGTCTCCGCGGGCAGGTTCAGCATCAGCCACAGGGACGCGAGCACCGACAGGATCGGCACCCAGGGAACCAGCGGGGTGCGGAAGGCGCGGTGCAGGTCGGGGCGGGTGTGGCGCAGGATGATGACCCCGATGGCGACCACGACGAAGGCGAAGAGCGTGCCGATGTTGACCAGCTCGGCCAGCGCGCTGAGGCTCGTGAAGCCCGCGACGATCGCGATGATCACGCCGAGCAGGATCGTCGGCCGGTGCGGGGTGCGGAACCGCGGGTGGACGCGGGAGAAGAACCGCGGCAGCAGCCCGTCGCGGCTCATCGCGAAGAAGACACGGGTCTGGCCGAGCAGAAGGATCATGCAGACCGTGGTGAGGCCGATGGCGGCGCCGAAGCTGATGACGCCCGCGTACCAGGGATGTCCGGTGGCCTTGAACGCGTCGGCGAGCGGGGCGTCGACGGACAGCTCGGTGTACTTCTGCATGCCCGTGACCACGATCGACACCAGGACGTAGAGCGCGGTGCAGATGAAGAGCGAGCCGAGGATGCCGCGCGGCATGTCCCGCTGCGGGTTCTTCGTCTCCTCGGCTGCCGTCGCGACCACGTCGAAGCCGATGAAGGCGAAGAACACGACGGACGCGGCGGTGAAGATGCCGAGCAGTCCGAAGTTGGTGGGTGCCCAGCCGAACATGAGCTGGATCAGCGGGGATTTGATGCCGCTGCCCGCCTCCACGTTCTGCGCCTTGGGAATGAACGGCTTGTAGTTGTCGCCCTTGATGAAGAAGGCGCCCGCGATGATCACGATCATGACGACGGTGACCTTGATGGCCACGACCAGCGTGGTGATCCGGGCGGAGAGCTTCACGCCGATGACGAGGATGGCGGTCAGGACGAGCACCAGGCCCGCGGCGAGGATGTCGAACCCGAACCCGGTGGCGCCCTCGCGCCCGCTGAGGGACTCGGGCAGATGCCAGCCCGCGTTGTCCATCAGCGAGCGGACGTAGCCCGACCAGCCGACGGCGACCACCGCCGTGCCGAGCGCGAACTCCAGGACCAGGTCCCAGCCGATGATCCAGGCGGGCAGCTCGCCGAGGGAGGCGTAGGAGAAGGTGTAGGCGGATCCCGCGACCGGCACCGTGGAGGCGAACTCCGCGTAGCAGAGGGCCGCCAGGCCGCAGGCGACACCCGCGACGACGAAGGCCAGTGAGACGCCGGGTCCCGCGTTCTCCTTGGCGACCTTGCCGGTGAGGACGAAGATGCCGGTGCCGATGATGACGCCGACACCGAACACGGTGAGATCCAGAGCGGACAGCGACTTCTTGAGTGCGTGCTCCGGCTCCTCAGTGTCGGCGATCGACTGTTCGATCTTCTTCGTCCTGAAGAGGGTGTTCCTCACGGGCGTACCTCCCACGCTTGTCGTCCTCGACATCATCGAGAGGGCGGGTGACACCTATGCCCCGACGCGGGCCCCGTTAACGCGAACGGCCGGTTTCACCACCCGTCCAGGGTGCTGAAACCGGCCCTTCGGCCCTGCTGTCGGTGCGTCAGTCGCGCGCCGGCTCCACCGCGTCCACGGCCTGCGGGGTGTTCCGCTCGTAGCGCCCGTCGAGCTTGGCGACCAGGCCGGTGACCTGCCGGGCGATGTCCGGCGCGGTCAGCCCGATCTCCGCCATGACCTCGGCGCGGGAGGCGTGGTCGAGGAAGCGCGGCGGGATGCCGAAGTCGCGCAGCGGTACGTCGACGCCCGCGTCGCGCAGCGCCTGGGCGATCGTGGAACCGACGCCACCGACGCGCGAGTTGTCCTCGACGGTGACGACGACGCGGTGCTGTTCGGCGAGCGGGGCCATGGCCTCGTCGACCGGCTTGACCCAGCGGGGGTCCACGACGGTGGTGGAGATGCCCTGCTGGTCGAGGAGCGTGGCGATCTCCAGGCACATCGGGGCGAGCGCGCCGATGGAGACCAGGAGCACGTCCGGTGCGTCGGTGCCGGGCGCCCGCAGGACGTCCATGCCGCCGATCCGGCCCACGGCGGGGACGGCCGGGCCGACCGCGCCCTTGGAGAAGCGGACCACGGTGGGCGCGTCCGTCACCTCGACGGCCTCGCGCAGCTGGGCGCGGACCTGGTCGGCGTCACGCGGTGCGGCGAGCCTGAGGGTGGGGACCACCTGGAGGATCGACATGTCCCACATGCCGTTGTGGGAGGCGCCGTCGGTGCCGGTGACACCCGCGCGGTCCAGTACGAAGGTGACGCCGCACTTGTGCAGGGCCACGTCCATCAGGACCTGGTCGAAGGCCCGGTTGAGGAACGTCGCGTAGACGGCGAAGACCGGGTGGAGGCCGCCGGTGGCGAGGCCCGCCGCGGAGACGGCGCCGTGCTGCTCGGCGATGCCGACGTCGTAGATGCGGTTCGGGAAGGCGTCGGCGAACTTCTTCAGGCCGACGGGCTGGAGCATCGCGGCGGTGATCGCGACGATGTCCTCGCGCTCCTTGCCGAGCGCGACCATCTCGTCGCCGAAGACGGAGGTCCAGTCGGCGCCGGAGGCCTTGATGGGCAGGCCGGTGTCGGGGTGGATCGGGCCGATGCCGTGGAAGCGGTCCGCCTCGTCCTGGAGGGCGGGCTGGTAGCCGCGGCCCTTCTCGGTGAGGCAGTGCACGATGACCGGGCCGCCGAACCGCTTGGCGCGGGCGAGGGCGGACTCCAGGGCCTCGATGTCGTGGCCGTCGATCGGGCCGACGTACTTCAGGCCGAGGTCCTCGAACATGCCCTGCGGGGCGATGAAGTCCTTCAGACCCTTCTTCGCGCCGTGCAGCGTCTCGTAGAGGGGCTTGCCGACGACCGGAGTACGCCCCAGGAGGTCCTTGCCGCGGGCCAGGAAGCGCTCGTAGCCGTCGGTGGTCCGCAGGGTCGCCAGATGGTTCGCGAGGCCGCCGATGGTCGGTGCGTACGACCGCTCGTTGTCGTTGACGACGATGATCAGCGGGCGGTCCTTGGCGTCGGCGATGTTGTTCAGCGCCTCCCAGGCCATGCCGCCGGTGAGGGCGCCGTCACCGATGACGGCGACCACGTGGTCGTCACGGCCGAGGACCTCGTTCGCCTTCGCCAGGCCGTCGGCCCAGCCGAGGACGGTGGAGGCGTGCGAGTTCTCGATGACGTCGTGCTCGGACTCGGCCTGCGAGGGGTAGCCGGACAGGCCGCCCTTCATCTTCAGCCGGGAGAAGTCCTGGCGGCCGGTGAGCAGCTTGTGCACGTAGGACTGGTGGCCGGTGTCCCACAGCACCCTGTCCTTGGGCGACTCGAAGACGCGGTGCAGGGCGAGGGTCAGCTCCACGACACCGAGGTTGGGGCCGAGGTGGCCGCCGGTCTTGGAGACCGCGTCCACGAGGAAGGTCCTGATCTCGCCGGCCAGCTGGTCCAGCTGCTCCAGGCTGAGCCGGTCCAGATCGCGCGGTCCCGTGATGCGGGTCAGCAGCGGCACCCGTGCCTCCTTGCAGTAGAGCTGTTGCCGGGCTTTGTCGAGTCTAATGTTCCGCCTTTTCGGGCGCGGGCCGGGCCCGTCGAACTACGTCACACGATCGGCGGTACCGGGCGAGAACGCACGTTCGTGTCCGAACCTGACGGCGTCGGGTCCGGACGTGACTGTGCCCGGCACCGCCATTGGCGCCGGGCACAGGACTGAGTGGGTCGGGACCCTACGCGCGACCCGCCGACTTCTGGGTCTTGCGGGTGACGGCGTCGATGACGACCGTGGCGAGAAGCACACCACCGGTGATCATGTACTGGACCGGCGAGGCGATGCCCTGCAGAGCCAGGCCGTACTGGATCGAGACGATCACCAGAACACCGAGCAGGGCGTTCCAGGTGCGACCACGGCCACCGAAGAGGCTGGTGCCACCGATGACGGCCGCCGCGATGGCGTTCATCAGCAGGTCACCGGCACCGGCGCCCTGGTTGGCGGAGGCGATCTTCGAGGCGATGAACAGACCGCCGATGGCGGCGAAGGTGCCGGAGATCGCGAAGACCGAGATCCGGACCATCTCCACGTTGATGCCCGCACGCCGGGAGGCCTCGACGCTGCCACCGAGCGCGAAGATCTTCCGGCCGTACGCGGTGCGGCGCAGCACGAAGTCCGTGAGCAGCAGGACCGCGACGAAGATCACCACGGCGAGCGGCAGGCCCTTGTACTGGTTGTACACAGCGCCGACGGCCAGCGTGAGGACCGCCAGAAGCGCGGTGCGCACGATGATCTCGCCGAGCGGCTGGGACGGCACGCCGGCGGCCTCGCGGCGACGGTTGCCGAGCAGCGAGGTGACGAAGTACCCGGCGGTCACGACGATCGCGAGCGCGTAGGCGGCGGCCACATCGGAGAAGTAGTAGCTGGTCAGCTTGGCGACGATGCCGTTGCTGTCCAGGTTGATGGTGCCGTTGCTGCCCAGGATCTGGAGCATGAGGCCGTTCCAGAACAGCAGACCCGCCAGCGTGACGGCGAAGGCCGGCACACCGATGCGCGCGAAGAAGAAGCCCTGGATGGCACCAGCGACCGTGCCGGTGAGTACGGCCAGGACGAGGGCGAGCCACTCGTTCATGCCGTGGGTGACGCTGAGTACCGCGAACGTCGCCCCGGCCACACCGGAGAGCGAACCGACCGACAGGTCGATCTCACCGAGCAGCAGCACGAAGACGATGCCGACCGCGATCATGCCCGTGCCGACCATGGCGACGGAGATGTCGGAGAGGTTGCCGGCGGTGAGGAAGTTCGAGTTCAGGCTCGCGAAGATCGCCCAGATGATGATCAGGCCGATCACGACGGGGATGGAGCCCAGGTCGCCGGACTTCACCTTCCGCTTGAACTCGGTGACGTAGCCCTTGACACCCTGCTCGCGCACGAGCAGTCGCGGGTCTACGACGGGGACCGCCGCAGCGGCCGCCTCCGGGTTCGGTACCGCGTGGTCCTCAGGGGACTCGGAGGTCTTGTCGATGCTCACTTCTGAGCCTCCCCATTGCTGCTGCGCGCCGCACGACGGGTCACGGCGTTCTCCGTGGCGCCCGTGATGGCGGAAATGATCTCTTCCTGGGAGGTCGACTTGACCTCGAAGACGCCGTTGTTGCGCCCGAGGCGCAGGACGGCGACCTTGTCGGCCACGGCCTTCACGTCAGCCATGTTGTGGCTGATGAGGATGACCGCGTGACCCCGCTCGCGCAGACGCTCGACCAGGTCGAGAACCTGGGCGGTCTGCTCGACGCCGAGCGCGGCGGTGGGCTCGTCGAGGATGACGAGCTTGGGCTCACCGAGCATCGAGCGGGCGATCGCCACGGTCTGGCGCTGACCGCCGGAGAGCGAGGCGATCGGGATGCGGACGCTGGGGATGCGGATCGACAGCGTGTCCAGGAGCTCGCGGGAGCGGCGCTCCATCTCGACCTCGTCCAGGATGCCGCGCTTCTTCACCTCGCGCCCCAGGTAGAGGTTGCCGACGACATCGATGTTGTCGCAGAGCGCGAGGTCCTGGTAGACCGTCGCGATGCCCAGGTTCTGGGCGTCGTGCGGGCGGTTGATCTGGACGGCCTTGCCGTCCCACTCGATCGAGCCCTCGTCGATGGGGTGCACGCCGGCGATCGTCTTCACCAGCGTGGACTTTCCGGCGCCGTTGTCGCCCACCAGGGCGACCACTTCACCGGCGTGGACTTCAAGCTCTACATCGGTGAGCGCCTGGACGGCACCGAATCGCTTGGAGACCCCGCGCAACGCCAGAACAGGCGTAGCGGACACGTTAACCATCTCCTTCGCCGCCTGACCCGGCGGGAGGTTGTGCAGAAGTTTGTGGAGGGGTGTTCTCTCCGGCGCCCCGCTTAGCTTGCGGGGCTGTTGGATGCGGGGCGCCGGAGGGGCTTTGTTCAGCAAGTCACGTACGGGAATTCAGGTACGAATTCCCGTACGCGGTTCGTGACTTGCGGTTGGTTCTACTGGAGACCGATCTTCTTGCAGGCCGCGGCGTAGGCCGTGGTGCAGATGTCGTTCACCGTGTAGACGCCGTCCTTGACGACGGTGTCCTTGATGTTGTCCTTGGTCAGCGAGGTGACCGGGACCAGGACGGACGCGACCTGCTTGGTGGTCGGGCTGTCGACCTTGTCCTTGGCGATGGAGTCGAGCGACTTGCCCTGGGCGAGCGCGACAGCCATCTCCGCGGCGGCGTCGGCCTCCGGGGCGTACGGCTTGTAGACGCTCATGAACTGGGTGCCGGCGACGATGCGCTGGACACCGGCGAGCTCGGCGTCCTGGCCGGTGACCGGGACGGAGATGCCGGCGGCCTTCAGAGCGGTGATGATACCGCCGGCCATGCCGTCGTTGGCGGAGTAGACGCCGACGATGTTCTTCTTGCCGAGAGCCGAGATGGCGCCCTCCATGTTGGAGTTGGCGTTCTCCGGCTTCCACTCCTTGGTGTCGTACTCCTTGCCGATGTTCACCTTGCCGTCCAGCACCTCGTGGGCACCGGCCTTGAACAGGGCGGCGTTCGGGTCGGTGACCGAACCGTTCATCATGACGATCTTGCCGGACTTGGCCTTGGAGCCGAGCGCCTTGAGAAGCGCCTCACCCTGCGTCTTGCCGACAGTCTTGTTGTCGAACGAGGTGTAGGCGTCGATCGGACCCTGCGCGAGGCGGTCGTAGGCCACGACCGGGATGCCGGCGTCCTTGGCCTTCTGGACCGAGCTCTTGATGGCGGCGGAGTCCACAGCGTCAACGATCAGCACGTCCACCTTGTTGGTGATCATGGTGTCGACCTGCTGGTTCTGGGTGCTCGCGTCCTGCTTGGCGTTGGCGTAGACGATCTTGCCCTTGCCGTTCGTGAGCTCCGAGACCTTCTTCTCGATCAGCGGCTTGTCGAACTTCTCGTAGCGGGCCGTCTGGTTCTCCGGAAGGAGCAGACCGACCTTGATCGCGTCGCCCTTCTTGGCGGAGCTGGAGCTGTCGCTCCCGCCGCCGGAGTCCTTGGCGCTGCCACAAGCGGCCAGCGAGACAGCCATTGCACCAGCGGCAACGGCAACGGCGGCACGACGCATCTGCGTGTTCACTTTGAAACCTCCCTGACGAGGCCGCGTCGTTGCGGCCGAGGTGGCTGGAAGTCAACTCGGCCACACGTGCGACGTCAAGAAGTAAATACTTAACGAGATGGCAACGGTGCCATGCGTTCTCTAAGTGAAGGCAGGCGTAGCAGCATTCAGAGAACCGTCCAAAAGCGACGAATCGCCCATCTCGCTGAGCGCGAGAGCGAGCGCTCCGAGCACCTCCGCACGGCCTCCAAGTGCCCCTGGCAACACCGAGAGTTGACGTGCCGCGCTGGGGATCGCATACCGGCCGACAGACTCCCTGATGGGCCCGAGAACGAGCTCCCCGGCCTCGGCGAGATCGCCGCCGAGGACGACCCGGCTCGGGTTCAGCAAATTGCAGAGATTCGCGACTCCACTCCCGATATGTCGGCCGACGTCGGCGATCACCCGACGGCAGCCCGGATCACCGTCCCGCGCGAGCCTGACCACCCCTTCCATGGTCAGGTCCGTGCCGTGACTGGACTGGAGGAGCGGCAGCACATAGCGCGCCGCCGCAAAGGTCTCCAGGCAGCCGCGGTTGCCGCAACGGCACACGGGGCCGGATTCATCAAGAGTAATATGCCCGATTTCTCCCGCTGTGCCACCCGGGCCGCGGTAGATCTTCCCGTCGATCACCAGGCCCGCGCCGACACCGCTCGCGACCTTGATGTACGCGAGGTCCCTGACCCCGCGCCCGCTCCCCCAGACCATCTCGCCGAGCGCGCCCAGATTGGCGTCGTTGTCCACGTGCACCGGCACGCCGAGCCGCCCCCGCAGCTCCTCGGCGGGCCTGGCACCGGTCCAGCCCGGCAGGATCGAGGTGGACCCGAGGGTCCCCGACTCCACGTCGATCGGACCCGGCACACCGAGCCCCACACCCGCGATCTTGGACCGGTCGACGCCGGTTGCCGCGATCAGACGACTGACCAGCTCCTCGGCCCGGTCGAAGCCCTGTGCGGCCGAGGCGTCGACGTCCAGCGGCTCGGACTCCTCCGCGAGCACCTGGTGGGCCAGATTCCCGACCGCGACGCGCAAATGGGTGTGACCGAAGTCCACCCCGATGACGATGCCGGCGTCCCCGCTCAGGGACACGCTGCGGGCCCTTCGCCCGCCCGCCGAAGTGGGAGTGACCTCGACCGTTCCCCCGTCCTTGAGTTCACGGACGATATTGGAAACGGTCGCGGCCGACAGGCCCGTCGTCCTCGCGATCTCCGCCTGCGTGAGCGATCCGGCGAGGCGCACCGCTCTTACGACGCGCTCCAGATTGGCTCGGTGCAGCGACGACTGCGACCCCGGAGTCTCCATCGACTCATCCACTCCTGCCCTCAGCCGGGCGGCCCCGATGCCACCCGTGTGATCCGGGTCACAGCAACGGGACGCCGGTCACTTACAAGTTGTGAACTCCAAGCTCCGCTGAACGGGTTACCGCAGTCAAGTCCTTGACGGAAATCGGGTCCGTCCAGTCTTGTTCGATTTCCGTCACCGTCCGGACACGCGGACGCCACCCCCGCGGGACGGGGGTGGCGTTGGCACGGAAGGGGCCGGAGGGCTACTTGAGCGTCGCCGAGGTGAGGCCGGCCTGTACCTGGCGCTGGAAGGACAGGTACACGATGAGCATCGGGATCATCGCGATCGTCACGCCCGCGAAGAGGACGGGAAGGTCGGTGGCGTACCCCTGCTGCTGCTGGAGCTGGATGAGTCCCTGCGTGAGGACGTAGCGTTCCGGGTCCGAACTGCTCTGCGGCTGCATCAGCACCGAGGGCAGGATGTACTGGTTCCACTGGCCCAGCACGTTGAAGATGCCGACGCTGAGCAGTCCGGGCTTGGCCATCGGGAGCATGACCTGGAAGAACGCCCGGGTGTGCGAGGCCCCGTCGAGGACCGCCGCCTCGAAGACCGCCCCGGGCAGTGTCCGGAAGAACGCGTGCATGAAGAACACGGTGAACGGCAGCGAGTAGGCCACGTACACCAGGACCAGGCCTTGGTACGAGTTCAGCATGTCGAGGCGCTTGACCATGAAGAACAGCGGGACCAGGGCGAGGAAGACGGGGAACATGGCCCCGCCGACGAAGAAGAAGTAGATGATCCGGTTGCCCGGGAACTCGTAGCGGGCCAGGACGTACGCCGCCATCGCCCCGAGGAGCATGGTCAGCGGGACCGAGAAGACCAGCACGATCAGGGTGTTGGCGAAGTAGTCGCCGATGCCCTTGTCCCAGGCCCTGCTGAAGACGTCCAGTTGCCAGTTGGACGGCCAGCCGAGGGCCGAACCGCCGATCTGCGCATCGGTCTTGAACGAGCTCAGGACGAGCCAGAGCAGCGGCAGGATGATCAGGACGGCCCACAGGGCCAGGAAGCCGTGCGAGAAGACGTTGAGGGCCATTCCCTCGGTGCGCTTGTCGCCCGGCCGGGGAGGGGCCTTCTTCACCGTTCGTTGCGGGGGTACTCCGGCGCCGTCGACCTTCGTCGGCTCCGTGATGGGTGCGCTCATAGTCGTGTCTCCCGCTCAGAACTCGATGCGCTCGCGGCGGGTGGCGCGCAGCGTGACCACGGACAGGATCAGGGTGAGAAGGAGCATGACGACGCCCATGGCACAGGCGTAGCCGCTCTTCCCGTAGTAGAGGAAGTTGCGCATCATGACGTTCGCCATGACCTCGCTGTGGTGGTCGGGCCCGCCGCCGTAGCCGGTGCCCTGCGTCGTGGTCGAGACGAGCACGAACATGTCCATCGCGATGATGCCGAGATAGACCCAGGCGGTCTGCACCGTGTCCCACAGCAGGGGCAGGGTGACCCGGAAGAACGTGTGGGTGCGGCTCGCGCCGTCCAGCAGCGCGGCCTCGTAGATGTCCTTCGGGATGGACTGCATGGCGGCGGAGAACAGCACCAGGTAGAAGCCGACGCCGTGCCAGACGACGACCGCCATCAGGCACCAGAGCACCAGGTTGGGCTCGTTCATCCACTCGATGGGGTTGTTGACGTCGACCAGGCCGAGCTTGATCAGCAGGCCGTTGAGCAGCCCGCCGCCGTCACTGCGGTAGAGGGCTCCGAAGAGCACCGCCACGATCGCGAGCGACAGCACCTGCGGGAAGAAGTACACGATCTTGTAGAAGCGCGAGCCGGCGACGCCCTGCACGCCACCGGCGCCGCCCCGCCCGCCCGCGTTCACCATGAAGGCGAAGAAGAGGGCGAGCAGGATGGTGATCACCGGGATGAACACCAGGAACAGGATGTTGTGCCAGATCGCTCCGAGGAATACGTCGTCCTGGAACAGCGCCTTGTAATTGTCCAGGCCGACGAAACTGAACGTCTGCGACTGGCCTCTCCAGTCGGTGAAGGAGTAGCCGATGGTCTGTATGTAAGGCCAGATCACGAAGATCAGATACAGCGCCAAAGGTGCGAGGAGAAACCCCGCGACGAACCGGTACTGCCCTTTTCGCATGGCATCCTGCCCCTGGTGTGCCGGGTTTACGTGATCAGTCGCGGTGGTTCTTCTTGGAGTCCGGGTCCTTGGCCGCCTTGTCGACCGCCGCCTGGGCCCGCTTCAGCCATTCCTTCGGCTGAATGCGCTTCGACATCAGCTCGTTGGACGCGTTCTCGATGGAGGTGCCCATCTCGCTGTACCAGTTGGGGTACAGGTAGTTGAACGTGTTGTCGCCGGCCGCCTTGGAGGCCTCGACCGTCGACTGCGTGCCGGGGCGCAGCTGCACGCCGTCGGCGACACCGTCCTTGAGGATGGTGAGCGAGTTGGCCTTCTGCGCGAAGAGCGTCGACCACTCCTTGGAGAGCATGGAGCGCATGAACTCCTTGGCCTCGGGCAGGTTCGCGGCCTTCGCCGGGATGATGAACGGCTCGCCGGAGCCGGCCCGGATCGCCTCGAACGGCAGCGCACTGTCCGGCAGGTTGGGCATCGGCATGAACTTCATGTCGAAGTCGTCCGGGGTCTGCTTGAGCTGCTCGTTCTCCAGCCAGGAACCACAGGTGATGAACGCGGCCTTGTACTGGTTCCACCGGGTCTGCGACTCGGTGTGGGTGAGGCCGTTGGTACCCGGCATCAGGTAGCCCTTTTCGACGATCTCGTAGATCGCCTCGACGGCCGCCTGGGCCGCGTCGCTGCCGACGAACGCCTTGGGGTCCAGGTTGTCGATCGCCTTCATGGCGTCCAGACCGCCCTTCTTGGCGATCAGGTCCATGATGGCGACGTTGATGTAGTACGGGTACTTGCCCTGGTGGGCGAGGCCGCCGATGCCCTGCGACTTGGCGTCCTTGCAGATGGCCAGGAAGTCGTCCCAGGTCTTGGGGACGTCCCAGCCCTTCTCCTTGAAGAGCTTGCCGGAGTACCAGAGGCCCCACACCGTGTAGATGTAGTTCAGGGAGACGACCTTGCCGCCCTGCAGGCCCGGGTCCAGCGTGCCCGGGATCAGGGTGTCGCGGACCTTCTTGCTCGGGTCGTCGATGGACGGAGCGTCGAGGACGGCCGCCAGGTCGAGGAGCTGACCGCTCTTGTAGAGCACGTCCAGCTTGATCTGCTGGGCGCCCGAGTCGTCGACGACGTCCGGCGGGTTGCCGCCGTTGAAGCGCGGCTGGAGCTTGCCGGTGATCTCCTGGGTGCCGGTGTGGGCGCTCTTGCTGCCCCACTTCTTGTCGAAGGCCGCTTCCCAGGCCTTGGCGTACTCGTCGCCGTAGCCGCCCTTGAAGACGACGACGTCGAGCTTGCCGCCGCCCTTCTTCACGCCGAAGGGGTTGTCCTTGCTGGTCTTGCCGGTGCCCTTGTCTCCGGAGTTGTCGTCGTCTCCCCCGCCGCTCGCACACGCGGACAGGAAGCTCATCGTCGGAACGGAGATCAGACCAAGTGCGGCCGACCTCTTGATGAGGTCACGGCGGCCGACACCCTCGGGGCTGCTGTTCTCGGCGGAAGTGGATCCCATGCTCAAGTCCTCGCCTTCTCCAGGACTCAGGCGGTGAACCGGATCCTCCCCGGCACCGCGGTTAGGTCAAGCTGGGGTCGTGCATGGGGGATTCACTGGGACGAATCGGCGGTAGGTGTATCGACCACGGTCCGCCGGCCCTCGAATTTCCCCCCTGGGTCCTGCCTGTCCAGAGCCTGTCGATCGACAGGCCGGACGCGACAGGTATAGTCCACTTCCCGCCAGCGGAGCAAGATCGAATGCAGGTTTGCCCGTCGGTCTTTTCCGAGTTGAGACCTCCCGGAAATATGGGGCAGCCACGGATCACCCCGACGAAGGCCCCCTGGGGGCCAACCTCCCGCAATGGAACCAATGCCTGGTTCGTCGCACGCATTCACCCCGGATGCCACATCCAACACCCTTGACAGCACAGACAACTTGACGCACCAATGGTCCTTGCGTACTGAAATTGACAACGTTGTCGATGTCCTGGGAGGGCTCGGGCATGCAGCAGAGAGCTCGGTACAGACGGAGTTCCACGGGTCGCGCCGGACGGCTTTCCCCGATCGCGCTGGGGGTGGCGGCACTTTCACTGGTGGCCGCCTCGCAGGGCGTGGCGGTCGCCCTGCCGGTCCAAGCGGCGGCACCTGAAGGGGACTTCAGCTCGTCGTTCGAATCGGGCGATCCGGCACCGGACTGGATCAACACGGTGGATACGGCGCCGGACGGGACGAAAAGGTCCTCCGGTGTCGACGGCGGCTACAGCACCGGCATCCCCGGGAACGTGACCGACCACGTCACCGACGTGCGTGCCAGTGACGAGAACACCGGCGGCGGGGAGGTCAAGGAAAACCTCGTCGACGGCGAGCCCAGCAGCAAGTGGCTGACCTTCGAGACCACCGGCTGGGCGGAGTTCGACCTGGACGCGCCGGTCAAGGTGGTCACGTACGCGCTCACCTCCGCGAACGACCACGACGAGCGCGACCCGAAGGACTGGACCCTCCAGGGCTCCACCGACGGCAAGGACTGGAAGACCCTAGACACCCGCTCCGGGGAGTCCTTCGGCGAGCGGTTCCAGACGAAGTCGTACGACATCGCGGGCCCGGCCGAATACCAGCACTTCCGGCTCGACGTCACGAAGAACAACGGCGGTGACATACTCCAGCTCGCCGACGTCCAGTTCTCGACCGGGCAGAGCGACGACCCGACGCCCAAGGACATGCTCTCGCTGGTGGACCGCGGACCGAGCGGCTCGCCCACCGCGAAGGCGGGCGCGGGCTTCACGGGCAAGCGGGCCCTGCGCTACGCCGGCACCCACAAGGGCGACGGCCGGGCGTACTCGTACAACAAGGTCTTCGACGTGAACGTGCGCGTAGGCCGGGACACCGAGCTGGGGTACCGGATCTTCCCCGCGATGGCGGACGGTGACCGGGACTACGACGCGACCAACGTGGCCGTGGACCTGGTCTTCACCGACGGCACGTCGCTGAGCGGGCTGAACGCCGTGGACCAGCACGGGTTCGCGCTCACTCCGCAGGGCCAGGGCGCGTCCAAGGTGCTGTACGTCAACCAGTGGAACAACGTGGCCTCGCGCATCGGCTCCGTCGCGGCCGGGAAGACCGTCGACCGGATCCTCCTCGCGTACGACTCGCCGAAGGGCCCCGCGAAGTTCCGCGGCTGGCTGGACGACGTCTCGCTGAAGACGGCAGCCCCGGAGAAGCCCAAGGCGCATCTGTCCGACTACGCGCTCACCACCCGCGGCACCAACTCCAGCGGCGGCTTCTCCCGCGGCAACAACTTCCCGGCGACGGCCGTCCCGCACGGCTTCAACTTCTGGACGCCGGTGACCAACGCGGGTTCGCTCAGCTGGCTGTACGACTACGCACGTGCGAACAACGCGGACAACCTGCCGACCATAGAGGCGTTCAGCGCGAGCCACGAGCCGAGCCCGTGGATGGGCGACCGGCAGACCTTCCAGGTGATGCCGTCCATCGCGGCCGGTACTCCTGACACCGCCCGGGACGCCCGCGAGCTGGCCTTCCGGCACGAGAACGAGACCGCGCGGCCGTACTACTACGGCGTGACCTTCGAGAACGGCCTCAAGGCGGAGATGGCGCCGACGGACCACGCGGCGGCTCTGCGCTTCACCTATCCCGGTGACGACGCGAACGTGGTGTTCGACAACGTCACCGAGCAGGCCGGGCTGACGCTCGACAGCGACGCGGGCGTGGTCACGGGCTACTCCGACGTGAAGTCCGGCCTGTCGACCGGCGCCACCCGGCTGTTCGTCTACGGGGTCTTCGACGCCCCCGTCATCGAGGGCAGCTCCAAGGGCGTCAAGGGCTACATGAAGCTCAAGCCCGGCGCCGACCACTCCGTCACGCTGCGCCTGGCGACCTCGCTGATCAGCGTGGACCAGGCCAAGGACAACCTGCGCCAGGAGATCCCGGACGGCACCTCGTTCACGGCAGTGAAGGCCGGGGCACAGAAGCAGTGGGACCGGCTGCTCGGCAAGGTCGAGGTCCAGGGCGCGACGCCGGACCAGCTGACGACGCTGTACTCCAGCATGTACCGGCTGTACCTGTATCCCAACTCCGGCTTCGAGAAGGTCGGTTCGACGTACCAGTACGCCTCGCCGTTCGCCCCCATGCCGAACCCTGACACCCCGACCCATACCGGCGCGAAGATCGTCGACGGCAAGGTGTACGTCAACAACGGCTTCTGGGACACCTATCGGACGACCTGGCCGGCCTACTCGTTCCTGACACCGAGTCAGGCGGGCGAGATGGTCGACGGGTTCGTGCAGCAGTACAAGGACGGCGGCTGGACCTCGCGCTGGTCCTCCCCCGGCTACGCGGACCTGATGACGGGCACCTCCTCGGACGTGGCGTTCGCGGACGCGTACGTCAAGGGGGTCAAGTTCGACGCCAAGGCGGCGTACGAGGCGGCCCTGAAGAACGCGACGGTCGTCCCGCCGACCTCCGGCGTCGGCCGCAAGGGCATGACCACCTCCCCCTTCCTCGGCTACACGAGCACCGACACGGGCGAAGGCCTGTCGTGGGCCATGGAGGGCTACAACAACGACTACGGCATCGCCGAGATGGGCCGGGCGCTCTACAAGAAGACGGGCGAGAAGCGCTACAAGGAGGAGTCGGACTACTTCCTCAACCGCGCCCAGGACTACGTGAACCTCTTCGACTCCAAGGCCGGCTTCTTCCAGGGCCGTGACGCGAAGGGCGACTGGCGGGTCGACTCCGCGAAGTACGACCCGCGCGTGTGGGGCTACGACTACACGGAGACCAACGGCTGGGGCTACGCCTTCACCGCGCCGCAGGACTCCCGGGGGCTGGCCAACCTGTACGGCGGCCGTTCCGCGCTCGCGGACAAGCTCGACACGTACTTCGCGACCCCCGAGACGGCCTCGCCGGACGTCGTCGGCTCCTACGGCGGTGTCATCCACGAGATGACCGAGGCCCGGGACGTCCGGATGGGCATGTACGGGCACTCCAACCAGGTCGCCCACCACGTCAACTACATGTACGACGCGGCCGGGCAGCCCTGGAAGACGCAGAAGAACGTCCGCGAGGTCCTCTCCCGGCTCTACGCCGGCAGCGAGATCGGGCAGGGCTACCACGGTGACGAGGACAACGGCGAGCAGTCGGCCTGGTACCTGTTCTCCTCGCTCGGCTTCTACCCGCTGGTGATGGGCAGCGGCGAGTACGCCATCGGCTCCCCGCTGTTCACGAAGGCGACAGTCCACCTGGAGAACGGACGGGACCTGGTGATCAAGGCCCCGCGCAACAGCTCGAAGAACATCTACGTGCAGGGGGTCCGGGTCGACGGAAAGCGCTGGAACTCGACGTCGCTCCCCCACTCGCTGATCTCGAAGGGCGGCCTGCTGGAGTTCGACATGGGCGCCAAGCCGTCCTCGTGGGGCACCGGAAAGAACGCGGCACCGGCCTCGATCACCCAGGACGACAAGGCGCCGTCGCCGCGTGCGGACACCCTCAAGGGTGACGGCGCGCTCTTCGACAACACCTCGGCGACCGACGCCGCCGTCACCTCGGTGGACCTGCCGGTCGGCGACGCCACCAAGGGGGTGCAGTACACGCTGACCTCCTCGGACCACACCAAGGCGCCGGCCGGCTGGACGCTCCAGGGCTCCTCGGACGGCACGACGTGGAAGGACCTCGACAAGCGGTCCGGCGAGTCCTTCCCCTGGGACAAGCAGACCCGGGCGTTCACGGTGGCGCATCCGGGCTCGTACGCCCACTACCGTCTCGTCCTCGACGACGCGGCGACCCTGGCGGAGGTGGAACTGCTCGCCTGACGCGCACGGCACGGCAGAAAGGGGCGGGCCCGGAGGAGACTCCGGGCCCGCCCCCGTTCGTGGCGGATCAACTCGGCTTGCTATGACCTCACTTGTTCACGGCGAGGGTGAAGACGTGCAGGTCCGCGTTGTCCGGGAGCTTGACGCTCTTGACGGTACGGCCGGCCGGGGCCTCGAAGGGCTTGGTGGCGAAGACGTACGTGGCCACCGGGTCCTTGTCCGCGCCGGCGACGTTGCGGTACGCGGCCTTGGCCACGGTGGCGTTGCCGTACTGGACGGTGCCGCCCCCGCCGCCGACGGTCCAGTCGGTGAAGGCCAGTTCGACGGAGTCGGTGCCGCCGTCGGTGTAGGTTACGGTCGCGTGGCTCTCCTGGTTGCCGTTGACGGCACTGCCGACGAAGGACAACCGGCCGACCGGGTCGGCGAGTTCGATGGTCTGGCCGGTCGCCGAGGCGTTGTCGGGGCGACCGGGGGGCGAGTCGGGCCAGGTGAAGGTGAGGCCGTCCACCGTGCCGTGCCCGCCCGGGGTCAGCCCCGCGTCGGCGAGGGCCTGGCGGGAGTAACTCCAGCCGCCCCCGTCGAAGTCGGCCTCGTCGTGGTCACCGGCGTCGTCGGAGACCCCGGTGTTGTCGTACGCCGCGAGCAGGGAGCCCGGGGCCGCGACGGTGAGGGCCACGGGCTGCGCGTACGAGGTGTCGGCGGAGGTCACCGTGACCTTGACGTCGTAGAACCCCTGCTCGGCGTCGTCGGCGGCGGTGAGGGTGATCCGCTGGGCGCCGTCGGTCACCGTGCCCTCGGCGGGTGTCGCCGTCACACCGTCGGGGGTGTCCACGTGGAAGCGCACGTCGGGTCCGGTGCCGCCGCTCAGCGCGAGGGCGCGGATGTCGAGCGCGGTGCTGCCGCCGGGAGCCAGCGTCGCCGCCGTCGGGCCGACCCCGATCTGGTACGGCTGCTCACCGGTGCGGAAGGAGGGCGGCGCCTCCTTCTCGGCGCTGCCCCAGGCCGTGTCGGGCGTTCCGGACAGCGTGTAGTCCAGCGTGCCGCCGTCGCGGACGAAGGAGGCCGGGAGCCAGGGCCGGTCGCTGGTGTGGCCGTCGACGCGCAGCGAACGGACGTAGGGGGCGTCCGCCGCCGCGCCCCGGGCCCGGATCTCGATGTCGCCGCGGCCCGGACGGTCGATCTCGATCCTCGGGAACAGCGGTGAGCCCAGGGTGAGTTCGGCGCGGGAGGGGACCTGGGGGTACATGCCGAGCGCGGAGAAGACGTACCAGGACGACATCTCGCCGAGGTCGTCGTTGCCGGGGATGCCCTCGGGGCGCGTCGACCAGAGCCGGGTCATCGCGGCGCGGACGGTCTCCTGCGCCTTGTACGGCGCGCCCGCGTAGTCGTACAGGTAGGGGACGTTGATCGACGGTTCGTTGTCCAGCTCGGACTTGTCGCCGCCGCTGCCGGTGAACGCCCAGCCGCCGTCGGCGTCGTGGAAGAAGGTGTCGAGGCGGTCGAGGGCCTTGTCGCGGCCGCCCATCGCGGCGAAGAGGCCCGCGGGGTCGTGCTGCACCATCCAGGTGTACTGGGCCGCCGTGCCCTCCACGAAGCCGTTGCCGGTCGCCGGGGTGAAGCCGGTGACCCAGCTGCCGTCGGCCTTGCGGTTGGCGACGTAGCCGCCTCCGGGGTCGGCCGCGATGTTGAAGTTGTTCTGCCACCACTGGGAGCGTTCGGCGAACTCGGTGGCGGTCTTCGTCTCGCCCGCCGCGGTGGCGAGCTGGGAGATGGCGAAGTCGGCGCCGGACATCTCCAGGGTCTCGGCCGCGCCGCCCCAGGCGTTGGTCACGGACGGCATGTAGTGGTGGTCGAGGTACTTGTCGAGGGAGGGCCGCTGGCCGACCGACAGGACGGGCTTGCCCGCCGAGGACAGGTCGCCCTCGGTCGGCACGGTGGCCGCCTTCACCAGGGAGGCGAGCGCGCCGCGCAGGTCGAAGTCGGTGCCGCCGAAGGCGCGGATGCCGGCGAGGGCGGCCGGTGAAGGGTCGCCGTTCATGACGTGCGTGCCGCTCGCGCCGTGCAGCCAGCGGTCCCAGACCCCGCCGTTCTGCCGGGCGAGTTCGAGCAGGGACTGCGCGATGTCGGAGCCCGTGTCCGGGTCGAGCAGGGTCAGCAGCTGCACCTGGGAACGGTAGACGTCCCATCCGGAGAAGGTGCCGTACTGCGCGGCGTGGCCCCGGCCCACGGTGTGCACCTCGTCGTCGGCGCCCCGGTATCTGCGGTCGGCGTCGCTGATGACGTTCGGGTGCAGGAGGGCGTGGTAGAGCGCGGTGTAGAAGGTGGTGCGGTCGCTGTCGGTGCCGCCGCCGACGCCGATCGCGCCGAGCCGGTCCCGCCAGGCGCGGTGGGCGGCGCTCCGGACGGAGGCGAAGGAGCGGTGCGGCGGGTTCTCGGCCGCGAGGTTGGCCGCGGCGCCGGCCTGGCTGACGTACGAGATGCCGACCTTGACGTTCACCGGGTCGACGCCGGGCTCGAACTGCACATAGCCGCCGGCGCCCTTGCCCGCGACGGGACGGCCGCCCTGCGCGAACCCACCGGTGCCGCCGCTCGCCTCGGTGGACCCGGGGCTGAGCCGGTCGTCCTGCCAGGTGCCGGTCGACGTGAAGGCGCGGTCGAAGCGGGCGGTGAAGTAGAGCGTGTAGTAGGAGCGTTGGCCCTCGGGGTCGAGGTAGCCGCAGAAGTTGCCGGAGGTGACGGAGCCGGAGACGGTGCGGGTCTTCGGGTCGATCCGCACGGTCGAGTCCGCCGAGCCGACCTCGGAGTTGGCGGTGCGGATCAGCAGCGAGGCGGCCTTGTCCTCGGGGAAGGTGAAGCGGCCCGAGCCGGTGCGCGCGGTGGCGGTGAGGTCGGCGGTCACCCCGGAGGCGAGGCCGACCGTGTAGTGGCCGGGCTCGGCCTGTTCGTCCGCGTGCGTGAAGTCGGCCGCGTAGACGGCGTCCTTGGTGTCGCTCGCCGGAGAGGAGGTGACCTCACCGGCGTAGGGGAAGAACGGGATGTCACCGCTGCCGCCCGCGCAGCCCGTGCCGGACATGTGGGTCAGGCTGAAGCCCCGGATGCGGGTGGCGTCGTACTGGTAGCCGCCCGGCGCGGCCGTGCGGGTGGCGTCCCCGCGGGTGTTCTCGGGGCTCCAGGAGAGCATGCCGAAGGGCGTGACGGCGCCCGGGAAGACGTTGCCGCCGTTCTTGGTGCCGATGAGCGGGTCGACGTGGACGGTGGGGTCCTGGACGAGTTCCGGTGGACCGGACGGGGGTGCGGCGAGCGCCGGAGTGGCGCCGGCGACCGTCAGGGCGACGGCCAGCAGGACGGTTGACGGACGGAAACGCATGACGCGGCCCCTCCTCCTTCGGACGGGTCGCGCACCACGGGTCGCACAAGCCGCTGGGACAGTAACGTGCGCCACGGGTACCACGGAAGACCGCCTGCGCCCCGGGGGACGCGCCCATGGCCCGCTCCGGTGATTCGGCCCGCGGGGGCGGGTGCGGCGGACGGTGTGGCCGGGATGTCCGTCAACTGCCTTGACATCGTTGTCCGTTGAGACGATAGAGTCATGCGCAGACCATGCAGACAACGTTGTCGCACACCATGGTCGTCACAAGCCGCACCATCCCGGGCTGGGCCTCCCCCGACCCGTCCGGGCTCGCGGACCGGGCGGGCCCGAACCCACCCGCCCGGTCCGCCCCGAGCTTCCCCGCGCCCACCGGTCCGGCAGGGCGCGGCTGTCGCGGGCCCGCCGGGCGCCCGCCCGCCTCTGGGGCGGGACAACGCGAAGGGCCGCACCCCCGCCGAACGGGGATGCGGCCCTCGACTCGCTTGCCGGACCGCTTACTTGCGGATCAGGTTGCGCAGCACGTACTGCATGATGCCGCCGTTGCGGTAGTAGTCCGCCTCGCCGGGGGTGTCGATGCGCACGACCGCGTCGAAGTCGACGCCGGTGTCGGTGGTGACCTTCACCGTGCGCGGGGTGGTGCCGTTGTTGAGCTCCTCGACACCGGTGAAGGAGAAGGTCTCCTCGCCGGTGAGGCCCAGGGACTCGGCCGTGGCGCCCTCCGGGAACTGGAGCGGCAGGACGCCCATGCCGATGAGGTTCGAGCGGTGGATGCGCTCGTACGACTCGGCGATGACGGCCTTGACGCCGAGGAGCGCGGTGCCCTTGGCGGCCCAGTCGCGGGACGAGCCGGAGCCGTACTCCTTGCCCGCCAGGATGACCAGCGGGATGCCCTGGTCGATGTAGTTGCGCGAGGCGTCGTAGATGAAGGAGACGGGGGCGTCGTCCTTCGTGAAGTCGCGGGTGTAGCCGCCCTCGGTGCCCGGCGCGATCTGGTTGCGCAGGCGGATGTTGGCGAACGTACCGCGGATCATGACCTCGTGGTTGCCACGGCGCGAGCCGTAGCTGTTGAAGTCACGACGCTCGACACCGTGCTCCGTGAGGTACTTGCCTCCGGGGGTGTCGGCCTTGATCGCACCGGCCGGGGAGATGTGGTCGGTGGTGACCGAGTCGCCGAGCTTGGCGAGGACGCGCGCGCCGGCGATGTCGGAGACCGGGGTGGTCTCCATCGTCATGCCCTCGAAGTAAGGAGGCTTGCGCACGTAGGTCGACTGCGGGTCCCACTCGAAGGTGTTGCCCTCTGGGATCGGCAGCGCCTGCCACTGGGCGTCGCCCGCGAAGACGTCCTGGTAGGACTTGTTGAACATGTCCTCGCCGATGGCGTTCGCCACGACGTCGTTGACCTCGGCCTCGGAGGGCCAGATGTCCTCGAGGTAGACCGGCTTGCCGTCCTGGTCGGTGCCCAGCGCGTCCTTGGTGACGTCCACCTTCATGGACCCCGCGAGGGCGTACGCGACGACCAGCGGCGGGGAGGCCAGGTAGTTCATCTTGACGTCGGGGTTGATGCGGCCCTCGAAGTTCCGGTTGCCGGAGAGGACCGAGGTGACGGCGAGGTCGTGGTCGTTGACGGCCTTGGAGACCTCGTCCGGCAGCGGGCCGGAGTTGCCGATGCAGGTGGTGCAGCCGTAACCGACCAGGTTGAAGCCGACCTTGTCGAGGTAGGGGGTGAGCCCCGCCTTGTCGAAGTAGTCGGTGACGACCTTGGAGCCCGGGGCGAGGGTGGTCTTGACCCACGGCTTGCGGGTCAGGCCCTTCTCGACGGCCTTCTTCGCGACGAGCGCGGCGGCGACCATGACGTACGGGTTCGAGGTGTTGGTGCAGGAGGTGATGGCCGCGACCGTCACCGCACCGTGGTCGATCTCGTAGGTCGAGCCGTCGGGGGCCGTGACCATGACCGGGTTGGAGGGGACGCCGTTCGTGGCGGCCGGGGAGTCGGAGGCCGGGAAGGACTCCTTGCCCGCCTCGTCGTCGTCGGCGACGTAGTTGCGCACGTCGCTCTTGAACTGCTCGGAGGCGTTCGCGAGGACGATGCGGTCCTGCGGGCGCTTCGGGCCGGCGATCGAGGGGACGACCGTGGAGAGGTCGAGCTCCAGCTTCTCGGAGAAGTCGGGCTCGGCGGCCGGGTCGAGCCAGAGGCCCTGCTCCTTGGCGTACGCCTCGACGAGCGCGATCTGCTGCTCGGAGCGGCCGGTCAGCTTGAGGTACTTGATGGTCTCGCCGTCGATCGGGAAGATCGCGGCGGTGGAGCCGAACTCCGGCGACATGTTGCCGATGGTGGCGCGGTTGGCCAGCGAGGTGGCGGCGACGCCCTCACCGTAGAACTCGACGAACTTGCCGACGACGCCGTGCTTGCGCAGCATCTCGGTGATCGTGAGGACCAGGTCGGTGGCGGTGGTGCCGGGGGTGAGCTCACCGGTGAGCTTGAAGCCGACGACGCGCGGGATGAGCATGGAGACCGGCTGGCCGAGCATCGCGGCCTCGGCCTCGATGCCGCCGACGCCCCAGCCGAGGACGCCCAGGCCGTTGACCATCGTGGTGTGCGAGTCGGTGCCGACGAGGGTGTCGGGGTACGCCTGGCCGCCTCGGACCATGACCGTACGGGCCAGGTGCTCGATGTTCACCTGGTGGACGATGCCGGTGCCCGGCGGGACGACCTTGAACTCGTCGAACGCGGTCTGGCCCCAGCGCAGGAACTGGTAGCGCTCCTTGTTGCGGCCGTACTCCAGCTCGACGTTCTGGGCGAACGCGGTGTTCGTGCCGAACTTGTCGGCGATGACGGAGTGGTCGATGACCAGCTCGGCCGGGGCCAGCGGGTTGATCTTCGCCGGGTCGCCGCCGAGCTCCTTGACGGCCTCACGCATGGTGGCGAGGTCGACGACGCAGGGCACGCCGGTGAAGTCCTGCATGATCACGCGGGCCGGCGTGAACTGGATCTCCTGGCTGGGCTGCGCCTGCGAGTCCCAGCCGCCGAGGGCCCGGATGTGGTCGGCGGTGATGTTCGCGCCGTCCTCGGTACGGAGCAGGTTCTCCAGCAGCACCTTCAGGCTGTACGGAAGGCGAGCCGAGCCTTCCACCTTGTCCAGCCGGAAGATCTCGTACGACTCGTCGCCCACCTGCAGCGTGCTGCGGGCGTCGAAGCTGTTCGCCGACACGACAGTCTCCTTCATTGATGTGCGCGTTCCCACCGCATCCTGCCGCCACGGCGTCCTGGCCAATCCGCTAAGGTAAGGCTAAGTTAGGTAACCCTTACCGTCGGATGGACGACGCAGTGCGGCCGCGGTACGCCTCGGCAGATATCTCGATGTCGAGATAACTCTAGTACATGGGCGCGGGCAGGTCATGTCCGGGCGCCCTGATGTCCACGCGGGTCCCCCTTGTCTCCGCCATGATGACCCTCCTGCCTCACCCCGCCTCGCGGACACGTCCGCGAGCGCCGACGGGCGCCGACGGGCGCCGACGGAGGGAACGGACGAAGCAGGAGACCGACCCCTCTCCCGTACCCGCGGGCGCCGACCCCTCTCCCGTACCCGCGGGCGCCGACCGCGTTCCCGGCCGCACCCCGGCCGCCCCCCTGACCGTGCCCCTCCATCAGCCCCTCAGGGACCTCGGTTTCCGCGACGCGGGACCCAGCGGGACGGTCACGCAGGGAAGTTGGCGGTCTCCGCTCGACAGAGGCAGGCACATCGGAGCACTTTCGGGGTACCAGGTGTTCTGCCGGGATCGCCCGGCGCAACCGAGGCGAAGGGGCAGTCATGCCGCTCACGTTCCGCAAGAGCTTCAAGATCTTTCCCGGCGTGCGACTGAACATCAACCGCAAGTCGATGTCCATCACCACGGGCGGCGACCACGGTCCGAGGTACACGCACAGCACCACCGGGCGCAGGACGACGTCGATGGACCTGCCGGGTCCGTTCGGTTGGCGCAAGACCCGTAAGGCAAAGTAACGCAAGAGCGACATAGGGCGGCAGTCTCGACGAACCGTCACAGACGCGTTTCTTCACGGCACTCACCGGCGGCGACGTCGACGGGCGGCACCTTCGGGAGCCCCTCGACGGTCGCCGCCGTGCTGTTGCGTGGCGCGCCACCACACCCGAACTCCCCCGCCCTCACCGGCCGATGGGGCCCATCACCCGGAAGGCGGCGCTCCATTTCTTTTTATCTCACATCCGATATACGGTCGCGCCATGGCAGACGACTACCTCGTACGTATCGGCAAGCTCATCCGTGACGCCCGGCAACACCGGGGCTGGACACAGGCGCAGCTTGCCGAGGCGCTCGGCACCAGTCAGAGCGCCGTCAATCGCATCGAGCGCGGCAACCAGAACATCAGCCTTGAGATGATCGCCCGTATCGGCGAAGCGCTGGACAGCGAGATCGTCTCGCTCGGCTACGCGGGTCCGATGCATCTGCGCGTCGTCGGCGGACGTCGTCTGTCCGGCTCGATCGACGTCAAGACCAGCAAGAACGCGTGTGTCGCGCTGCTGTGCGCGACGCTGCTGAACAAGGGGCGCACGGTGCTGCGCCGGGTCGCCCGCATCGAAGAGGTGTACCGCCTTCTGGAGGTGCTCGGTTCGATCGGTGTCCGCACCCGCTGGATCAACGGGGGCGTCGACCTGGAGATCGTGCCGCCGAGCGAGCTGGACATGGAGGCGATCGACGCGGCGGCCGCACGCCGCACTCGCTCCATCATCATGTTCCTGGGCCCGCTGCTGCACCGCCTGGACGCCTTCAAGCTGCCGTACGCGGGCGGTTGCGACCTCGGCACCCGGACCATCGAGCCGCACATGATCGCGCTGCGTCGGTTCGGGCTCGACATCGCGGCGACCGAGGGGCTCTACCACGCCCAGGTCGACCGGTCCGTCACTCCCGGGCGGCCGATCGTGCTGACCGAGCGCGGGGACACCGTCACCGAGAACGCGCTGCTCGCCGCCGCCCGCCACGACGGCGTGACCGTCATCCGCAACGCCTCGTCCAACTACATGGTCCAGGACCTGTGCTTCTTCCTGGAGGCCCTGGGCGTACGGGTGGAGGGCGTCGGCACCACCACGCTCACCGTGCACGGCGTGCCGAACATCGACGTCGACGTCGACTACTCGCCCTCCGAGGACCCGGTCGAGGCGATGAGCCTGCTCGCCGCCGCCGTGGTCACCGAGTCGGAACTGACGGTGCGGCGGGTGCCGATCGAGTTCCTGGAGATCGAGCTCGCGGTCCTGGAGGAGATGGGCCTCGACCACGACCGCACGCCCGAGTACTTCGCGGACAACGGACGTACGCGGCTGGTGGACCTGACCGTGCGGCCCTCCAAGCTGGAGGCGCCCATCGACAAGATCCACCCGATGCCGTTCCCCGGTCTGAACATCGACAACGTCCCGTTCTTCGCGGCCATCGCGGCCTCCGCGCAGGGCAAGACGCTGATCCACGACTGGGTCTACGACAACCGGGCGATCTACCTGACGGACCTCAACCGCCTCGGCGGCCGGCTCCAGCTCCTCGACCCGCACCGCGTCCTGGTCGAGGGCCCGACCCGCTGGCGCGCCGCCGAGATGATGTGCCCGCCCGCGCTGCGCCCCGCCGTGGTCGTCCTGCTCGCGATGATGGCCGCCGACGGCACCTCGGTGCTGCGCAACGTGTACGTCATCAACCGCGGCTACGAGGACCTCGCGGAACGCCTGAACTCGATCGGCGCGCAGATCGAGATCTTCCGGGACATCTGACCGCCGGAGTGTCGTGCCCCTAGTGAGCCGGTCCGGAGATGCGTGAGCAGTAGCGGCAGATGCGGTCGATGATCTGGTCGGCGGTCCTGGTCCATTTGAAGGGTCTGGCCTGGTCGTTCCAGACCTTGATCCAGTCCTCGAGTGCGGCCTTGAGGTCGTCGAGGGAGCAGAACACCCCGCGTTCGAGGCAGCGCCGTTCCAGTTCGGCGAACCACCGCTCGACCTGGTTGATCCACGACGAGTAGGTGGGGGTGAAGTGGAGGTGGAAACGGGGGTGCGTGAGCAGCCACTTGTGGGCCACCGGCGCCTTGTGGGCGGAGAGGTTGTCGCAGACCACGTGGACCGCCAGGCCCGGATCGGTCTGGCGGTCGATCTCGTCGAGGAAGTCGCGGAAGTCCACGGCCCGGTGCTGCGCGGACAGCTTCGTGATCACCTTGCCCGTCGCGGTGTTCAGGGCGGCGAACAGATCGACCGTGCCGTGGCGGACGTAGTCGAAGCTGCGCCGCTCGGGGACACCCGGCAGCATGGGCAGGACCGGCGCGGTCCGTTCAAGCGCCTGGATATGCGGCTTCTCGTCCACCGCGAACACCGCCGCGTTGGCCGGCGGGGCCAGGTAGAGGCCGATGACATCGCGGATCTTGTCGATCAGAAGCGGATCCGGGGAGATCTTGAAGGTCTCGGTCCGCCATGGCTGCAGGCCGAAGGCGTGCCAGATCCGCAGCACGCTCGCCGGCGAGATTCCCACGACCTTCGCCAGTTCCCGCTTCGACCAGTGTGTCCCGCCGTCGGGTGTCTGTTCCAGCGTGCGGACCACCACCTCTTCGACCCGGGCATCGGTGATGGTCCGTGGCACGCCGGGCCGCGGCTCGTCCGCGAGCCCGTCGAGCCGGTCACGCAGGAACCGCGTGCGCCATTTGGCGACGGTGCTCCTGTTCACCCCCAGCCGGGCCGCGACCGCCAGGTTCGGCCCGCCCTCCGCGCACGCCAGCACGATCCGTGCCCGCAGGGCCAGTCCCTGCGCGGTCGTCCGACGCCTGGCCCAGTTGCTCAACACCCGCCGCTCGGTCTCGCTCAGGACCAGCGGCTCCAGCCTGCTGTCACCCACAACCAACAGCAGACCGAAGCCAGTCGGCACCCGTCAGGCGAACCCGTGAATCGGTGCGGAAAGCACCTCACGTGGTGCCCAACGAACTCACAACCAGATCACTAGGAGATGAGGGGCACGACACTCCTAAATGCCTACTGACCTGCCGTTACACACTTGCGGGACCCTCCATTGATAGTCGCTGTTTTTCATCACCTTGTGCAACGCGCGTGCAAGATGATCTTAAATTGGTGACGATGCATCAGAGACATCTGAGTGACCGTCAGTATTCACGGAGAGTGCTCGCCAAAGGGGCCTCGCAATATCCGCACCGACGGTGCCACTGGCGTTCCTGAGATTCGGAGTTCAGTCCTAACCGCGCACGCGCATCAAGCGCACTACACCGCTACGGCCAGTTCCAGCCCGGACCTCCACGCGCACCGGCGCTCCTTCGATCATCCGGCTGACCCCCACGTCCGGGTCGGTGACCTGCTGACCGAGGCGCCCGCTGAGAGCATCCGCGACGACCCTGCCCGGGAACACGTCGTCTTGATGACCTGCCGGCCTCGACGTACGCGTCCGCCCTCCCATCCCGTTGGCGAAGGACACCTGCGCGGACATGTCCGTCAAGTACAAGGAGACGGCGCGGGGCGGGTTGGCTGTGAACATCATCGAGTGCTGAGCAAGTAGGCCCTGACCAGCGCGTTCTTATCTTTCAGCGCTGTCAGGGCCTCCCCTGCTTAGGCCGCGGCAAGTCCCCGGAATGTCCCTGGGACAGGCTTGAAAGTCCCCGAAAAGTCCCCGGATAAATTGCCTAAGACGGGCTTCCGACCTGAGGGTTCGTACACGTACTCAAACGTCGAACACCCCTCGGGCGCAGCCGCCCGGCAGCTCGCCCCTGTCCGACCCTCTGGCCGGATGAGCTTCGAGAGCGTGCGGTACGCATGGGCGTAGTGATCCGCAACCGATTGGAGATGGTCCACAGGTACTTCTGTTCCTCTCGGGTGAGCGACCGGGCGAGGGCCTGTACCTTTCACTGCTGGTACGCGCTCACACGGCGGCGCGCCCCTGCCTGCGCCGTAGCTCATGCACCGACCTGACGTCCTCCGGATCGAGGATCTTCGCATGTCCGGCAGACAGCGTTCCGGGCGCCGGTAACCTCAGAACTGGTGGCGCTCTGAGCGTCCGTCAAGTCGCCTATTCGAAAGCTGAAAGGGAAGCCATGGGCCAGATGCAGGAGCAGCCGGTGGAACGCACTCTCGTACTGCTGAAACCGGACGCGGTGGTACGCGGCTTCGCAGGGAAGATCATTTCCAGGTTCGAGGATGCGGCACTGAAAATCGTCGGCGTCAAGATGAAGCAGATGGACGCCGAGTTCACACGGCGCCACTACTTCGACCTCGAGGAACGACTCGGCCCGCAGGTGTACGGGATGACCTCCACGTTCATGCAGCAGACTCCCGTCATCGCGCTCGTCCTGGAGGGCGCCGACGCAGTGGCCACAGTGCGGAAGATCGTCGGCAACACCTACCCGAACGAGGCGGCGGCGGGGACGGTCCGTGGCGACTTCTCCCACTACAGCCGGTCGGCCAGCCTCGCCTCCGGCAAGGCCGTGGCGAATCTCGTCCACGCGTCCGGGAACAAGGAAGAGGCGGACATGGAAGTAGGGCTGTGGTTCGACAAGGGCGAACTGCACGACTACCGCACCCTCGCCGAGAACTTCACTTATTAAGCCGTGGGGAGCGTCACCATCGGACTGTCACTGCGTTGAACCCCACCGGGAGTTCAACGTATGAAAAGAGGGCACCATGACCAGCGAGACCCGTGTCGCCTCTAGCGACGACCTGGAGGCCGGCTTCCTGCGGGAAATGGGCGACGATCGATGGGCCGCCACAGAGACCGCCTACGCGCTGGCCGTGCTCCACCGCGACCTCGGCAACTGGAATCGGTCACGCGAATGGGTGAAGCAGTGCCTCCACCTCTTGGACGGCTTCCCGAGCGACACCGAGGAGCAGGTGGCCACGAAGCGCCTCACGGCAGGCGGTGTTCCGCTGCCCACCTACCTGCACGACGGGGTCGTACGAGGACGCTTCGGGGACCCGGCCTGACGGAGCCGACTCTGGCCGGACCGCCCTCTGAGCGGTGGCGTGAACTTCCGAAGTCGTCCACGCCACCCTCGCGGCACCCCGGTGCAAGACCGGGACGTGCGGATCAGCCGTCCGTCGTCCGGCTGCGCCTGCGATTGTCGAGCACCACCGTGACCAGGTCGGTCAGCACGGCTACTAGGTTGAGCACATCGCCGACTACGGAAAGGACATCGAGCCACTGCTGCATCGGGATCTCCTGGTGACGTCAGGGGGGCGGGCGCCTGCACCCCGGGTGGACATGTCCAGTGGACGGTTCCGGCCCCGTCCTCCGGTACGGCGTCGGAGCAACTCGGAGCCCCTGCAGCTACGTTGCCTCTGGTGAGCTGCGACGATGTACGGTCGGCCGGAGGCCTTCCGGGCCGTGTACCGGAGGGGCACGGGAGCGTCGGAGGGCAGAACGGGAGGGCTCATGAACCAGCCGGCCCCGGTTCCGGGCGTTGACCCCTCGAGAGTGAACACACCCGGCCAGCTGGCCATCTGCCTGGACGGACTGAGACTGCGCCGCGGCCTGTCGTACGAGGCGATGGACCGGATCGCGCAGAGCCTGCCACGCAGGCAGGACGGGCCTGCGTGGGAGTCCCTCGGCAAGAGCACCGTCGGTGAGATCGTTACCGGCAAGCGCCTGCCGGTCCGGGGAAAGCTGCTGACGTTTCTCGCCGTGTGCCAGGTCGCCGGCCCCGACGTGGCCCAGTGGCTGGCCGCGTGGGAGCGGGCCCGCACCGCGGACCTCCCGCCCGCGGACGCGCCGGACGGCGAGACCCCGTCACCGCAGGACCACCGACTGGGCGACTACCTGCGACGCGTTCAGGAGTACTACCAGCAGGTCAACCTGGAGATGCTGTTGGCCATGACCAACGTCGAGGACCGGCTGCGGGTGCCGCTCCAGGAGGTTTTCACCCCGCCGCTGGCCCGCGCCGACCCGCCCGCAGTCGAGTTGCCCAGGGAGTTCCGCCGACGTCTCCTCCTAGGCGAGGAGGCCGATCCGCGCGGCATGCCGCGGGATCTGGAGTCGGAGATCCTCGGCCCTGCGCTCACCGACCAGTGGCAGCCGACGCGCCCCGTGCTCGGCCTGATCGCGGGCCCGGACCACCGACACCTGGTGCTGCTCGGCGATCCCGGATCGGGGAAGTCGACGATCGCCCGCTATCTGGTCCTCAGGCTGGCTGAACTCCACTCGGCCGCCCTCACCGGCCACATCGGCGTCGCCGTCGATCCGCTGCCCGCGCTGGCCGGCACCCTGCCCCTCCTGGTGGAACTCCGGCTCTACAGCGCCACCGGCCTCACCTCGTTCGTCGACTTCATCGACCAGCTCCACCACGCCCAGGGACTAGGACTGCCAGCGTCCGTGCTGAATCCGTACCTGGAAAGTGGCCGCCCCGTGGTCGTCGTCTTCGACGGACTCGACGAGGTCTTCGACCGGGACCGGAGAAACGCCGTGTGCCGCGAGATCCGCGAGTTCGCGCGCCGCTATCCCAACGCGCGCACGGTGGTCACGTCCCGGCCGGTCGGCTACCACCGCCAGACTCTCGACGACGCGGGCTTCGAGTTGTACCAGTTGCAGGACCTCGACGTTGGCCAGATCTCCTCGTTCGTCACCGCTTGGTACGAGATCGCCTGCGCCGACGACCGCGCAGAGGGGGAGCGGCTGAGAGGCCGTCTGATCTCGGCCGTGGGCAGCTCGCCGGCCGTGCACGAACTCGCCGGAAACCCACTGCTGCTCACGCTGCTCTGCATCATGGGACGCCGCCGCGAACTGCCGCGCGATCGCGTGCACGTCTACGAGTTCGCGGTCTCGCTGCTGGTGGAGCACTGGGACGTGGAGGCACACAGCTTCCCCAACCAGGAGGGGTTGCTGTATGACGACAAACTTGACCTCCTGCGGATCCTGGCGCGCACCATGCTGCTCGGCAAAGCGAGCATCGGCGGCAACCGAATCACCGAACAGGACCTTCAGGACGCGTTCGAGATCTACCTTCGAGACGAGCGCGGCTACCAGCGGCCGGTCGCCCGAACCGCCGCCCACTCGATGATCGACCAACTGCGCACCCGCAATTACATCCTGTCCCGATTTGGCGCTGGAATGTATGGATTTGTTCACCGCGCCTTTCTCGAATACCTCGCCGCCCTCGACATCGTGCACCAGTTCGACGACCGGCTCATGGACGAAAACGACCTCCTGACGCTGTTCGAGGAACACGGCGCCGACCCGGCCTGGTCGGAAGTCCTCCTGCTCGTCGTCCGGATGAAAGAACGGTTCGCGGCCGCGATCATCGGCCGGCTCCTCACCGCGGACCAGGCCTGGCGCTTCGACGAGGCGCACCTGCCCGCCGGCAGCCTGCTAGCAGTCCGCGCCCTGCACGAGGTCCGGCCGAGCGTACGGCTGACAGCCCAGGTCGACGCCGTCATGGCGAGGATCTTCGAACTGCTGCTGATGCTCGATGCGAACCCCGACGGCGCGCTCCAGGCAGCGTTGCAGGAGGCGGCCCTGCCTACCTTCACAGCGCTCGGTCACCGATGGTTCGGTGCACGGCTCTTCCGCGCCTGGTACGCCGGAGCGGGCAAGTCCCTCTCGGGTCCCGTGGCACAGTTGGCCGCCCGGATGAACGCGCCGCTGGGCGACGAGGCCGAACTGACCCGGGATGCCCGCCTCAATCACGATCCGCTCGTCCGTGCCGCCGCCGCCGACGTCCTGGCAGACCACCGGGAATGCGACGCCGCGGTGTACGCGCAGTTGGTCCGGCGCGCCGACACCGATCCGGCGGGCGAGGTACGCCGCACCTGCATCAACGCACTGGTCTCCCGCTGGTGGGCCGAGCCGACTGTCCGCACCCTGCTGGAACAACGCGCCGAGGTCGACCCGGAGCCAATGGTTCGGCGGGCCTGCGTAGAACTCCTGGACGGCTTGTGGCCGACCCATCCCGAGCTCCGCGCCGTCGTACTGCGCCGGGCAGAGCTGGACGCCGACCCGAGGGTGCGAGCGGCGGCAGTAACCACCCTGTCCAACGGGTTCGGCGTCGACCCGGAGGCCGACGCCATTGTCCGCGACCGCCTGCAGGGGGACGCCGACGCCGTCGTACGCAGGGCCGCCGTCGACGGCATCGTGTCGGTCGCGCATGGCAGCGCAGAGTCCCTCGCCCTCATCGTGAGGCGGACGACCGAGGACCCTCACCGGGCTGTCCGGCAGGCTGCCGTACGGGCGCTCTCGGTACTCGCGGTGGGTGGCGCCGACGTCCAGGACGTGCTCGCCGGACGTGCCGTCGACGACGGCGACGCCGGGGTGCGCAAGGCGGCTCTGGAGGGAATGGTCACCGCCTGGCCGCAGGCCGGCCGCACCCGGGACCTTCTCATCGGCCGCGCAGTGAGCGACGCGCACTGGACTGTCCGCGGAGCCGCGCTCAAGTCCCTGGCCGGCGTGTGGTCGCACCACCCTGGGACCCTGCCCTTGTTGGTGGAACGCGCCACCGACGACGACGAGGACGTGCGGACCGTGGCGCTCCTCGGAGCCAGTTCGCCGCTGGTGGACTACCCGGACGCCTATGAGCTGCTGCTCACGGCATATGCGACGGATCCGAGCCCTTCGGTACGTCAGGCGATCGTGACCATGCTGGCCGACGCCGAGCACGAGGAGGCGGCCACTCGGGCCGGTCTCCTGCGGTGGGCAACCGAAGATGCCGACTGGGCGGTACGCGCACACGCCATCGAAACGCTCGGCGTGCAGTGGCCGGACGACGCGGCGGTACATGAAGTGGTCCTTGTGCGAGCCGCCGAGGACCACGACGAGGACGTACGCCGCGCTGCGCTTTCCTGCATCGCCCGGAACTGGTCGGATCTGCCGGAGACCCACCGCCTCATCGCCGACCTGGCCGAGTCGGACGACAGCGACATCGTCCGCCGCGCCGCCCTCGGCTGTCTGGCCTCCGGTTGGCGTGACGATCCGAACACCCGACGGGTGCTGCGGGCTCACGCCGCCGAGGATCCGGAGGAGTCGATCCGGCGAGCGGCGCTGCGGGCGTTGGCTGCCACCTGGCCCAGCGACCCCGGTGTACGACAGCTGGTGGCCGCGGCCTCCGAGCAGGATCCGGACTGGGCCGTCCGCCAGGCGTCCGTGCTTCTATTGGCACAGGCCTGGCCGCAGCACGCCGAGACGGTACCGCTGGTTCTGGACCGATCGGTGCGCGACCAGAGCCTCGGTGTCCGGCAGAGCGCCGTTCAGGCGCTGGCCATCGGCCATCCGCCGGATCCGCGCGTCGCCGCGGGCCTGGCGGAGCTGGCCCGTACGGATGCCGCCGCGTCCGTACGCGGAGCCGCCCTGCGCGGACTGGCGGCGGGCTGCGGCGACCCCGGGGAGACATTCCGGCTGGCGGCAGACCTGGCCGTGGACGATCCGCATGCCACTGTCCGGCTGACAGCCGTGGAGACCCTCGCCTACTTCTGGCCGGACAACACCGATACTCGCCCGCTCGTGGCACGGTGTGCGACCCACGACCCGGACGCGACGGTGCGCCGGGGGGCGGCGGGGGTCATCGGCCTGACGTGGGGGTAGTCACGTCCGGGTCCCCGGTCCTGTCGTGGTCGCCCGGCCCGCCGTCGGCGTCGGCCTTCCGAAACGGCGCCAGCCCGGGCACCTGTAGGCCACTCAGCAGCGAACTGGCGGTCTGCGCACCAGTGCTGCGACCGCGCAGCGCCGACACCAGCCCGATGTCGTGAGCGATCTCCAGGATGTGATCGCCGGCCATGTAGACCTCGGCCGTCGACTTGAGGTTGGTGCGGATCACCGCCTCGGTGTAGGCGACGTACGGTCGTTGACCCGCGCTCATCATGCCGAAGTGGAAGATCAGCCCGGCTTGGCGCGTCTCCTCGGCGAAGGCCTTCAGAGTCTCGGGGCCGATCGACATGATGCGGTCGTCCTCCGCGAGTTCTCCCAGGCCCTCCGGGGTGACGCGGCGCGCCTTGCCTCGCCCGGCCCGGTTCGCGACCATGAAATCGGTCGGCAGGACGAGGCGGTCGTGGTGGTCCGGCGCGAAGCTGGGTACCGCGCGCGGGGCCACCACAGCCCTGTGGGTCCGAACGAGTGACTCGAGATCCGCGGTTGGCCCCGCCCCCAAGGCGTAACCCAATTCCTGATAGATCGTCAGTGACGGCATCGGCCCCAGCACGATCCGGTCGAACACGTCAGCGGTGAGCAGGGAGCGGGCCACGGTGACATCCTCGGGACGAGAGCTGCCGATGAAGCAGACCCGGCTCCGTCGGCTGTCGTCACGCAGGGCTCGGCTGCGTGTCACCAGCCGTGCCAGGCTGTCGAGGTCTCCCTGGAGACCGAGGCCCACCGCTCGAGGCTTGTGGGCGGCGAGCCCGACGTTGGAGGGCAGTGCCCGGACGGTGGACCGGAAGTCATCGAGGACGAAGACGTCGAAGTGGCCCCGCAGCAGCGTGGGGAGCAGCGCCTCACCGAGGGCGTTCTCGCCGGACGGGGGAACGTCCTCCTCCCGGCTCAGCTCGGCCAGGTTAGGCAGCAGGGCGACCGTGCCGGGAGCGGGGGCGACAGCCGAAAGATCGTCCAGCCGGTCGAAGCGCGTGACGGCCCGGCCGTCGGGCAGGGCGCGGGCGAGCGCCTTGCGGTGCCACTCCAGGCCCTGGGTGTTCCCAGGTTCGAGTACGCGCACGGACGTGCCGCCCTGAGCGCCCAACACCAGGACGACGGCGTTGCGCTGCAGCAGGTACTCGACAGTTTCGGCCAGTCGCGCGATCTTGAAGTGCGATTCGTTGCTCGTCTGCCGACGGGCCACGTCGATGTCGGCGGTGATGAGAACGCGCCTGCCGTCGAGTGTGTCCTCGCCCAAGTCACCCAGGGTCCACAGGCCGCTGGTCGACGGCAGGCCGTCGCTCCAGGGCCGACGGGGGTGCGCCTCATGGCTGATCATCGTTGGTCCGTACGCCGTCGCGGCACGCTCTAGATACGCTCGAAGACCGCGAGCTGGTACACCGGTTCGCCCTGCTGGCCGTAGCCGACGAAGCTCGACGGCGCCTGTTCGGCCAAGCCGATCTCCTGGCACAGCCGGGAGATGAGTTCGGGAGCGTCGGTCCGTGCCCGGGTGTGGCCTGGTTTGCTGCTCTGGAGCTTGTCCACCGTGGTGACAAACCGTCCGCCGGGCTTCAGCACCCGCGCCATCTCGGCGATGAACGGGGCCGGGTCCTCGACGATGTGCAGCAGCCAGATCATGATCACATTGTCGACGCTGCTGGAGGGGAAGGGCAACGAGGTGGCGTCGGCGTGCACCGCAGGCGCGGTTCCGCGCGCCTCGCACATCCGAATCATCTCGGCGGAGGAGTCGACGACCGTGACCTCGTGGCCGAGCTTGAGTAGGAAGTTCGCCACAATGCCGGTGCCACCGCCGATGTCAAGGATCCGCGATCCGGCCGGCAGGAGCTCGTGAACGGCGTTCGCCACGGCGGTCGCGCGGGCGTCGCCGCCCCGGGTCGCGTCGTAGTTCCGCGCCTCTTCATTGTAGTCGTAGTCGCGGTGCTCGGGCATGGAACGGCTCCTTCGACGCGGCGGGCCCAGCGGTTCGACGAGCCTGGGTGGGAACCACCACAGGGCTCGAAACCGCCGTTGTAGGGTACAGCCCGGACCTAACTTGCTTGGCACGTTTGACCGTTGTGTGCGAGTCCCTCCATTCGGGTGAGGACGGTGGACGGCATGAGGTTCGACCGGGACGCACTGCACGCAATCATTTTGGCGGGGGGGTCCGGGACACGGCTGTGGCCGTTGTCGACTTCCCGGCGACCTAAGCAGTTTCTGGATCTGACCGGCAGCGGCCGCACCATGCTGCAGGAAACCGTCGTACTGCTCGACGGCCTGGTGCCGATCGAGCGGGTCGTCGTCGTCACGGGTCGGCGGTACGCCGGTCTGGTGCGCGCGCAGCTTCCCGAACTGCCGCCGGAGAATCTGCTCGTCGAGCCACGAGCGCTCAACACCGCGCCGGCCATGGCCGTGGCGGCCGCGCTGATCCGGGCGCGCCGCCCTGACGCCGTGATCGTCAATCTGCCGTCCGATCACTATGTGGGGCAGGCGGCGGAGTTCCGGGCCACGGTCACGGCCGCCGCCACCTGCGCCGCCGCCCGGCCCGTCATCGTGGTGGCCGGAGTCGTACCGACCTCGGCCAACACCGGCTTCGGCTACATCGAGCTGGGGGACGGCGGTCGGGAAGCCGGTGGGCCCACGGTCCACCGTGCCCTGAGTTTCACAGAGAAGCCCAGCAGGGGTCTGGCACGGTCGTTCGTCGCGTCGGGCCGGTACCTCTGGAACGCCAACTATTACACGTTCCACGTCGACACGTTCGAGGCCGGCCTCGCGACGCACGTCCCACGACTCAGCGGTCTGTTGTGGCCTGCCGACGGCACCGGGCAAGCGTTCGTCGACAAGGTGTACGCCGACGCCGAAGCGGTCTCGATCGACTACGCACTGACCCAGCGGGCACGCAACCTCTATGTGGTGGCCGCGTCGTTCGACTGGAGCGACCTCGGGAGCTGGGACCAGCTGTACGCGGTCCTGGCCGCACGGTCGGCGGACGGCGCGGGCAACGTCGTGGTGGTCCCGGACACCCGTCTGATCGTCACCACGGACAGCGCGCGCAACCTCGTCATTCAGACCTCTCCGCGGGCGATCGCGCTCGTCGGTATCACGGACAGCATCGTCGTGGACACCGCCGACGCCCTGATGGTGGCACGGCGTGACGACCTCCAGCAGGTGCGCGCCGTGGTGGCTCGACTGGCCGAGGTCGACGAGCTGTATCGGTGAGCGAGCCGGTCTAGGATTCCCTGCCATGACGCAGTTCCGACCGAAGGACGACCTGACGGGCATCACAGCGTTCCCCACTTTTCCGTTCAAGTCGCCGGTGCTTCCCCAGAACCTCGTCGGCGAGGCCGTGGAGCTCGTTCGGCCGGGTGAGTCGGGACCGGAGGACTGTGAGTTCTGCGCGGCTGCGGAGGAGGAATTCATCTGGACCGACCGGAATTGGCGACTCCGATTGCGTCGACCCTCACCGTTTCCGGGCACCGTAATTCTGCACACTCGAGCGCACTGGGAATCGTTCGCCGATATGCCGAGCGAGTTGATCTCCGAGTTCGGGCCATTGTGTGCCCGCATAGAGCGAGCGATCCTCGGGCTCGGAAACGTCGGACGCGTTCATGTCTACCGGTCCGGGGACGGGCACGCTCACTTCCATGTCTGGTTCCATGCCCGGCCTCTGGGTTTCCAGCAGTTCCGCGGTTCGTTCCTGCCGACCTGGGCTGAAATCCTGGAATCCCGCTCGCCAGCTGAGGTGGAGGGCGCGGGCGAGGCCGTCGCACGAGCCCTGGCACAGGAGGACTGAGACGGGGTAACTACGGCGGGAGCGGACGAAGAAGGGCTCAGCCGCTGCGCCGGTCCACCATCTTCGGTGTTCCGGCCTGCCGGTACAGGTCGAAATCGTCTTCCCACAGCGCCTCGACGGCTCTGCGGGCGCCTTTGTCAAGCCAGTCGGTCCAGTCCGGATGACCGGTCCGATTCAGCCGCGCAAGCGGCGGGACCGCCGCGTCGACCCGCTCCAGCAGCCCGGACCAGCCCTCGTCGAGGCTCTCGAGCGTGACGACGGCACTGACAACCGGGGTGCGAGCCTCCGAGCACAGGAATGCCCACTGGCTCCCGCTGGCGCTGGCCGGCTGGCCCCGCCTGTCGGCCAGAATGGCGTGGACGCGCCGTACGTCGTCGTTCGTCAGCCGACGGCCCTGCGGCACCGGAAGGCCCAGACGGCGGTAGTTGTACGTCAACTGGGACACCAGCCAGTCACAGGGATGGCGTACCACCCCGAAGGTGAACATGCGGTCCCATTGGCTCGGACCAATCCGCTCTCGTATTTCCACCGCAGGCATATGTCGTGCCGTGTAGAAACCCGGGCACTCGATCGCGTCCAGGTCGGCTCGCTCCTGGAAGGCGACGAGGGCGGTCTCAATACTGGTCGACGCGGCTTTGGGGTTCGAGGCAAAGACGAAATCGTGCAGATAGGAAACAATCACGGACGGAGGTCTCCTTTCCGTTCCGGCGCTGGAGTGAGCGTACACTTGGAGGAGATCTAACTCCAGGGAAGTTCGGGCCTATTAGAAGCGGAATTCTGGAGTGTTCTTCGACCCGAAGCACCGCACGCGCCGACCGCCGCGGTAGACGGCCGCGACGGCCAGGATCGCGGTGATGTCACGGAGCGGGTCACCGGTCACCGCGAGGAGATCTGCGTCGAATCCGGGGGCGACACGTCCCTTCCGGACTAGACCGCACGCTTCAGCCGCGGTCGATGTGGCGGCCCGCAGGGCTTCCGCCGACGAGAAGCCGGCCTCAACCAGCCGGATGACGCCGTGGGGCAGCAACCCGTGCTGCTTCTGGTCGGATATCCCGGCATCGCTGGCACAGACGATCCGCACGCCGGCGTCCCGCATGTCGACGGCCGCTGCGAGAGTCCGCTCGATCCGCACGCGGGCCGATTCGTCGAGCGGCGGGCCAGCCGGAGAGAACCCCGTGGTCACGGACACAGGGAGGCGGGCCTCGGCGACGCGCTCGATCAGCCGGCGATCCGGCTCCACTCCGGTCGGCGTACGGAACGTGCCGTGTTCGACGGTGTCCACACCGGCCGCCAGCGCGCGCTCCATGGCGTCGACCGCGTGCGCGTGGGCGGCTACTGGAAGCCCCAGCCGGTGCGACTCGACGACTACCGATCGCAGCTCGGCTGCCGTGTACTGCGCCTGCCACGAGCGGCTCCCGGGGGTGATCTCGCCGCCGCTGGCCATGATCTTGATGAGGTCGACGCCACGCGTTGCACGGACCCGGACGGCCTCGGTCAGGCCCGCAGGGCTCTCCAGCGCGCCGCCGAGGAACCAGCAGTGGCCCCGAGCAGTAGTGATCGGCGGGCCGGACACCAGGAGATGAGGCCCCGCATGAGGACGAAGCGCGATTTCTTCCCGGAGCCGGAGGGTCACGTAGTCGCGGTCTCCAAGGTCGCGGACCGTGGTGATCCCGACGTCGAGACAACTTGCCGCCGCACGGAGGGCGTTCATGAGCAACGTGGCCTCCGGTGCAGCAGCCGCGGCGACGGGGTCGGGCACCCCGGGCAGCACCAGGTGCACATGGGCGTCGACGAGACCGGGCAGGAGGGTGCGGTCACCCAGGTCGACGACCGGCATCCCGGCCGGGGGAACCCCGTTCTCGTCCACCGCGACGATTACGCCGTCCTCGACAACGACGAGCGGGGACCTCATGTACCGGCCCCTGACTCCGTCGAACAGGCGGGCTGCACGTAATGCTCTCATCGCTGCCTCCGTCAGATGAAGAGCGGCCGTAGCAGGTGGAGCGGTCGGCCCCGGCGCTCACGTCGAGCGCTCTCGCTCACCGGTCGTCCACCGAGCCGAAATCGCGGAAGTCGGCCTCCAAGTGGGCCAATACGCGCTCCAGAGCGGCCATCAGGTCGTCCCACTCCTGCTCGGTCACGTTGGACAGCCCCAGCCGAAGGAAGGGTCGGGACGTCCGTGGAGCGGACCGCGGATAGAAGTGGGCGGCGTCCAGCCCGCCGATCCGTTCGGCCGCCAGGATGTTCCGCAACCGTACGTCCTGTCCGGTGAGCAGCGCGAGATGGGCGCCGCCGCTCGGCGGAACGAATGGCCAGTCGAGCGTGCGCAGGAGCGCGGCCACGGCGGCGCGGCGAGACGTGAGCAGGGCATCGCGTCGGCGACGGATCCCGACCGCCCGGTCAGTCGTCAGCACCGCCGCGAGATCGACGAGCGCGGACGCCTCGGGAGTCGGCGCGGCGGCACGCAACTTCTCGGCACTGCGGCAGCCGCGCGGCCAACCGACGAACCCGATCTTGACTGGCCACCCCAGTACCTTCGTCCAGCTGCCCAGATAGACGGTGCCCTGCGGATGTAGCGACAGCAGTGTCGGCCACCGGTCGTCCCGCGGGCCTATCCCGCGGAACGGATCGTCTTCCACCAGCAGCAGCCCCGTGCTCCGGGCGTACCCCGCGACATCGGTCAGGAACCCGGGCGACAGGCTGGACGCAAGGGGGTTGGCGTGCAAGGCGTTGACGACGAAGAGGCCCGGCTTCTGAGTCGGTGGTGTGAAGCGAGCCCGGGACCAGTCGGGCGCGGCGACGTCGATCGAGGTGACCGGAGCGCCGTCCGGCAGCGCGCCGGCCACCCGCTGATACGTCGGGAGCACCGCGCCGCGCTGTGCCCTCGGTACCGATCCGAGCAGGTGATCGAGCATACGGCCGCTGCCTGGCGTGTAGGCCCAGTCGTGCGTGTCGAGGACGCCGGGGCCGAACCGCTCCACCACGAAGGCGCGGAGCGCCGCGTTGGCGTCCCGCGCACCGCCACCGGCTGCTCCTACTTGCTGGACGACCCACCGGTGCCAGTCGGGGGCGTTGTCGCACAGATCCATCGGCAGTCGCACGGGCTCGCCCGTCCAATCGGTGGAGTTGTTGCCTGACGTTGCGGCCAACACCCACTCCTCGCCACCGGACCGGCGCGAAGTTTAGCGGGCACGTGGGACACGGGAGGATTCCGAGCGTGAGTTTCGGCGTCCCAAAGCCCTGAGCCGGGAGCCGAGTTGGCGCGGCGGTCAACGCACACGAAGCGCAGGGCAACTGTGTCCGCGTCGGCCGTCGCCAGTTCGCCGAAGTGTCCGGCTGCCCCGGTGGGGCTGCTAGTACTCCAGCCGTAGATCGTGATCTTGTTGCTCAACGTGGCTGATCGCGCCTCAGCTTGCGGCGCTCTCGGCCGTTGGGGTGGCGGATGACCACGCCCGCTGAGCCGCCGGTGCCGGTGAGGCGGATCAGCGGTGTGCCCGGGAGCCGGTCGGGAGTGGTCGTGTCCTTCAGACCGCTGAAGCCGAGTTCCATCCCGCCGATCTCAACGGCCCAGCCGTCGGGGATGATGACCGTGACACCGGCCTCCTCGCCATGCACCTCGACCTCGACCTCAGAGAGTCGGCAGGTGGCCTGGGTGAAGTCGAGCTTGGCGCCACCCCTGCCTCCGTACACGGATACTCGTGCGGGCGCCTGCCAGCGCCCTGCGCGTACCGCCCCAAGATCGCCACCCTTGAGGACCAGCGGCTGTCCAGGATCCGACGCGGCTACCGGCGGCAGATCGGCGGTGACTGGCGCCAGATCAGCGTGGGTCGTGGCGGTTAGTGCCTGGTTCAGCCTCGCGTCCAGCTCAGTGAAGTCGATACGGCCCTCGGCCGCCGCCTCGTTCAGCCGCTCCACCACCGCCTCGCGATCGGCATGGGAGACGCGCAGCTCACCGAGGTGGACGGGTTCCGGGAGGTCGGCTGTCATGGACTCGATGATACGGAGAGGGCGGGTGCGAGGACGGGTACGGCCACCGTCGATCATCGGTGTGTGAAGACTGAAGATCAGGCGGTGGCCGCAGGCCACAGCGTAGACCCAGCTCGCTGGCAGGAGTTCTTCGAGTGCCTGATGGGACGGATCGCGGGCCGTTTCGCGCGGGTCGAACCCCGGCGGCGAGCCAGGCGGTTGATGCTCGGGCTCCTGTCGGACCTGCCGCGCAAGAACTGCTGGACCATCGCCGAGTGGGCCCGAGAGACCACCCCGGACGGCATGCAGCACCTGCTGGGGCGGGCCAAGTGGGACGCCGACGCCGTCCGTGACGACGTGTGCGGCTACGTGGTGGAGCACCTACACGACGACCAGGCGGTGCTGGTCGTCGACGAGACCGGCGACGTGAAGAAGGGTGTGGACACGGTCGGCGTCCAGCGCCAATACACCGGAACCGCCGGCCGGATCGAAAACTCCCAGGTCGCCGTCTACCTGGTCTATGCAGGTCAGCGCGGCCACGCCGCAGTGGACCGGGAACTCTACGTTCCGCGCTCCTGGACCTCCGAACCCGACCGCTGCCGCGCCGCGGGCCTTGCCGAGGAAACCACCTTCGCCACCAAGCCGGAGCTGGCCGCTCGCATGATCACCCGGTTCCTGGACGCCGGCCACCAGGCCGCCTGGGTTGCCGGCGACGAGGTCTACGGCGGCAACCCGAAACTACGAACCGCACTGGAGGAACGCGGCACCGCCTACGTCCTCGCGGTGGCCTGCTCGCACGAAGTCACCACCAGTGCAGGGAAGTTCAGTGCGGACACCCTGGCCAAGAAGGTGCCCAAGCGGGCCTGGCAGAAGCTCCCCGCAGGGGCCGGAGCCAAGGGCCACCGCTTCTACGACTGGGCAGTCATCGGCCTCGCCGACCCCCGCCCCGGGAGTCGGCAGCTGCTGGTCCGCCGCAACCGCAGCACCGGCGAACTCGCCTACCACCACTGCCACTCGCCCGCATCCGTGCCGCTGACCATGCTGGTCCGAGTCGCTGGATCAAGATGGCGGGTGGAGGAGTTCTTCCAGTCCGGCAAGGGCCTGGCCGCACTCGACGAGCACCAGGTCCGCCGCTATGCCTCCTGGTCACGCTGGGTCACCCTCGCCATGCTCGCGCACGCCTTCCTCGCGGTCGTACGCGCAGACGGGCACACCCGCCCCGCACCCGATGCCCTCATCCCACTCACCTGCAACGAAATCCAGCGTCTGTTCATCACCCTCGTCGTCCGACCCGTCCACGACACAGCTCACCGGCTAGGTTGGTCAAACTGGCGGCGCCACCACCAGGCCCGATCCCAGGCCAGCCACTACCGGCAACAAGCCGCTCGGGCATGAAGATCACGATCTACGGCTGGAGTACTAGGACGCGAGGGCGTCAGGCGCCTGGGATGTAGGCGCCCTGCTGCTGGGGTGCGGTACTCAGTGGGCTCAGCGCCGTGTTGGAGCGGGAGTCGGCCTGCCCCCGTTCGCGGATCCAGCTGTCGAGGGCTTCGCATCGGTACATGACACGGCCGCGAGGACCCATCCGGAAGCTCGGCGGGCTGCCGCCGGTGCCGCCAGACGTAGAGAGGGGTTCGACGACCGTCCACTGGTCGGGTGCGTACGACCGGTGGTTCCCGCCGACGCGGGGGTGGTACGGCGGTCATGGACGTGGCCACCGACGCGGGCCGGTGATCCCGCTGGCACAGGGGTGGATCCAGACAGGGCGGGTCAATTTGGCTGGATCCTGTGTCGTGTCTGAGCCCGAAGGAGCGACTGTCGGCAGTGGGGGTTCTCTGGGGCTTTTCTGGGACTTCCATCTGCATCAACGGGCACGAGCGTGAAACAGCCGAAATGCCATACACCCAGGTCAACGACCCGCAACCGCTCAACACAGCAGCTCACGCGGCCGACCGGTCTCTTCCGGGACATCTGAGCACGGCTCACACGGGTGCCGTCGTGACCGGCCCCGGCCTGCTGCACGCAGGACGGGGCCGGGTGCGGCGGCACTCGCGTGTCCCGGCGGACACGGTGTGCTCGGGCCGGCCTCAGCCCCGCACGACGGTGACGTCCTGCTCTCGGCTCGCGTGGAACGTCGGGAGCGGGAGGCCCGTGCCCGCCAGTTCCGTCAGGGTGGCCTCGACGTGGGCCGGTCCCGGGACCAGCGTGCCCTGAGCTCGCTTCTCGGAGTTGGTCCAGCGGTGCTCGGCGCCGTCGCAGAGGGCCGAGGAGCCGCCGATGCCGTGGTGGACCCGGGGGTCGCTCTGGGACACCGACGAGGACACGAACACGGGTCCGGCGGCACCGGCGCAGCGGTAGGTGCCGGAGAGGGTGATGGTGCCGTCGGCAGCGACCGTGGCCGTGGGGTCGACGGTCACCTCGTCGAGCACGGCGGACCGGGCGACGGCGGAGGGGGCGAGCAGCAGCAACAGCGCCGCGGCGGCGGCCGTACCGACGGTCTGGCGGACGAACATGGGGTACCTCCTGGAACGGGGCCCGCTGAGGGCCCGGGAACGAGCGCTCAACAGGTACCGGTCCGACGCCCCCGGGCCGGTGATCATCACCCCATTGGTGGCGAGTTGGCCACGTCCGTCGCGGCCGCGTTCGAGAGTTGTCCCCGTGTTGTCACGCTTCACCGCCCGCTGTTCCGGTGAGTTCGCGGAGCGCGCATGGTCTGTACATGCGAGGGCGACGACAACGCCGCCGACACTCTTCGCATCCGACGTGGAGGTGCACCATGTGTTCCCACCAGTCTTCGTGCCCGTCCGTGGACTCCGTCGCCCCGCACATCGTCTCGGCCCACCCCGAGCAGGGCTGGAATCTCCTGTGCAACGGCGCGATCGTGTTCGACGACAGCGGTGAACTGCTCCCCGACGGCAGCGTGGTCGCTCCGCACCGGGTGTTCGCCGGACAGCTGACCGTCGCCGCCTGATCCGTTCTCGTCCTAGGGGAGCACGGCGAAGCCGTCGAGTTCGACCATCGCCCGCTCGTCCCACAGCCGCGTGACGCCGACGACGGCCATCGCGGGATAGTCGCGGCCCGCCAACCGGTGCCAGATGCGGCCGAGTTCGGGCGCGTTGAGCCGGTAGTCGGCGACGTCCGTGGCGTAGACGGTGACCCGGGCGAGGTCGGCGGGAGCGCCGCCCGCCTCGCGCAGCGCGGTCAGCAGGTTCGTCAGCGCCCGTTCGAACTGGAGGGGCAGGGTCTCCCCCACCACCTTCCCGTCGCCGTCGAGCGCGGTCTGCCCGGCCAGGAAGACGACGCGGGAGCCGGTGGCGACGACGGCGTGGGAGAAGCCGGTCGGCGGGGACAGCTCGGGCGGGTTGACTCGGTCGGCGGTCATGCGGTCTCCGTTCCCATCGGCTGGACCTGCGGGGCCTGCCGGTACAACTCCTTCGCGATGACGGCCCGTTGGACCTCGCTCGCTCCTTCGTAGATACGTGGCGCGCGCACCTCGCGGTAGAGGTGTTCGAGGAGGTGGCCGCGTTGCAGGGCGCGTGCTCCGTGCAGTTGGACGGCGGCGTCGACGACGTACTGGGCGGTCTCGGTGGCGAGCAGCTTGGCCATGGCCGCGCGGCGGGGAACGTCCGCGGCCCCGGCGTCGTGGGCCGCGGCCGCCGCGTACACCATCAGGCGGGCCGCCTCCGTGCGCAGTGCCATCTCGGCGACCTGGTGGGACACGGTCTGGAGGTCCTTGAGCGGGCCGCCGAACGCGTCGCGTCGCGCGGTGTGGGCGAGGGTGGCGTCCAGCGCGGCCTGGGCCATGCCGACGGCGAAGGCGCCCACGCTGGGCCGGAAGAGGTTGAGGGTGCGCATGGCGACCCGGAAGCCGTGGCCGGGCTCGCCGAGGACGTCGTCCGCGGTGACGGGGACGGCGTCGAAGGCGAGGGCGCCGATGGGGTGGGGGGAGAGCAGGTCGAGCGGGGTGCCGGTGAGGCCGGGGCGGTCGGCCGGGACGAGGAACGCGGTGACGCCGCGGGCCCCTGCGGCGGGCCCGGTCCGCGCGAAGACGGTGTAGAGGTCGGCCTCGGGGGCGTTGGAGATCCAGCACTTCTCGCCGGTGAGCCGCCAGCCGCCGGAGCCGTCCTCGTCCGCGCGGAGGGCCAGCGCGGCCGCGTCGGAGCCGGCGCCGGGCTCGCTCAGCGCGAAGGCGGCCACCGCCTCGCCGTCCGCCACGCGGGGCAGCCAGCGCTCGCGCTGAGCGGCGGTGCCATGGGCGTGCACCGGATGGGCGCCCAGCCCCTGGAGGGCGAGCGCGGTCTCGGCCTCGGTGCAGACCTGGGCGAGGGACTCACGCATCAGGCAGAGGTCCAGGGCGCCGGAGGTGAACAGGCGGCCGAGCAGGCCGAGTCGGCCGAGTTCGGCGACCAGCGGACGGTTGACGTGGCCCGGCTCGCCCTTGTCGGCCAGCGGACGCAGATGGTCGGCGGCGAGCGCGCGCAGTTCGGCGCACCAGGCGGTCTGTCCTGGTTCAAGTGAGAATGCGGTCATTGCCGGTCCCTCTCCCCGTCGGACTCCGTCCCACGTTATCGCGAACCGTTGACTGTCGTCACCAACACGATACGCTCCCTGTGCGAGCCCACCACGACGCCCACGAGGGCGGCCCACAAAGGCAAGGGGGCGAACCGCCATGCATCCCGTGGACCCCGCGGACACCTTGGCGCCGGCACACTCGGCGCACGTCGACACCTTCGCGCGCGACCATCTCCCGCCCCCCGAGCAGTGGCCCGAGCTCCTCTTCGACCTGCCCGCACTGCGCTACCCCGACCGGCTGAACTGCGCCGCCGAACTCCTCGCCGGCACCGATCCCGGACGCCCCGCCTTCCACACCCCGTCCGGCCCGCCCTGGACGTACGGGCACCTGCGCGACCGCGTCGACCGCATCGCCCACGTCCTCACCGGGCAGCTGGGCGTCGTCCCGGGCAACCGGGTGCTGCTGCGCGGCCCCACCACCCCGTGGCTGGCCGCGTGCTGGCTGGCGGTGCTGAAGGCGGGCGCCGTCGCGGTCACCGTGCTCGCCCAGCAGCGGTCGCACGAGCTGCGGACCATCTGCGGGATCGCCCGGGTGACCCACGCCCTGTGCGACCTCCGCTCGGTCGACGACCTGGCCCGGGCGGACGTCCCCGGCCTGCGGATCACGCCGTACGGCGGTGACGCGCCGGACGACCTGCTGCTGCGCATCACCGGCGCGCCCGACGAGCCCTTCGACCCGGCGGACACGGCCGCCGACGACGTGGCGCTGATCGCCTTCACCTCCGGCACCACCGGCCGGCCCAAGGGCTGCATGCACTTCCACCGCGACCTACTGGCGACGGCGGACACCTTCTCCGAGCACGTGCTGCGCCCGCGTGAGGACGACGTCTTCGCGGGCAGTCCCCCGCTGGGCTTCACCTTCGGACTCGGCGGACTCGTCGTCTTCCCGCTGCGCGCCGGAGCAAGCTCCCTGCTGCTCGAACAGGCGGGCCCCCGGCAGCTGTTGCCCGCGATCGGCGAGCACCGCGTCTCCGTCCTGTTCACGGCACCGACCGCCTACCGGGCGATGCTGACGGAACTGGACGGCCACGACACCGGCTCGCTGCGGCGCTGCGTGTCCGCGGGCGAGAACCTGCCGGCGGCCACCTGGCGGGACTGGCACGAGCGCACCGGGCTGCGCATCATCAACGGCATCGGCGCGACCGAGCTGCTGCACATCTTCATCTCCGCCGCCGACGGGGACATCCGCCCGGGCACGACCGGCCTGCCGGTGCCCGGCTGGCAGGCGCGCGTGGTCGACGCCGACGGGACCGCCCTGCCGGACGGCGAGCCGGGACTGCTCGCGGTGCGGGGCCCGGTCGGCTGCCGCTACCTCGCGGACCCCCGGCAGCGGGAGTACGTGCGCGGCGGCTGGAACATCACCGGCGACACCTACGTGCGCGATCCCGACGGCTACTTCCGCTATGTGGCCCGCGCCGACGACATGATCATCTCGGCGGGGTACAACATCGCGGGACCCGAGGTCGAGGACGCGCTGCTGCGGCACCCCGACGTGGTCGAGACGGCGGTCGTCGGGCGGGCCGACGAGGAGCGCGGCCAGATCGTGGTGGCCCATGTGGTGCTGAAGGAGGGCGCCCGCCGGGACGCCGAGGAACTGCGCGTCTTCCTGAAGTCCGAGCTGGCGCCGTACAAGTGCCCCCGCGAGATCGTCTTCCTGGACGCGCTGCCGCGTACCGCCACGGGAAAGCTCCAGCGGTTCCTGCTGCGCGCGGAGGCAGTCGCTGACGCACCGTCACCAGTCGCACCGGAGGGTGATATGTCCCCCCACGGCGGTCCCAAGTGATCTTCGAGCACTAGAATGATCAACGTGTCAGACCAGCACGCTCCCCGGTCCCTCATCGTCACGTTCTACGGCGCGTACGGTCGCTTCATGCCCGGTCCGGTGCCCGTGGCCGAGTTGATCCGGCTGCTCGCGGCGGTCGGCGTGGACGCGCCCTCCGTACGCTCGTCGGTGTCCCGGCTCAAGCGGCGCGGGCTCCTGGAACCGGCACGCACGACAGGGGGCGCGGCGGGGTACGCGCTGTCGCCGGACGCGCGGCAGCTGCTCGACGACGGCGACCGCCGGGTGTACGCGTCGGCGGCGCCCGAGGACGACGGCTGGGTGCTCGCCGTCTTCTCCGTGCCCGAGTCGGAGCGGCAGAAGCGGCACGTCCTGCGCTCACGGCTCGCCGGCCTCGGCTTCGGCACGGCCGCCCCCGGCGTGTGGCTCGCCCCCGCCCGGCTGTACGAGGAGACCCGGCACACCCTGGAGCGGCTGCGCCTCGATCCGTACGTCGAGCTGTTCCGCGGCGAGCACCTCGGGTTCGCCGCGACGGCCGACGCGGTCGCCCGCTGGTGGGACCTGGCCGCGATCGCCAAGGAGCACGAGGCGTTCCTCGACCGGCACGAGCCCGTCCTGCGCGCCTGGGAGGCACGCGCGGACATGGTGCACGAGGACGCCTACCGCGACTATCTCCTCGCCCTGGACTCCTGGCGCCACCTTCCCTACACGGACCCGGGACTGCCCGCGGCCCTCCTCCCCGAGGACTGGCCGGGCTCCCGCTCGGCCCAGGTCTTCGGGGCCCTGCACGAACGACTGCGGGACGCGGGCGGCGAGTTCGCCGGGGTGTCCCCGCGGTCGGGGCACGACGCGGCGCAGTGAGCCGGAAACCGGCCTCCGCCGCCCCCTCCCCCGCCTACGTCCCCAGCGTGAGACGGGGTCTGGGCGCGTCGGTCCGGCCGGTCTGCGGGCGCCTGTTGCCCGCACGGTAGGGCTCCGGCCAGCTGACACCCGGCCCTTCGTAGCCCTGTTCGGCGGCCGCGTGGAGCGTCCAGTTCGGGTCGTACAGGTGTGGCCGGGCGAGCGCGCACAGATCCGTCCGGCCCGCGAGGATCAGGGAGTTGACGTCGTCCCAGGACGAGATCGCGCCGACGGCGATCACCGGGACGCCGGTCTCGTGACGGATCCGGTCGGCGTAAGGAGTCTGGTACGAGCGGCCGTAGTCGGGGCGTTCGTCCGCGACCACCTGGCCGGTCGACACGTCGATCGCGTCGGCGCCGTGCGCGGCGAAGGCCCGTGCGACGGCGACCGCGTCGTCCCCGGTGGTGCCGCCCTCGGCCCAGTCGGTTGCGGAGATGCGCACGGTCATCGGCCGCTCCTCCGGCCACACGGCCCGTACCGCGTCGAACACTTCGAGCGGGAAGCGGAGCCGCTTCTCCAGCGAACCGCCGTAGGCGTCGGTGCGTCGGTTGGTCAGCGGGGAGAGGAAGCCGGAGAGCAGATAGCCGTGGGCGCAGTGCAGTTCGAGGAGGTCGAAGCCGCAGCGGGCGGCGCGGCAGGCGGCCTCGGTGAACTGCTGCCGCAGGTTGGTGAGTTGGGCACGAGTCAGTTCGCGGGGGGTCTGGCTGTCCTGCCGGTACGGGAGCGGGGAGGCGGCCACGAGCGGCCAGTTGCCGTCCGGCAGGGGCTCGTCGATGCCCTCCCACATCAGCCGGGTCGAGCCCTTGCGGCCCGCGTGGCCGAGCTGGAGGCCGATGGCGGTGCCGGGCGCCTGCCGGTGCGTGAAGTCGACGATCCGCCGCCAGGCGTCGGCCTGCCGGGGCGTCTGGAGCGTGGCGCAGCCGGGCGTGATGCGGCCCTCGGCGCTCACGCACACCATCTCGGTCATCACCAGTCCGGCGCCGCCGAGGGCGCGGGCCCCCAGGTGGACGAGATGGAAGTCGCCGGGCACGCCGTCCTGGGCGGAGTACATGTCCATGGGCGAGACGACGACCCGGTTGCGCAGGGTCAGGCCGCGCAGCCGGAAGGGGGTGAACATCGGAGGGGTTCCGGGCGGGCAGCGGAACTCCCGCTCGACCGCGGCCACGAAGTGCGGGTCGCGCAGCCTCAGGTTGTCGTGCGTGACACGGCGGCTGCGGGTGAGCAGGTTGAACGCGAACTGCCGTGACGGCTGGCCGAGATGGCGGTCGATGTTCTCGAACCACTCCAGGCTGGCGCGGGCGGCCCGCTGGGTGGAGGCGACGACGGGGCGCCGCTCCTCCTCGTAGGCGGCCAGCGCCCGGCCGAGCGAGGACTGCTCCTCCACGCAGGCGGCCAGCGCGAGCGCGTCCTCGACGGCGAGCTTGGTGCCGGAGCCGATGGAGAAGTGCGCGGTGTGCGCGGCGTCGCCGAGCAGCACCAGATTGCCGTGCGACCAGCGGGTGTTGACGATCGTGCGAAAACGCGTCCACGCCGACTTGTTGGAGGTGAGCGGGCGTCCGCCGAGCGCGTCCGCGAAGATCTTGCCGCACCGCTCGACGGACGCGTTCTCGTCGAGGTCCGCGAACCCAGCCGCCCGCCAGACCTCTTCGCGCATCTCGACGATGACGGTGGAGGCGTCGGCCGCGAACGGGTAGCCGTGCAGTTGCATCACGCCGTGTTCCGTCTCGGCGATCTCGAAGCGGAAGGCGTCGAAGGCGAAGTCCGCGGCCAGCCAGATGTAGCGGCAGCGGTGCTCCTCGACGGACGGGCGGAACACGTCCTCGTACGCCGCGCGGGTGAGGCTGCCCACCCCGTCGGCGGCGACCACGAGGTCGTAGGAGGTCATGAGGTCGGCCACGGGCGGGGCCTCGGTCCTGAAGCGGAGGTCGACGCCGAGGGAGCGGCAGCGTTCGTGAAGGATCGCGAGGAGCCGGCGGCGGCCGAGCGCGGCGAAGCCGTGGCCGCCGGAGGTGTGCCGGACGCCGCGGTGCACGACGTCGATGTCGTCCCAGCGGACGAACTCCGCACGGAGCGCCGCGTAGACGACCGGGTCGGCGTGTTCGATGCCTCCGAGGGTCTCGTCGGACAGGACGACGCCGAAGCCGAAGGTGTCCTCGGGGGCGTTGCGCTCCCAGATAGTGATCTCGCGGGCCGGGTCGAGGCGTTTGAGGAGGGCCGCGGTGTAGAGGCCGCCGGGTCCACCGCCGATCACCGCGACGCGCAGCGCGCCCTTTCCTGCTCCTGGGTCGTGCCCGGCGCCCGTGTCAGTGGTCCGGTTCCCGTGTCCGTCGTCCGCGCGCATCCGCCGGTCACCTCCCCCGCCACTTCGGTGCCCGCTTCTCGGTGAACGCGGCGTGGAACTCGGCGTAGTCCTCGCCGTTCATCAGGAGAGCCTGGGTCGCGGCGTCGAGTTCGACGGCGGCGGCGAGCGGCATGTCCAGTTCGGCGGTGAGCAGCGCCTTGGTCTGGGCGTGGGCGAGGGCGGGGCCCTCGGCGAGCCGGCGGGCCAGGGCCTGCGCGGCCTCGTCGGCGTGCCCCTCGTCGGTGAGTTCGCTGATCAGGCCGATGCGTTCGGCCTCGGGCGCGCGCACCGGTTCGCCGAGCATCAGCAGCCGTGTCGCGTGGCCGAGCCCGACCACCCGGGGCAGCAGGTAGGCGGCGCCCATGTCGCCGCCGGACAGGCCGACGCGGGTGAAGAGGAAGGCGAAGCGGGCGCTCGGGTCGGCCACCCGGAAGTCGGCGGCGAGCGCGAGTACGGCTCCGGCGCCGGCGGCGACGCCGTGCACCGCGGCGATCACCGGGAACGGGCACTCCCGGACGGCGCGGACCACCTGTCCGGTCATCCGGTTGAAGTCGAGGAGCTGGGCGGTGTCCATGGCGAGGGTCGCGCCGATGATCTCGTCGACGTCGCCGCCGGAGCAGAATCCGCGCCCCTCTCCGGCCAGCACCAGGGCGCGGACGGACCGTTCGCGGGACAGCTCGGCGAGCAGGTCCCGCAGGTCGGCGTAGGCGCCGAAGGTGAGGGCGTTGAGCTTCTCGGGGCGGGCCAGGGTCACCGTGGCGACGCCGTCGGTGAGCTCGTAGCCCAGGTGCTCCCACTCGGGTGTGGGGGCGGCGGAACCGGTGAAGGGACTCATGAGGTGCGGCCTCCTCTGGCGGGGGCGACGCTGCGGCTGCCTTCCGAAGTTATCACTCATCCGTGACTGTCGTCACGAGTGCGCGATAGGCCGGTCGAGGTGTGTCGGGTCCGGGCCCGCGCCACGAGGGGGACCCGAGGTCCGACGGCCCTGGAGGGACGGGAGAACGGTCGCCGCGTCCGTCACCGCGTCACGGATCCTCGATAGCCGTGTAACGGCGGGAGCACACACGGGAGGGGGACCGTTCCCCTGGGTACAGAGCCCCGTATCGGACCGAACGTCCCGAAAGGAGCCCCCGGACGGCCCGGGGACACAGTGGCAGATGTCCGGAGAAAGCCCGCCGAGCACGTTTGCCCGACAGCGCCGTACCATTCCTAAGGTTGAAAGCAGGACAGCCTGCTCCATGAACGGACCCGCCTTGCACGACACCCCCGCCCCCGCCTCCTGGCGCATCGCGCTGCCGCACTCCGTCGCGGCCGTGCCCGTCGCCCGTGCGCTGGTCCGTACCGCACTCGCCGAGCTGGAGCACGCGGCGGACAGCGACACCGCCGAGCTGCTCACCGCGGAGCTGGTCGCGAACGCCGTCGAGCACACCGCGGGCGAAGGGCCGATAGAGCTGGTCGTGGAGCTGCTGCCGACCGGCTGCCAGGTCGAGGTGCACGACCCCGACCCGGCGCCGCCGGGCGACCTCACGGTCCCGCACCCGGCCGAGCCCGACCCCTGGCAGGAGCACGGGCGCGGCCTGCTGCTGATCCGCACCCTCAGCTCGTCCTGCGGGCACCGCCCCACCGACTCCGGCAAGGCGGTCTGGTTCAGACTGCCTGTGGTTCCCGCTCAGCGGCGTCCGGTGCGCTGACGGCCGCGTCGGCCCCGGCACGGGCCAGCCGGGAGTTGCGGCGCCCGTAGACGACGTACACCAGGAATCCGGCCGCCAGGAACCCGGCGAACTGGATCCAGGTCGTCCAGCCGGTCTCGTACATCAGGTAGAGGCAGAAGCCCACGCCGAGCACCGGCACCACGGGGTAGAGCGGCACCCGGAAGGTGCGCGCGAGGCCCGGCTCGCGGCGGCGCAGCGCGATCACCGCGATGTTCACGGCCACCATCACGGCGAGTGTGCCGATGGTGCACAGGTTGACCACGGAGTCCAGCGACGCGAAGGCCGCGGGGAGCGCGAAGACGAGCGCGACGATCAGCGTGCCGGCGACCGGTGTCGAGGTCTTCGGGGAGACCTTCTCGAAGACGCGCGGGACCAGGCCGTCACGGGACATCGACATCAGGATCCGGGTCTGGCCGTACATCACGGCGAGCACCACGGAGGCGATGGCGACGACCGCGCCGAAGGCGATCACCCCGCCGCCGACGGTGGAGCCGGTCACCTCGTTGACGACGTACGAGAGTGCGGCGGGCCTGCTGCCGACCTTGTCCCCGCCGATGGCGCCGATCGCGGCGAGGGCCACGGCGCAGTACAGCACGGTGACCACGCCGATGCAGACCAGGATCGCGATGGGGATGTTCCGGCGGGGGTTCTTGGCCTCCTCGCCGGCGGTGGTGATGGCGTCGAAGCCGATGTACGAGAAGAAGGCGGCCGTGGTGCCGGCACCGACGCCGCCGAGTCCGGCGGGCGAGAACGGCGTGAGGTTGCCGTCCTTGAAGGCGCTGAACCCGATCGCGCAGAACAGCACGAGCACGACGATCTTCACCACGGCCATGGCGGCGGTCGCGCGGGCGCTCTCGCGGACACCGCGCACCAGCAGGACCGAGGCGAGCGCGATCACGACGACGGCCGGGAGATTGATGATCCCGCCGTCGGACGGGCCCGCGGAGAGCATGGCGGGGAGGTGCAGCCCGGTGAGACTGACGAGCAGCTCGTTGACGTACTGGCTCCAGCCGACCGCGACGGCCGACACGGAGACGCCGTACTCCAGGAGCAGGCACCAGCCCACCAGGAAGGCGGTGCTCTCGCCGAGCCCGGCGTAGGCGAAGGAGTACGAGGATCCCGAGACCGGGATGGCGCCGCCCAGCTCGGCGAACGCGAACGCGGTGAAGACGCAGGTGATCGCGGCGAGGACGAAGGAGACGACCACGGCGGGTCCGGCCTGGGCGACCGAGTCGGAGAGTCCGACGAAGATGCCGGTGCCGACGATGGCGCCGACGCCGAAGCAGATGAGCTGGAAGAGCCCCATCGTGCGCTTGAGTCCGTTGCCTTCGAGGTCGGCGCCGGACTCGGCCATCAGCTGAGCGGGGGACTTGATGCGGGGAGCGGGCATGCGGGGTGGTGCTCGTTTCTGGTGGTGCGGTGCGACATGGGGGTGCCCCCTGCTCTGGCGGAGCCGAGCGCTCGGGGAAAGTCGCGCGTCACGCCTCGGAAGGGATGATTCCAAGGCCTGACAGACATCGTACGGATGATTTCAAGCCAGAGTGGCGACCAGGACCGCCTTGATCGTGTGCAACCGGTTCTCCGCCTGATCGAAGACGACGGAGTGCGCGGACTCGAAGACCTCGTCGGTGACCTCCAGTGAATCGAGGCCGTGGGCCGCGTGGATCTCGCGGCCGATCTCGGTTCCGAGGTCGTGGTAGGCGGGAAGGCAGTGCAGGAACCTGACGTCGGGGTTGCCGGTCAGGCGCAGTACGTCCATGGTCACGGCGTACGGGGAGAGGGCGCCGATGCGCTCCGCCCACACCTCCTTGGGCTCACCCATGGAGACCCAGACGTCGGTGACGACGAAGTCGGCGCCGCGGACACCGTCGGCGACGTGCTCGGTGAGGGTGATGCGGGCGCCGCTCTTCTGGGCCAGCTCGCGGGCCTGCGCGACGATCTCGTCGGCGGGCCAGTAGGCGCGCGGGGCGACGATGCGGACGTCCATGCCGAGCAGCGCGCCGGTGACGAGGTAGGAGTTGCCCATGTTGAAGCGGGCGTCGCCGAGGTAGGCGAAGACGGTCTCGCCGAGCGGCCTGGCGCAGTGCTCGCCCATGGTGAGGACGTCGGCCAGCATCTGGGTGGGGTGCCAGTCGTCGGTCAGCCCGTTGTAGACGGGCACGCCCGCGTAGGCGGCCAGTTCCTCGACGGCGGCCTGGCTGTCGCCGCGGTACTCGATGGCGTCGAACATGCGGCCCAGCACACGGGCGGTGTCCTTCACGGACTCCTTGTGGCCCATCTGCGATCCGGACGGGTCCAGGTACGTCGTCGAGGCGCCCTGGTCCGCCGCGGCGACCTCGAAGGCGCAACGCGTGCGGGTGGAGGTCTTCTCGAAGATCAGCGCGATGTTCCTGCCGGCGAGGTGCCGGGTCTCCGTCCCGGCCTTCTTGGCGGCCTTGAGCCCGGCGGCCAGCTCGACCAGACCGAGGAACTCCTCGTCGGTGAAGTCCAGCTCCTTCAGGAAGTGGCGGCCGGCGAGGGCGGTCGGGACTGTCGCCATGGGGGCGCTCCAGGGATACGGGGGACGGGGACAGGGACGATTGGAATTCTATACGACGCTCGACATTTATATACGGCCTCGTGTTCGACTTCACCCGGAGACCCCGCCCGGGCCCCCGCAACCGGCCCCGGGAGCGCCCCCGACGCCCCTCACCGCCCCTCCGCCCCGCCCCTCACGCACCCGGACGGGACTGATGGGACCGACGGGACCGACGGGACCGATGGGCCCTAGACGGGATCGCGCTCGACGGGGCAGCTCATGCAGCGCGGGCCGCCCCTGCCCCGCCCCAGCTCGCTGCCGGGGATCTCGATCACCTCGATGCCCTGCTTGCGCAGATGCGTGTTGGTCGTGGCGTTGCGTTCGTAGGCGATCACGACACCCGGCTCGACGGCGAGGACGTTGCAGCCGTCGTCCCACTGCTCCCGCTCGGCCGCGTGCACGTCCTGGGTGGCGGTCAGGACCCGGATCGCGTCGAGGCCGAGCGCCGCGGCGATGGCCCGGTGCATGTGCTCCGGGGGGTGGTCGGTGACCTTCAGCTCCTTCTCCCCCACGCCGGGCTCGATGGTGTAGGAGCGGAGCATGCCGAGGCCCGCGTACTGGGTGAAGGTGTCGCCGCCGACCATCGTCATCACGGTATCGAGGTGCATGAACGCGCGCCGCTTCGGCATGTCGAGCGCCACGATCGTGGTCGCCGATCCCGCCGCGAACAGCTTGTGCGCGAGCATCTCGACGGCCTGGGGGGTCGTCCGCTCGCTCATGCCGATGAGCACCGCGCCGTTGCCGATGACGAGGACGTCGCCGCCCTCGATCGTGGACGGGTAGTCGGCCTGCCCCTCCGACCAGAGATTGAAGCCCTCGTCGCGGAAGAGCGGGTGGTGCCGGTAGATCGCCTCGAAGTGCACGGTCTCCCGCTGCCGGGCCGGCCAGCGCATCGAGTTGATGGAGACCCCGTCGTATATCCAGGCGGAGGTGTCCCGGGTGAAGAGGTGGTTGGGCAGCGGGCCGAGCAGGAAGTCGTCGAGATCCATGACGTGGAAGCGCACGGAGGTGGGCTCCGGGTGCGCGTCCAGGAACTCCCGCTTGGTCATACCGCCGACGAGGACCGAGGCCAGCTCGGGCGCGGGCAGGGTCTCGAAGGCCGCCCGGAGGTGGTCGGTGGCGAGCGGCCCGTACTCCTTCTCGTCGAAGACCCGGTCCAGCACGAGCGCCCGGGCCGCCGGGATCGCCAGGGTCTCGGCCAGCAGGTCGCCGAAGAGATGGACGGCGACCCCCCGGTCGCGCAGCACGTCGGCGAACCCGTCGTGCTCGGCGCGCGCCCGTCGCACCCACAGGACGTCGTCGAAGAGGAGGGCGTCCTTGTTGCTGGGGGTGAGCCTTTTGAGCTCGAGGTCGGGCCTGTGCAGGATGACGCGGCGCAGCCGCCCGGCCTCGGAGTCGACGTGGAATCCCATGTCCCCATCCTGACCATCCGGACGCGCGTTCACCCGCGGATCGCCGTGAACCGCGTCGCATTCATTTCGTCCTCTTGACGATAAAGACACCCCCCGCTTATCGTCTCAGTGACGACAACAAGGAACGAGAGGTCGCCGGGAACGCCCGGCGCCGAGGGGGTACTCATGGCCGACATCACCCGCCGTCTTGGCTGGCGCCATCTGCGCGGGGGGCCCACCGCCCACGTCCGGCACCACCGCTCGGGGCAACTGGTGCACGACGGCCCGGGCCTCAGCTTCTGGTACCGCTCGCTGACCGCGGCCCTGTCCGAGATCCCGGTGGACGACCGTGAGCTGGCGATGACCTTCCACGCCCGGACCTCCGACTTCCAGGACGTCGCCGTGCAGGCCACCGTCACGTACCGGATCAGCGACCCCTCCCTCGCGGCCGCCCGGCTCGACTTCTCCATCGACCCCGACACGGGCGCCTGGCGCGGCACCCCGCTCGAACAGCTGGGCTCGCTGCTGACCGAGACGGCCCAGCAGCACGCGCTCGACGTCCTCGCCCGTACGTCACTGGCCTCCGCCCTGGTCGACGGGGTCGCGGCGGTCAGGGAGCGGATCGCCGGAGGGCTCGCCGCGGAGCCCCGGCTGCCCGCGACGGGCATCGAGGTGGTCGCCGCGCGCGTCGTCGCGCTGCGCCCGGAACCCGAGGTGGAGCGCGCGCTGCGCACCCCGGCCCGCGAGCAGATCCAGCAGGACGCGGACAAGGCGACGTACGAACGCCGGGCGGTCGCCGTCGAGCGGGAGCGCGCCATCGCCGAGAACGAACTCGCCAGCCAGATCGAACTCGCCCGGCGCGAGGAGCAGTTGGTCGACCAGCGCGGTACGAACGCGCGCCGCGAGGCCGAGGAGCACGCGGCGGCGGACGCCGTGCGCGCCGGGGCGGAAGCCGCCCGTACCGTCCGGCTGGCCGAGGCGGAGGCCACCCGTTCGCTGCGCCTCGCCGAGGCCGAGGCGAGCCGCAAGGTGCGGCTGGCGGGGGCCGAGGCACAGGCGGAGCGCGAGGTCGGCGCGGCCCGGGCCGAGGCACAGGCGGCCTGGCTGCGGGTGCACGGCGATGCGGACATCGCCACGCTGCACGCCCTCACCGGCACGCGGCTGGCGGAGAACCTGCCGCGGATCGAGAGCGTCACGGTGTCGCCCGACGTGCTGACCGGGCTGCTCGCCAAGCTGGGCAACGGAGCCGGCGGAGAGCAGGCGTGAGCCTCGCTCCCCGGGTGGTCCTCGTCCATCGCACCAGCGAGTACGAGGAGTTGGTGGCCCGGCACGGTACGCACGGGCAGGCCGCGTTCTTCCTGTCCTCGCGCGGCCGGGACATCACGGAGGTCGCCGAACGGCACCGGCGGGCCCGCGCGGCGCTCGCCGAGGTGGTCGCCGCCGTGCCGCTGACCTGGCGTCAGGCGCGGGTGGAGCGGGCCGATCTGGACCGGTTCCTGTTCGCGCCGGAGGACGTCGTGGTCGTCGTCGGACAGGACGGGCTGGTCGCGAACGTGGCCAAGTACCTGGCGGGCCAGCCGGTCGTGGGGATCGACGCCGACCCGGGGCGCAATCCGGGCGTGCTGGTGCGGCATCGACCCGGGGACGCGAAGGCACTGCTCGGCTCCGCGTTCACGGGCGCGGCCGACGAACTCACCATGGTCGAGGCGGTCGCCGACGACACGCAGCGGCTGGTCGCCCTCAACGAGATCTACCTGGGAGCCGCGGGCCATCAGACGGCCCGCTATCGGCTGGGGCTCGACGAGTACGGGGGTGCCGTCGAGCCCCAGGCCTCCAGCGGGGTCCTGGTGGGGACCGGGACCGGTGCGAGCGGGTGGCTCCGGTCGGTGTGGCAGGAGCGCGGCGGGGGGCCCGCGTTGCCCGGCCGGACGGACCGACGCCTGCTGTGGTTCGTCCGCGAGGCGTGGCCCTCGCCGGCCACCGGTACGTCGCTGGTGGCCGGTGAACTGAGCGACGCGGGGCGGCTGTGCCTCACCGTCGAGTCGGACCGGCTCATCGTGTTCGGGGACGGGATGGAGGGGGACGCGGTGGAACTGACGTGGGGCCAGACCGTTCGGGTGGGGGTGGCGGGGGTTCGGCTGCGGCTGGTGGGCTGACCGGTCCCGGCGGCGTTCTCCGCCCCCGACTTCGCCGGATCCCGCCCGGTCCCTGTGCCCCTCGCGGGGGCGGGAGTTGCTCGTCTGCGGCCCGGTCGGTTCCCGGGCCCCTGGGCGGCCTCCTCCCGCGGGAGCCCAAGTGGATGGTCGAACGTCCGCCGGTGGGGGTTGCTCGCGCCGCCCCTCGCGCCCCCGGGCGGCACGTCCCGGTCCCCCGAGCGGGCCCCCCCTCCCCGGCGACCAGGTCGATGATCGACCGACCACCGGTGGGGGCCGGCCGCGCAGTTCCCCGCGTCCCTGAGCCGGCCGTCGGCGGGCGGCGTTGCCTGTGCTGCCCCCTCCAGACGGCCACCTGGTCGATGGCCGGCAGCCGGTGAGGGGTGCTCGCGCCGTTCCCCGAGCCCCTTGACCCGGCGGCCGGGTCCATTGTCGGGCGGCCGGCGGAGGCGGGCCGAGGGGCGCGGTGAACTGCGCGGTGAGCCCCCACCGGCCGGCGGACGACGCTCCACCCCCTGGCGGAGGGCAAGGAGCGGTACCCGCTACAGGCGGGGGTCCACCGGTTCTGATTCCAGGGCCAGGGTGGCGAAGACCGCCTCGTGGACGCGCCAGAGGGGTTCTCCCTCCGCCAGCCGGTCCAGGGCCTCCAGGCCGAGGGCGTACTCACGGAGGGCCAGGGACCGCTTGTGGTTGAGGAAGCGGCCGCGCAGGCGGGTCAGGTTCTCCGGGCGGATGTACTCCGGACCGTAGATGATCCGCAGGTACTCGCGGCCCCGGCACTTGATGCCGGGCTGCACCAGGCGCCCCTTCTCGCTCCGCACCAGCGCGCCGGCCGGCTTCACGACCATGCCCTCGCCGCCCCGGCCGGTCATCTCCAGCCACCAGTCGACGCCGGCCCGCACCGACTCCGGGTCACCGGTGTCGACGAAGAGCCGCCGGGTGGTCTGCAGCAGTCCGCTGCCGTCGTGCTCCACGAGCCGGTCGATCAGGGCCAGTTGCGCGTCGTGCGGCAGCGCCGCGAGGCTCCGCCCCCGCACGGCCAGGATCTGGAACGGCGCGAGGCGGACGCCGTCGAGGCCCTCCGTGGTCCAGCAGTAACGCCGGTACGCCTCCGTGAACGCGCCCGCGTCCACGGCTCGTTCGCGCTGACGCGTCAGCAGGTCCGCGACGTCGATCCCCCGGGCGGCGGCCCCTTCGAGTGCGGACAGCGCACCCGGGAACACCGCTGCGGACGCGGCGCCGACGGCCGCGTACTGGTTGCGCAGCAGCCCGGACGCCTTCAGCGACCACGGCATCAACTCGGCGTCGAGCAGCACCCAGTCGGTGTCGAGCTCCTCCCAGAGTCCGGCCTCGGTAGCGGCGGCGCGCACCCGGCCGAGGATCTCTTCGGTGACGGCGGCGTCGTCGAAGAAGGGCCGTCCGGTACGGGTGTACAGGGACCCGGTGGGACCGTCCACGCCGAACCGCTCGCGCGCCGCGTCCGCGTCCCGGCAGACCAGGGCCACCGCCCGCGATCCCATGTGCTTCTCCTCGCACACGACCCGGTCGACCCCGTCCTCCTTGTACTGGGCGAAGGCCTCGGCGGGGTGCTCCAGGTAGCCCTCGACGTGCGAGGTAGCGGTGGGAGCCATGGTCGGCGGCAGATACGGGAGCAGCCGCGGGTCCACGGCGAAGCGGCTCATGACCTCCAGGGCCGCGGCCGCGTTCTCCTCACGGACGGCGACCCGGCCGGCGTGCCGGGTCTCGACGGCCCGGCGGCCGTACACGTCCGCGAGGTCCAGCGGCCGGCCCTCGTGACCGCCCGGCGCCTCGGTCGCGAGCGGCTTGGCCGGTTCGTACCAGACCTGCTCGGCCGGTACGTCGACGAGTTCGCGCTCCGGCCAGCGCAGCGCGGTCAGCTTGCCGCCGAACACGGCGCCGGTGTCCAGGCAGATGGTGTTGTTGAGCCAGGTAGCCGTGGGAACGGGGGTGTGGCCGTAGACCACGGCCGCGCGGCCCCGGTAGTCCTCGGCCCACGGGTAGCGCACCGGCAGGCCGAATTCGTCGGTCTCGCCGGTGGTGTCGCCGTACAGCGCGTGCGAGCGCACCCGGCCCGAGGTACGGCCGTGGTACTTCTCGGGCAGACCGGCGTGGCACACCACGAGCCCGCCGCCGTCGAGGACGTAGTGGCTGACGAGGCCGTCGACGAACTCCCGTACGGAGGCGCGGAACTCGTCGCTCTGCGCGTCCATCTGCTCGATGGTCTCGGCGAGTCCGTGCGTGTGCTGGACGTTGCGGCCCTTGAGGTAACGGCCGAGCTTGTTCTCGTGGTTGCCGGGGACGCACAGGGCGTCGCCCGAGCCGACCATGGACATCACGCGGCGCAGCACGCCGGGGGTGTCGGGTCCGCGGTCGACGAGGTCGCCGACGAAGACGGCGGTGCGGCCCTGCGGGTGCACGCCGTCGACGTAGCCGAGCTTGCCGAGCAGGGTCTCCAGCTCGGAGGAGCAGCCGTGGATGTCGCCGACGATGTCGAAGGGGCCGGTGAGGTGGGTCAGGTCGTTGAACCGCCTCTCGGTCACCACCGAGGCGTTCTCCACGTCGGTGACGCCGCGCAGGACGTGTACCTTGCGGAAGCCTTCGCGCTCCAACTGCCTGAGCGAGCGCCGCAGTTCGCGGACGTGGCGCTGGATGACGCGGCGCGGCATCTCGGCGCGGTCGGTGCGTGCGGCGTTCCGCTCGGCGCACACCTCCTCGGGCACGTCGAGGACGATCGCGATGGGCAGCACGTCGTGCTTGCGGGCGAGTTCGATCAGCTGCCGGCGGCTGTCCTGCTGGACGCTGGTCGCGTCGACGACGGTCCGGCGGCCGGCCGCGAGGCGCTTGCCCGCGATGTAGTGCAGGACGTCGAAGGCCTCGCCGCTGGCGCTCTGGTCGTTCTCGTCGTCGGCGACCAGGCCGCGGCAGAAGTCGCTGGAGATGATCTCCGTCGGCTTGAAGTGGCGTCGTGCGAAGGTCGACTTGCCGGATCCCGACGCGCCGACCAGCACCACGAGGGAGAGGTCGGTGACGGGCAGGACGCGCCCCTGGTAGGTCTCGTCGCTCATGCCGCCTTCTCCTCCTTCTTCGCGGTCGGGGTGGCTGTGGTCAGGGTGAAGACGGCCATCTGGGTCGGCGGGCCGACCTCGGGGTCGTCGAGCCCGACGGGGGTGAACTCCACGGCGTAGCCGTGCCGTTCGGCGACCGCGCGGGCCCAGCCGCGGAACTCCTCGCGGGTCCATTCGAAGCGGTGGTCGCCGTGCCGACTGTGTCCGGCCGGGAGAGTCTCCCAGCGGACGTTGTACTCGACGTTCGGGGTGGTCACGAGGACGGTCCGGGGGCGTGCGGAACCGAACACCGCGTACTCCAGGGCGGGCAGCCGGGGCAGGTCGAGGTGCTCGATGACCTCGCTGAGCACGGCGGCGTCGTACCCCTTGAGCCGGCGGTCGGTGTAGGCGAGCGAGCCCTGGACGAGCTGGACGCGTGCGGCCTGCCGCTCGCCCATGCGGTCCAGCTTGAGCCGGCGAGCGGCGATGGTGAGCGCGCGCACCGACACGTCGACGCCGACGATCTCGGTGAACCGGGTGTCCTTGAGGAGTGCCTGCACCAACTGGCCCTGACCGCAGCCGAGGTCGAGGACGCGACCCGCGCCGGACGCGTGCAGCGCGGCGAGGATCGCATCCCGGCGCAGCACGGCGAGCGGCACCGGCTTCTCCTCGGTGTCGGTCTCCTCGTCGACCGCGTTGTCGATCTCCTCGACGTCGGTGTCGTCGGTCTCGGCGAGGCGGACGAGTTCGAGCCGTTCCATGGCCTCCCGGGTCAGCGACCAACGCCGGGACAGGTAGCGGCTGGTGATCAGCTTCTGCTCCGGGTGGCCGGGCAGCCAGCCCTCGCCCGCGCGCAGCAGTTTGTCGACCTCGTCGGACGCCACCCAGTAGTGCTTGGCGTCGTCGAGGACGGGAAGCAGGACGTAGAGGTGGCGCAGCGCCTCGGCGACCGTCAGCCCCCGCGCCTCCAACTCCAGTCGCACGTAGCGGGAGTCGCCCCACTCCGGGAACTGTTCGTCCAGCGCGACGGCCTCGGCCGACACGGTCCAGCCGAGCGGTTCGAAGAGTGCGCGGACGAGGTCGGCGCCGCCGCGGGCGGGCAGTGCGGGCACTTCGACGCGCAACGGCCGCACCTCGGCGGGCAGTTCGGGCCGGGCGGCGCACTGGCCCTTCATCGCGCTGGAGAAGACGGCGCTCAGCGCGACGGCCAGCAGCGAGGAGGCGGCGTACGGGCGGTCGTTGACGTACTGCGCGAGCGCGGCGTCGGGTGCGCCGCCGCGCCCCTTGCCCTTGCCGCGCCGGACCAGGGCCACCGCGTCGACCTCCAGGAGCAGCGCGGCCGTGCACCGCTCGGCGGTCGCCTCGGGGTAGAGGACGTGGGCCGTGCCGTAGGACGTCGAGAACGTCTGCGCCTTGTCGGGATGCTTGTGCAGCAGAAAGCCGAGATCGGTCGCTGGGCGCTCTGGGGTACCGGTGGTACTGATCGTCAGGAACACTGTCGTCTGCCTCGAAACGTCTTCTGAGCTGCGAGAACCCCTGCGGATCGACGGATCGGCACACACGAGTGCGCACCTCTCCGGCGCCGCCCGGCCGCAGCGATGGGCGAGCGCGCCTCGGGGTCGCCGCCGCGGGCTCTCCCCCGGCCCGGCGGCCGGTGGCCACGCCGCGCCGCGGTCGGCCGCGGGGGCGACGCCTGGTCTCGGCGCGCCCCCACAACGTACCGCCGCCGTCCCAGGTGGGCTCGGGTTTTTTCGTGCTGCCGGGGGTGGGTGACGGGGGTCAGCCGGAGGTGCCGGAGGACCGCGGTACGGCCTCGTTCCCGTCGCCGACGCCCGCGGCGTCGAGGAGGGTGCCGGCCATGGTGACGGCGAGGCCGTCGAGCCCCCGGCCCTGCATGACGGCGCGGACGCCGGATCCGTCGAAGGTGACGGTCAGCTGCCGGGCGAGCAGCGCGGGGTCGTCGGCACCGCCGCGCTGCGCCTCCTCCTCGAAGAAGTCGGTCAGGGTTTCCTTGCACCGGCGGGCGACCAGGCTCGCGGGGTGGTCCGGTGCCTTCAGCTCGGCGGTGACGGACACGAAGGGGCAGCCGAGGAAGCCAGGGCGGTCGGCGAGCTCCTCCAGGCGCTCGAAGACGTGCAGGATGCGTGCCCGCGGCGAGCGGTCGTCGGCGCCGGGCACCAGGAACGCCTGGTGGGCCGGCGCGCTGCGCTCCAGGCTCGCCGCCAGCACCTCGTCCTTGCTGCCGAACAGCTGGTACATCGAGCGCTTGGAGACCCCGGCCTCGCGGCACAGCGCCTCGACGCCGATGCCGACCCCCTCGCGGTAGAAGAGCCCGGCCGCGGCGTCGAGCAGTCGGTCCCGGGTCGTGGAGGCAGCGGTCGAGGAGGCCCCGGTCACGGTCGGTGTCGCCTGTGTCATGGGGACAGCCTACGGCTTCCTGTTGCTTTTCGGAAACCGATCGGTTTACAGTTCCCGGAGACGAGGGAAACCGATCGGTTTCCGAAAGGGGAAAGCTCATGACCAGCATCGAAGGTTCCGTGGTACTCGTGACCGGTGGCAGCCGCGGCATCGGCAAGGCATTCGTGGAGTCCCTCTACGAGCGGGGCGCCGCCAAGGTGTACGCGACCGCCCGCGACCCGAAGTCGGTCACCCACCCCGACGCGGTGGCGCTGGCGCTGGAGGTCACCGACCCCGCGTCGGTCGCGGCCGCCGCCGAGCGCGCCCAGGACGTCACGATCCTGATCAACAACGCGGGCGGATCGGGACGGACGTCCTTCCTCGACTCCCCCGTCGAGGACGTGCGGCGCGAGTTCGACATCAACTTCTTCGGCCCCCTGCTCACCACCCGGGCATTCGTCCCGGTCCTGGAGCGCAACGGCGGCGGACACATCCTGACCGTCCACTCGGTGCTGTCGTGGATGACGGTCCCCGGCACCGACGGCTACAGCGCCTCCAAGGCCGCCCTGTGGTCGCAGAGCAACGCGCTGCGCCTGGAACTCCGGCCGCGTGGCATCAAGGTCACCGGGCTGCACGTCGGCTACGTCGACACCGATCTGACCGCGGGCCTCGACGTGCCCAAGGTCTCGGCGCACAGCGTCGTGGCGGAGGCTCTCGACGGCATCGAGGCGGACGCCCACGAGGTCCTCGCCGACGCGGTGACCCGGCAGGTAAAGGCGGGGCTCTCGGGCGACCTCAGCGCCCTGTACCCGCAGCTCGCCGAGCAGCGGTAACCCCCCGTGCGGCCCGGGCCGCTACGGGGTGCCGCGACCGATCACGCCGAGCCACTCGGTCAGCAGCCGGCCCGTCTCCTCAGGGCGCTCCTGCTGGATCCAGTGGCCGCAGCCGTCGAGGACATGCGAGGAGACGAGGCCCGGCAGCGTGACGGGGAAGGCCTCGACGGCGTCGGCCATCCATGTGGTGGAGGCGTCGAGGGCGCCGCCGATGAACAGCGAGGGCTGGGTGATCGGGGCACCGTCGTGGTCGGCGAGGTCCTCCCAGTCCCGGTCCATGTTGCGGTAGCGGTTGAGCGCCCCGGTCAGTCCGGTGCGCTCGAACTCGGCCGCGTAGACGTCGAGTTCCTCCGCACCGAGCCAGCCGGGCCGGACATCGGCCGGGAAACGGTCCCGGAGCGTGCCGCCGGGTGCGGCGAAGTGCGGGTCGGGCGCGCCGGGCGTGGGCATCGTGTCGCCGGACATGGCGGCGTAGAAGCCCGCGAGCCAGCCGCGTACGTCCGGCTCGATCTCCGCCTCCGCGCGGCCGGGACGCTGGAAGCGGGAGACGTAGAACTCCTCCTCGCCGCCCATGCCCGCGAAGATCTCGGAGGGACGCGGGCCGCCCCGCGGCGCGTAGGGGACGCTGAGCAGCCCCACGGCCCGGAACACGTCGGGGCGCAGCAGCGCGGATCCGGCCGCGATGTTCGCTCCCCAGTCGTGGCCGACGATCACCGCGTGCCGCTCGCCCAGCGCCCGCACGACGGCCACGTTGTCCTCGACCAGGTGGGGCATCCGGTACGCCTCGACCGCCTCGGGCCGGGACGAGCGGCCGTAACCGCGCACGTCGACGGCGACCGCCCGGTACCCGGCCGCGGCCAGGACCGGCAGCTGATGGCGCCACGAGTACCAGAACTCCGGGAAGCCGTGCACGAGCAGGACCAGCGGCCCCTCGCCCTGCTCGACGAGATGGAGCCGGCCCGCGGGTCCGGGAACCACCCGGTGCGTGACGTCCGGAATCTGCTGCTGCATGAGTCCTCCACGGGCCTCGGTCCTGCTGGTGCGGGCGCCGGGTACCGGGTACGGGGGCGCTGCGCCAAGATCGCTTCCGATCCTCGTGGAGCGCCCCCGCCCTCGCGAGCGATGTTGCCGCTTCGGCAAACGACCCGACGGGGCGATGGGGGCGAACGATCGGGGCGGAGGGGACAGCGGTTCGGCACGGGACGCCTGATGTGACCGGTGCATGATGGATACATGGATCTTCGAGTCTTCACAGAACCGCAGCAGGGCGCGACCTACGACACGCTGCTTCGCGTGGCCAAGGCCGCCGAAGACCTCCACTACGGCGCCTTCTTCCGCTCCGATCACTATCTGCGCATGGGCTCCGCCGACGGCCTCCCCGGCCCCACGGACGCCTGGATCACCCTGGCCGGCATCGCCCGTGAGACGAGCAGCATCCGTCTGGGCACGCTGATGACCGCGGGCACCTTCCGTCTTCCCGGCGTCCTCGCCATCCAGGTCGCGCAGGTCGACCAGATGTCGGGCGGCCGCGTGGAACTCGGCCTGGGGGCCGGCTGGTACGAGGCCGAGCACGCGGCCTACGGAATTCCCTTCCCTAAGGAGAAGTTCGGCCGGCTGGAGGAGCAACTCGCCGTCGTCACCGGGTTGTGGGGCACGCCCGTCGGGGAACAGTTCAGCTTCGACGGCACGTACTACCAGCTGAAGGACTCGCCCGCGCTGCCCAAGCCCACGCAGTCGAAGGTGCCCGTACTGATCGGCGGCCACGGGGCCAAGCGCACGCCGGCTCTGGCGGCGCGCTACGCAGACGAGTTCAACATCCCGTTCGCGTCCGTGGCGGACTCGGAGCAGCAGTTCGGCCGGGTGCGCGCGGCGGTGCAGCAGGCCGGGCGCAAGGCCGACGAACTCGTCTACTCCAACGCCCTCGTGGCCTGTGTCGGCCGCACCGACAGCGAGGTGAAGCGGCGCGCGGACGCGATCGGCCGTGACGTCGACGAGCTGAAGGCGAACGGGCTCGCGGGTTCTCCCGCCGAGGTGGTCGAGCGGATCGCCCAGTACCAGGCGGTGGGTTCGCAGCGGATGTATCTCCAGATCCTCGACCTCGACGACCTGGACCAGCTGGAGTTGATCGCGGCCGAGGTGATGCCGGCGCTCGGCTGACCGGGACATCACGCCGCACGGTCGGGCCGTCGAGCGGCACGCGCCCCGCTCCGGCCGGACCGCGGCGGTCCTGCCGGGTTCCCGCCGGCTCCGTCGGAGCCGCGACGGATCGGGTCAATCCCGGTCGCCCGTGCGGCAATCACCGACGCAACGTCGGTGTCCTTGTCCACGGGTGGGTGAAAATCAGTCAGTCCCGGCCGCGGTGCGGTGCCACGCCAGTGACCCGGGTCGACGGTGATCGTTGGCTCGGGCGGAGCCGGACCGCCCGGCCCCCGTCGCCGGCGGTCGCCGGGGCGTGACCCTCGCCAGTGGCCCTCCCGTCGCGAGGGCCGAGGAGGCCGTCGTGACTCAGGAAACCGTGCCCCAACAGGGCTCGTTCGCCCAGCCGAAGGGGCTGCTCCAGCAGATGGAGGAACTGATGGCGGCACTGAACGCGGACCTCTCCCAACTGGACGCGGACCTGTCGGCACCACGGCCCGCCCGTGCGCCCGAACCCGGGAACGCCTGACGAACCGACCTCGCGGACGGGGCTCACCCGTCCCCGTCCCTTCGTCCAGGACATTTCGTCCAGGCCACGCGTCGCTGCTCCACGGCCCTTCGTCCCGTCGCTCGCGTCCTCCCGCCCCCGGGGCCGGATGCACGCCGCATGGCTACCCCGTGGCCGAACCCCGTTCCACCACGCGTTTCTCGTCCCGGACCGCGAGGCGCCTGAGCATCTCCAGGACGCGGTCCCGGGACTCGTCCGCCGCGTCGATCGCCTCCATGCACTGCCAGTACGTCCCCTCGTCGTCCGCCGCGCAGGCGACGCCGACCAGGGCCATTCCGACCTCGCCCAGGAGTCGGCCCAGACAGAGGAGCGCATCGCGCGGATCGCCCAACTCGGTGAGCTGGGCGGCACGTAAGGCGCCGAGGCCGAGCGCCGGAGCGCCCAGGACCCCGCAGCCACGGCCCGCCAGCTCCGTCAACCCCAGGGCCTCACCCCGGAGTTCCGGCGGACCGGAGACCGCGAACCGGCTGCCGATCGCCTGCGCCAGTGAATGCGCCTGCCACGCCTCGGCCATCACCTCCGGGGTGTCCCCGCTCTCCGCCAGGGCCCGTCTGCTCGTCACGATGAGCCGCACCGCTTCCATGCGCTGCCCCCGTCTGTCGCGACGCGTTCGCACGCGTCCGCCCGAACTCACTGGTTCACTACCCAGAGTGAAGTCCCTTGAGACGAAAAGCCAGAGGAAGCCCGAAATCTGTGGACACGGAGTTGAGAGTTGACGGCTGTACGACTCCGGAGAGTGACAGTCTCCTTTGGGGTGATCCCGCGGACGTCCTCCGCTCCCGTCAGGAGCCCCCGGGAGCCGGGAACCTGAGCTCGTTGCGGTCGATCTTCGCGTCGAGCGCGGCGAGCGGATCGACGCCCATCACCTCGCAGAACTGCAGCAGATAGGCGAGGACGTCGGCCACCTCGTCACGGACGCGGTGCGCGCGGTCCGCGTCGTCCATGACGCGGGCCGACTCCTCCGGGGTCAACCACTGGAAGATCTCGACGAGTTCGGAGGCCTCCACACTCAGGGCGGCGACCAGGTTCTTCGGGGTGTGGTACGGCTGCCAGTTCCGGGCGGCCGCGAAGTCGGCCAGCCTGCGCTGCAGTGTCGCTACGTCCAGTTCACTCACGGCGTCAGGTCTACCACCGTCGCCCCGGCCGCCCCGAACGCCGGGGCACCGTCACTCAGCGCGGCCACCAGCCGGATGTGGCCCCGCTCGCGCATCCGCTGCGCCAGCCGCACCAGTTCGCCGGTCTGCCGTGCGTCCAGCCCGCGGTCGAGCCCGTCGGCGAGCACCGTCAACGACTGGAACGCCGCCGGCACCTCACCCGCCGGGTCGACCTCCAGGACCCCGGGCCCGGTGAGCAGGACGAGGGCCAGCGCGAGATACCGCAACTCGCCGTCACCGAGCAGCCCCAGCGGCGTACGGGCGCCGTCGCCGCGGTCGAGGAGCCCCTGGACCCGGCCGTCGCCGACCACCTCCGCGAGGACGTCGGTGACGGTCCCGGCGCAGCCGGTACGGACGGCGGCGACCAGGTGGGCGTACCGGTGGCCGCATTCCGACCTCGTACGCCACAGCACTTCGGCGAGGTTGCCGCAGTTCCGCAGCAGGCGTCCCGTGCCCAGCGGCGCGGGGACGCGCATCGCGTGCGGGCTCGGGTCGCAGGCGTAGACGGAGCGCAGCGCGAGCACCATCTGCTCGGCGGCGGCGAGGACCTGGCACTCACCCGCGGTGCGGCCCGCGACGCGCAACGGCAGCAGGGCGGTGCCGAGCCGGTCGTCGGGGAGCGGCCCGCGGGTCACGGCGGACGATCCCCCGGTGTGCCAGGCCGCCTGCACGGACGGGCGGCCCGGGTCACGCAGCGCGGTCTCCAGCAGGGTCTGCCCGCCGGCCGACAACCGCTCGCCCACGATGCGCAGTTCGGGTTCGGCCTGGACGGCGACGTCGAGGCGGACCGGTCCTTCGGGGCCGTCCACCGTGCAGCCGATGCGGAAGCCTCGGCGCTGCTGGGCATCGGGCCTGGCCCGCTCGGGCACACAGGCGACCGGGTCGGGGAACACCTCCCGGAGTTCGGCGCCGCCACCGAGCCGGGCCAGTGCCTCGTAGGCCCGCAGGGCGGCCGTCTTGCCGCTGCCGCTCGGGCCGGTGACGAGGGTGAGCGGTCCGAGGGGGAACCGGACGCGGCGATGGGTGGCGAAGGCCGCGAGGCGCAGCTCGGTGAGGCCGGGTCGGTCGGGGCGCGCCTGCGCCGCCATGGGCGCTTCCGGCGTGGACAGGGTCATATGCGGACGGTATGCCTCCGTCACCGGACGAACCGTTCCACTAGGTGAACCTTCCTACGATCGGGGGACGAATCCACCGGTTCGTGGGGCGGGTTCACCGGACCGCCGGCCCCGTTCGCCCGGGCCTGGGGTGAGTTCACCACGGTCGCGGGGTGAACCCGCAGAGGGCAGGGGGCGGCACCCGGTCACGGTGCCGGTCGCCGGTCCCCCGTCGCGGATACCGTGGGGCACCGTCGCACGGCCCGGCGGCGCGGCGTCAGACCCCGGGGACCCCCGCCTCCTTCATCAGTCCGCGCACCTCGGTTCCCGGCGGGGTCAGCAGGAACACGTTCCGGTCGACGCGGTGCATGCCGCTCGCGAGGCCGAACACCACGCCCGTACTGAAGTCGAGGACCCGCTTGGCGACTTCGCTCTCCGCGCCGGTCAGGTCGAGGAGGACCGGGATGCCGGCCATGAGGGTCTCGGCCACGTCGCGGGCGTCCGCGAAGACGTTGACCCTGAGGACCACGAAGCGGCGCCGCGCCTCCGTCGGCGCCTCGGGGATCGACCGGTGTCCGACCGAGGAGGGCCAGGCGTCCCGGCCACGCAACGGAACGACCTGGGCGAGCCCTCTCCACTGTTCATCGGTGACGTCGTGGCTGTTCATCGATCCACCCCGTCCTGGCTCGCACTCGTAGTCTGCACCGGGCAATTCTTACGCATGGTCACCCGTTCGGCCCAACAGCGACACGGTCCGCGACCCGGTTCACGCGTTCCGCGCCTGTTCCTCCGGCGCCGTGCCTCTGTTCGTCGGAGGCGCTCCGTGCTGGAATACCCCGTCGCCGCAAGGCCGTTCGCGGACGGGCGGCGTCCGGCACCGTGCCGGGAGCAGCGAGGTCGTGAAAATCAAACATCGCCGAACCCCTGGGGACCGTGATGGCCGGGACATCGGATTTCTCGCAGCGCAAGGGTGTCGCGTTCGTCGCGGGCGGCACCGGGGGCATCGGCTCGGCGATCGTGCGGACGCTCGCCGAGCGGGGCAGCGACGTGGTGTTCACGTACCGCTCGAGCCGGGCGGCGGCGGACGCACTCACCGAGGAGGTCGCCGGACTCGGGTGCCGGGTCCGGCCCTTGCGGCTCGATCTGACGGAGGAACGGGCCGTGGCCGCCGCCGTGTCCGAGACCGCCGTCACGCTCGGTGGTCTGCACACCCTCGTCCACGCGGCGGGACCACACGTTCCCATGGTGCATCTGAGCCGGGTCGCGCCGAGCGAGTACCGCGCCCAACTCGACGCCGAGGCAGGGGCGTTCTTCAACCTCGTACACCCCGCGCTACCCCTGTTGCGGGAGAGCCGGGGCAGTGTCGTCGCGGTCACCACGGTGGCCACGCGCCGGTTTCCCGTCCGCGACGGACTCTCCTCGGGCACCAAGGGCGCCGTCGAGGCGGTCGCCCGCGCGCTCGCCGCCGAGGAGGGCCGCTACGGCGTCCGCGTCAACTGCGTCGCCCCCGGCATGCTGACCGACGGCATCGCCGCCCGTCTGATCAGCTCCGGCGAACTCGACGACGCCGCGCTGGAGATCACCCGCCGCAACATCCCCCTGCGCCGCTTCGGCACCGCCACCGACATCGCCGAAGCGGTCGCTTTCCTGGCCTCGGACCGCGCGGGCTTCATCACCGGCCAGGCGCTGGGGGTGGACGGGGGGTACAGCGTGTAGGGAGTGCCGTGGAGACCGGCCCGGGAGGCACTGACGTCGTTCACGCCCGTCGGGCAAAGCCCCCGGCAGGTGGGGGGGCGACCGGGGGCGCCGGGCAACACCCTTAGCGAGTGCGGGCGTCGATCGAAGGCGCCGGGCAAGGCGCCCAGCGGGTGCGGGTGTCGACCGTGGCTGGTGGGCAAGGTCTCCGACGGGTGCCTCGATCGGCCTCACGCGTCGGGTCCGCCCCCGCGTTCTCGGCGCTCACCTGTCCGCCCCCGTCGTCGTGCCGATCTCGACCACGCGGGCCCAGGCCGGAGGCGCGTCCGGGACGTAGTGGGGGTCGTCCTCGTCCCAGGAGCCGTCACCCCCGTACCGGGAGAAGAGGCCCACGACCGTGCGGCACGGTGGGCGCGCGTCCGGCCACGGGGTCTGTCCGTCGGTCAGGACCACGACGACGTCGGGACGGGGCCGGGCCCGGAGCGCGGCGGCGAACCCGGAGCGCAGGTCCGTGCCCCCACCGCCCGTCAGCGAGATCCCCTCGGCACGGCACAGCGGGTGGGCCACCCGGGCCGCCGCGTCGCAGGCCGCCACGGTCACGAGGTCGCGACGGCCGCCCACGGCACGGGAGATGGCGGACACCTCCAGGAGCGCGCTGCCCAGTTCCGCGTCACTGACCGAGCCGGAGGTGTCGATGACCACGAAGACCCGAGGCGGTCTGCGGCGCAGGCTCGGCAGCACGACGCCGGGCAGACTGGCCGCGCGCCGCGACGGGCGGCCGTACGTGTAGTCCTCGCCCGAGCCGGGCCCCGACGCGGCGGAGCGGACCGCCGCACCCAGCAGCTCCCGCCAGGGCTGCGGCGGATGGAAGGCCTCCTCCGCCCACCGCTTCCAGCCCCGGGGAGCGCGGCCGGGGCGGGCGTTGATGCCCTGTGCGACCCGGAAGCGGACGGCGTCGCGCTCCTGCTCGCTGAGCCCGTGTGCCCCGTCCGGCCCCAGGTCCCAGTCCCGTTCGCCCCCGTCGGCTCCGCTGCCGCAGTCCAGCCAGGCCAGGCTCTGGGTGCGCGGCCCGAGCCGGAACCGGGTCAGGTACTCCTCCATCAACTCGCCCGGCGGCAGGTGCAGGAACTGCGGCGTGACGGCTCCCTCGGGCCGGACCAGCCCCTCGCCGAACGCGTCGTCGTTGATCTCGCAGTCCGCGGCGATGTTCATCCGCAGCCGCTCCCCAGGGCCGGTCAGGCCGCGTTCGCGGGCCACGCGGTCGCTGCGGCCGTGGTGGTCGCGCAGCAGGTGGGACACCTCGTGCACCCAGACGCCGGCCAGGTCCTCGACGGGCGTACGGTCCACGAAGCCCGGCGAGACGTAGCAACGCCAGTGCCGGTCGACGGCCATCGTGGGGACCTGCCGCGACTCGACGGTGTGCAGGGCGAACAGTGCCGTCGCGAGGTAGGGGCGGGCCCGCGCGGCGTGCAGGCGGGCGGCGAAGAGCTTGTCGAGGTCCAGGGCCCCTCCCGTCGGGCCGGACGCCGTCATCGGCCCACCGCCCTGACGCCGGACGCGGCGCGGGCCGCCGCGTCGTCCGCGCGCCGGGACAGGGTCACCGCTCCGGCGAGCCGCTCGATGGCGGCGGGCACGTCCCAGTCCTGCTCGCGCAGCGACGCGAGCGTGGTCGCGGGGACGACCACGAGGTCCGGTGCGCCGGTGTCGAGCGCCCGGACGAGCAGGGCCCAGGCGGCGTCCCAGCGGGCCTTGTCCGGCCGTTCACGGACCGCGGCGACCACCCCGTCGAGAACGGCCTGGCGCAGATCACCCCGCTCGGGGAGTTCCGCGCTCCCCGGGTCGGCGAGCAGTGTCTCCGGGTCCGGCAGGTCCATCCGGTCCAGGCAGGCGAGGAGTTCGAGTCCTGGACCGTCGCCCACGGCGCCCCGGACGAGCAGGGACAGCACCTCGCGGGAGGAGCCGGCGGCGGTCGCGAAGGCGATCAGGCGCAGGGTCGTCTCCCAGCTCCGCGGCGAGGGCCACGCACCGCCCCGCCGGGTCTCGCCGCTGGGCAGCCGGTGGACGAGTCCGGGGCGGGCGGTGAGCAGGGCGCACACCGCGCGCCGGGCGAAGTCGACGGCCTCGCGCAGTCTCCGCGGGTCCAGGCGCGGCAGGGTCGCCCGTGGCCACGTGCCGCCGAGGCCCCGGACGACGACCTCGTGGTCGTGGGTCCACTGGAGGTGGACGAACCGGTTGGCCAGCGGCGGGCTCAGCTCCCAGCCGTCGGCCGCGGAGGACCGCGGGTTGGCGGCGGCCACGATCCGTACGCCGGGCGGCAGTTGGAGCGCGCCGATCCGCCGCTCAAGGACCAGCCGGAGCAGGGCGGCCTGCACGGCGGGGGGCGCCGTGGACAGTTCGTCGAGGAAGAGCAGCCCCCGCCCCGCCCGTACGAGACGGACCGCCCAGTCCGGCGGAGCCATCGGGACGCCCTGTTCGGCGGGGTTGTCGCCGAGGACGGGCAGCCCGGCGAAGTCGGACGGTTCGTGGACGCTGGCGATCACCGTGGTCAGCGGCAGGTCCAGGGTCTCGGCGAGCTGGGTCAGCGCCGCGGTCTTGCCGATCCCCGGCTCGCCCCACAGCAGGACGGGCAGGTCGGCGGCGACGGAGAGGGTCAGTGCCTCCAACTGTGTGTCGGTGCGCGGTTCGGTCCCCGTGTCACGGAGGAGGGACAACAGCGTCTCCGCGACGTCGAGTTGGGTCGGGCCCGCCGGATCGGCCGGGTCGGAGAGGAGGTCGGCTTCCAGGAACGGCATGTGTGTGGGCATGTCTGATCACCTTGGGGTTCGTGGCGGATCGCCCGACGGCGGACCGGGCCGAGAGGCGCGGCCGACCGCTGTGCGGCGAGAGTTGGGTGGTCTTCGGGCTGTGCTCGCGGGCCGGTTGGGCACGGGTGACGGGCGGTGGCGTCGCGGAGCGGACTCCGCGAACGGGGTCTGGTTAACGGCCTGTTGTGTCGCGAGGGTGGGACCGGTGGTCACGGGGCCGCGCGAACCCCGGTTGGATACGGCCGGGGCCGGGACCGGTCAGGCCCGCCCTGAACAGTCCGTAGGTGATCCGGCGCTCGGCGGCCGCCAGGAGCTCGTCCCGCAACGCCCCGCCGCGCAGCACCGCGTCGGGGCCCAGCAGGCCCTCGACGACGGCCAGCGCGCCGGCGGTGTCGCCGTGGTGGAGGCGTTCACGGACCCCGGACAGACAGTGCGGACGCCGGTGCGCCTCGTCGATGGCCTGGAGGCAGGGCAGGGGGGTGCCGGTCAGCGCGACCAGCAGTTCCTCGCGCCGGATCTCGGCCCGGTCGTGATCCAGCGGTTGCAGGACGCCGTCGACCAGGCCGATCCGGTGCCGGTCGCCCCGGCACTCCACGATCCGGAGGCGGGCCGCCGGGTCGGGGGTCCGGGGGACGGCCACCGGGGTGTGCCCGGGTACGAGGGCCGCCGCGACCAGCGGATGCAGTCGCTCGGCATCGATCGCGCCGGTGCGGAGCAGGTGCAGGTCGGGCAGCACCCAGGTCGCCGCGTCGGGCAGGACCGGCAGCGGGGAGACGCCGCCCTTCGGCGCCGTTCCGATCCGCAGGCCGGGTGGTCCCTGCCGGGCCGGCGCCGGGGGCGTGTCCCTGTCCGCGCCCGAGCCCGTGTCCGGGTTCGGGTTCGGGTTCGGGTTCGGGTTCGGGTTCGGGTTCGGGTTCGGGTTCGGGTGGAGGGCCAAGTCCACGTCCAGGAGCAGCCGGTACCGGGATCCGAGTCGTACGGCGACCGGTCCGGTCGTCCGGCCCTCGGCACGCAGCAGGATCGCCGCCTCGGCCGCCCACCGGTCCACGGCACACCCGAGTTCCGCGGGCACGAGCCCGAGCGGATCGAGGTCCGTCGGCCGGGCAACGGCTGAGGAGACGTCGTCGCCGGCCCGGAACCAGAGGCCTTCGGCCCCGGACGGGAACCACGCTCCGTCGGGACCTGCCGGGGACCGAGGTTCTCCAGCGGGGGAGAACGGCGACCAGGGCGCGTCGCCATCGACACGGGACCGGGACCCGGGCCGTGACCGGAGCCCGGATCGCTCATCGTCGGTACCGGATCCGAGACCCGGCCCGGCGACTGCGGCCGCGATCCGAAGGCCGTCGGCGCCGGACCGGACCCGCAACTCGTCGGTCCTGCGCGCGTCCCAGAGGTGCCGGTGCAGGTCGAGACGGTAGCGTCGGCCGGGCCGGGCGTGGGGATGCCGGCGTGCTCCGTCGTCGAAGCACGGGCCGCGGGAACCGCCGTTCGGCGCCTGCCACAGCGCGAGGCTGATCCGCTGGCCGCCGTCGGCCCAGGCCGGTGGCGTGCGGACCACGAGGTGCAGCGGATGGACGGGGCCGGGCGCGGCCCGGTCGGAACGTACGGGCGTGCCGCCCTCGGGCGCGGCCCGGTCGTAGCGTGCCAGCGTCATGGTGATGCCGGGGCGCAGCAGTCCGTCGGGGCCGACGCGGGGCATGTGCCAGCGCAGCAGGTCGGGCGCCAAGTGGCGTAGGTCCGAGCGGACTTGGGATGCGAGGTCACGGCCGTGGGTCCGGGCCAGGGAGCGGAGGTCGAGGTCGGTGTCGACGCCCGCCGCGGCACACGCCCCCGCCCAGTCTCCGGATTGGCGGCGGGCGGTCGCGGTCTCGATCATGGAGGGCGGCACGGCGAAGTCCCGCACGCGCGGCCAGAAGGAAGCGAGGAGAGAGTCCTCGTACGCGGTCCGAGTGAGCATCAGCACTCACCTTGCGCGGACGGGGCCTCCGATCTGTCAGCGGAGTGGGTTGTCATCGCCGGGAGCATAGCCCGCTGCTCGGAGGGCTGTCAGGTGATTTCGACCGGGCCCCCACCGGCCACCGGTCCCCCCGCGGTGCCGGTGGTGTCGGTGCCGCCGGTCAGGTGCGGGGCCCCCTCGTCGTCCAGGTACTCGACCACGGCGAGCACCAGCAGGGCCACCACGGCGATCCAGACGGTGACGGCGGCCGTGGGGTAGTTCCAGATGAGCAGGGTGACGGCGGCGACCGCGACGACCGTCCAGTTGAGCCACGTCTTGGCCCGGTGCACCCAGGTCCCGACCCGTCCCAGATCGAAGCCCACCGCGTTGCGCACGGCGCCGATGCCGTCCCGCCAGGCGGCAAGGACCCGCGTGGCGGCCCGGCCGCTGCCGGTCAGCCAGGCGGCGAGGGCGACGACGATGCCGAGGGTGATCACCATGCGTACCGTCGTCCGCAGGAAGCGCACGAGGGTGTCGAAGACCGAGCCCGCGGCGGGCTGGGAGACCCCCGAGGGCAGGCCGTCGAGATAGATCCCCCGGAAGATCCAGAGCGCGATGCCGAGGACGGCTGCTCCCGCGGCCACCGCGAGTGCCGCCGTGACGAGGGCGCGGCGCCTGCGGATGGCGAGGAGCACACCGCCGGCCGCGAGGACCAGGGTGAGCACCGGCAGCCAGAACCCGACGATCTGCAGGAGCCGGTAGAGCTTCTTGGCCTTGCCGATGGACTCGGAGGTCATGACCGTGAAGTCGGTGTGCACCTCGGGGATCTTCGCGGCGATGCCGAGTCCCCTGTCGACGAGGGCCTGCTTGACGCGGTCGACGACGGGGGCGAGGTCGATGACGACGGCATCGTTGGTGAGTTTGACGGCCCCGCCACCCTTTCCGGTGAGCGCCTTGTCGACGGAGGCGTGGGCCGTCCTGTTGAGTTCGGTCCACAGGGTGGCGAACGCGTCGCTGCTGACGAACTTGTCCGCCGTGCTGTGCACGAAGTCGGTGAGGCCGCTGGTGATCGGACCGCTCAGCGGGCCGAGGGCCTTGGTCAGGCGGGGCCGGTCGGCGGGGGCGACGGAGGTGAGCAGCGACTCGATGTCGACGTGCTGCATGACGGCCTTCGTCACCCGGTCGGCGACGGCCTCCTGGACGTCGGGGTCGGAGGCGAGCGGCTTCATGGTGGACACGTAGCGGTCGGTGTCTCCGATCAGGTCGCTCGACCAGGCCGCCACGGCGCTGAGCGGGGTGAGCACGGCGGCGACGAGGATCAGCAGGACCGCGAAGAACGGCCGCACCCAGTGCCGCTGGCCTGTCGGGCGCCGCCGCTCCAGTTCCGCGACCCGGGCCCGCAGCTCGGCGATCTCCCGGGCGTCGTCGCCGTTCACGCCGCCTCCGCGGGGCCGGCCGCGGGACACGGCTGCCGTCGCGCGGACCGTTGACCGGCGTGTGTCCGGTCCATCAGGTCGTCCATGGCGCTCTCGTTCCGCTCGGTCCGCTGGGTGGTGTACGACGGCTACGCCGGCCCCTCCCCCGGCGCCGGATCGGCCACCGGGCTGAAGGGCCTCGTGGGTGCGGGTGCGTCACACCGCTGCCGTCACGTCGGGACGGCCGGAGCGGGGGACGGTTCAGCGCGGCTGCGGCTGTCGCGGGGACTGCGACGGTGACTGCGGCCGGGACGGCGACGGATGCCCGTGGGGCCGGTAGGCGGCGAGCGCCCAGATCACGAAGACGTCGATCGCGATCATGATCACGGACCAGATCGGCGCGTACGGCAGGAACATGAAGTGGAAGAGCATGCTCACCGCCGCCAGCGCGATACCGGTGACGCGGGCCCACGCGGCGCCCTTCAGGATGCCCGCACCGACGACGGCGGCGATCACGCCGACGACCAGCAGGATCCATCCCCAGCCGGTGAGGTTGATGCGGTACACGTAGTCGTCGACGCGTGTGTACACATCGTCCTTGGCGATCGCGGAGATGCCCTGGAGGATGTTGAGGACGCCGTTCACCAGCAGGAGCACACCCGCGAAGGTGACGCCGCCGGCCACCCAGGCGCCGTCACCCGACGGCGGCGGCCCGAGACCTCCGCCGGCGGGCGCCGCTCCGGACCACTGGTCTCCCCACAGCGGCATGTCGCCGCCGCTCGGCTGCGATCCCGTGCCGCCACCGGGCGGCGGGGTCGGGGGCTGCGAAGCGTCCTGGCTCATGCTCGACCACCTCGATGCGCTGTCGGCCGCTGGCCGTCCCCGGTGCGGGAGGCATCGGGGAATTCGAGCCTCCGCCGCCGTTCCCCGCCCCGCCAGAGGGCTGCCGCCGATCGGGTGACGGTACGACGACGGGCCTGCCGCCGACGGCAGGCCCGCACCCCCCGCTCCTCACACTCCGCTCCCCGCCCCTCGCCCTCGCCCCTCGCCTCAGGTGGCGTCCGCCTCGGCGTTCTGCCGGGTGACGAGGTCCAGTGCCCGCCCCAGCGTGGCGAGCCGGGCGTCGAGGGTCTCGCCGGCGGGGTAGAGACGGACGGTGTCGACGCCCGCGGCACGCCACACGCGGAGCCGCTCGCGGACCATGTCCTCGGTGCCGATCAGGGTCGTGCCGAGCACCATCTCGTCGGTCACGAGTCCCGCGGCGCCGTCCCGGTCGCCGGCCTGCCAGCGCTCGTGGACCTCGGCGGCGATGTCCGCCCAGCCCTGCCTGCTGTACGCGGCGTTGTAGAAGTTGGTGGTGGCGGAGCCCATCCCGCCCAGGCTGAAGGCGAGTTCCTTCTTCCGTCCCGCCACCATGGTGCGCAGCGTGTCCTCGTCCTCGGCGAACGCCACTTCGGCGCCCTGGCAGATGTCGAGGTCGGAGCGGGTCCGGCCCGCCGCCGCGAGACCCGCGTCCAGGTGGTCGAAGTACGCCTCCTTGGCCCCCTCGGGCACGAAACTGGTGCCCAGCCAGCCGTCGGCGATCTCACCCGTCAGCCGCAGCATCTTGGGCGAGAGGGTGGCGAGGTAGACGGGCAGGTCGTGTTCGGCGCGCATCGACAGCCGCATGGGGCGTGCCTCGCCACCCGGCAGCGGGATCGTGAACTCCCGTCCCTGGTGGTCGATCCTGTCCCCCGCCACGGCCTGCCGGACGATCTCCACGGTCTCCCGCATCCGGGTCAGCGGGCGCGCGAACGGCACGCCGTGCAGGCCCTCGATCACCTGGGGCCCGGACGGTCCGAGGCCGAGGAGGAACCGTCCGCCGGAGATGTTGGAGAGGGTGATCGCGGCGCGGGCGATGGCGGACGGGGTGCGGGTGCCGAGCTGGATGATGCCGGAGCCGAGCAGGATCCGCTCGGTCCGTGCCGCCAAGTAGCCGATGGGGGACGGCGCTTCGGAGCCCCAGGCCTCCGCGACCCAGCAGATGTCCATCCCCAGCTTCTCGGCCTCGACCACGAAGTCGACGGTCTCCCGCCAGTCGCCGCCGGACGCCTCGATCGTCGTGGAGGTACGCATCACACGCCCTCCCCTTCCGCGTCCTCCGCGCGCTCCCGGATCGCCTCGACGGTGCCCGTCATGCTCCGCTCGAACTCCCGCAGCCGCACGAACACGATCTTCTGCTCCTTGTCCGGCATCCGGTCGATCGCGTGGCAGAGGCCCGAACGGCCGGGCCCCATCCGCATCCACTGGGTCAGCTCGGTGCCGCCGTCCTTCTCCTCCAGGCCGAACCGCCAGACGGAGCTGGGATGTTCGGGGTCCTGCACCGCCCAGGCGAACGTGCGGTACGGATCGCACCGCACGATGTACGAGGTGGTCTCCCACTCCCCCAGCGACTCGTGCCGGCTGCGCCCCACGAACCGGGCACCGACCGAAGGGCCCGTCGCGTCGTCGAGCCACCGCACCGACTGGAGCTCTGCGCTCAGTTCCGGCATGAGCCCGATGTCGGAGACCAGCTCCCACACCCGCGGCGGTGGGGCGTCGATCCGTGTCCGCACCTCGACCGTCGGCTGGTCCGCGTAGCGCGCGCCCGTCCACTCCATGAGTTGCCCGGCCTTCCTCTCAGGTTCAGGAAATCTGCCCCAACAGGGCTCTGAGCTTGAGAGTTGCGTAGATGAACTGACCTGTCAAGGAAATCCGCCTCCGGCGCGCGGGCCGGGGGCGGCGGGGAAGAGGCACGTCGGGCGGGGAAGCGCACCGGGCTCGCGGTCGGTGAAGCGTCCGGTGAAGCGGACTCTCAGCCGGTGAAGCGGCTGCGGATGTCGGGCCGTTCCGCCAGGTGCGGCGGGTAGCCGGGGCCGAGGCGTGGCCGGGTGTCCTCAGCCGTCATCGGCTCCCCGCAGTCGGCGCACACCACGGCCGCCTCGCTCTCGTGCCCGCAGCGGTCGTGGTGGAAGACGACGGGCGGTCCCTGCTCACCGCTGAGCCAGCGGTTGCCCCAGCTGTTCATGGCGGCCAGTACCCCGAAGAAGTCGCGGCCCATCTCGGTGAGCACGTAGTCGTGGCGCACCGGCTCCGTCTGATAGGCCCGCTTCTCCATGAGCCCCTCGTCGACGAGCCGGCGGAGCCGGTCGGTCAGCGTGTTGCGCGCGATGCCCAGCTCCTGCTGGAACGCGTCGAACCGCTTGATCCCGTAGAAGGCCTCCCGCAGCACCAGTGGAGTCCACCAGTCGCCGAGGAGGTCCATCGTGCGCGCGATGGAACACGGCCAGTTCGCAAAAGAAGTCCGCCTCACGCATCCAGCATACGAGGGTCCAGGAAAAGGACCCAGCAGCTCGCACGGGGTGAATCGCGGCGAGGCACCGGATCCGCCTCCCCTCCTCACACGAGGCGCCTGATCTCTCCGCGCACCCGGTAGAAGCCGCCCACGGAGGAGTGCAGCGCGTCCACCACATAGCGAGCGCCGGGCTCGCGTATCGCCCGCGGGAACTGGACCTTCCAGGCGGTTTCGTACCCCTCCGAGACCACGTGGACCCGCACGCGTCCGCCCTCCTGGACGCATTCGACGAGTACGCCGTCCCCCGGCGCGGGGAGGACGCTGACCGTGGCGACGGACGCTGCGGTCGTCAGCGGTGCGTAGGTAGGCAGCGCCGCCGCCAGCTTGACGTCCGCCGCGACCGGGACGGTGCCGGACTCGGCGGCCCGGATGGCGCTCTCCGTCGCGTCGACGCAGGCGAGCGAACCGTCCGTGGAGACGATGTACAGCCGCTCGTCGCGGTATTGCATGGACAGCGCGGAGCCGCCACCGGTGCCGAGCTTCCACAGCCGGGTGCCGTCGGCCGTGAAGCAGTAGACGGAGGAGGCCGAGTCGCCCGCGAACACGTACTGGCCGCCGGGGGAAGTGGCGCACGAGTAGACGGGAGCGTCACAGAGATACGTGGCCTCGACCCGGCCGGTGGACTTGGCGAGCCGCTGGACCTGCCGCCGTCCGGTCCCCGCGTAGACCGCGTTCTCCTCCTGCCAGCCGAACAGCACGTTGCCGCCGGTGTCGGTGTGCCAGAGCAGGCCCGCGCCGTCCGCGGCGTACGCCGTCACCCCGCGGCTGTGCCCGTGGTACACGGCGTGGTCGTCGGCGCGCACCATCCAGGCGTGGTCACCTCCGGAGTTGCGCGACCACTGGAGCTCGTCCTCGTGGTCGATGACCGTCAGCCCGCCCCTGCGGTCGGACACGCTGAGCACGCCCGCGTGGATGTCCAGCCAGAAGATGTCGACCTCGGCCGCTATCTCGTAGGCCGCGAACGGCATCTTCGAGGAGAGGTCGTACACCCGGCCGTCGTCGCAGCCGGCGTAGATCCAGAAGTCGTCCGCCACCAAGCACTTGACGCCGTCGGGCAGTGAGTAGTGCGCGAGCACCTCGCCGGCGTGGCTCAGGGTGTACCCGTCGCCTTGCTGGTTGCCGACCCAGCAGCGGTCCTCGTCGACGTGGATACCGAACGCCGAGGCTCCCGTACGGAACCGCCACAGCACCGGTGCCGTGGCACGGGCCGTGGAAGGCGCCGACGTCACCTGCCGGCGCGTCACCGAACGCGCAGCGCGCTGTCCCTGGACCGCGGGCGCGTACCCCTTGCGGACCTTCTCCGCTATCTTCTTCGCCGCCGCGGCCCGGGCCTTGTCGGCGGTGGGGAAGCTGAAGGTCTGGCGCTGGCCGTCCACACCGATCCGGCCGTACCGCACGGAGACGGTGGTCTGCTCGACCGTCACCTCGTAGAACTTGTGGGCACCGCCGCTGTCCTGGGACAGCTCCAGATACGTCGTGTTCCCCGTCTCCCGCGCCTGCGCAGCGGACACAGCACACCCCTCCCCAAAGGCCCGGCCGGCCCACACGGGCCGTCTTCCAGTGACTCCAAACTAGAGGTCACCACTGACAACGGCGCCGAAGCGCGAACGGCCGAGGGGCTCCCCGGGTACCAACCCGGGGAGCCCCTCGATGGGCCACCAGCCGCGCGAACGGCGAGAAGACGATCACGTGCGGGACGCCGGTTCGCCCGCGGCGTCAGGGCGTGAGCAGCAGGCTGTCGCCGCGCTCCTTGGCCGCGGCGTAACGCCGGGCCACGTCCTGCCAGTTGACGACGGCCCACATGGCGTCGATGAAGTCGACCTTCTGGTTCTTGTACTGGAGGTAGAAGGCGTGCTCCCAGGCGTCGAAGACCAGGATCGGGGTCGAGCCCTGCCCGACATTGCCTTGGTGGTCGTAGACCTGCTCGACGATCAGGCGGCCACTCAGCGGCTCGTAGGCGAGGACGCCCCAGCCGGAACCCTGCGTGGTCGCGGCGGCCTTGGTGAGCTGCGCCTTGAAGCCGGCGAAGGAGCCGAAGGACTCGGTGATCGCGTCCGCGAGGTCGCCCACGCCGTCCGCGGCCAGCGGCTCGCCGCCGCCGTCGCCCGTCATGTTGTGCCAGTAGATGCTGTGCAGGATGTGCCCGGAGAGATGGAAGGCCAGGCTTTTCTCCAGGCCGTTGATGGACCCCCACGCCTCCTTGTCCCGCGCCTCCGCGAGCTGCTCCAGCGTGTCGTTCGCGCCCTTGACGTACGCCGCGTGGTGCTTGTCGTGGTGCAGCTCGACGATCTGGGGATTGATCACCGGTTCGAGCGCCGCGTAGTCGTAGGGAAGCTCCGGGAGCGAGTACACCGCCATGTCCAACATCCTCCGCCATAATTGCAATCAATGTGCAGTTGCACGCTAACAGCAAGAGAGGACCCAATGCAGGAGGGGCGCCGCTCGGGCATGCGGTGACGTCGGCCGTGGACGAGCACGCGCGCTTCGGCGGCGCCCTACGCGAGATCGCCACCGGGCCCGGCCCGCCTCGCCGCGTTCCGGCTGGCGGTCCGTCAGGCGCTGGACGACGTGGGGCTGCGACTGGCCGACGCTGGCGCCGTGGCCGTCGCCACGGTCGGGCCTGCCGGGCCGCGGGTCCGGCAGCCTGCCGTCAGTTCGTGTCAGTTCGGCTCGGCGGGCGCCGCCTGAGCGCTCCCGGCGGACCTGCGCCCGCGTGGATGAACCGCCTCAACCGCCTTACCGGGCGGGGGCGGAGAAGGTCAGCGCCCGCTCGACACTCCGTAGTACTGCAGGTCCTGCACGGTCGCCGTGCGCCGGGCGGGGTAGCGGGTCGTGACGGCTGCCGCGGTGTCGCCCGTGCGGCGGGCGATGACCTGGGTACGGCCCGGACTCAGCGGCAGGGCATGCGCGTTGACGCCGACCGGAGCCTGATAGGCGTGCGGCACGGAGCCCACGCGTGCGGACACGGAGGCGGGCGCGGTCAGGAAGGTGAGCAGCTCCACCTGGTCGCGCGGGCTCGCCGTGCCCGCGCGGGGCCGCATCAGCCGGGCCTGCTGGACGGCACCGCCGCCGGTGAACTGGACGCGGGAGGTGACGTACACGGTGTCGCGCACGATCCTCGGCCACGCGCCGGTCTTGAAGCGCGTGAGGTAGTACGAGGAGATGTCCAGGTACGTGTGGCCGTTGTGCAGCGAGGGCGCGAACTGGCTGCCCTCGGAGTAGTCGTTCCAGGTGGTGAGCTGCACCCAGTCCGCGCCGTCGGAGATCGCGTGGTTCCAGGTGGACCGCAGGGTGGCGGTGTTGCCGGCCTCGTCGTAGACGCCCTGGTTTGGCCGGGCGTCCTGCACGGACACGGCCTGCATCCACTTCTTGCCGAGCGAGTGGGCGAGCCGGACGTCACCGGGGACGTTGTCCTGTCGGGCGTAACTGCGGTTGCCCCAGGACGAGAAGGCGTGGCTGATGGGCGCGAAGCGCTCGGCGTTGGCGCGGAAGTTCAGGAAGACCGGGACGAGCGCGGTACGGACGCCGTGTTGGCGCAGCCGCGCGGTGACCTGGTTCCACCAGGCGGGGTCCTGGGCCTCGGCCTTGAACGGGGAGACCACGAGACGTCCGTCGGCCAGGCGGTACGCGGCGGGTGACGCCGCCAGCTCCGCCAACTGGTCGGCGAGCGTGCGCGGATCGGTGTGCAGGGAGGTCATGTCCGGCATGAGCACGATCCGGAAACCGGGGTCGACGCGGTGCGCGGCGCGCAGCAGCAGGTCGACCCGCTCGCGGTGGGGACCGGTCAGGGAGAGGAGGTCGACGGTGAAGCCGTCGATCCCGGCGTCCCGGGCGGTCCTCACCTCCCGTTCCAGGTTGGCGAGTTGCCAGTCACCGGTGGACGGGGTCACGGGTTCGGGCCGGTCGCGCAGCAGTCCGCCGTAGGCCGCGTGCTTGCCCTGTTCGCCCTGGGGTGTCAGGTAGTTGCGGGTGTAGTAGTCCCGGGACGCGGGCTGGTTGTCTAGGGAGAGCGGGTACGGCGTGAAGTAGTGCGCGAAGACCAGGTGGGGACTTGACCGCAGCACGTCGGCGGAGGGCTGGTCGAAGGGCAGCGCCGTGGCGTTCGCCCGCTCGGCGGAGGACGCGCTGCCCTGCCGGTCGAGGGCCAGTCCCGTGCCGGCGACGACTCCGATGAGAAGCAGGCCGAACAGGGCACCGAGCGCGGTGCGCCGCCGCCTCCCGGGAGACCTCCGGTGCTGGCGCGTTGGACGTGCGGGCTGATCCGTCATGGGTGTCCTCCGCGGACGCCGATGGGCCACCGGGGGCGAACTCTACTGCACGGCAGGCCTGTTGGGTGACAGAACGTCACCCAAGAGGCAACCGTGCGTGATCATCGCCGTGCGGTCAGGACGTCGTGGCACCGAGCCGGTCGACGTCGTGGGACTGGAGGTAGACGTCGAGGGCGTCCTCGCGCATCGCCCGCCACAGATCGGCGCCGGAGGTCGGGTCGAGAAGGACCACCGACTGGCCGGAGATGGTGTCGGTCCCCTTGGCCGGGGCGTTCATGAAGACCATGTTCCCGGGGCGGACCTTCTTGTTGTCCCAGAGCAGGTCGCGCAGGTCGCCGTCGCCGAGCCGGTCGTCGACGCTCACCGCGGCGGTGAGGTCGTCCAGCACCTCGCCGGCCTTGACCGGGTTCTTGAACGTGGACGGTTGCATGACCTTCGACAACAGCGTGCGCAGGAAGTACTGCTGACGGTGCGTCCGGTCGAAGTCGCCGCGGGCGAGGTGGTGCCGCTCGCGTACATAGGTCAGGGCCTGCGTGCCGTTCATGTGGCGGCTCGCGCCGTCCACGACGAGGTTCACGCCGCCCACGGAGTCGGTGAGCTTCTTGAACCCGTCCCAGTCGATGACCGCGAGATGGTCGACGCGCACCTTGGTGAGCCGCTGGACGGTGTCGATGAGGAGCGGCGGCCCGCCCCAGGAGAAGGAGGCGTTGAGCTTCGCCTTGCCGTGTCCTGGGATGTTCACCCACGCGTCCCGGGGCAGCGAGACGACGTACGCGCCGGAGTGGTCGGCCGGAAGGTGGACCAGCATCATCGTGTCGCTGCGCTGGGCCCCGTACTTCCACTCGGGCGCCTTGGCGTCACGGCCGGTGGTCGGCAGGTCGGAGCGGCTGTCGACACCGACGAGCAGGAAGGTCTGTCCGCCGTCGGAGGCGGCAGGCTGGGCCGCGGCGGGCACCTTCGGGAAGACCCCGGAGATGCGGTCGACCTTTCCGGTGTAGTGGTCGACGGCCCACCAGGCGACTCCGCCCATCAGCAACAGGGCCACCCCGAACAGCACGAGCGCCCCGAGGAGCACCCGTCGCGTACGGCTCCTGCGGCGCCGTGGACGCGCCGGAGGGGCGTCGACTCCCTTTGCCTGACCGTCTTCCGCCCGACCGTCCTCGTTCACCGGGTCGGATACATCCGAGCCCGTTCTGCCCAACTCGTCAGCCCGGTCCGCCGCTGCGTCCCGGCCCGTCACATCGGCCTCGGCCGTGTCCCTGTCCCCCACCACGTACCCCCCACCTCGCCCCGGCGCGGCCCCTTCCGCACCGGGCGCACACTGTAGCCAGCGCTTTCGACGATCGTACGGGTTTCCGGAAGTCCGGCGTCACGCAAGATCAACGGGCGGACCCGGGGCGCCATTTCGTACAGCTCGGCACTTCTCGGTGACGTTCACGTAAACGCTCACATGCGCACACAAGTTTGCCGTACTGTTCACCATCGTGCCGCATGTTCGACGAATAGGTGTTCGCGACATCCGGCGACTCGTGCAGCTGAATGTGCCTGGGGGGGTACATGTGGGATGTTCAGGCCACTGAATCCGACAGATCACGCAAAGCGCGCTCACGGGCGCGCTCATCACTTTGGATGGGACGCAAGTCCCGTTGGTATCTTCCCGCGTCGCTGATCACTGATCTCGTCGGCGCGGGCGTACCGGTCACCGTCATGTTCTCCACCGCGCGCCAGCCGTGGCCCGTGCCGAGCGGCATCATCGCCGGACTCGCCTGGGCGGGAGTCCAGTTGTTCCGCTCGCGGTACGCGGCGCGGACCATCGGGGAGAGCCGGGGCACCCTGCCCGTTCTTCACGACTGGTTCATCCTGCTGGGCGTGCTCGCGGTGGTGCACGCCTCGGCCGGGATCCGGCTGCGGGCACCGCTGTGCCTGGCGGCGTTGCTGCCGGCCCTGCTGCTCACCCTGTTGTGCCGCAAGGCGGTTCACCGTCACCTCGCCGCGGTGCGCCGCAACGCCCAGGCGGTGATCAAGGTCCTGGTGGTGGGCGAGGCCGCCGCGGCGGACGATGTCACCGCCCATCTCGCCTCGCGCACGGACCATCCGTACGTGGCGGTGGGTGCCGTGCCGGTGGGCTCGGGCCCGTTCGCCTCAGGCGTCAGGACCGGGGAACGCCTCGCCGCCACCGCACCGGAGGCATCGGCGGAGGACGCCAACCTGGTGATCAGCGCGGTGCACCGGCTCGGCGCCGACCTGGTGCTGGTCGTGCCCGGCGCCGCGACCTCCGGGGAGCGGCTGCGGCGGCTGTCCTGGGGGCTGCACGACGCCGGCATCGAACTGTTCGTCGCGCCCGGCCTGGTGGAGGTCTCCGTCAAGCGCCTGGAGACCGGATCGGCGGGCGGCATGTCACTGCTGCGCGTCGCCCCGCCCGTACGGGAGGGCATGCAGCCGCTGCTCAAGGAGGTGCTGGACCGGAGCACGGCTCTGGCGGGGCTGCTCGCGCTCGCCCCGGTGCTCCTGCTGGTCGCGATCGCGGTGAAGCTGTCCTCGCGGGGGCCGGTCCTCTACCTCCACGAGCGCATCGGCCGGTCCGGCCGACCCTTCGTGATGTGGAAGTTCCGCAGCATGCGGGTCGGCTCCGACCGGCTGAAGGCCGAACTGGCCGAGGAGAACGACAACGACGGACTGATGTTCAAGATGCGCCGGGACCCGCGGGTGACCCGGGTCGGCCACTGGCTGCGGCGCACCTCGCTGGACGAACTGCCCCAGCTCGTCAACGTTCTCAAGGGTGACATGTCCCTGGTGGGTCCACGTCCTCCGCTCGCGGACGAGGTGGCGCACTACACCCCCGTCGAGTGGCGGCGGCTCAGCGTTCGGCCGGGTATGACCGGCCTGTGGCAGATCAGCGGACGCTCGGACCTGTCCTGGGACGAAACGGTTCAGCTGGATCTCAGCTATGTCGACAACTGGTCCTTCACCAGCGATGTCGACGTCATGGCCCGCACGTTCCGCGCCGTCGTCGACGGCCGCGGGGCGTACTGAGAGGGCCGCCCGTGAGAGCACAGTTCCCCGGCGCGCGTCGCGCGCCGGGGTCCGTCGGCCCGTCGGGCCCGTCAGCCGTCGAGGCCGCCGCGCCAGTGGGCGTAGGTGGCGGCGATGCCGTCGCGCAGCGGGATCGCCGGCTTCCAGCCGAGGTCCGCGAGCCGGGAGATGTCGAGCAGCTTGCGCGGGGTGCCGTCGGGGCGCGTGGTGTCCCAGCCCGTCCTGCCGGTGAAGCCGGTGACCTCGGCCACCGTCGCGGCCAGTTCGCGGATGGTGAGGTCGTTGCCGCAGCCGACGTTCACCGGCTCGTCGCCGTCGTAGGAGCGCAGCAGCAGGGCGCAGGCGGCGGCGAGATCGTCCACGTGCAGGAACTCCCTGCGCGGGGAGCCGCTGCCCCACAGGGTGACCTCGTCACGCCCCTCGGCCGCGGCCTCGTGGAAGCGGCGGATCAGGGCGGGCAGGACGTGCGAGGTCTCCAGGTCGAAGTTGTCGCCGGGTCCGTAGAGATTGGTCGGCATGGCGCTGATGTAGGACGCGCCGTACTGGCGCCGGTAGGACTGCACCTGGACGATGCCCGCGATCTTCGCGAGGGCGTAGGCCTCGTTGGTGGGTTCCAGCGGCCCGGTCAGCAGGGCGTCCTCGCTGATCGGCTGGGGGGCGTGCTTGGGGTAGATGCACGACGACCCCAGGAAGAGCAGGCGGCCCACACCGGCGGCGTGGGAGCCGGCTATCACGCTGAGCTGGATCTGGAGGTTCTCCTCCAGGAACTGCACCGGCTGGGTGCTGTTGGCCATGATCCCGCCGACCTTCGCGGCGGCGAGCACCACGGCGTCGGGGCGCAGGTCGGCCAGTTCGGCCGCGGTGCGCGCGGCGTCGCGCAGGTCCAGTTCGGCGCGGGTACGGGTGAGCACCTCGTGCCCGTCGGCGGCGAGCCGGCGGGCCACGGCGGAACCCACCAGGCCACGGTGGCCGGCGACGAAGACACGGGCGCGTTCGGGCAGGAGCGATGCGGTCATATGCCGGATCATGCCAGGCGCCGCGCGGCTGGATCGCCCGTACCGGCAACTCTGCCGAAATTTCCTGTAGTTCATGACATGCGACCCGCGCACCGCGGGCGCACGGACCGGACCGGCCCTCTGGGCGGGTCCGGCAGGGAGGGGAACACCGCATGACCAAGACCGCGCTGATCACCGGCGTGACCGGGCAGGACGGCTCGTACCTGGCGGAGCTTCTGCTGGCGAAGGGATACCGGGTACACGGCCTGGTGAGGCGGTCGTCCAGCTTCAACACCGAGCGGATCGACCACATCTACCAGGGCCCCCAGGAGGCCGAGCGGCACTTCGTGCTGCACCACGCCGACCTCTCCGACGGGGTGGCGCTGGTGAACCTGCTGCGCGAGATACAGCCGGACGAGGTGTACAACCTGGGCGCGCAGTCGCATGTGCGGGTCTCGTTCGACGCGCCGCTCTACACCGGTGACGTGACCGGTCTGGGTGCGCTGCGGCTGCTGGAGGCCATCCGGGCGAGCGGGGTCGAGACCCGCATCTACCAGGCCTCGTCCTCGGAGATGTTCGGCTCGACGCCGCCCCCGCAGAACGAGGACACCCCCTTCCACCCGCGCAGCCCGTACGGCGCCGCGAAGGTCTTCGCGTACTGGACCACGGTCAACTACCGCGAGGCCTACGGGATGTTCGCGGTCAACGGCATCCTGTTCAACCACGAGTCCCCGCGCCGCGGCGAGACCTTCGTGACCCGGAAGATCACCCGTGCCGTCGCCCGTATCAAGGCCGGCCTCCAGGACCGCCTGTACCTGGGCAACCTCGACGCGGTGCGCGACTGGGGGTACGCGCCCGAGTACGTCGAGGCGATGTGGCGGATGCTCCAGCACGACGAGGCCACGGACTATGTGGTCGCCACCGGAGTCCCCGCCACGGTGCGGCAGTTCGTGGAGACGGCGTTCACCCATGCCGGGCTCGACTGGAACGAGCACGTGCGCTACGACCCCAAGTACGAGCGTCCCAGCGAGGTCGACGCGCTGATCGGTGACGCGTCCAAGGCCCGGAAGCTGCTCGGCTGGAAGCCCACCGTCCTGGTCGAGGAGCTATCGCGGATCATGGTCGACGCCGATGTGCAGCAGGTGGAGAAGGAGCTCGCGGGCGCCGTCGTGCGCATCGACCGCTGAGGCGGGCCACCCGCGAAGGAAGCCGGCCACCTGCGACAAGGAGGCCGCGCGCGTCCGGTGGGCATGCGGGGAGTCACGGGAACGCCGTGAACACCTTGAAATTTCCTACCAGATGAGTCAAGTGCGTTCCATGACGTGTCATGTACTCGTATGGTTCGCGAGCAAACAGTTCATGCGGCCCGTGCGGATCAGGGGAAACGCCGCCGGGCACGCCGAGGCAATGGGTCCGCAAGCGGGCCCGGAAGCCGGGGGGTTCATGCACAGATCCAGAGGGCTCAGCGCCGCCCTTGTCCTTTCCACAGCGGCAGGCCTGGGCCTGGTGGCCATGCCGCAACCGGCCGCAGCGCTCACCGCGCCGGTCGCCTTCACCGCCGACGACCTGCCGACCTGGCAGACCAACGGCATCGTGTGGGCGCTGGCGGAGGCGGGCGGCACCGTGTTCGCAGGCGGCACCTTCTCGCAGGTGCGTCCGCCCGAGGGGGGCAGCGGCACGGCGCAGAACGCGGTGAACTTCGTCGCACTGAACGCGGCGACCGGCAACCCGACGTCCTGCAACCTGTCCTTCACGATCGGAAGCGGCAGCGCGACGGTCCGTGCGCTCGCCGTCTCGCCCGACAAGAAGACGCTGTACGCGGGCGGTTACTTCGGGGCGGTCAACGGCACGCCGGTCAGCAGCCTCGCCGCGATCGACGTCGCCACCTGCACGCCCAAGGCGAACTTCCACCCGAGCGTCTCCGCCACCGTGCGGACGCTCGCGGTCACGAACGACACCGTGTACCTGGGCGGCGACTTCACCTCGGTCGGTGGCAGCGCGCACGCGCGGTACGCGGCGGTCGACGCCACCAGCGGCGCCGTCAAGCCCTTCCAGGCCGACGTCGACGAGCCCGGCCGGGCCGTCGCGGTCACCCCGGACGGCAACGACGTGATCCTCGGCGGTGACTTCTTCACCGTCAACGGCTCGAACTCGCACGCCCTGGCGGTCGTCGACTCCGGCACGGGCGCCAACGTCCGCACCTACCCGGGATTCATCGAGAACAACTCGGTGGTCAAGGCGCTCGACACGGACGCCACCGGCTTCTACACCGGCAACGAGGGCACCGGCGGCGGCGTCTTCGACGGCCGTATCGCGCTGGACCTGTCCACCCTGAACCAGCGCTGGCGCGACACCTGCCTGGGCGCCACCCAGGCCGTCAAGTCGTACCAGGACGTCGTGTACAGCGCCTCGCACGCGCACGACTGCTCCAGCGTCGGGGAGTACCCCGACGGGCGCCGTCACCACCTGCTCGCGGAGCCGACCTCCGGCACCAACAAGCTGGGCTGGTTCCCGGACACCAACGACGGTCTCGGCGAGGGCATCGGCCCGCGCGCCATGGCGATATCCGAGACCTCCGACAACAAGTACATGTGGGTCGGCGGCGAGTTCACCACCGTCAACGGCTCGGCGGCCCAGGGCCTGACGCGCTTCGCGGCGACCCCGGACGTCGGCGCGCCGACGGTGCCGTCGGCGAGCGCGGAGTCGGTCAAGCCGACCGAGGCGCACGTCCGCTGGCGGGCGAGCCTCGACACGGACGACACCAAGCTGACGTACAAGGTCTACCGCAACGGCGGTTCCACGCCGGTGTACACGGTCGACGGCGACTCCGTGGAGTGGTCGCGCCCGCAGCTGTCGTTCACCGACACCAACGTCACGGCCGGCTCCACCTACAGCTACCGGGTGACCGCGACCGACGGAGCGGGCAACGCCTCCGCGCTGTCCGCCACGGCCTCGGTGACGGTGCCCACCTCCGCCCAGAAGTACCCGGCGAAGGTGCTCGACGACGGCGCCAACCTGTACTGGCGCTATGACGAGTCCGCCACTCCGTTCGTCGGCGACACCTCGCCGGGCGACCAGAGCGGCATCCACGTCAACGGGCCCTCGCTGCGCCAGACTCCGGCCGCCGTGACCGGTCCGTCCACCGCCATCGGGTTCAACGGCACGGACCAGATCGTCTACAGCGACAAGCGCACCACGGTGCCGAGTCAGTACTCGATCGAGACCTGGTTCAAGACGACCACGACCAGTGGCGGCAAGCTCGTCGGCTTCGGCGACAACACCACGCGGGCCAGCGGTAATTACGACAAGCACGTCTACATGCGCAACGACGGCCGGCTGGTCTTCGGCGTGTGGACGGGCTCGGCCCGCACCATCACCTCGTCCAACGGTTACAACGACGGCTCCTGGCACCACGTCGTCGCCTCCCAGGGTTCCTCCGGGATGGCGCTGTACGTGGACGGCAGCCAGGTCGGCACGCTCGCCGAGTCCAACAGCCAGCCCTACAGCGGCTACTGGCACGTCGGTGGCGACAACCTCAACGGGTGGCCGAACCAGCCTTCCAGCAACTACTTCGCCGGGCAGATCGACGAGACCGCGATCTACCCGTCGGTGCTGAGCGCGGCCCAGGTGCAGAGCCACTACACCTTGGCCACGGCCCCGGCCGACAGCGTGCAGAGCGTCCGCGCGGCGGACGACACGTACGTCAACGCCGGTGCCGCGAGCACCAACTACGGCACCTCCACCTCGCTGGCGGTACGCGGCAGCGCGGCGTACGAGACGTACCTGCGCTTCGACCTGCCGGCGGCGCCGGCCGGAACCGTGCTCAAGAGCGCGCGCCTCGCCGTGAAGACGACCACGCTGTCCACCGCGGGCAGCACGGACGACTTCGCCGTACGGCCGGTGACCGGAAGCTGGACGGAGGCGGGAACCACCTTCACCTCCAAGCCCGCCCTTTCCTCGACCTCGGTCGGCACCCTCAGCGGGGCCACCGACCTGTCGACGGTCTACTCGGCGACACTCGACACCTCGGCGCTCTCCCCCGCTCTGGGGGGCAGCTACGGACTGGCGCTCACGAGCACCGGGACGGACGCGCTGTGGGTGTGGTCCAGTGAGGCGTCGGCCGCGGAGAACACCCCGCAGCTGGTGCTGACCTTCGGGGCGCCGTAACCCTCACGGCGTCCCCGTGGGCGGGGGGGGGGGGGGGGGGGGGCGCCCCCCCCCCCCCCCCCCCCCCCCCCCCCGGCCCTGCTGTCCTGCGCCCGCCGAGCGCCCGACCGGTCAGACGCGGCTGGGCTCGGCGTCCTCCGGGGTGACCTCCCGTCCGGCCGCGGACGCCCTGGGAGCTGAGGATGCCGTGGGTGCGGTGCGCAGGGAGACGAGCGCCGCCGCCAGGGACACCGCTCCCGAGATCGCGAAGCACCAGCCCAGGGACATCTGGCCCACCAGCAGGCCCACTCCGGCCGCGCCACCCGAACTGCCCGCGTTCACCGCGGTGTTGACCCACGCGCCCGCCTGGGTACGGAAGCCGGGCGGGGCGGCCGCGTCCGCGACCAGGTAGGACGTCGTGAGGGCCGGCGCGACGAAGAAGCCCGCACAGGCCACGGCCGCGGTCAGGGTCCCGAGGCCCGGGGCGAGGGCGGCGGCGAGGAGCGCGAGGCCCAGACCGCCCGCCGTCAGGGGCAGTCGTGCGCCCGGGGACAGGCGCCAGTCGACGGCGCCGTTGAGCAGGCCGCCCAGCGCGCTGCCCAGGGACAGGGCGGCGAGCACCCACGCCACGGTGTCGGTGCGGTGGTGGTGCTGTTCGACGAACGCCATGACCAGGAGGTCGACGGCGCCCAGGGACAGGCCGACGCCGAGCGCGACGACGACGGGCCGGGCGAGGGCGCGTCCGACCGGCCTGCGCCGCCCCGAATGCGCCGCCTTCCCCGTGGCCGGACGGACCCCGGCGACGGCCGGGGACAGGACGAACGCGAGGGTTCCCGACCAGACCAGCAGGGCGCTCAGCGCGACCGCCGCGGCGGGCGGCGCCCACTGCACGACCGCGCCGACGAGCAGCGGCCCGGAGACGAAGAGGATCTCCTCCAGGACGCCGTCGAGGCTGTACGCGCGCTGCAACAGCTTCTCGTCGGGGACCAGCTGGCTCCACACGGTGCGCATCGTGGGGCCGAGGGGCGGGGTGCAGGTGCCCGCGGCCACGGCCAGCGCGCCGATGGCGAGGGCCGGTGCGCCGGGCCGCCAGGCGGTCACCGCGAAGGCGGTGAGCAGGCCCGCGTAGAGCGAGGCCATGGGGATCAGGGCGCGGCGGGCGCCGTGCCGGTCGATCAGGGCCGCCCGGGCGGGCGACAGGAACACGCTCGCCGCGCCGAACAGGGCCATGACGGTGCCGGCCACGGCGTACGAGCCGGTGGCGTGCGTGGTGGTGAGCATCATGGCCAGCGAGACGAGGCCGTACGAGAGGCGGCCGGTCAGGGCGGCGGCGAAGGTGCGGCGGGCGTGGGGGATGCGCAGGAGCGCGGCGTACGAAGGCCGCGGGGATGACCCGGACATGGGTGTGGTTCCTCAACTGCGAGACGGGAAAGGGGACGCCGGAGTGCCGCGACGCCGGCCTCGGTGCTGCCGGTGCGTCGCGGGCCTGGACGGGCCCTATGCCAAGAGGAGGAACATGCGGCCAACGTAACAGCGGGCGCGGGGAGTCGGCCAGGGGATTCCCGGCCGCGCCGCATCACGGAGGGCGTGCCGGCGCGGAACCGCCTCGGGGCGGCCGGGTCCGGCATCGGAACCGGGTCTCCCCCCGTGATCGTGGCCGGGCAGCACGCAGGGCGCTCAGCGACCGCGGCCGGACGTCGGGGCAGGCTCCCCCGCGTCACCGCCGGAATGGCGGCCGGACCCTCGCGGCGCAGCGGCCCGGCGTCGGCACGTCCGCCCCCGACGTCGGGAGGCAGAGAACGGGCCGTCCCGTCGGGCGGGCGCGAACAACCCGCTCCAAGGGGGTCGTTCAGCTCTCCGTGAGGCCCTCGACGAGGGAGTCCGCCGCGCGGTAGGGGTCCAGTTCGCCGGCCACGATGCGTTCGGCGAGGGCGCTGAGGCGGCGGTCTCCGTGCAGGTCGCCGATGCGTCGGCGCAGGGTCGTCACGGCGATCGTCTCGACCTCCTGGGACGCCCGGGCCAGCCGGCGTTCGGCGAGGACGCCGTGCTCCTCCATCCACGCCCGGTGCTTCTCCAGCGCCTCGACGACCTCGTCGATGCCCTCGGAGCGGGCGGCGACCGTCTTGACGATCGGGGGGCGCCAGTCGCCCGGGCCGCGGGACTCGCCGAGGCTGAGCATGTGGTTCAGTTCGCGGGCGGTGGCGTCGGCGCCGTCGCGGTCGGCCTTGTTGACGACGTACACGTCGCCGATCTCCAGGATTCCGGCCTTGGCGGCCTGGATGCCGTCGCCCATGCCGGGGGCCAGCATGACGACCGAGGTGTCGGCCTGGCGCGCGATCTCGACCTCCGACTGGCCGACGCCGACGGTCTCCACGAGGACCACGTCGCAGCCCGCCGCGTCGAGGACCCGGATCGCCTGCGGCGCCGCCCAGGCGAGTCCGCCGAGGTGGCCGCGGGTCGCCATGGAGCGGATGTAGACGCCCGGGTCGGAGGAGTGGTCGGACATGCGGACGCGGTCGCCGAGGAGCGCGCCGCCGGAGAACGGCGAGGACGGGTCGACGGCGAGGACGCCGACCCGCTTGCCCTGCCGCCGGTAGGCGGTCACCAGCGCCGACGTCGAGGTGGACTTGCCGACGCCGGGTGACCCGGTGAGCCCCACCACGTAGGCGTTGCCCGTCAGCGGGGCCAGGGCCGCCATGACCTCACGGAGCTGCGGTGCCGCCCCCTCCACCAGGGAGATCAGCCGGGCCACCGCCCGCGGTCGCCCTTCTCTGGCTTGGGACACCAGCGAGGAGACGTCCTGCATCACAGCTCCGTTCACGAGAGATCAGGGTGGAACGCGTGTCAGGCCTTGGCTACCCGCACGATCAGCGCGTCACCCTGACCGCCGCCGCCGCACAGCGCGGCCGCGCCGACGCCGCCGCCGCGCCGCTTCAGTTCGAGGGCGAGGTGGAGGACGAGGCGGGCCCCGGACATGCCGATCGGGTGGCCGAGGGCGATGGCGCCGCCGTTCACGTTCACCTTGTCCGTGGACACCCCGAGGTCCTTCATCGACTGGACCGCGACCGCCGCGAACGCTTCGTTGATCTCGATCAGGTCGAGGTCTCCGGCCTCCAGGCCCTCCTTCTTCAGGGCGTGCAGGATCGCGTTCGAGGGCTGCGACTGGAGGGAGTTGTCCGGCCCCGCCACGTTGCCGTGGGCGCCGATCTCGGCGATCCACTCCAGGCCCAGCTCCAGCGCCTTGGCCTTGCTCATCACGACCACGGCGGCGGCGCCGTCCGAGATCTGGGAGGCGCTGCCGGCGGTGATGGTGCCGTCCTTGGTGAAGGCGGGGCGCAGCCTGCCGAGGGACTCGGCGGTGGTCTCGGCGCGGATGCCCTCGTCCTTGCTGAAGACGACGGCTTCGCCCTTGCGCTGCGGGATCTCGACGGGGGTGATCTCCGCCTCGAAGATGCCGTTCTTCTGGGCGGCGGCGGCGCGCTGGTGGGAGAGGGCCGCGATCTCGTCCTGAGCGGGGCGCTCGATGCCGAGACGGGTGTTGTGCTTCTCGGTGGACTCGCCCATGGCGATGTTCTCGAAGGCGTCGGTCAGGCCGTCGTGGGCCATGGCGTCGAGCATCTCGATCGCACCGTACTTGTATCCCTCGCGGGACTTCGGGAGCAGGTGCGGGGCGTTGGTCATGGATTCCTGGCCGCCGGCGACGACGACGTCGAACTCGCCGGCGCGGATCAGCTGGTCCGCGAGGGCGATGGCGTCGAGGCCGGAGAGGCACACCTTGTTGATGGTGAGGGCCGGGACGCTCATGGGGATGCCCGCCTTGACGGCGGCCTGGCGTGCCGGGATCTGCCCTGCCCCGGCCTGGAGCACCTGGCCCATGATCACGTACTGCACCTGGTCGCCGCCGATGCCCGCACGGTCGAGGGCGGCCTTGATCGCGAATCCGCCGAGGTCGGCCCCGGAGAAGGACTTCAGCGAGCCCAGCAACCGTCCCATGGGCGTCCGGGCGCCCGCGACGATCACCGAGGTCGTGCTGTTCGTTCCAGACATGAGGTGCGATCCCCTTACCGGCTTGCACAGCCGAGGAGTGAACGAGGGTTTACTGAGAATGTACTGAGCGGTAGGCCGCGCGTCATCCGGCCCGCAGTGTGATCGCGCGCACGTTGCGTAACCACGCCGGGAGCGCTGCACTGGCTGCATGCTGACGCGAATCGACCACATCGGGATCGCCTGTTTCGACCTCGACACGACTGTCGAGTTCTACCGTGCGACGTACGGCTTCGAGGTGTTCCACACCGAGGTCAACGAGGAGCAGGGCGTGCGGGAGGCCATGCTCAAGATCAACGAGACGTCCGACGGGGGTGCTTCCTACCTCCAGTTGCTGGAACCGACCCGGGAGGATTCGGCCGTCGGGAAGTGGCTGGCCAAGAACGGTGAGGGCGTGCATCACATCGCTTTCGGCACCGCGGATGTCGACGGCGAAGCGGCCGATATCCGGAGCAAGGGCGTCCGAGTGCTGTACGACGAGCCCCGGACGGGGTCGATGGGGTCCCGGATCACCTTCCTGCACCCCAAGGATTGTCATGGAGTCCTGACAGAACTGGTCACTTCGGCGACGGTTGAGTCACCTGAGCACTGACCTCCGTATATCTGGGCCGGTAGGGTTGGGGGCGGCCGTCACCTTCACGGGGGACGGCCGGGGTCCTGCTCGTCTTCGGGCGTGCGGGACCAAGGGCCGGGGTCCAGGTTTCGGGGGGCGAGCGTCGGGGCGACAGCCCGTGCTCCGCCGTTGATCTGACACCATTCCCCGGGGGCCCCGTTCAGCGGATGGACGGAGCTCGTTCGGAAAGACTTGCGACCAGGGGACGGATGGGACCGCGCAGTGCGGGGCTACGAACGCCAGGAGCGAGAGCCGGCGGCTGACGTCGACCACCTCTCTCGGTTCGAGGCCGAGATGGAACGGCTGAAGACCGAGCGGGAGAAGGCCGTCCAGCACGCCGAGGATCTCGGCTATCAGGTCGAGGTGCTGCGCGCCAAGTTGCACGAGGCGCGCCGCAGTCTGGCGACCCGTCCTGCCTACGACGGGGCGGACATCGGCTATCAGGCCGAACAGTTGCTCCGTAACGCCCAGATGCAGGCCGACCAGCTGCGCACCGACGCCGAGCGGGAGATCAGCCAGGCCCGCGCGCAGACGCAGCGCATCCTCCAGGAGCACGCCGAGCAGGCCGCCCGGCTGCAGGCGGAGCTGCACCAGGAGGCGGTCACCCGCCGCCAGCAGCTCGACCAGGAGCTCGCCGAGCGCCGGCAGACCGTCGAGTCGCACGTCAACGAGAACGTGGCGTGGGCCGAGCAGTTGCGGGCCCGTTCCGAGTCGCAGGCCCGCCGGCTCCTCGAGGAGTCGCGCGCGGAGGCCGAGCAGGCGCTGGCCGCCGCCCGTGCCGAGGCCGAGCGGGTCGCCTCGGAGGCCCGTCAGCGGCTCACGACCGACGCCGAGGCCGCCCGTGCGGAGGCCGAGGCGCTGCTGCGCCGGGCCCGTACGGATTCCGAGCGGCTACTGAACGCGGCGTCGACGCAGGCGCAGGAGGCCACCGACCACGCCGAGCAACTGCGCAGTTCCACGGCGAGCGAGTCGGACAACGCCCGCCGGCAGGCCACCGAGCTGAGCCGGGCCGCCGAGCAGCGGATGAGCTCCGCGGAGACGCGGCTGCGGGAGGCGCAGACCGAGGCCGACAAGGTGCTGTCCGAGGCCAAGGAGGCGGCCGCCAAGACGCTGTCCGCGGCCGAGTCGGCCAACGAGCAGCGCACGCGGACGGCCAAGGAGCAGGTCGCCCGGCTGGTCAGCGAGGCGACGAAGGAGGCCGAGACCACCAAGTCGGAGGCCGAGCAGCTCGTCGAGGACGCGCGGACGAAGGCCGAGACGATCGTCGCGGAGGCCGAGGAGAGCGCGCGCAGCCTCACCGCCGAGGAGACCGCCTCGCAGCTCGCGAAGGCCGCCCGGACCGCCGAGGACGTCCTGAACAAGGCGTCCGAGGAGGCCAAGCGGACGACGAAGGCGGCGGCGGAGGAGGCCGAGCGGATCCGCACGGAGGCGGAGACCGAGGCCGACCGGCTGCGGGCAGAGGCGCACGACATCGCCGAGGGGCTCAAGGGCACGGCGAAGGACGACACCAAGGAGTACCGCGCCAAGACGGTCGAACTGCAGGAGGAGGCGCGCCGGCTGCGCGGTGACGCCGAGCAGCTGCGGTCGGACGCGGTCGCCGAGGGTGAGCGCATCCGTGCGGAGGCCCGGCGCGAGGCCGTCCAGCAGATCGAGGAGGCGGCACGGACCGCCGAGGAACTGCTCGCCAAGGCCAAGGCGGACGCGGACGAACTGCGGCACGCCGCCACGGCGGACAGCGAGAAGGTCCGCACCGAGGCCATCGAGCGGGCGACCGGTCTGCGCCGGCAGGCCGAGGAGACGCTGGAGCGGACCCGCGCGGAGGCCGAGCGGCACCGTGCGGAGGCCGTCGAGCAGGCCGAGACGATCGCCGCGGACGCGGAGCGGGCCGCCGAGCGGCAGCGCGAGGAGACGGAGCGGGCCATAGAGGCCCGTCAGGCCGAGGCCGCCGAAGGACTCGCGCGGCTGCACACGGAGACCGAGGAGCGGCTGACGGCCGCCGAGCAGGCGCTGACGGACGCGCGTGCCGAGGCCGAGCGGATCCGCCGCGAGGCGGTCGAGGAGACGGAGCGGCTGCGGTCGGAGGCCGCGGAGCGCATCCGGACACTCCAGGCGCAGGCCGAGGCGGAGGCCGAGCGGCTTCGCGACGAGGCGGCGGCGGACGCGTCGGCGTCCCGTGCCGAGGGCGAGACCATCGCCGTGCGGCTGCGGTCGGAGGCGGCCGCGGAGGCCGAGCGGCTCAAGTCGGAGGCACAGGAGAGCGCGGACCGGGTACGGACCGAGGCGCAGGCCGCGGCCGAGCGGCTGGCCGTCGAGGGTGCCGAGACGCTGGCCGCCGCGCAGGAGGAGGCCGCACGGCGGCGCCGCGAGGCCGAGGAGACCCTCGGTTCGGCGCGCCAGGAGGCCGACCAGGAGCGTGAGCGAGCCCGCGAGCAGAGCGAGGAGCTGCTCGCCTCGGCGCGCAAGCGCGTCGAGGAGGCCCAGACCGAGGCCGTACGGCTGGTCGAGGAGGCCGACCGGCGGGCGAACGAAATGGTCTCGAGCGCCGAGCAGACCGCGCAGCAGGTGCGGGACGCGGTGGCGGGACTGCACGAGCAGGCGCAGGAGGAGATCACCGGACTGCGGTCGGCCGCCGAGCACGTGGCGGAGCGCACGCGCACGGAGGCGCAGCAGGAGGCGGACCGCGTCCGCGCCGACGCGTACGCCGAGCGGGAGCGCGCGTCGGAGGACGCGTCACGGCTGCGGCGGGAGGCGTCCGAGGAGACGGAGGCCGCCACCTCGCTCGCGGAGCGCACGGTCGCGGAGGCGATCGCCGAGTCCGAGCGGCTGCGTTCGGACGCCTCGGAGCACGCGCAGCGGGTGCGTACGGAGGCGTCCGACGCCGTCGCCAACGCGGAGCAGGACGCCTCGCGGGCACGAGCGGACGCCCGGGAGGACGCGAACCGGATCCGTTCCGACGCGGCGACGCAGGCGGACACCCTCATCACCGAGGCCGCGTCTGAGGCCGAGCGGCTCCAGACGGAGACGGCGGCGGAGGCCGAGCGGGTCCGCACCGAGTCGGTCACCAAGGCGGAGCGGCTCATCGAGGACGCGACCGGTGACGCGGAGCGGCTGCGTGCGGAGGCCGCGGAGACGGTCGGTTCCGCGCAGCAGCACGCCGAGCGGGTGCGTTCCGAGGCGGAGCGGGTCAGGGCGCGGGCGGCGGAGGAGGCCGAGCGGGTCACCTCGTCGGCGCGCGAGGAGGCCGAGCGGACTCTCGACGAGGCTCGTCAGGAGGCCAACAAGCGGCGCTCCGAGGCCGCCGAGCAGGTCGACACGCTCATCTCCGAGACGGCGTCCGAGGCGGACAAGCTGCTCACGGAGGCCCAGCAGAGCGCGCAGAAGACGACGGCGGACGCCGAGTCGCAGGCCGACACGATGGTCGGTGTGGCGCGCGGCGAGGCGGAGCGGCTCGTCTCGGAGGCGACCGTCGCCGGCAACACCCTGGTGGAACGGGCGCGTACGGACGCGGACGAGCTGCTGATCGGCGCGCGCCGGGACGCCACCGCGATCCGGGAGCGCGCGGAGGAGCTGCGGGACCGGATCACCTCGGAGATCGAGGAGCTGCACGAGCGGGCCCGCCGTGAGTCGGCCGAGGCGATGAAGAACGCGGGCGACCGGTGCGACGCGCTCATCAAGGCCGCCGAGGACCAGCTCGCGGAGTCTGAGGCGAAGGCCAAGGACCTGGTGTCCGAGGCGAACTCCGAGGCCAGCAAGGTGCGCATCGCGGCGGTCCGGAAGGCGGAGGGTCTCCTGAAGGAGGCCGAGCAGAAGAAGGCGTCCGTCATCGGCGAGGCCGAGAAGATCAGGTCCGAGGCCATCCAGGAGGCCAAGGCTGCCGTCGAGGAGGGCAAGCGGGACCTGGAGGTGCTGGTGCGCCGGCGGGAGGACATCAACGCGGAGATCTCCCGTGTCCAGGATGTCCTGGAGGCGTTGGAGTCCTTCGAGGCGCCGGGCGGCAAGGACGGTGGCGTCAAGGCCGGCGCGACGGTGGGGGCGCCCCGATCGGGTGGCAAGTCGTCGGAGAGCTAGCCAGAACCACCCATTCCGTGCTTTGGGCGGACCTTTGGTGCGGGGTCTGGCAAGCCATCCGGCAGCTAGCCACCCAAAAGGAGTGTCATTCTCCAGATCAAACACGTATCCGCTCGATGACACACCGCTTTGACCCCTAGGATTCCACCTATCACCTCACCGGTCTCATTCGACAGGAACCCCATGAGCGACACTTCCCCCTACGGCTTCGAGCTTGTGCGGCGTGGGTACGACCGCGCTCAGGTGGACGAACGCATTTCGAAGCTCGTCTCCGACCGTGACAGCGCTCTGGCCCGTATCACCGCCCTTGAAAAGCGCATCGAGGAGCTCCACCTCGAAACGCAGAACGCCCAGGCCCAGGTCAGCGACGCAGAGCCGTCGTACGCCGGTCTCGGCGCGCGTGTCGAGAAGATCCTCCGCCTCGCCGAGGAGGAGGCCAAGGACCTGCGCGAGGAGGCCCGTCGCGCGTCCGAGCAGCACCGCGAGCTCGCCGAGTCGGCGGCTCAGCAGGTGCGCAACGACGCAGAATCGTTCGCTGCGGACCGCAAGTCCAAGGCGGAGGACGAGGGCGTCCGGATCGTCGAGAAGGCCAAGAGCGACTCCTCGCAGCTGCGTTCCGAGGCGCAGAAGGACGCGCAGTCCAAGCGTGAGGAGGCGGACGCCCTCTTCGAGGAGACCCGCGCCAAGGCCGCCCAGGCCGCCGCGGACTTCGAGACGAACCTCGCCAAGCGCCGCGAGCAGTCCGAGCGTGACCTGGCGTCGCGTCAGGCCAAGGCCGAGAAGCGTCTCGCGGAGATCGAGCACCGCGCGGAGCAGCTCCGCCTGGAGGCCGAGAAGCTCCGTACGGACGCGGAGCGTCGCGCCCGTCAGACGGTGGAGACGGCCCAGCGTCAGGCCGAGGACATCGTCGCCGACGCGAACGCCAAGGCCGACCGCATCCGTTCGGAGTCCGAGCGCGAGCTGGCCGCCCTGACCAACCGTCGCGACTCGATCAACGCGCAGCTCACGAACGTCCGCGAGATGCTCGCGACGCTCACGGGTGCCGCGGTGGCCGCCGCGACCACGCCGGCCGAGGACGAGCCCATCTCGCGTGGGGTTCCGGCGCAGCAGTCCCGCTGAGCACACTGTTCGACACCAGGGCCCGCTCCCTCGTCGAGGGTGCGGGCCTTGTCGTACGGTCCGTCAGGTCGGTGCGGTGCGCGCGCCCCTCGGATGGCCGCGATTCTCGGGTGGCAGGCGCCGGGGGGCCGTCTTAGCGTGGCCGCATGATCGAGCTCGAGGGGCTGACCAAGCGGTACGGCGACAAGGTGGCGGTGAACAACCTGACCTTCGCCGTGAGACCGGGCATCGTGACCGGCTTCCTCGGCCCCAACGGCTCGGGCAAGTCCACGACGATGCGGATGATGCTGGGGCTCGACCGGCCCACCTCGGGCGACGTTCGGATCGACGGGCAGCACTACGACCGGTTGAAGGACCCCCTGAAGTACATCGGGGCGCTGCTCGACGCGAAGGCCATGCACGGGGGCCGCAGTGCCTTCAACCACCTGCTCTGTCTCGCCCAGAGCAACGGCATCCCGGCGGCGCGCGTCCACGAGGTCCTCGACACCGTCGGCCTCACCGGGGTCGCGAAGAAGAAGGCGAAGGGGTTCTCGCTGGGCATGGGCCAGCGGCTCGGCATCGCTGGCGCGCTCCTCGGCGACCCGCGGATCCTGATGTTCGACGAGCCGGTCAACGGTCTCGACCCCGAGGGCATCCACTGGATCCGCAACCTGATGAAGTCCCTCGCCACCCAGGGCCGTACGGTCTTCGTCTCCTCCCACCTGATGAGCGAGATGGCGCTGACCGCCGACCACCTCGTCGTCATCGGCCAGGGCAGGCTCCTCGCCGACACCTCGATGGCCGACTTCATCCGGCAGAACTCGCGCTCCTTCGTACGGATCCGCACCCCGCAACGGGAGCGGCTGCTCGACGTGCTGCACGACGCGGGCATCACCGTCGTCGAGACGGGCGGCGGTCCCCTCGAAGTGGACGGCGGGAAGCCGGAGCGGATCGGCGAGCTGGCCGCGCGGCACCAGATCGTGCTGCACGAGCTGAGCCCGCAGCAGGCGTCTCTGGAGGAGGCGTTCATGCAGCTGACGGCGGAGTCGGTGGAGTACCACGCGCACACCGGGCCACCCGAACCGCAGCACCCGCTCGGACCGCCCGACGGGTTCGGACCGCGGGACCCGCAGGACCCGCGGGGCGTTCCGGCGCCGCCCGGTCCGCAGGCGTCACCGAGCCCGCCCCCGGCCCCGCAGTGGGGCAGCGACTGGAAGAAGGGCTGACATGGCGGCCACCCAGGTCCTGAGGTCCGAGTGGACGAAGATCCGGTCCGTGTCGTCCACCGTGTGGACACTGAGTCTCGCGGCGGTCGTCACGATCGCGCTGGGCATCCTCATCTCGCTGCTGTCGAAGAACGAGTTCGACAACCTGAGCACACGGGACCAGCTGTCCTTCGACCCGACCTTCATCAGCTTCGCGGGCATGACCCTCGGTCAGCTCGCGATGATCGTCTTCGGTGTGCTGGTGGTCGGCAACGAGTACAGCACCGGGATGATCCGCACCTCGCTCGCCGCTGTCCCGCAGCGCGGCACGTTCCTGTTCGGCAAGGTCACGGTGGCGACCGGGCTCGCCCTCGCCGTCGGCATGGTCACCAGCTTCATCACCTTCTTCCTCGGCCAGGCCGCCCTCGGCTCGCACAAGGTGACGATCGGCGACCCGGGCGTGCTGCGCGCGGTGCTGGGCGGCGGGCTCTACATGACGCTCATCGCCATGTTCTCGATGGGCGTCGCGGCGATGCTGCGCAGTCCGATGCTCTCGCTCGGCATCCTGATGCCGTTCTTCTTCCTGATCTCCAACATCCTGGGCGCGGTGTCGGCGACGAAGAAGGTCGGCCGGTACCTCCCCGACCAGGCCGGCAGCAGGATCCTGCGGGTGGTCACGCCGCTCGACGACACGCCTTACGGACCCTGGGGCGGCCTCGGCATCATGGTGCTGTGGGTAGCCCTCGCGCTGATCGGCGGCTACACGCTGCTCAAGAAGCGGGACGCGTAGAGCCGGTCCGCGAGCGTCAGCGGCCGAACTTCTCGATCGCGGCCGGGGTGACCGGGGTGAAGAAGTTGACCAGGTTGCCGTCGGGGTCGCGGAACAGCAGCGAGCGGTTGCCCCACGGCAGGGTGGTGGGCTCGTTGACGAAGTCGGTGACGAAGCCGGCCAGGTTCGCGTACACCCGGTCCACGTCGTCGACCAGGAACTCGATGATCACGCTGTGGTTGTCGGCGGGGCGGGAGGAGCCCGGCGCGAACAGCGGGACGGTGGCCGTGCCGGCGATGGCCAGGGTGGCGCCGGAGGTCGTCAGTTCGGCGAAGTGCTCGGTCGACCAGGTCGCCGACAGGCCGGTGGCCTTCTCGTAGAAGGCGACGAGACGGGCGACGTCGTCGGTGATGACGCGGAGCGATACGAGGTTCATGACGTACTCCTGGGATCGGTGTGTCGTGCCCTGCGGACGCTAGACCCGATACCGGACAGAATCAGTCCACTATCGGCGCTAGGCTCGGAGCATGTCCCGACCCACCGGCCGCGTCCTGACCCTCCTGGAGCTGCTCCAGTCGGGCGGCACCCGGACGATGGCCGAGCTCGCGGAGCGGCTCGGCGTCGACGGACGCACCGTGCGGCGCTACGTGGACCACCTGATCGACCTGGACGTGCCGGTCGAGGCGGTGCGCGGCCGTTACGGCGGCTACCGGCTCGGCCCCGGCCACCGGTTGCCGCCGCTCATGCTCGGCGAGGACGAGGCGGTCGCCGTGCTGCTCGGTCTGGTCGCCGGGCGGCGCACGGGGCTGACGACGGCGACCGCCACCGCGGGTGAGACCGCGGCGGCGAAGATCCGGCGGGTCCTGCCCCGTCACCTGGCCGTCCGTGTCGAAGCGGTCCTGGAGTCCCTGGCCTTCACGGAGCCGGCCGGCGAGTTCGCCGCCCCGGACGCGGGGATCCTGCTCACGCTGGCCGACGCGGTACGCCACCGCCGGCCCGTGGCGATCAGGTACACCGACCGTGCGGGGCGGCGCGGGGACCGGACGCTGCACCCGCAGGGGGTCGTGGCGCACGCGGGCCGGTGGTACGTCACCGGCCGGGACCCCGGGATCGGTGAAGACCGCACCTTCCGGCTGGACCGTGTCGCCGACGCGCGCCTCCTGCCCGGGTCGTTCGAGGCGGTCGAGGGCCCCGATCCGGCGCAGCGGGTGCTGTCGGGGTTCGCCACGGCGGCGTACCGCCACGAGGTGACGCTGCGCATCCGCGGGACGGCCGAGCAGATCCGCACCCGCCTCCCGGCGAGTGTCGCGAGCGTGACCGCCCTCGCGGACACCGAGGCGCCCCCACCCGCCCGGGAGCCCATGCCGGCCGCCGAGGACGACGGTCCGCCCTGGCTGCGTGTCGAGGTGCGGGCCGAGCGGCTCGACTGGTTGCCGCCGGTGCTCGCCGCGCTCGATCTGCCGTTCGTCGTCGAGCGTCCCGACGAGCTCCGTGAGCTGGTCGTCGCGCTGGCGGACCGGTTCGCGCGCCGCGCGCGCCAGGCCTGAAGGGCCGGCGGGACGGCTCTCCTACGCGGGTCCGGTCCCGTCGCCGTCGGGCCGGGAACCGGTCAGGCCGTCGAACTCCGTCCAGCCCTCCCAGTGCCACACGTCCTTGTCGAGGTCCGGCTGGAGCGGCACGAACCGGCCGAGCTCGAAGTCGCCGCCCTCCAGGTCGAACCAGCGCTCGTCGGCGACCTCGGTGCCGAGGCCGACCGTCCGCGCGGTCAGCCGGACGAGGAGCTTCACGCCGTGCGAGCCCTCCAGGTCCTTGCCCTGGATCCGCCGGAACGGCAGCTCGCCCACCGGTGCCTCGACCGGTATCCACACGGTGAAGGGCGCCCCGCGTTCCACCGCGAGCCAGCTGCGCTCCTCGGCCGGCTCGCCCCGCGCGTCCAGGACCTTCAGCCACTGCTTGTAGATGACGAGGCTGCCGTCGTGCGGGGAGCGTTCGAGGTAGCGCAGGTGCGCGCGGGCCCGCAGGTCGACGACCGAGAGGTTGTCGAAGCGGTTGTAGAACCGGACGGCGATGATCGCGTCGTCGCTGTTGGCGTTGCTCCGCGAGTAGCCCGGGAAGTCGGCGGTCCAGGCGTGCGAGATGCTGGCCCGCCGGCGCCAGACGAAGGGCCGCAGCGCGAACATCTTGATCAGGACGATGCCGAGCAGAACGGCGGGCACCAGCGCTCCGGTGACGGAGGCGACCGTGGCGAGCGTCTGGTGCGCGGTGCTGTCCGGCTCGGGTTCGAGGTTGTCGGTGCCCACGCAGGCGCGCAGCACGGTGAGGCTGAGGTCGAGGAGCGCCTCCTCGTTCGAGAACCTGTCCGCCATGGAGCGCGGGGAGTGCTCGGTGAGCGTCCACGCCGCCGCGATGAGCACGGAGAGTGCGGCCAGGGCGCCGAGTGTCATCAGGAGCAGCGCGTGGACCGTGCGGCCCGCGATCCACCAACGAACGGACGTGCGGTAGCGCGGATGCGTACGGGTGCTGTCGGGCCGTCCCGGCCACCGCACCTCGCGTCCCATGAGCCTCAACTTGCTTCCCCCATAACCGACTTCGGGTCCCCTCGTACAATGGGGACGGCATGATTCCCGGTGCCGGTTCTGACCAACCCCGCTTCGTCGGGGAGACCGGGCCCCGTCCCGGGTAGACATCGCGTGAAAGGCTGTGCCCGTATTCGCGCGACCACCCCCGAAGGGCGTCACCGTGACGACGAAGGACCGAAGCCTTGAGGCGCTGGGCCTGGACGACGTGCCCGCGAAGAAACCCCTCACCTACCCCGGCCGGCCCACCACCGAGCCGTCGCTGCTGACCGGCGGTGAGCTGCTGCAGCTGGACGTGCGGCCACTGCGGCTCGGCGAGTGGTGGGTGGAGGAGCGGCAGGAGCAGCAGCGCCTCGACGAGGCCCTCGCCGATCTGGGGCAGGTCGGCACCGGCCGACGGCATCCGGTGATCGCGGTCGGGTCGAACGCCTCCCCCGGGCAGGTCGCGCACAAGCTGACCCGGCTCGGCATCCCGGCGACGGTGCCGATGGTCCCGGTGCGGGTGCACGGCATCGGCGTGGGCTGCTCGGGGCACATCAGCCCGGCGGGCTATGTGGCGGGGACGCCGTACGTCGACCGGGCGGCCGAGACGACGTTGGTGGTGACCTGGCTGGACTCGACGCAGCTCAAGGCGGTCGACGACACCGAGTTCCCGGACTACCGACGGGCGATACTCCCGGGCGACGAGTTCGCGATGACGATGCCGTCCGGGGAGCGCCTCGGCGGTGCGTACATCTACTTCAGCGCGCACGGCGTGCTCGCGGAGCCGGAGAGCGGGCGGCCCCGGCCGGGCGGCGGCGACCAGTCCGCGCTGCTGGCCTCCCTGCTCGCCGCCTCGGCGCGGCTGCGCGATCTGCTCGGTCCGGACCCGGCGGCCTGGGTGCGCGGCGCGGGCGCCGACCGTTCGCTGCGCGAGCGGGGCACGCTGATCTTCGGCGAGGAGGGCTGGGTGCTGCCGCAGACCGACTTCCTGACGTACATGGACGATTCGGCCGAGCTGCGGCTGTACGACGACCTGCCGCCGCTGGAGGACTCGCTGCCGCCGGGCCCCTGACGATCCGGCCACCGATCAGGAGGCGCCGGTTCCCTTTTCCGGGCCGGTCAGGGGCGGCGGGTACCTGACAGGACAGTCGTGCGAAATCGGCGTCCCTACTGGATCTTTGCCCTTCCGACCAGCACGGTTTTACTCTCTCTTGAGTGGAACCGTCAGCGCCCGGTTATCCTCCTAAGCCTTACGGGGGCGCGCGCCCCGCCGTCCTGAACCTTTCGATGGGTGCGGAGCATGATCGAGGCAGTCGGCCTGACGAAGCGCTACGGCGCCAAGACGGCCGTGTACAACCTTTCCTTCCAGGTGCGGCCGGGTGCCGTCACCGGATTCCTCGGGCCCAACGGCTCCGGCAAGTCGACGACGATGCGGATGATCCTCGGTCTCGACAACCCCAGCTCCGGGCAGGTGACGATCGGCGGCTTCCCCTACCGCAAGCTGCCGAACGCCCCCCGCCAGGTCGGCGCGCTCCTCGACGCCAAGGCCGTGCACGGTGGCCGGCACGCACGCAACCACCTGCTGTGCCTGGCCCAGCTGTCGGGCATCCCGGCCCGACGGGTGGACGAGGTGCTCGGCGTCGTCGGTCTGCAGGACGTGGCCAGGAAGCGCTCCAAGGGCTTCTCGCTCGGCATGGGCCAGCGCCTCGGCATCGCCGCCGCGCTCCTCGGCGACCCCCAGGTGCTGCTCTTCGACGAGCCGGTCAACGGACTCGACCCCGAGGGCATCCTCTGGGTGCGCAACCTGATGAAGTCCCTCGCCGCGGAGGGCCGTACGGTCTTCGTCTCCTCGCACCTGATGAGCGAGATGGCGCTGACCGCCGACCACCTCATCGTGATCGGCCGCGGCCAGCTCCTCGCCGACCAGAACATCAAGGACTTCATCTCGCACAACTCGGCCGACTTCGCCCGGGTGCGCACGCCGGACACCGAGCCGCAGCAGCGCGAGAAGCTGACCGCCGCGCTGACCGAGGCCGGCGGCCAGGTGCTGCCCGAGCAGGACGGCGCGCTGCGCATCACCGGCCTGCCGCTCGCCCGCATCAGCGACCTGGCGCACTCCGCCGATGTCCGCCTGTGGGAGCTGTCGCCGCACCAGGCCTCGCTGGAGGAGGCGTACATGCGGATGACGCAGGGCGCCGTCGACTACCGCTCGAGCATCGACCAGAAGGCCGGGCTCCAGCAGCAGCTCCCGCCGGGCGCCGTGCCGCAGCCGCACCTGCCGGTGGCGGGCCAGGGCCAGCCCGGCTGGTACGCGCCGCCGCCGCCCCAGCACGGCGGGCAGCCGCCCTTCGCGATGCCCCAGGGACAGCCCCAGGCCGGCCCGTACGCCGCTCCCGCCGCCCCCGGTGCGGGCCACGGTCCCTACGGCGCCCCGGCCGCCCCCGGCGCCACGGACGTCAACCCGTACGCCGCTCCGCAGGCCCCCGCGGGGACCCCGGCGCCCGCCGCCGCCCCGGCCCCCGCGCCCGCCGCCGACCTGACCAAGCCCGAGGACGCCCGATGAGCACGCCCCAGCCCCCGATGCCGCAGCAGAGCGCCGCTGCCCCCGCATGGCACCCGGCGCCCGGCACGTCGTACACCTCGCCGATCCCCGTCACCCGCACCCACCTCGGGCACGCGCTCAACTCCGAGTGGACGAAGATCCGGTCGGTGCGCTCCACGCTGTGGACGCTCGGGACGTTCCTGCTGCTGGTGATCGGCATCGGCTTCCTGGTCGCCGCGCAGACGACGAACGAGGACTTCGGCGACGTGCCGTACACGATCCCGGCGTTCTTCGGCCTGATGCTCGGACAGATCTGCCTGATCACGCTGGGCGTGCTCGTCGTCTCGTCCGAGTACGGCACCGGCATGATCCGCACGACGTTCACGGCCTCGCCGCAGCGCCACCGGGTGCTCGCCGCGAAGCTGATCATCTTCTTCGCGGTGGCGTTCGTCGTCTCGGCCTTCGCGATCGGGCTGGTCGGCCTGATCACCGAGGGGATGCACAGCGGACCGTCCCCGGTGCCGTGGGGCGGCACCGTCGTGATGGGCGCGCTGTACGTGTCGCTGCTCGGTGTCCTGGCACTCGCGGTGGGCTCGATGCTGCGTCACTCGGCGGGCGCGATCACCTCGATGCTCGGCGTCGTCCTGGTACCCGCGATCATGCCGGCGTTCCTGATGATGTCCGAGAGCATGCGGACGCTCGGCGAGAAGATGCAGGAGTACAACGCCCCGAACGCCCTCGCCCGGATCTTCCAGATCGACCGGGAGAGCGGCCACGGCGGCGCCCAGCTCGGCCTGCTCGCCGGAGTGACGGCGGCCGCCATCGTCGGCGCCTTCGTCCTCCTGGACCGCCGGGACGTGTGACGCCCCGAGCCCGACAGGAACCTGAAGTCGCCTAGAACCTGGGCGCGTTACGGGACCGCTGCACCCGCGAGGTGCGGCGGTCCTTCGCGTTCCAGCAGGCCTTGTGCCAGTGCCGCCGCTCGTCGACGCCCGAGTGCTCCGGCCACGCCACCACGTGCGGCACCCCGGAGGGGATCAGCTGGTCGCAGCCGGGGCAGCGGTAGGTCTTGCCCTGCGCGCTCGCGCCCGCCACATGGCGCACGCTCCACTCCTCGCCCTGCCAACTCTCCGTGGACTGCCAGCCGCCGTAGCGGTCCGACGGATCCGCCTCGGCGCTGCTGCCGGACGAGCCGGCGTCCTTCGGACGGTTGCGACGCGGGGACAAGGGACACCTCACGGAGCTATACAGGGAGCAGGGGCCACGTCCAGCCTACGCGGCGCACCCAGGGGTACGCGTACAGCGCCAACCCGCACAGATGCCCCATCGGACGGCCCATTTCCCAGACAATCCGCAAATCTCTCCGCCAAGCCGTGACTTCGGCACGTGTCAGGAGGTTATGCCGGGTGGGGGAGCTCCCTGTCGGAGCCGAGGAAGCAGGAAAGTTCGATGCACGTAGGAAGTTTTGTACTCGCCGCCCAGTTTCCGGGACAGGGCCAGGGAGAGGCCCTGCATCGCGCGGTGCGGTCGGCCGAGGTCGCCGAGGAGGCCGGCCTCGACGCGGTCTGGCTGGCCGAACACCACTTCGTGCCGTACGGGACGTGCCCGTCGGCCGTCACACTCGCCGCGTATCTGCTGGGCCGCACCAGCCGCATCCGCGTCGGTACCGCCGTCAGCGTGCTGCCCACGGCGCACCCCGTGGCGCTCGGCGAACAGGCCGCGCTGCTGCACCTGACGTCCGGCGGGCGGTTCTCGCTGGGCGTCGGCCGCGGCGGCCCCTGGGTCGACCTGGAGGTGTTCGGAGCGGGCCTGGAGGCGTACGAACAGGGGTTCCCGGAGTCTCTCGATCTGCTGATGCGCTGGCTGCGCGAGCCGTCCGTGGCGAGCACCTCCGAGCGGTTCCCCTTCCGTGAAGTCCCCGTCGTCCCACGCCCGTCGGAGGCGCTGTGCGAGGCCGCGGGGCCCGAGGTCGTGGTGGCCTGCACCTCACCGGCGAGCGTGCGGCTCGCCGCCGAGCGCGGGCTGCCGATGCTTCTCGGCATGCACGTCGGGGACGAGGAGAAGGCCGAAATGGTCGGGCTGTGGAGGAAGCACGCACGCGCCGCGGGCCGCTCCCACGACGAGATCCACACCGCCGCCCATGTGTCCGCCGGCGTCTGCCAGATCGCCGACCGCCGTTCGGACGCCGTGGAGACGCTCGTGAAGGCGATGCCGGGCTGGCTGAAGCAGGGGTTGGACGCCCATGTGACGGTCGACGGCCGCTCCCGTTCGATGCGCGACCCGGTGGCGTACACCGAACTGCTCTGCGGGCTGCACCCGGTGGGCACACCCCGACTGTGCGCGGACCGCCTCGCGGCCACCTCGGAGCGGACCGGCATCTCGCGGTTCGCCCTTCTCGTCGAGGGCTCGGGCGACCTGGCGGCGACCGAGGAGAACGTACGCCGACTCGGGGCCGAGGTCCTCCCGAACCTCGGATGACCGGTCGGTGGCCGGTCCGACGGACCGGCCACGCGGTGAGCTTGCCGCCCCGGTACCAGAGCACCTCCCGCGGACGGAGCGGCAAGCCAAGCGGTGTCAGCGCATCAGCAGTCCCGGAACTCCGGGGACTGATTGAGCAGTTGACTGCGTACCGAGGTGAAGCGTGCCAGCGTGTCGTCCACCGCGTCGTCCAGCGGGAACACCGCCACCCGGTGGCAGTTCTGGAAGGCCAGCCGCACACCGAAGTGCCGCTGCAGCGCGCCGCGTATCGCGTCACTCGCGAGCGCACGCAGCAGCTGGCCACGTGCCTGCTCGTCCGGCGGGGGCGTCTGGTTGTCGGCGAAGTTGCCGCCGTCGACCTTCAGCTGGGCCACCAGGGAGCTGATCATCTCCCACGCATAGGGCAGGGAGGTCCGGACGCAGTCGACGAAGTCAGCTTCGTCGACCTCGCCTCGCTCGGCCTGTTGGAGTAGGGCCGGTGAGACGTCGAGCGACATGGGTTCTCCTCTCGCACCCCCAGACCTCGGGGGTTGCCGGACAGGGATGGGGAGTTCGCGATGTCAGACACGCTGAGTACACGCGTCACGACCTCCCGCTTATACGGTAAGCAACGCCAGGTGACGGCACCAGGAGAATGGGCACATAGCGAACCACCAGTAGGCCGACAATCAGCCACCCCCGAACACGGAAGCTTCAGGATCAATGGGATGGCCCACCCGCGCCCGACCGGCCTGAACCCGGCGACCGCGAGAACAAAGCACGCGAACCGGCCTTTCCGGGATGATCGGTGGTGCGAGTGGGGCGGGAGAATCGCGTGCACCACCACCGGTCGAGTAGCGTTGCCGACCATGCGTCTCGTCATTGCCCGCTGTTCCGTGGACTACGCGGGCCGGCTCACGGCCCACCTCCCGTCGGCCCCGCGCCTCATCCTCGTGAAGGCGGACGGAAGCGTCTCGATCCACGCGGACGACCGGGCCTACAAGCCCCTCAACTGGATGTCTCCGCCCTGCACGCTGAAGGAGGGCTCCGGCGACGAGGAAGGCACCTGGACCGTCGTCAACAAGGCGGGCGAGAAGCTCATCATCACGATGGAGGAGGTCCTCCACGACTCCTCGCACGAACTCGGCGTGGACCCCGGCCTGATCAAGGACGGCGTGGAAGCACACCTCCAGGAGCTGCTCGCCGATCGCATCGACACGCTCGGCGAGGGCTACTCCCTCATCCGCCGCGAGTACATGACGGCCATCGGACCGGTCGACATCCTGTGCCGGGACGCCGACGGCGCGACGGTCGCCGTGGAGATCAAGCGACGCGGCGAGATCGACGGCGTGGAGCAACTCACGCGCTATCTGGAGCTGTTGAACCGCGACCCGCACCTCGCGCCGGTCCGCGGCATCTTCGCCGCCCAGGAGATCAAGCCGCAGGCCCGCGTCCTCGCCACCGACCGCGGCATCGGCTGCACGGTCCTGGACTACAACGCCCTGCGGGGCATCGAGGACGACAAGCTGCGCCTGTTCTGAACCGCGCGCCGGGTCGCGCGGGGCCACACCCCCGCGCCCCTGCCGTACGCACGACGAGGGAGGGCCGGGTCCGTCACAGGACCCGGCCCTCCCTCATGTCGTACGGCCTGCGGTCAGATCACCGCGCCGCTCGGCGATCCCGCTGCACCACTCGCCGGCCCGCTGCTCTCCGGCACCCCGGCCGACGTGCTCGCGGGCGCGCCCGTCGTCACGGGGCCGCTCGCGGAGTCCGAGGTGGACGGCTCGGTCGACTCCGTCGCCGACGGAGAGGGGGAGCCGCTGTCCGAAGGCGTCGCGGACGTGCTGTTCGACGGCTTCGGGGAGGTCGACGGCTTGGTCGACTTCGACGGCGACTTGGACGGGGTCGGCGACTTCGACGGCTTGCCCGACGTGTGGGTGCCGGTCGGGTCGTCGGAGGGCCCGCGCGTGGCCGAGGCCGTGGGCGTCGGATCGTCCGTCGTGCCGTACGTGCCGTCGGGCCCGGGGTCGGTGGGCACGGCCGGGGTGCCGGCGGTGGGACTGGAGTCGCCGGCCTTCTTCGCCTTGTCGGCGCCGAGGCTGTCGTCCTCGCTGCCCTGACTGGCCGACGGGTTGACGCCGACCTTCTCGGACGGGGTGTCGCTGTCGTGGTTCGAGGTCGCGCCGAGGGTGACCACGGTGCCGAGGACGGCGACGAGGAGCGCGCCGGCGCCCGCGGCGACCAGGTTGCGCCGGGTGCCGGTGACGAGGCGCCCGGTGACGCTCTGGCGCTTCTCCGCGGGGAAGCCCGGGTCGGCGGGGTGGGCGAGCACCGTCACGGCGCCGCCCGAGGTGTCGACGACCGTCGGGAAGGGCGCCGGGACGCCGCCGGGCGGCGACATCGACTCCTCGTGCCGCGCGTCCGGCACCTCCTCCCCCGCGGTGCGTCCGCCGATGGCGTACGGGGTCCCCGAGCGGTCGGCGACCAGGGCGAGGGCGCGGCGGCCCGCGGTGGTGCCGCGCTTGTCGGCCAGGGCGCCGCGCAGGCCTATGGACGCCTCCAGCTCGGCGCGGGCCCGGTCCAGCTGGCCGCCGCAGAGCGCGAGGATGCCCAACTCGTGGTGGAAATAGGCCTGTTCCCCGACCTCGCCGGAGAGCCGGGAGGCCTCGGCGCCGGAGCGCAGGGCGCGTTCCCAGGCGCTCCAGTGCAGCCCGGCGGCGAAGGCGGGTCCGGCCGTGCGGGCCAGCCGGACGGCGGGGCTCTCGTCCTCGTCGTCGAGCGGGGCGGTGGTGCCGGGCACGAGGCAGGTGAGCGCGGCGAGCACGGCGTCGGCCTCGGCGCAGACCCGCTCCGGGGTGACCGAGGGGTGCCCGGCCCACCAGGTGTAGTGCTGGGCGGCGGCGAGGGCCTGCTCCTCCAGGGTGTCCGCGTAGCCGGAGGCCTCCAGCTGCGCCTGCACACCGGCGGCGAGCCGGTAGCGGGAGCCGACCGGGGAGATCAGGGCGCAGCCGGCGAGTTCGGCGAGCGCGGCGTCGGCGTGGGTGTCGCCCACGAGGGCGGGCAGGTGCGCCTGGTGGGGCACCTCGCCGCCGAGCGCGACGGCGAAGCGCAGCGTGGCGCGGGCCGACTCGCTGAGCCGGGACGCGAGCAGCGCTGCGGGTGCGGCGCCTTCGGCGAGGGAGGGCAGCGGCACGTCGTGGCCGTCGCCGGCCTCGAAGGGCGCGTCGGCCGGGACCTCCTGGAAGACCCCGTACTCGTCGAAGGCGTCCTCGCCCGCCTGCAGCCGGTCGCGCTGACGCAGCAGGGCGCCGGCCTGCATGAAGCGCAGGGGCAGTCCCTCGGACTCGAACCAGAGGTCACCCGCCCAGTTCGACTCCTCCTCGGTCAGGACACGTCCGACGGAGCGTTCGAGGAGTTCGAGGCCGCCGCTGCGGTCGAGGCCGCCGAGGACGACCTCTTCGAGGAGTGCCTCGCCGGAGGGGGCCGGCACGTCGGGAGTGGCGGCGACGACGAAGGCGCACTCGGGAGTGGCGTCGAGGAGCTCGTCGAGGGCGCTGCCGCCGAGCTCGATGTCGTCGATGACGACGACGGCGCCGACGTCGCGGACGAGGCGGAGCAGTTCGTCGCGGTCGGGGCGGTGCAGCGGGGCGTCGTAGACGGCCGCGAAGAGGTCGTGGAGCAGGTCGGCCGCGGTGCGCCGGTGGCCGCAGAGGCGGACGACGCCGTCGGGGGCGAGGTCCGCGCAGTCGTCGGCGACGGCGTCGAGGAGGACGGTACGGCCGGATCCGGAGGGTCCGGTCAGCCGTATGGAACGACCGCGGGCGAGGAGGCGTACGAGCCGCTCGCGTTCCTCCTGGCGTTCCAGGAGGGGCAGCCGGGGCTGCGCGGGGCCGGGCGGCACGGGCGGGCGGGCCGCGCGGGCCAGTTCGGCGCGTGCGGCGGCGCCGTGCTTCACCGGCGGCTGCGGTCGCTCGTGCGGCGGGCAGTTCTCGATCTCGCTGCCGTCGACGGGGTTGACCGTGAGCAGGAAGTCGCCCGAGACGAGCCGGACCGTGCGGACGAGCGCGGGTGCGTGCTGGCCCAGGTCGGTGGCGAGCGGGTCGCGCGGCGGGCGCGCGCGAGGCGCCTGGCCGTCGTCGTCATGGCCGTACTCTTCGGGTCCCCGGTTGGTCGGGTCCATGTTCCAAGCCCCCCAAAAGCGTCGTGTGCCAAGCCCTCCCGGCCGTGCTGCACACCGCGCTGTCGCTTCTGGTCCGGTGCCCGCTCGTAGGGTTTCAGGCGGCGGGCAGCCGAACCCTAAACCTTCGCACAGTATCTACGAACAGGCGGGGTACCGCGCCGTCCGAACCGTCACAGCTTCGTGAGGATTGTGCACGTGGTGCGTTTCCCACGCCGGTCAGGGCGCGGTCACGCGGCGCGGTGAGGTGCTCGCACGGGTCAGACGCGGGGCAGGGACTCGACCCCGATACCACCCTCGATCGCCAGGATGCGGTGCAGCCGGGTGGCCACCAGCAGGCGCTGCATCTGCGGTGGGACCCCGCGCAGCACGAGCCGTCTGCCGCACCGCCCGGCGCGTCGGTGGGCCCCCATGATGACACCGAGTCCGGTGGCGTCCCAGGAGTCCAGCTCGGACAGGTCCAGCACGAGGTCGCCGACTCCGTCGTCGACGGCCGAGTGCAGGACCGTGCGGGCGTCCGCCGCGCTGCGCACGTCGAGGCGGCCCCCGACGACCAGCTCGGCGTGGTCGCCCCTGATGTACATATGCGCTCCCCGAGAATGCGTCTCGTAACTCCGCGTGTGTCTGTTACCGCGTCTTCGCGTCTGTATGTTGTGCACCGTCTGACTGCCCGAGGGCCGCAGAGGTTGCCGTCTGTAAGCGAACCGATACCGAATTCACCTCATGGGGTGACACCCGAGAGGCGCGTGCGGTTTCCGTGCCGAATGCGGCGACGGGGTCGTCCGTCGCCGCGGTGATCGTTCAGTGCTTGTAGAAGCCCTGCCCGCTCTTGCGCCCGATGTCACCGGCGTCAACCATCCGGCGCATCAGCTCGGGCGGCGCGAACTTCTCGTCCTGGGTCTCGGTGTAGATGTTGCCGGTGGCGTGCAGCAGGATGTCGACGCCTGTGAGGTCGGCGGTGGCGAGGGGTCCCATCGCGTGGCCGAAGCCCAGCCGGCAGGCGAGGTCGATGTCCTCGGCGGTGGCCACGCCGGACTCGTACAGCTTGGTCGCCTCGACGACCAGCGCCGAGATGAGACGGGTGGTCACGAAGCCGGCGACGTCGCGGTTGACGACGATGCAGGTCTTGCCGACGGACTCGCTGAACTCCCGTGCGGTGGCGAGTGTTTCGTCGCTCGTCTTGTAGCCGCGGACCAGCTCGACGAGCTGCATCATCGGCACCGGCGAGAAGAAGTGCACGCCGACGACGCGCTCCGGGTGCTCGGTGGCCGCCGCGATCTTGGTGATCGGGATGGCGGAGGTGTTCGAGGCGAGCACGGTGTCGGGGCGGACGATCTTGTCGAGGGCCCGGAAGATCTCGTGCTTGACCTCGAGCTTCTCGAAGACGGCCTCGACGACGATGTCCGCGTCGGACGCCGCTTCCAGGTCGGTGGTCGCGGTGATGCGCGCGAGCGCCGCCTCGGCGTCGGCCGCCGCCAGCTTGCCCTTGCCGACGAACCTGTCGTACGAGGCCTTGATGCCGTCGAGGCCACGGCCGAGCGCCTCGTCGGTCACATCGCGCAGGACCACGTCCCAGCCCGCCTGCGCGGAGACCTGAGCGATGCCGGACCCCATGAGTCCGGCTCCGATGACGGCGAGCTTCCGTGCCACTCCGACTCCCTTAACACGCTTGAATGAGTTGCTCTCCGGCGGACCCTAGCGCCCGGGTACGCCTGTGTGACCGGTAAGTAACGCGCGTCACGTCTCATCTGACGGACATCACACCGGCACGGCTCATTCGACCGCCCGTACGGCGTAGTTGAGCACCTTGGGGCTCAACAGGTCCTCCATGTCGTCGAGGAGCAGAAGCAGCTCGCGTGACACTTCGTCCGGATTGCGGCCGGCCATCATCTCCCGGCCGATGACCGACATGACGGTCTGGTGCACCCAGTTGATCTGGCCCGCGACGAGGCCCGGCAGCGGATCCCCGGGGGCCGCGGCGACCTCCTCGCGCAGCGCCTCCTCCAGGTTGACGAGGATCTCCTGGCCGATCGCCCAGAGCCGTGAGCGGAGCGCGGCCGCGTCCTGGATGACCTCCATGAAGCGGGCGTACCCGGTCATCAGACCGAGCCGCGGGGAGACCGCCTCGACCTCGTGGCGCAGTTCACGCAGGACCGCGGCGGCGGCCGACTCGCCCTTCGCCCGGCCGCGGACCCAGCCGGCGAGGCGGTCGACGATGCCCCGCGAGCGGTCGAGGAAGAGGTCCTCCTTGGCCGGGAAGTAGTTGTAGACGGTGTTCACGGAGACGTCCGCGGCGACCGCGATCTCCGCGACGGTCACCGCGTCGAAGCCCCGCTCCAGGAACAGGCCCGTGGCGACGTCGGAGATGTACTGCCGCGTCTGCCGTTTCTTCCGCTCCCTGAGCCCTTCCGCCATGTCCGCATCCTAACTTTCGCTGGGCCCGCTGAAATCTTGGTGTCATTGCAAAATTTAAGAGACTCTGTTTTTCTGACGGCATGGCAATCATCAGTACGGCCGGACTGGCCCGCACCTTCGCGACCAAGCGGGGGCCGGTGGAGGCGGTGCGCGGCATCGACCTCACCGTGCGGCCCGGCGAGATCCTCGGCCTTCTCGGACCCAACGGCGCCGGCAAGACCACCACGCTCCGGATGCTCACCACCCTGCTCGCCCCCACCGGCGGCGCCGCGACCGTCGCGGGCTGCGACCTCGCCGGCGACCCGGCGGGCGTACGCCGCGCCTGCGGCTACGTGGCCCAGTCGGGCGGCGTCGACCCGCACGTCACCGTGCGGGAGGAGCTGGTCACCCAGGGGCGGCTGTACCGGCTGCCCAGGCCGCGCGCGGTCGAGCGGGCCGACGAACTGGCCCACGAACTCGGCCTCACCGGCCTCATGGACCGCCGCACCGCCGCGCTCTCCGGCGGGCAGCGACGCCGACTGGACATCGCGCTCGGCCTCACCCACCGGCCCGTGGTGCTCTTCCTCGACGAACCGACGACCGGACTCGACCCCGGCAGCCGCGCCGACCTCTGGGACCTCGTGCGCCGGCTGCGCGACACCCACGGCACGACGGTCTTCCTCACCACCCACTACCTCGACGAGGCGGACGCGCTCGCCGACCGGCTGGTGATCGTCGACCGGGGCGTGGTCGTCGCCGACGGCACGCCCGGCGCGCTGAAGCGGGCGCACGGCGGCTCCCCCGACGCGACCCTCCAGGACACGTTCCTCGCCATCACCGGACGCGGCCCCGAACCGGCCGACGCCACACCCGTGGCCGTCTGAGACCGCCCCGCAGCCGACCCACCCGTCGAACAGGACCGAGGACCGATGCTTCTCCACGACACCGCGCTGATCTTCGGGCGCTACGCCCGCCAGACCCTGCGCTCCCGCTTCGCGATGCTCTTCGGCGCCCTGATGCCGTTGCTGTACCTGCTCTTCTTCGGACCGCTCCTGACCGGCCTGCCCCTCGCCTCCCGAGGCACCTCCTGGCAGGTCCTCGTCCCCGGCCTGCTGCTCCAACTCGGCCTTTTCGGCGCCGCGTTCGCCGGTTTCACGATCATCATCGAGAAGAACCTCGGCATCGTGGAACGCATGCGGGTCACCCCCGTGAGCCGTCTCGCGCTGCTGCTCGGCCGGGTGCTGCGCGACGCCGCCGTCTTCGTCCTCCAGGCGGTGCTGCTGGTCCTGGCGGCCCTGGTGATGGGACTGCGCGCCCCGCTCGCCGGCATCCTGATCGGCTTCGCCTTCGTCGCCCTGCTGACCGTCTCCCTCGCCTCACTGTCGTACGCCCTCGCCCTGAAGGTCAGCACGCCGCAGGCGTTCGGACCCGCCGTGAACGCGCTGACCATGCCGTCCATGCTGCTGTCCGGGCTGATGCTGCCGATGGCCCTGGCCCCCGGCTGGCTGGACGTGCTCTCGCACTTCATGCCGTTCCGCTATCTGGTGGACGCGGTACGGGACGCGTACGTCGGCTCCTACGCCACCGCGCACATGCTGTACGGCGTCCTGGTGGCCCTGGGCTTCGCCGCTCTCGCCGTGACAGTGGGCACACGCGTCTTCCGCAGGGCGGGGGCATAACTAGGCTGACCTCATGGTCAATCTGACGCGCATCTACACCCGGACCGGCGACCAGGGCACCACCGCCCTCGGCGACATGAGCAGGGTCGCCAAGACCGACCTGCGGATCTCGGCGTACGCCGACGCCAACGAGGCGAACGCGGTGATCGGCACGGCCATCGCGCTGGGCGGCCTGGAGACGGAGGTCGTCGAGGTCCTCACCCGGGTCCAGAACGACCTGTTCGACGTGGGCGCGGACCTCTCGACACCCGTGGTCGAGGACCCGAAGTTCCCGCCACTGCGCGTGGAGCAGTTCTACGTCGACAAGCTGGAGGCGGACTGCGACCGCTTCAACGAGCGGCTGGAGAAGCTCCGTTCCTTCATCCTGCCCGGCGGCACCGCGGGCGCGGCCCTCCTGCACCAGGCGTGCACGGTCGTCCGCCGTGCCGAGCGTTCCACCTGGGCGGCGCTGGAGGTCCACGGCGAGGCGATGAACCCGCTCACCGCCACCTATCTGAACCGCCTCTCCGACCTCCTGTTCATCCTGGCGCGCACGGCCAACAAGGACACCGGTGACGTCCTGTGGGTCCCCGGCGGAGAGCGCTAGAGCCCGAGCCGATCCGAAGAGCACCCCTCGCCCGCAAGGACGGGCGAGGGGTCTCGGGCGACCCCTGACGGAGAGCCGCCCGGAGTTTTTTCCCGGCCGGGGCAGGCCCGCGGCGCCCAAGCATCGCGGCACCGCCCCGCAGCCCCGGGACGGCCGAGCGCGCACGTCAGCCCGCCTGCCGGGCCCACCGGACACCGGGGGCCGGGCCCAAGCGACCCTCCCCCCAACGGAGTTGAGTGATCGCTCCCGGCACATTGCACTGGTCCAGACCTATTGACCCGTGGTCCAGACCTTTCTATTCTCGCCGCACTGCGCTTAGCCATGCCCACGACACCCCCGGCCGAGGGGGCGCGAGGGCGGCGGGAGCGCGAGCGAGCGCACGCCCACCGGGCTGAGCACGGTCGCGGTTCCTCCGCTCGTCACGGCGCCCCGGAGGCACCAGACGAAAGAGGAGAGGCATCATGCGCTTCCGGCAGAGAGCCAGACACAGAACCGTGGCGGGGCTCACCACCCTGCTCCTCCCCCTCGCCGCACTCGTCGGCCTCGCTGGCCCCGCACAGGCGGCCACCAGCGCCACCGCGACGTACACCAAGACCCAGGACTGGGGCACGGGGTTCGGCGGCCAGTGGACCGTCAAGAACACGGGCACGGCCGCCATCAGTTCGTGGGCCATCGAGTGGGACTTCCCCACCGGCACGTCCGTCACCTCGGCCTGGGACGCGGACGTCACCCACTCCGGCAACCACTGGACCGCCAAGAACAAGTCCTACAACGGCACCCTCGCCGCGGGCGCCTCCCTCTCCTTCGGCTTCAACGGCGCCGGCTCCGGTTCGCCCACCAACTGCACCCTCAACGGCGGCAGTTGTGACGGCGGCACCACCGTCCCCGGCGACAGCGCGCCCTCCGCGCCCGGCACGCCCACCTCCTCGGCCATCACCGACACCTCGGTGAAGCTCTCCTGGAGCGCTGCCACCGACGACAAGGGCGTCAAGAACTACGACGTCCTGCGCGGCGGCACCAAGGTCGCGACCGTGACGACCACCTCGTACACGGACACCGGCCTGACCGCCGGCACCGACTACTCGTACACGGTCCAGGCCCGCGACACCGCCGACCAGACCGGTCCGGTCAGCGGCGCGGTCTCCGTGCACACCACCGGCGGCGGCACCACTCCCCCGCCCACCGGCAACGCCGTCAAGCTCGGCTACTTCACCGAGTGGGGCATCTACGGCCGCAACTACAACGTCAAGAACCTGGTGACGTCCGGCTCGGCCGCGAAGATCACGCACATCAACTACGCCTTCGGCAACGTCACCGGCGGCAAGTGCGCGATCGGCGACTCCTACGCCGACTACGACAAGGCCTTCACCGCCGACCTGTCGGTAAGCGGCGTCGCCGACACCTGGGACCAGCCCCTGCGCGGCAACTTCAACCAGCTGCGTGAGCTGAAGGCCAAGTACCCGAACATCAAGGTGCTGTGGTCCTTCGGCGGCTGGACCTGGTCCGGCGGCTTCGGTGAGGCGGCCAAGAACCCGGCGGCCTTCGCGCAGTCCTGCTACGACCTGGTCGAGGACCCGCGCTGGGCCGATGTCTTCGACGGCATCGACATCGACTGGGAGTACCCGAACGCCTGTGGTCTGACCTGCGACACCAGCGGTGCCGCGGCCTACAAGAACGTCATGCAGGCGCTGCGTGCCAAGTTCGGCACGAACAACCTGGTCACCGCCGCCACCACGGCCGACGGCACCTCGGGCGGGAAGATCGACGCCGCCGACTACGCGGGCGCCGCGCAGTACGTCGACTGGTACAACGTGATGACGTACGACTTCTTCGGAGCGTTCGACGCGGACGGCCCGACCGCCCCGCACTCCCCGCTCACCTCGTACAGCGGCATCCCGCAGGCCGGGTTCACCACGGCCGACGCGATCGCCAAGTTCAAGTCCAAGGGCGTACCGGCAAGCAAGCTGCTGATCGGCATCGGCTTCTACGGGCGCGGCTGGACCGGCGTCACCCAGGACGCCCCGGGCGGCACCGCCACCGGTCCCGCGCCGGGCACGTACGAGCCGGGCAACGAGGACTACAAGGTCCTCAAGACGTCCTGCCCCGTCACCGGCACCATCGCCGGCACGGCGTACGCCCACTGCGGCAGCAACTGGTGGTCGTACGACACCCCGTCCACCATCGCCGGCAAGATGTCGTGGGCCAAGACCCAGGGCCTGGGCGGCGCGTTCTTCTGGGAGTTCAGCGGCGACACCAGCAACGGTGAACTCGTCAGCGCCATCAACAGCGGCCTGAGCTGACCCCCCGCACCACCTCGCACGAACGCCGCGGGCAGACCTCCGGGTCTGTCCGCGGCTTTCTTCTCGGCTCCGAGCGGCCGACCGGCCGGGTACGGGTCAGGCCACGTTCACGCGCTGGCCGGGCGGGGCCGCCTCCAGCCACGCGAGGAAACCGGTGAGCGCGTCCTCGCTCATCGCCAGTTCGAGACGGGTACCGCGATGGAGACAGGTCAGGATGATCGCGTCGGAGAGCAGCGCGAGTTCCTCCTCGCCCTCGGCGGCACGGCGGCCGGCCACCTCGATCGCCGAGCGCTCCAGAACGCGGCGCGGCCGGGGGGCGTAGGAGAAGACGCGGTACCACTCGACGCGGTCGCCGTTGTAGCGGGCGACTCCGTAGCTCCAGCCCTTGCCGCCGGCGTCGCCCTTCTCGGGGACGTCCCAGCGCAGGCTGCAGTCGAACGTTCCGCCTGAACGCTGGATCAGCCGGCGGCGGAGGCCGAAGACGAACAGCCCCACCACGACAAGCGCCACTACCAATCCGCACACAGTCAGAGCGAGGACCATCGACACCGACCTCCTCGTCTCCTAGGTAACGGAAAAGAAAAAACTTCCGGATTCGCCTCAGCCGCGGCCAGGGCCGGAGTGATCCGGTCCCAGCCGCGGCTGAGGCAAAGCTTCACACAGTGCGGCCCCAGCGCCTAAGGGCCTGGGGTCGCACGGTCGTCAGCGCGTCGACACCGCACGCAGGCGGACATCCGCGCGACGCTCGGCGGACGCGTCGGCGTCCGACTTCGCGCGCTCGAGCGCCCGCTCCGCACGCTGGACATCGATCTCGTCCGACAGCTCGGCGATCTCGGCCAGCAGCGACAGCTTGTTGTCGGCGAACGAGATGAAACCCCCGTGCACCGCCGCGATGACCGTCCCGCCATCGCTCGTACGAATGGTCACCGGGCCCGACTCCAGCACACCGAGCAGCGGCTGGTGACCGGGCATGACGCCGATGTCGCCGGACGCGGTACGCGCGACGACCAGGGTGGCCTCGCCGGACCAGACACTACGGTCCGCGGCGACGAGCTCGACGTGCAGCTCAGCAGCCAAGGTGGGCTCCTCGGGTCACCACCCGGCGTTGCTGCCGGGTGTTGGGTCAAAGTCTAGTAGGCGAACGGAGGGGGACGGACCGCACCCCGCGAGGCGCGGCCCCGCCCCCCTCACTCAGAACACGAGGTTCAGGAGACGCCGAGTTCCTTGGCGTTGGCCTTGAGGTCCTCGATGCCACCGCACAGGAAGAACGCCTGCTCCGGGAAGTGGTCGTACTCGCCGTCGATGATCGCGTTGAAGGCCACGATCGACTCGTCCAGCGGGACGTCCGACCCGTCGACGCCGGTGAACTGCTTGGCGACGTGGGTGTTCTGGGACAGGAAGCGCTCCACGCGACGGGCACGGTGGACGGTGAGCTTGTCCTCTTCGCCCAGCTCGTCGATACCGAGGATCGCGATGATGTCCTGGAGGTCCTTGTACTTCTGGAGGACCGACTTCACCCGCATGGCGGCGGCGTAGTGGTCCGCCGCGATGTAGCGCGGGTCCAGGATGCGGGACGTGGAGTCCAGCGGGTCCACGGCCGGGTAGATGCCCTTCTCGGAGATCGGACGGGAGAGAACCGTCGTCGCGTCGAGGTGGGCGAACGTGGTGGCCGGGGCCGGGTCGGTCAGGTCGTCCGCGGGGACGTAGATCGCCTGCATCGAGGTGATCGAGTGACCGCGGGTCGAGGTGATGCGCTCCTGGAGGAGGCCCATCTCGTCGGCCAGGTTCGGCTGGTAGCCCACCGCGGAGGGCATACGGCCGAGCAGGGTCGAGACCTCGGAACCGGCCTGCGTGAAGCGGAAGATGTTGTCGATGAAGAACAGCACGTCCTGCTTCTGCACATCGCGGAAGTACTCCGCCATGGTCAGACCCGCGAGGGCCACGCGCAGACGGGTGCCCGGGGGCTCGTCCATCTGACCGAAGACAAGCGCGGTCTTGTCGATGACGCCCGACTCGGACATCTCCTCGATGAGGTCGTTGCCCTCACGGGTGCGCTCGCCGACACCGGCGAACACGGAGACACCGTCGTGGTTGTTGGCGACGCGGTAGATCATCTCCTGGATGAGCACCGTCTTGCCGACACCGGCACCACCGAACAGACCGATCTTTCCACCCTTGACGTACGGGGTGAGGAGGTCGATGACCTTGACGCCGGTCTCGAACATCTCGGTCTTCGACTCGAGCTCGTCGAAGCGCGGGGCCTTGCGGTGGATGGACCAGCGCTCACCCGAGTACTTCTCGTCGGAGTTCAGCACCTCACCGAGGGTGTTGAACACCTTGCCCTTGGTGAAGTCACCGACCGGGACGGTGATGCCCGCTCCGGTGTCGGTGACCGCGGCCTGGCGGACCAGACCGTCGGTGGGCTGCATGGAGATCGTGCGGACCAGGCCGTCACCCAGGTGCTGGGCGACTTCCAGGGTCAGCGTCTTCTTCTCGCCGGCGTTGGCCGGGTCGGCCACCTCGACGTGAAGGGCGTTGTAGATGTCCGGCATCGCGTCGACGGGGAACTCCACGTCGACGACCGGGCCGATGACCCGGGCGACGCGGCCCGTGGCAACGGCCGTCTCAGAAGTCGTCGTCATTACTTGTCACTCCCCGCGGTCGCGTCGGCAAGGGCTGCGGAGCCACCGACGATCTCGCTGATTTCCTGGGTGATTTCGGCCTGGCGGGCCGCATTGGCAAGTCGGGAGAGCGTGGTGATCAGGTCTCCCGCGTTGTCGGTCGCCGACTTCATCGCGCGGCGCGTGGCGGCGTGCTTGGAAGCAGCCGACTGGAGCAGCGCGTTGTAGATACGGCTCTCGACGTAGCGCGGCAGCAGGGCGTCTAGGACGTCCTCCGCCGACGGTTCGAACTCGAACAGCGGGAGGATCTCGCCCTTCGGCGTCTCCTCCGCGACCTCTTCGAGGCGAAGCGGCAACAGGCGGCCGTCGATGGCCGACTGCGTCATCATCGAGACGAACTCGGTGTAGACGATGTGGAGTTCGTCCACGCCGCCGTCCGCCGTCTCCTTCTCGATGGCCTCGATGAGCGGACCCGCAACCTTCTTCGCGTCCGCGTACGTGGGCTCATCGGTGAAACCCGACCACGACTCCACGACCTTGCGCTCGCGGAAGTTGTAGTGGGCCAGACCGCGGCGGCCGACGATGAACGTGTCGACCTCCTTGCCCTCGGCCTCGAGGCGCGCCGTCAACTGCTCGGCGGCCTTGATGGCGTTGGAGTTGAAGGCGCCGGCCAGTCCGCGGTCGCTCGTGAGGAGCAGCACCGCGGCACGGGTCGCCGTCTCCGCCTCCGTGGTCAGCGGGTGCTTGGTGTTCGAACCGGTACCGACCGCCGTGACCGCGCGGGTGAGCTCGGTCGCGTACGGCGCGGAGGCCGCCACCTTGCGCTGCGCCTTGACGACACGCGAGGCGGCGATCATCTCCATCGCCTTGGTGATCTTCTTGGTCGCGGTGACGGATCGGATGCGACGCTTGTAGACCCGGAGCTGGGCTCCCATGAGTCAGGTCCCTTCCTTACGTCACTTGGCCGCGGCCGGAGCGTCCTCGCCGAGAAGCTTCCCGTCCGAGGTCTCGAACTGCTTCTTGAAGTCCGCGATGGAGTCAGCGACGGCGGTGAGGGTGTCGTCCGACATCTTGCCGCCCTCCTTGATGGAGGTCATGAGGCCCTGCTCCTTGCGGTGCAGGTACTCCAGGAGCTCCTTCTCGAAGCGCCGGACGTCGGCGACCGGAACGTCGTCCATCCTGCCGGTGGTACCGGCCCAGACGGAGACGACCTGGTCCTCGGTCGGCATCGGCTGGTACTGAGCCTGCTTGAGCAGCTCGACCAGACGCTGACCGCGCTCCAGCTGCGACTTCGACGCGGCGTCCAGGTCGGAACCGAAGGCGGCGAACGCCTCCAGCTCGCGGTACTGGGCCAGGTCGAGGCGAAGCCGGCCGGAGACCTGCTTCATCGCCTTGTGCTGGGCGGAGCCACCGACGCGGGAGACCGAGATACCGACGTTCAGGGCCGGACGCTGGCCGGCGTTGAACAGGTCGGACTCCAGGAAGCACTGGCCGTCGGTGATGGAGATGACGTTGGTCGGGATGAACGCCGACACGTCGTTCGCCTTGGTCTCGACGATCGGCAGACCCGTCATCGAACCGGCGCCCAGGTCGTCGGAGAGCTTCGCGCAGCGCTCCAGCAGACGGGAGTGCAGGTAGAAGACGTCACCGGGGTAGGCCTCGCGCCCCGGCGGACGGCGGAGCAGCAGGGACACGGCGCGGTAGGCGTCGGCCTGCTTCGAGAGGTCGTCGAAGATGATGAGGACGTGCTTGCCCTCGTACATCCACTGCTGACCGATGGCCGAACCGGTGTACGGCGCCAGGTACTTGAAGCCGGCCGGGTCGGACGCCGGGGCGGCGACGATGGTCGTGTACTCCAGGGCGCCGGCCTCTTCGAGCGCACCACGCACGGAGGCGATGGTGGAACCCTTCTGACCGATGGCGACGTAGATGCAGCGGACCTGCTTCTTCGTGTCGCCCGAGCGCCAGTTGTCGCGCTGGTTGATGATCGTGTCGACGGCCAGCGCGGTCTTGCCGGTCTGACGGTCACCGATGATCAGCTGACGCTGGCCACGGCCGATCGGGGTCATCGCGTCGACGGCCTTGTAGCCCGTCTCCATCGGCTCGTGGACCGACTTGCGGATCATGACGCCCGGGGCCTGCAGCTCGAGGGCGCGGCGGCCGGTGGTCTCGATGTCGCCGAGGCCGTCGATCGGGTTGCCGAGCGGGTCGACGACGCGGCCGAGGTAGCCCTCGCCCACGGCGACGGACAGCACCTCACCGGTGCGCTGCACCGGCTGGCCCTCCTCGATGCCGCTGAACTCGCCGAGGACGACCGCACCGATCTCGCGCTCTTCCAGGTTCAGTGCGAGACCGAGGGTTCCGTCCTCGAACTTCAGCAGCTCGTTCGCCATGGCCGAGGGAAGACCCTCGATCTTGGCGATACCGTCGCCGGCAACGGTGACCGTACCGACCTCCTCGCGCGAGGCCGCGTCCGGCTTGTACGACTGGACAAAGTTCTCCAGCGCATCCCGGATCTCCTCCGGCCGGATCGTGAGCTCCGCCATCTGGGTTCCCTGCTCTCCTTGTTGGGCCCGAAGTTTCACTTTGGGGGGATGGGGACTCCCCCCTATGAGAGGTGAATCCTCTGCACGGCCCAACATGGGCCGTCCTTGCGTTCTGCTGATGGGCTTGCTAGCTCGCCATGCGGCGAGTGGCGTCCTCGAGACGGTCCGCGATCGAACCGTTGATGACCTCGTCACCGACCTGCACCCGGATCCCGCCGAGGACATCGGGGTCCACGTCGAGGTTCAGGTGCATCGGGCGGCCGTAGAGCTTCGCCAGCGCGGCGCCGAGGCGCTGCTTCTGGCCGTCACTCAGCGGCACCGCCGAGGTGACCACGGCGACCATGCGGTTGCGGCGCTCGGCGGCGAGCTTGGACAGGGACTCGAGTCCCGCTTCCAGGCTACGTCCGCGCGGCGCGGTCACAAGGCGCGTCACGAGACGCTCGGTCGTCACGTTGGCCCGGCCGCCGAGCAGGCTGCGCAGCAGCTCGCTCTTGGCCGCCGTGGTGGCGGCGCGGTCGGTCAGCGCGGCGCGCAGCTCGGTGTTCGAGGAGACGATCCGGCCGAAGCGGAACACCTCGTCCTCGACATCGTCGAGCGCACCCGCACGCTGGGCCGCCGTGAGGTCGGCGGTCGCGGCGATCTCCTCGAGCGCGTCCACCAAGTCGCGGGGCTGCGACCAGCGGGACCGCACCATGCCGGTGACCAGGTCGGCGGTGGTACCGCTCACCTGGGCGCCGAGCAGGCGCCGGACCAGCTCGGCCTTGGCCTCGCCGGGCTGCGCCGGGTCGGTGAGGACCCGACGCAGCGACACCTCGCGGTGGAGCAGCGCGGTGACCGCGGCCAGCTCGTCGGCGAGCTGCGCCGCGTCCACGGACGTGGAGTCCGTCAGCGCGTCGAGACGCTCACGTGCGGCTGCGGTTGCCTCGCGGCTCGCTCCGTGCGCAGTCATCGAGCCGCCTCGGCCTTCTCCTCAAGCTCGGAGAGGAAACGGTCGATGACGCGGCTCTGGCGGGCGTGGTCCTCGAGGGACTCGCCGACCAGCTTGCCGGCCAGGTCGGTGGCCAGGTGGCCGACGTCCTGACGCAGCGCCTGAGACGCGGCCTTGCGGTCGGCCTCGATCTGCGTGTGACCGGCGGCGATGATCTCTTCGCGCTGCCGCTGGCCTTCCGCGCGCATCTCGGTGATGAGCGTGGCGCCCTGCTCCTGTGCCTCCTGGCGCAGGCGCGCGGCCTCGTGACGGGCCTCGGCGAGCTGAGCCTTGTACTGCTCAAGCACGCTCTGGGCCTCGGTCTGAGCGGCCTCGGCCTTTTCGATACCGCCCTCGATGGCCTCGCGACGCTGCTCCAGAACCTTGTTGATGTTCGGGAGAAGCTTCCACGCCAGGAAACCGAAGACGATGACGAAGGCGAGCAGGCCGATGACAAGCTCGGGAATCGGCGGGACGAGGGGGTTTTCCGTCTCCTCGGCCGCCAGAATGAGCAGCTGGCTCATGTCAGTGCCTTTCGTCTAGTGGGCTGTCGTGGATCCGAAGATCACTTGCCGTAGACGAACGGCATGACCAGACCGATGAGGGCGAGCGCCTCACAGAAGGCGAAGCCGAGGATCTGGTTGGCGCGGATCAGACCGGCGGCCTCAGGCTGACGGGCGAGGGCCTGGGTGCCGTTACCGAAGATGATGCCGACGCCGACGCCGGGGCCGATGGCCGCGAGGCCGTAACCGATCGAGCCGAGCGAGCCGGAGACAGCGGCAAGGGTCTGGGACATGCCAGTTCTTCCTTTTCTTTACGGACCGGTGGGGGTTGGCCACCGGACGACTGCGGGGTCGAGAGGGAAGGCGCTCAGTGGTTCTCGGCCAGTGCGCCCTGGATGTAGGTGCAGGTCAGCAGGACGAAGACGTAGGCCTGCAGGGCCTGGATGAACAGCTCGAACGCGGTCATGACGAGAGTCATGACGAACGAGACGCCCGCGTACGCGATGCCGATGCCGTTGAGCAGGTACCAGCTGGCGATCGTGAACAGCAGCAGCAGCGTATGACCCGCGAACATGTTCGCGAACAGTCGCACCGCGTGCGTGAACGGGCGGACGAGCAGGTTCGAGAAGAACTCGATGACCATGGCGAGCGGCAGAACCGGGCCCAGCGACTTGTCGTATCCGGTGACGTTCTTGAAGAAGCCCACGAAGCCGTGCCGCTTGAAGGTCAGCGAGACCCACAGGACATAGACGATCAGGGCCAGCACCAGCGGGTACGAGATGATCGCGGTGACCGGGAACTGGGCGAGCGGAATGATCGACCAGAGGTTCATCATCCAGACGAAGAAGAACAGCGAGACGATCAGTGGAACGTACTTCTCGCCTTCCTTCTTGCCGATCGTCTCGTAGACGACGCCACGACGGACGAAGTCGTAGCCCGCCTCGGCAATCATCTGCAGCTTGCCCGGGACGACCTTCGGCTTACGGAAGGCGGCCCAGAAGAAGCCGACGATGACGATCGAACCGAGCAGCGCCAGGAGCATCGTCTTGTTGAAGTAGACGTTGCTGTCACCGTCGCCCCAGAGGGGCTCGAACAGGAACGAGTGCAGGCCGGGAGCCGGGAAGCCACAGCCGTCGAAGATGTGGCAGTCGGTCTCGAAGGCGAGCACCTGCGTCGGGTCAGCACTCACCGCGGGCTCCTTCAGCGTGGCGCATAGGTACGGCAACCTCGTTGTGTCGGCGCGGCACACAGCCGCGGTTCGGCACTGGACTGGTGTTACGGATGTGGGGGCGGCTGTGGGGCATCAAGCCTCGCGATTGAGCAGGCGTCAGCTCAGATGCCCGCGCCCGCGATGCCGCAGTTGGCACCGGACGATAGCAGGATCTCTTACGCGCACTTATCCCGGCCCTACCCCTCACGACGAGTGCCCTGTCTTCTCGGGCTTGTCGCCCTTCGAGGACTCGGGTTCGACGTAGAGGATCTTGGCCTTCATGTGGGCACGCGCCTGTGCGCCGATCCACGCGAGCGTGGTGACGACCAGGGTGAGCGCGAAGGACTTGGGGTTGAACAGCGACGTGTCCCTGAAAACGGCGACGAAGACGAACAGCAGAAGAATCTGCGTCGTGTACAGCAGGAGACCCATCGCCTGGAACAGGTGCGGAAGCGATTTGGCGGTGCGCTGCAGAACGTAGAGACCGAGCCCCATGAAGAGGATCACGACCAGCGTCGCGACGACCGCCCCGATCGCTCCCTTGCCGCCGGCGACCACACCACTGACCGCGGCGGCAATCGCGCCGACGGCAGCTGTGGGTACAGCGGCTTGAAGGAGAATCCGGGCGTCATTGGACGGCATGGCGGCAACTCCGCTTGCTCAGGGGGGCAGGGTGTCGTCATGGACGAGCGTAGTCCCGGGTGGAGAGAGAACCTCACGCCAAGAGGCCGTCGCACGAGGGTCCTTCGGCTCTGTTCCCGGGTTCTCGTGAACCGTATCACAAACTATTTGATGAGGTCTTTACCTGGTTGGTGTGCTCGCTGTCACACATGAGAGTGACAGTGCGCGTCTGCGCGCCCAAGGGGTCAACTTGTCTGGTATTGGGACTCTTTGTTACCCCACGACTTGGTCACGCGTTAGTCAGATTCTTACCTTCACGTCAGCGCGACGACTCGGCCTCGCGCCGGTCCAGGAGTCGCGAACGGGTACCAATTGCCGTTGCCCCGTTGACTCCTGAGACTCCGGCGACCGCCCCGGCACAGTGTTCGCGCGCCTCGTCCGGCCCCTCCGTGACAGCCGTCTCGTGCGTGACCTGCGCCCCCTCCACGGCGGCCGCGGCAGCGGCCCTGCGACGGCGGTAGCGCGGCGGCAGGAGGTGCTCGGCCCAGCGCGGGGCACGCGGTGTGAACCGCGGCAACAGGAGCAGCACCAGGCCGACCGCGCTGAGTGCCGCGATGGCCAGCACGCTCCACATGGCACCGGAGTTGACCGAGTAGGCGAGAGCGCCGAACGAGATCAGCGCCGACCAGAAGTACATGATCAGCACAGCGCGGCTGTGCGAGTGGCCGACCTCCAGGAGGCGGTGGTGCAGGTGCCCGCGGTCCGCCGCGAACGGCGACTGTCCGCGCCAGGTGCGCCGCACGATGGCGAGCACGAGGTCGGCGGCCGGGATCGCGATGATCGTCAGCGGCAGCAGCAGCGGGATGAACACGGGCACCGTCTGGTGCACGGTGTTGCGCTCGGAACCGGAGAAGAGGTTCATCACGTCGGGGTCGATCTGCCCGGTGATGGAGATCGCGCCGGCGGCCAGCACCAGCCCGATGAGCATCGACCCGGAGTCGCCCATGAAGATCCGGGCGGGGTGCATGTTGTGCGGCAGGAAGCCCAGGCACATCCCCATCAGGATCGCCGCGAACAGCGTCGCCGGGGCGGCCGCCTCGATGCCGTACGAGTACCAGATGCGGTAGGCGTACAGGAAGAACGCGGCGGACGCGATGCAGACCACTCCGGCGGCCAGTCCGTCGAGGCCGTCCACGAAGTTGACCGCGTTGATCGTGATGACGACGAGCGCCACCGTCAGCAGCGTGCCCTGCCACTGGGTCAGCGCGACCAGCCCGACGCCCGGGATCGGCAGCCACAGGATCGTCAGACCCTGCACCACCATCACGCCGGCGGCGATCATCTGGCCGCCCAGCTTGATCAGGGCGTCGATCTCGAACTTGTCGTCCAGCACGCCGATCAGCCAGATCAGCGCGGCTCCGGAGAGCAGGGCACGCGGTTCGTTCGAGTTGGCGAAGACCTCGTTGAGGTTCGTCAGGTGGTCCGCGACCAGCAGACCGGCGCACAGGCCGAAGAACATCGCGATGCCGCCGAGCCGCGGCGTGGGCTCACGGTGCACGTCGCGCGCACGGATTTCCGGCATGGCTCCGGCCACGATCGCGAACTTCCGTACCGGCCCTGTCAGCAGATACGTCACCGCGGCCGTGATGCAGAGCGTCAGCAGGTATTCACGCACGGGCTTCCCCACAGGTCTCGCTGGCCATCACAGCCCCACACCCTAGCGATGCACGCATATGGTTGGGGACTTCCGGGTAGCGACGATGGTTGCACGAGTGGCTGTGCACCTGTGCACATGTACCCGCGGTCAGTCCGGGTATGGGGGAAATCTTCCGGTCAGCTCCCGCACTTCTTCACGGACCCGCTTGGCCTCGACCTCGTCCCGCAGCACCCCCGCGAACAGCACTGCGACCCGCGCGGCCTCGGCCTGGCCCATGCCCTGCGTGGTCAGCGCCGCGGTGCCCAGCCGCAGGCCACGGGTGTCGCCGTGGGGCAGCGCACACGTGTCGAGGACCATACCGGCGGCGGCGAGCCGGCCACGCGCGGTGCGCCCGTCGACACCGAGCGGCGCCGGATCCACCGTGACGAGATGGGTGTCGGTGCCGCCCGTGGTGACGGCGAGCCCTTCCGCGTCCAGTCCCGCGGCCAGCACGCGCGCGTTCTCGATCACCTGATGGGCGTACGCCGTGAACGCCGGGGTTGCCGCCTCGCCGAACGCGACGGCCTTCGCCGCGATGGTGTGCATCTGCGCGCCGCCCTGGGTGAACGGGAAGACCGCCCGGTCCACGCGCTCGGCCAGCTCGCTCCCGCACAGGATCATGCCGCCGCGCGGCCCCCGGAGCACCTTGTGGGTCGTGGCGCACACCACGTCGGCGTACGGCACCGGGTTGGGGGCCGCTCCCCCGGCGACGAGCCCGATGGGATGGGCGGCGTCCGCGATCAGATAGGCGCCGGCCTCGTCGGCGACCTCCCGGAAGAAGGCGTAGTCGATGTGCCGGGGGTAGGAGATCGATCCGCAGACGACGGCCTTGGGGCGGTGGGCGCGGGCCAGCGCTCGCACCTCCTCGTGGTCGATGAGTCCGGTCTTCGCATCGACCCCGTAGCCGACGAAGTCGAACCAGCGGCCGGAGAAGTTCGCGGGCGATCCGTGGGTCAGGTGACCGCCGGAGGACAGGCTCATCGCCAGCACGGTGTCGCCGGGGCGCAGCAGGGCGGCGTACGCGGCGAGGACGGCCGAACTCCCCGAGTGGGACTGCACGTTGGCGTGGTCGGCGCCGAACAGGGCCTTGGCGCGGTCCACGGCCGCGCGCTCGGCGACGTCCACGAGTTCGCAGCCGCCGTGGTGGCGGGCGCCGGGGTATCCCTCGGCGTACTTGTTGGCCATCGGGGAGCCGAGCGCGGCCAGCACGGCGGGGGAGGTGAAGTTCTCGGCGGCGATCAGCTGGAGGGTCGTCGACTGGCGGTCCAGCTCACCCCGCAGGATCTCCGCCATCTCGGGATCCTGGCGCAGGAGGACATCCGCTTCGGGCATCTGGGTGACCGGCATGGTGGACTCCGGGCTCGGCGGGGACGCGCGCTACGTCCAATGTAGAACCGCGGACCCCGCGACGCCTGGTGTCAGGCTCCCGGGGCGCCTGGCGTCAGGTGCGGGCGCGTACCCCCGTCAGCGCGGTGACGACCGGGTCGAGCGCCTCGTTGATCTCGTCGCCGATGGACCGGAAGAACGGCAGCGGCGCCCCGTAGGGGTCGAACACCTCGTCCGCCTCCGCCGTCGGGGCCAGCAGCCAGCCGCGCAGCGCGGCGGCGGCGCGCACCAGGGCGACGGCACGTTCGATGACGCCGTGCTCCAGGGGCGGCAGGGTTGCCGGGTCTATGGCGCGGACGAGGCGGGTGAACTCCTTCAGGGTGAAGGTGCGCAGGCCCGCCGAGTGCCCCATCGAGATGACCTGGGCGCGGTGGTCGCGGGTGGCCGTCAGGACGAGGTCGGCGCGGATGACGTGGTCGTCGAGCAGTTCACGCCCGACGAAGCCGGAGGGGTCCGCGCCGAAGTCGGCGAGGACGGTCGCGGCGTTGGCCTCCATGGGGGCGCCCTCGTGGCCCCAGGTGCCGGCGCTCTCCACGATGAGGCCGCCCCACCGGGGGTCGCCGAGCCGGTCCGCGAGGGCATGCCGGGTCAGCCGCTCGGTGATGGGCGAGCGGCACACATTGCCGGTGCTGACGTGGAGGATGCGGAAGGACTCCCTGGGGGACCCGTCGGTCCCCGTGATCCCCGTGCCTATGCCACGCATGGGGGTGCCCCCTGGTCGAGCGGAGCGGGGGGCCGGGAGGAGTCAGGGGCTGTCAATTCGCCACCTCGAGGTCGGGTACGACCTTGCGGAGCTCCTCCGCCGACAGGGCGCCCGCGCGCAGCAGCACGGGGACCTTGCCGGTCACGTCGACGATCGAGGAGGGCACGTTGCCCGGGGTGGGGCCGCCGTCCAGGTAGACCGAGATGGAGTCCCCGAGCATGTCCTGCGCGGCGTCACAGGTCTCCGGTGACGGGTGGCCCGTGAGGTTGGCGGAGGAGACGGCCATCGGGCCGACCTCGGTGAGGAGCTCGATGGCGACGGGGTGCAGCGGCATGCGGATCGCCACGGTGCCGCGGGTGTCGCCGAGGTCCCACTGGAGGGACGGCTGGTGCTTGGCGACGAGCGTGAGGGCGCCGGGCCAGAAGGCGTCGACGAGTTCCCAGGCCATCTCGGAGAAGTCCGTGACGAGGCCGTGCAGCGTGTTCGGGGAGCCGATGAGGACGGGGGTGGGCATGTTGCGGCCCCGGCCCTTGGCGTCGAGCAGGTCGGCCACGGCCTCGGAGGTGAACGCGTCGGCGCCGACGCCGTAGACGGTGTCCGTCGGGAGGACCACCAGTTCGCCACGGCGGACGGCGGACGCTGCCTCGCGCAGACCGGTGGTGCGGTCGGTCGCGTCGTTGGTGTCGTATCGCCGTGCCATTTAGCGGGCCTCCTCGTACACGTACAGCTGGTGGGGAAACGGGGGGAACACGATGCGTGCGCGCGCCCTGTCGCCGGGCGCCGGGACGCGGTGGGCCGCGCTCACGGCATCGCCTTGCGGGCGGTCGCGAAGCGGGGCCGGTTGTTGAGGTCGGGGTGGTCGGCCGCGTCGGCCCAGCCCCGCTCCTCGGTGAAGATCCACGGAACCTGTCCGCCCTGGGTGTCGGCGTGCTCGACGACGACGACGCCGCCGGGACGCAGCAGCCGGTGCGCGGTGCGCTCGATGCCGCGGATGAGGTCGAGCCCGTCCTCCCCCGAGAACAGGGCGAGTTCGGGGTCGTGGTCACGGGCCTCCGGCTGCACGTACTCCCACTCGGTGAGCGGGATGTACGGAGGGTTGGAGATCACCAGGTCCACCTGGCCGTCGAGGTCCGGGAAGGCCTCCAGGGCGTCTCCCTGGCGCAGGTCGACCCTGGACCCCTCGACGTTCTTGCGCGTCCACCTGAGGGCGTCCTCGGACAGCTCCACGGCGTGCACACGGGAGCGCGGGACCTCCTGCGCGAGGGCGAGCGCGATGGCGCCGGAGCCGGTGCACAGGTCGACGATCAGCGGTTCGACGACGTCCATCGCGCGGACGGCGTCTATGGCCCAGCCCACGACCGACTCGGTCTCCGGCCGGGGCACGAACACACCGGGCCCCACCTGGAGTTCGAGGTAGCGGAAGTAGGCGCGCCCGGTGATGTGCTGGAGCGGTTCGCGGGCCTCGCGGCGCGCGGTGACCTCCCAGTAGCGGGCGTCGAAGTCGGAGTCCTTGACGGTGTGCAGCTCGCCCCGCTTCACCTCGTGCACGAAGGCGGCGAGCTCCTCCGCGTCGTTGCGCGGCGAGGGCACGCCGGCGTCGGCCAGCCGCTGGGTGGCCTGGGCGACTTCCGCGAGCAGCACGCTGCGGGAGTTCGGGGGTCGACCCCCAAAATGTTGCTGCACGCTGGTCCTCCGGGGCTGAGCTGTTGTCGTGAGCTTCTTACGCGGCGGCGAGCTTGGCTGCCGAGTCCGCGTCGACGCAGGCCTGGATCATCGTGTCGAGGTCGCCGTCCAGGACCTGGTCCAAGTTGTACGCCTTGAAGCCGACGCGGTGGTCCGAGATGCGATTCTCCGGGAAGTTGTACGTACGGATCTTCTCGGAGCGGTCGACGGTGCGGACCTGGCTGCGGCGGACGTCCGCGGCCTCCCGTTCCGCTTCTTCCTGGGCCGCCGCGAGGAGCCTGGAGCGCAGGATACGCATCGCCTGCTCCTTGTTCTGCAGCTGGCTCTTCTCGTTCTGGCAGGAAGCGACGACTCCGGTGGGAATGTGCGTGATGCGCACGGCGGAGTCGGTGGTGTTGACGGACTGCCCGCCGGGGCCGGAGGAGCGGTAGACGTCGATCCGCAGGTCGTTCGCGTGGATCTCGACGTCGACCTCCTCGGCCTCGGGCGTGACGAGCACGCCGGCGGCGGAGGTGTGGATGCGGCCCTGCGACTCGGTGGAGGGCACGCGCTGCACGCGGTGCACGCCGCCCTCGTACTTGAGGCGGGCCCAGACGCCCTGGCCGGGCTCGGTGGCACCCTGGCCGCCCTTGGTCTTCACGGCGACCTGGACGTCCTTGTAGCCGCCGAGCTCGGACTCGGTGGAGTCGATGATCTCGGTCTTCCAGCCGACGCGCTCGGCGTAGCGCAGGTACATGCGCAGGAGGTCACCGGCGAACAGGGCGGACTCGTCGCCGCCGGCGCCCGCCTTGATCTCCAGGATGACGTCCTTGTCGTCGCTCGGGTCGCGCGGGACCAGCAGCAGGCGGAGCTTCTCGGTGAGCCCCTCGCGCTGCTTCTCCAAGTCCTTGACCTCGGCGGCGAAGTCGGGGTCGTCGGCGGCGAACTCCTTCGCCGTGCCGATGTCGTCCCCGGTCTGCTTCCAGGAGCGGTACGTCGCGACGATCGGGGTCAGCTCGGCGTAGCGCTTGTTGAGCTTGCGCGCGTTGGCCTGGTCGGCGTGGACCGACGGGTCAGCGAGCTTCGTCTCCAGATCGGCGTGCTCACCGATCAGTTCCTCGACCGCCTCGAACATCTCCGGCTCCAATGGACTGTCCCCGTCATGGTCTCGGGGACGTGGGGTACGGCATGGGGGCCCCTGTTCCGGCGTCGCCGGAGCCCGGGGAAAGGGCTGCACCGCAAAGCGCCGGCCCCGGCGTCCCCGTGCCGGGGACGCCGAAGACCGGCGCTGTGGGCTCGCTACTTGTTGGCAGCGGCAGCCTTGCCGAAGCGGGCCTCGAAGCGGGCCACGCGGCCACCGGTGTCGAGGATCTTCTGCTTGCCCGTGTAGAACGGGTGGCACTCGGAGCAGACCTCGGCACGGATGGTGCCGGAGTCGATGGTGCTCCGGGTGGTGAACGACGCGCCACAGGTGCAGCTGACCTGGGTATCGACGTACTCGGGGTGGATGTCGCGCTTCAAGGTGTCTCCTAGTTTCGGGAGGGCTCCGGGTCGCCGCCGCGGGATGCGGGTGCGTGAACCGGGGCCGACGTACCAGTCTGCCAGCACTGGCCGTATCCCCCAAAACGGGGGGACGCGATGATCTATTCCCGGGGCGCCGACAGGCCGGCCCGGGCCCCCGCGAACGGGGGCCGGCCGGGGCCGGACGGCGCCCTGTGCGGGGTCAGCCGGAGCTGACGACGCCCTTCGCGGAGCCGGTGGCGGTTCCCTCGGTGGCCGCCTTCGGGATCGGCTGGTCGTTCTTGAGCGCCTTCCAGACCTGCGCCGCCTTGTCCTTGTCGACCAGGACGCGGTTGGCGTCGGCGCTGTCGTACTGGACCGGCATCGTCACCATGTTCATGTGCGACGAGCTGATGCCCTTGAGGCCGTTGGCGAAGGACGCGAGGTCGGTGACCGAACCGATGTCGGAATCGGTGGTGACCGTCTTGGTGGCGGTGTCGGCCAGCTCGTAGAGCTTCTTCGGGCTGGACAGCACGCCGAGGTGCTTGACCTGGTTGACCAGGGCCTTGATGAACGCCTGCTGGAGCTGGATGCGGCCGAGGTCGGAGCCGTCGCCGACGCCGTGCCGGGTGCGCACCAGACCGAGCGCCTGCTCGCCGTCCAGGGTGTGCGTGCCGGCCTTCAGGTTCAGGTGGCTGTCGGGGTCCTTGATGCTCTTGCTCGTGGTGACCGAGACGCCGCCGAGGTCGTCGATCAGCTTCTGGAAGCCGGTGAAGTCGACCTCGACGTAGTGGTCCATGCGGATGCCGCTGACGGACTCGACGGTCTTCACCGCGCAGGTGGCGCCGCCGGTGGAGTAGGCGGAGTTGAACATCACGCCGGAGGCCGCGTCGTGGGTGGTGCCCTGCGTGTCGGTGCAGGACGGCCGGTCGACCAGGGTGTCGCGCGGGATCGAGACCACGCTGGCCTTCTTGTGGCCCTTGTACACGTGGATGATCATCGCGGTGTCGGAGCGGGCGCTGCCGTCGTCGGTGCCGCCGCCCAGCTTCTTGTTCCCGCCGGCACGGGTGTCCGAGCCGAGGACCAGGATGTTCTCGGAGCCGTTGTCGACCTTCGTGGGCCGGTCGCTGCCGAGCGCCTGGTTGATGTCGACGCTCTTGATGTTGCCGTTGAGCTTGAAGTACAGGTAGCCGGCTCCGGTGCCCCCGAGCACCACGATGCCCGCGGCGCTCCAGGCCGTGATGAGCAGGGCCTTGCTCCGTGTGCCGCGCGCCTTACGGCGGCGGCCCTTCGCGCCACGGCGCGGGGCGCTCTTGCCCGGTTCTCCCGGTATCTCGGGCTCCGGTGTGCTCTCGGCAGGCATGTGCTCCTCAGTCCCTCTGCGGTCGGTTACCCCCTGCTTTCAGGGCCAGGCCCATCTGGTCGTGACGAGGCGTACCGCTCCATGGTCACTCCGTACGGTCAGACGGGGAAACTCGGGAAAGGGTTGCACAACGCTCTGTGCCCACCATGTGGCTCGATGGGCACAGAGCGTCACCGGTGAGGCCGGGTGCGAACCCGCTCACCTGCGGTTTCAGCCGAAGATGTCGTACTGATCGAAACCGGTACCGACCGAGATCCTTGTGGCAAAGATCTCGCTGGTGGCCTTTCCGGTCCCCGGGTACAGGTAGAGCGTGCCGCCGGAGGTGCGGGCCAGGAAGTCGGCCTTGCCGTCGCCGGTCACGTCACCGACGGCGTCGAAGGCGTTGTAGCTGCTCCAGGTGCGCACCTTGATGCGGCTGGAGAAGGCGCCACTGCCGGTCCTGCCGGTCCCCTTGTAGAGGTAGACGTACGAGCCGGACTTGCTGCGCGCGATCAGGTCGGCCTTGCCGTCACCGGTGAAGTCCCCATGTCCGCGTACGGAGTTGTACTGGCTCCAGCCGGTGCCGACCTGGACCCGCGAGGAGAAGGTCCCGTTGCCCTTGCCGGGGTACTCCCACATCGTTCCGGAGGAGTCGACGGAGAGCATGTCGGGCAGGCCGTCGCCGTTGAGGTCGCCGGGGGCGATGATGCGCAGGCGGGTCCCCCAGCTGCTGAAGATCTTGTCCGTGGACCAGCTGGAACTCGCCGCTACGTAGTGCATCCAGTAGACGTCGCCGCTGGCGCTGTCGCGCACCACGAGGTCCTGCAGGCCGTCCCGGTTCAGGTCGGTCTGGAGCACGACGTTGACGCCGTCCCAGTCGCCCCAGGAGACGCGCGTGGCGAGCGAGGTGCCCTTGGAGTCCTTCTGGTAGCCCTTTTTGCTGGAGGCGCTGCGCAGCCACAGGTCGGCCTTGCTGTCGCCGCTGAGGTTGGTGTCCTCGACGTGCGGCCAGGCGGCGCCGAGGTAGGTGCTGACCTTCGAGAAGACGCTGTACGCGCCCTTCGCGACGCAGTCCTCGACGCCCCAGGAGACGACGCCCACGATGCGGTTCACGCCGGCTGAGTCCTTGACGATCAGCGGGCCGCCGGAGTCGCCGTTGCAGGCCGTCGTGGTGCCGGCGTCGGTGCCCGTCGCCTTGGTGCCCGCGCAGACCATGTGCCCCGCCACGAAATCGCTGCCGTAGGCGCTCTTGCAGGTGGTGTCCGAGTTGATCGGCAGCGTGGCCGTCTTCAGCGTCTGGGAGATGTCGTCGGTGGTGGAGCTGGTGCGGCCCCAGCCGAAGAGCTTCGCGTCCGCGGACGTGTACGAGGCGGTGTCACCGGACGTCGTCATGCGGATCGGCTTGGCGGAGACGGGGTTCGCCAGCGTGATGACCGCGATGTCGTTGTCGATGGTCGTCGAGCTGTACGACGGGTGGTTCCACTGTCGCCAGGGAGCGCTGACCGTGGCCCCTTGCGGCAGGGTGCTGCCGCTCGCCAGCTGGGAGGTGCCGGTGATGACGGCACCGTTGGCCTTCCAGTCGTAGCCCTTGACGCAGTGCGCGGCGGTGAGGATCTTCGTCGGCGACACGACCGAGCCACCGCAGAAGAAGCCGATGTCGTTGGCCTCGTCGTAGTACCAGAGCTGGGCCATGAACGGCGCCGTGCCGATGCTGGTCGTGGTGCCGCCGATGATCTTCGGGTCGATCTTCGCCGTGCTCGTACCGGCGCTCAGGGACGTCTTCTGCGCCGTCCGGCCCGCGATGTCGTCACCGGCGACGGCGCCGGCCACCCGCTTCTCCAGCTCGGCCAGCGACGGCGTCGAGTGGGTGGGCCTTACGGTCGGTGTGGGCGGCGTCGAGCCGGGTGCGGCGTTCGCGGACGACATCAGGAGCGCGCCCGCGACGGCGGCGGCGAGGCCGGCCGCGGCGACCGGGACGGCTATCCGTATGCGGCGTCTGTGACGACCGCCTCCGGCCATGGGTGTGTCCACTCAAGTCCCCCCTCAGAGTCAAGAGTTCAGATCTGCTTCAGCAGACGTTCAGGGGCGCGATCGTACATGTGTCCCCATCAGCGCAAAGGGCCGCCCCCGTCACTCGCGTGACGGGGGCGGCCCTGGTGCTACTGGCCCGGAGGACCTCAGTCGTTGCCGTTGCCCGGCGACGGGGTGGTCTTCTGGATCTGGAGCAGGAACTCCGCGTTCGACTTCGTCTGCTTCATTTTGTCGAGCAGCAGCTCGATCGCCTGCTGCTGGTCGAGCGCGTGGAGCACGCGGCGCAGCTTCCAGGTGATGGCGAGCTCGTCGCTGCCGAGCAGGATCTCTTCCTTACGGGTACCGGACGCGTCGACGTCCACTGCGGGGAAGATGCGCTTGTCGGCGAGCTTGCGGTCGAGCTTGAGCTCGGCGTTGCCGGTGCCCTTGAACTCCTCGAAGATGACCTCGTCCATGCGCGAGCCGGTGTCGACGAGCGCGGTGGCCAGGATCGTCAGCGAACCGCCGTCCTCGATGTTGCGCGCCGCACCGAAGAACCGCTTCGGCGGGTAGAGCGCGGTCGAGTCGACACCACCGGACAGGATGCGGCCGGAGGCCGGGGCGGCGAGGTTGTACGCACGGCCCAGACGCGTGATCGAGTCGAGCAGCACGACGACGTCGTGGCCCAGCTCCACCAGACGCTTGGCACGCTCGATGGCGAGCTCGGCGACCGTGGTGTGGTCCTCGGCGGGACGGTCGAAGGTCGAGGAGATGACCTCGCCCTTCACCGACCGCTGCATGTCGGTGACCTCTTCCGGACGCTCGTCGACCAGGACGACCATCAGGTGGCACTCGGGGTTGTTGATGGTGATCGCGTTGGCGATCGCCTGCAGGATCATGGTCTTGCCGGTCTTCGGCGGGGCCACGATCAGAGCGCGCTGTCCCTTGCCGATCGGCGTGACGAGGTCGATGATCCGCGTCGTCAGCACGCCCGGGTCCGTCTCCAGACGGAGGCGGTCCTGCGGGTAGAGAGGCGTCAGCTTGTTGAACTCCGGGCGCCCGCGGCCGGATTCGGCCGCCATGCCGTTCGCGGAGTCGAGGCGGACCAGCGCGTTGAACTTCTCGCGGCGCTCGCCGTCCTTGGGCTGACGGACGGCGCCGGTGACGTGGTCACCCTTGCGCAGACCGTTCTTGCGGACCTGGGCGAGGGAGACGTACACGTCGTTGGGGCCGGGGAGATAACCCGACGTCCGGATGAACGCGTAGTTGTCGAGGATGTCGAGGATGCCCGCGACGGGGATCAGCACGTCGTCGTCGGCGACCTGCGGCTCGGCGATCTCGTCGCGTCCACGACGCCCACGGCGGTCGCGGTAGCGTCCGCGCCGGCCGCGGCGTCCGCCGTCGAAGTCGTCGTCGTCCTGCGGGCCGTTGTCACGCGGACCGTTGTCACGCGGGCCGTTGTCACGCGGCTGCTGGCGGTCCTGACGACCGGCGCCCTGCTGCTGACGGTCACGGTCCTGCCGGTCCTGCCGGTCCTGGCGCTGTCCGCCACCCTGCTGCTGACGGTCCTGGCCGCCCTGACCGGCCTGGCCACCCTGCTGCTCGTCACCCTTGCCACCGCGGCGGTCACGGCCGCCCCGGTCGCGGTCACGGCGGTCACGGCGCTCGCGACGACCCTCGGCGCCGTCGGCGTCGACCTGCGTCTGCGTGTCGCCCTTCGCCTCGGCGACGACCGTCTCGGGGGTGCCCGCCTCGGCGGTGGCACGGCGACGGCGGCGCTCGGCGGGGGCGTCGTCGCCCGCACGCTCGGTGTCGCCCGAACGGGCGGGGCCGCCGGCCGGCTGGCCGGGAATCTCGATCTGCTGCTGGGCCACGGCCTTCTCGGCGGCGACCTTCTCCGCCTTCTTCTCGGCCGGAGCGTCGGCCTCGTCGCCCGTACGCGCCTTCGAGGTGGTGCGGCGCTTCGGCTTGGTCTCCGTGGCCGCGTCGGCGGATGCCGCCTTGGCCGGAGCACCGCCGCCCGCCTGCGCCTCCTTGATGACCTCGATCAGCTGGCTCTTGCGCATACGCGCCGTGCCCCTGATCCCGAGGCCGGATGCGACCTGCTGCAGCTCGGCCAGCACCATGCCGTCGAGGCCGGTACCGCGGCGTCGCCTGGAGCCGGCACCGGTGGCAGGCGCGGAGGCGTCCGTGGCGGGCGCGGCAGCGGTCTCCTCGACACGTGCGCCCATCAGATCGGTGGTGTCGCTCACGAAGGGTCCTTCCCTGGAGCGGACGTCGGCCTGTCTGGCTCGGCGACCGGTTGTGCTGTCCGGCTTTGGTCCTTGCTGTGTGGACCGTGCCGGGGCGGTGGTCCGCCAAAGCGGCGGAAGAAATATCTGATGATGACGATTCCGGAGCCGAGGCACTGAATTACGGTGTCATCGGCATGGTCTCGCCGGTTCCGGAGCGTGCTCAGCACTGCTCAGCGCATAGCACCCAATGCAAGGCACAAAGCAGCTTGGGAGGCTCCCGGAAGAATGGGTGTCCCGGACGGGGACGCGAAGCACCTCGCCATGGTGGGGTCGGGTGCAGACTTGAGGTTAACACTACCGGATCCAACAAACATTCCCCCTCTCGAAATCCCGCAACCGTGCGTCGTCAACTGACGCCGACAGGTGCGAGCGGCAGCACGCACGCCCCCTGTGCATCGAGGTCCAGTCGGTTCGCGGCCCACCCCTGACCTGCGAGATCAGCGACCTTGTCGGCCGAGGCGCGGTCCGCGAGAGCGAGCACCGTGGGGCCCGCGCCGGAGATCACCGCGGGGATGCCGTCGGCGCGCAGACGGTCCACGAGCGCCGCGCTCTCCGGCATCGCGGGTGCCCGGTAATCCTGGTGCAACCGGTCCTCGGTCGCGGGCAGCAGCAACTCGGGACGCCGGGTCAGGGCCTCGACGAGCAGTGCGGCGCGGCCCGCGTTCGCGGCGGCGTCGACATGCGGAACGGTGCGCGGCAGCAGACCCCGCGCGGTCTCCGTGAGTACGGGCTTTCCCGGCACGAAAACCACCGGAACGATGGAATCGGTGGGCTCCATCCTGATCGCCCGGGCAGCGCCGGACTCCATCCAGGAGAGCGTGAAACCGCCGAGCAGACAGGCCGCGACATTGTCGGGGTGTCCCTCGATCTCGGTCGCGAGCTCGAGGAGCGCGGTGTCGTCGAGCCGGCTGTCCCCGCCTATCGTCACCGCGCGGGCGGCGACGATGCCTGCACAGATGGCGGCGGAGGAGGAGCCCAGACCGCGGCCGTGCGGGATGCGGTTGGCGCAGACGATCTCCAGGCCGCGCGGCTGGCCGCCCAGCAGGTCGAAGGCGGTGCGCAGGGAACGTACGAGGAGATGACTCTCGTCGCGCGGCAGCGTCTCACTGCCCTCACCTGCGATGTCGATGTGCAGCCCGGAGTCGGCCACCCGGACGACCACGTCGTCGTACAGCCCCAGTGACAGGCCGAAGGCGTCGAAGCCCGGGCCGAGGTTGGCGCTGGTGGCGGGGACGCGCACCCGGACGGCGGCGGCACGGAACGCTGGACCGGCCATCGCTCGATGACTCTCCTTGAGCTGCGTGATGTACGAGGTTTTCGATGAACTGCGGGAGGAACTGCGGCAGACGGGCACGAGGACCCGGAGGCCGCGGGGACGTCACGGCGCCGCGGCATATGCGGCGGGCGGGTTCGGTACAGCCTATCGAAGGAAGGTTCTGTGGCGACATAGGGCGCACGGGAGGCGCACGATGCGTGTCGTAAGCCCCCTGTGCACCCCCCGTCGGGTCACCTGGCGAACAGCTCTCGAAGCGGCCGGTTTTCATCGGCTTCCGACGGTTTTCCGCCCGCTTCCTCCGAGCTCCACGCCGTGTCCGACGTGGTCGGCGGGGCCACTGGGCCCCGCCTGGCGGGTTTACGCCTGGCGGCTTTACGCCAGACGAGATCGCCCGCGTTAGGCCAGACCGAGCCGCTCCGCGGCCGTCGCCGCGTCCACGGGGACGGTGACCGGCTGCGGAGCACCCGCGACCGCCCAGTCGGGGTCCTTCAGACCGTTGCCCGTGACGGTGCAGACGATGCGCTGGCCCGGGTCGACCTTGCCCTGCTCGGCCGCCTTCAGTAGACCGGCGACGGACGCGGCCGACGCGGGCTCGACGAAGACACCCTCCTGAGCGGCCAACAGCCGGTAGGCGCGCAGGATCTCACGGTCCGTCACCTCGTCGATGAAGCCGCCCGACTCGTCCCGCGCGGCGAGCGCGAACTTCCACGAGGCGGGGTTGCCGATCCGGATCGCGGTGGCGATCGTCGACGGGTCCTTGACGATCTCGCCGCGCACGATGGGCGCGGAGCCGGACGCCTGGAACCCCCACATGCGCGGGGTGCGCCGGGCGATGCCGTCGGTGGCGTACTCGGTGTACCCCTTCCAGTACGCGGTGATGTTGCCCGCGTTGCCCACCGGAAGGACGTGGATGTCGGGCGCGTCGCCGAGCATGTCCACGATCTCGAAGGCGGCGGTCTTCTGGCCCTCGATGCGCACCGGGTTGACCGAATTGACCAGCGCCACCGGGTAGTTGTCGGACAGCGAGCGCGCCAGCGTCAGACAGTCGTCGAAGTTCCCGTCGACCTGGAGGATCTTGGCGCCGTGCACGAGGGCCTGGCCCATCTTGCCGAGCGCGATCTTGCCCTGCGGCACGAGGACGGCACAGACCATCCCGGCGCGCACGGCGTAGGCGGCGGCGCTCGCCGACGTGTTGCCGGTGGAGGCGCAGATGACGGCCTTCGCGCCCTCCTCCTTCGCCCGCGTGATCGCCATGGTCATCCCGCGGTCCTTGAAGGACCCGGTCGGGTTGGCGCCCTCCACCTTGAGGTGGACCTCGCAGCCCGTGCGCTCGGAGAGCACCTGCGCGGGCACGAGCGGCGTACCGCCCTCGCGGAGCGACACGACCTCCGTGCTGTCGGATACCGGCAGCCGGTCCCGGTACTCCTCGATGATTCCGCGCCACTGGTGGGTCATTGCTGGTTACTCTCCTTCAACCCGCATGATGCTGGCGACGCCCCGCACGGTGTCGAGGCCGCGCAACGCCTCGACGGTCCCGTCGAGGGACGCGTCGGACGCACGATGGGTGACGACGACGAGGGATGCCTCGCCGTCCTTGCCGGACTGGCGCACGGTGTCGATGGACACCCCGTGCTCGGCGAAGACGGTGGCCACCTGGGCGAGGACGCCCGGCTTGTCGGCCACGTCCAGGCTGATGTGGTAGCGCGTCACGACCTCGCCCATGGGCGAGACGGGCAGTTGGGTGTACGCCGAGTCGCCGGGCCCGGTCGCACCGCCGAGCCGGTTGCGGCAGACGGCCACCAGGTCGCCGAGGACCGCGGAGGCGGTCGGGGCGCCGCCCGCGCCCGGCCCGTAGAACATCAGCTGGCCGGCGGCCTCGGCCTCGACGAACACGGCGTTGTACGCGCCGCGCACGGAGGCGAGCGGGTGGGTCAGCGGGATCATCGCGGGATGCACGCGCGCCGTGACGGACCCGCCGTCCGCGGCCCGCTCACAGATGGCGAGCAGCTTGATGGTGCAGCCCATGCCCCGCGCCGAGGCGAAGTCCGAGGCGGTGACCTCGGTCATGCCCTCGCGGTAGACGTCGTCGAGGCGCACGCGCGTGTGGAAGGCGATCCCGGCGAGGATGGCGGCCTTGGCGGCGGCGTCGAACCCTTCGACGTCGGCGGTCGGGTCGGCCTCGGCGTACCCGAGCGCGGTGGCCTCGTCGAGGGCCTCCTGGTAGCCGGCCCCGGACGAGTCCATCTTGTCGAGGATGAAGTTCGTCGTGCCGTTGACGATGCCCATCACGCGGTTGATCTTGTCGCCGGCGAGGGACTCGCGCAGCGGGCGGATCAGCGGGATGGCGCCGGCGACGGCGGCCTCGTAATAGAGGTCCCGGCCGTTCTCCTCCGCGGCCGCGTGCAATGCCGCGCCGTCCTGGGCGAGCAGCGCCTTGTTCGCGGAGACGACGGAGGCGCCGTGCTCGAACGCGGTGGTGATGAGCGTACGGGCGGGCTCGATACCGCCGATGACCTCGACGACCACGTCGATGTCGCCGCGTTTGACGAGGGCGGTCGCGTCGGTGGTGACCAGGCCGGGATCGATGCCCTCGCGCACCTTGGAGGGGCGGCGGACGGCCACGCCCGCCAGCTCGACGGGGGCACCGATGCGGGCGGCGAGGTCGTCGGCGTGCGTCGTCATGATGCGCGCCACCTCTGAGCCGACAACCCCGCAGCCCAGCAGCGCCACCTTCAGCGGACGCGTACGCATCATCCGACCTCGTTTCCTCATACCGTCTTCGGTTGGACCAGTCTCACTCACCGGACGGGAGTTTCTACCCTTCGTCCGGATCGTGAGACGTCTATTTCATTTTTCTGGTAGGTGGCGACAGGAGATCTTCCACCCGGTTCATCCGGTCAGCCGACGTCGAGACGCAGCAGGTCGTCCTCCGTCTCGCGGCGCACGATCACCCGGGCCGCGCCGTCCTTCACGGCGACGACCGGCGGGCGCAGCGCGTGGTTGTAGTTGCTGGCCATGGACCGGCAGTACGCGCCGGTCGCCGGCACCGCGATGAGGTCGCCCGGCGCCAGGTCGGCGGGCAGGAACGCGTCCTTCACGACGATGTCGCCGCTCTCGCAGTGCTTGCCGACGACGCGCGCGAGCATCGGCTCGGCGTCCGAGGTACGCGAGACGAGCGCGACGCTGTACTCGGCGTCGTAGAGCGCGGTCCGGATGTTGTCGGACATCCCGCCGTCGACGGAGACGTACGTCCGCAGCCCTTCGAGCGGCTTGATCGTGCCGACCTCGTACAGCGTGAACGCGGTGGGCCCGACGATGGCACGCCCGGGCTCGACGGAAATACGCGGCGTGCTGAGCCGGGCCGCCTCGCACTCCCGCGTGACGATCTCGCTCAACGCCTTCGCGATCTCGTGCGGCTCACGGGGGTCGTCGTCACTGGTGTACGCGATGCCGAGACCGCCGCCGAGGTCGATCTCGGGCAGCTCGACCCCGTGCTCGTCGCGGACGGCGGCCAGCAGCCCGACGACCCGCCGCGCGGCGACCTCGAAGCCGGCCATGTCGAAGATCTGCGAGCCGATGTGCGAGTGGATCCCGACGAGCTCGAGACCGTCGAGCGTCAGCGCCCGCCGTACCGCCTCGGCCGCCTGCCCGTCCGCGAGCGCGATGCCGAACTTCTGGTCCTCGTGCGCGGTGGCGATGAACTCGTGCGTGTGCGCCTCGACGCCGACGGTGACCCGGATCTGCACCCGCTGCCGCCTACCGAGCGACTGCGCGATGTGCGCGACCCGCACGATCTCCTGGAAGGAGTCGAGCACGATCCGCCCGACACCCGCCTCGACGGCCGCGTGGATCTCCGCGGTCGACTTGTTGTTGCCGTGGAAGGCGATGCGGTCGGCGGGCATCCCGGCGGACAGCGCGGTCGCCAGCTCACCCCCGGAGCAGACGTCCAGGTTGAGCCCCTCCTCGTGCAGCCACCGCACGACGGCACGCGACAGGAAGGCCTTGCCCGCGTAGAACACGTCGGCGTCCTGCCCGAACGCCGTACGCCACGCCCGCGCCCGCTCCCGGAAGTCCGCCTCGTCGACGAAGTACGCCGGCGTGCCGAACTCCTCGGCGAGCGCGGTGACTTCGAGCCCGCCGACGGTCACGACCCCGTCGTCCGCACGACGGACGGTGTGCGACCACACCTTCGGGTCGAGGCCGTTGAGGTCGGCCGGCGGGGCGCTGTAGTGGCCCTCGGTGAAGACGTCGGCGTGACGGGGCCCGGCGGGGTGTGCGGAACGGCTCATGTCGGTAGGGCTTTCTGCTTCAGAGATATTCGGGTGCGCTGATGCCGAGCAGGGACAGGCCGCCGGCCAGCACCGTCCCGGCGGCTTCGGCGAGCGCGAGCCGGGCGCGGTGGGCGGCCGAGGGTTTCTCGTCCCCGAGCGGCAGCACGAGGTGCTGGAACAGCAGAAGGGCGTCAGCGACAACGACGAGGTGCCGAGCCAGCCGATCGGGCGCCCGGTGCGTGGCGGCGAGACGAAGGACGTGGGGGTACTCGGCGAGGGCGGTGAGGAGGTCGGTTCCGGTCCGGGGGCGGTCCGCGCCGTCTTCATCGCCGGCGTCGAAGAGCTGTACGTCATTGCCGGGACGGCCGACGATTCCGAGGGCGGCGGCGTTCCTGCGCAGGGCCCGCGTGCGGGAGTGGGCGTAGCGGACCCGGAAGAGGGGGTTGCTCTCGCGCTGGAGAAGGTGATCGGCGCTGATCCGGGGCCGGTCGTGGGACGCCGGGTGCAGCAGCGCCCAGCGGGCGGCGTCGGCACCGAGCGGTGCGGGATCCTCCGGAGCGGGCACGGGCCGCAGGTTCACCGGCTCGGCGTGCAGTACCTCGGCCCGTCCACCCTGGGTGGCGACGATCCGTACGAGGGTGTCGGCCACGACCTCCGCACGCGTGTCATGTGGGACGCGCAGCTCCACGACCTGGCCGGCGAGGGCGTCGCCGTACCCGTACCGCGCGCCCTGCGTCAGTACCTCGTCCACCAGAGCGGCGGCGGCTCCACCCCCGAGGGTGATGTTGAGGAAGCCGGGCCCGGTGACGGTCACGTCGGCGACACCGGGATCGTCACCGATGTGCGGCCGCAGGATCTCGGCGACTTCCAACGCCGGCAGGCCGGCGGGCCCCGCGAGCCGCAGAGCGACGTTCGTGGCGTAGTCCCCGCGTCCCCCGGGCCCGGGCGGACTCACACCCGCACTCACCGGCACGGAAACGCTCAGCTCCCCCACGTCGACAGCACGACGCACCGCGCGCAGCACGGTACGGGAGAGCTCGACGGGGGTCACGGGACAAGCCTAGGGGAGAAGGGGGGTGGGGATGCGACCCGATTTGGGGGATCGTCCGGGATGTGGACGGGGGCTGCAGCGGGCCTTGAGCGAGGAGACCCGCGGGGTGGCCATTGCTCCGACGCACGACAGCTGCGGAGAAAGCAGAGACAGGGGAACAGGAAACAGAGAACGGGAAATAGAGAACTGGGAACAGAGAACGAGGAGCGGGCGAGGGAGTGACGACGAGGGGCTCATCGAGGTGGACCTCGCGGGGACTCGTCGATGTGGAGCCCGGGGCTCACGGGACTACGCGGCTTCGCCGACCTGCCCGTGGCGGATGGGGACGTCGAGGGAGCGGGGTCGTCAGGGCCCTGTTCGGCCGGCACGCTCGGCTCGGTCGACATCTTCGCCGACGACGCCACCGAGCCCGTCACCGTCACGGCCGGTCGCCTGTCCGCGCTCCACCAACTGCTTGACGAGCCGCACGAGTTCGGAGGGCTCGAAGGGCTTGGCGAGGAAGGCGTCGACTCCGACATCGAGGCCGCTCTCGACCTCGTACTGGGTACAGGCGCTGACGATGGCGAGCGGAAGGTTCCGCGTGCGGGGGTCGGCGCGGAGCCGGGCGGCGGTGCGCAGTCCATCGAGGCGGGGCATCACGACATCGAGGGTGACGACATCGGGCCGAACCTGGTGGACGACGTCCAGACATTCGGCACCGTCAGCGGCGGTCACGACCTCGAGACCCTCCAGTTCGAGGTTGACCCTGATCAGCTGCCGGATGACCTTGTTGTCGTCCACAACAAGCACCCGGCCGGACGCGCCTGGCACAACTCGAGAGTAGGTCCGGGCGAGCCGCCGCGTCCGGGTTTTCCCCACTTCCACCCCGTGCGGGCTCGACCACCCTCCGCGAACGGGCACCCCTCCCCCACGCCTCCCGACGCGCCCCGGCCGGGCACCAAAACCGGTGGCGATCACCCCGGAAAGAGCTGGTAGGGTTCTACCCGTCGCCGCACAAAGCGCCCGACACGCCCCCGTAGCTCAGGGGATAGAGCAACGGCCTCCGGAGCCGTGTGCGCAGGTTCGAATCCTGCCGGGGGCACTCGCCAAACCACCTACCAAAACTGGTACGTGAGCAGGGCGGATGCCTAGACGAGAGAGCGGGAGTCAGTCTCACTGACTCCCGCTCTTTCTCGTTCTCTCTCACTGTTCGCGACACACCTCCGACACACTCACGGCTCCGGTGGAGACGACGACCTACCTACTGTCCGTGCCTTCGTGTAGCGTCCGAGGCCGGTTGAAGGTAGGGGGTGCCTGTGATCGACTTCACGGTTCAAGCAAACGGTCAGGACTACTTCCTCGCGCCTGGCAGGTACCAGGTCGACGGTGACGAAGCCCGTGCACTGCTGGTCGATGGCGAGCGGTTCGCAGACTCGGCGACTCGCCAGCAAATCTGGAACGGCTTCGAGCTGTACATGGGCCACTTCTTCCGTTTGGACGAGCACTTCAGCGAAGAGCTGAAGGGGGAATCGCTCGTGCACTGCGTGTGGCTCGGGGGTAGCTTCGTCAGCTCTCGACTCGATCCCAGGAATGCCGATCTCACCATCTTCGTCAATGACGGGGCCGCTCGCGCGATCAAGGGGAAACCTCGGTCGGGGTGGATGACCAAGGCCTTCACACGGATACACACTGAGAGGGAGTACCTGCTCTCAGCTCTTGAGGTGCGCTACCAGCCCATCAGCTCTGTTTTTGACCTTGACGCCCTGGAACACCCCCAGCTTGAGTACCTACGCCAGCGCGGAGCATGGGATGACTGGTGGCAGCGTTGCAGACCTGCCGGCCAGAAGGATGCGCCTACGCTGGAGAGTGCAGTTCCGAAGCGAGGCTACTTGGAGGTGACGCTGTGACCACTAGCTGGCGGCAACGCATCTTGGAGAGCCACCGCACCGACCTGGATCAGTGGCTCGAGCATGAGGACTCTGCAGAGCAGGACGAGGACACAGTCGACTCGGAGCAGCGGGCCGAGTGGCTATCGTCCGTACAGCGCTGGAATCCAGAAGCGCGCCTTCGCGATGAACTGACCATCCGGCTCACCGGAGATGAGGCAGGCAAGGGCGGTCTTAGGTTCTCCGTCGGCAATGCCCTCCTGAAACCCCTTCAGGACGGAGTCACAGCCTCAACTGACGAAGACGTGGAACTTGAACTAGTCGGCATCTCGTCGGGCAGCACCGTTCTGCACGTTCGTCCCACGATACGTAAAACGCACAGCGAAGAGGAATTTCCGGACGTTGGAGCGTCGACAGAAGAGAATAGCGCCGAGGTAGCAGAGCAAGCTATTGGCGTATTGTTCGACGCTGTCAAAACAGTCGAGGCCAGAGAAGACGTCACCGAGTGGACGCCTATGCTCTCAAGCCTCTCAAAGCTGGTGAGCGCACTCGATCGTTTCGATCTTGCCGTGCAACTACGCTGGTTCTCGGGCGACGGCTCTGTCCAAAGCTCAGCGCTTTCTGAAACCGGCAAGCAATACGTCCGCGAGCTGCGCAGAACTCACGCTGAAGCATTCACTCACGTGCGACGCAACATCTCAGGGCGCGTTACTGAATTGAAGCTTGCAGGTGTGGCCGTGATCAAGCCGCCAGCAAGCCCGGCCGTATCCATCAAGTTCGAGCCCGGCCAGATCACTGAGGTCCCATGGGGCCTGGGTGACGAGGTACATCTGGTCGTGGAGGAACGCCGCCGATTGACCCGCGGCGGCGGGAGAACTGTAACCGAGTACCTTTTCCAGAGCACCTATGGAGATAGCGACGGAGTGGAATTCGTGGAACCGCCTGGCGGTTTCTCGCTTGACACACCAGTCGGTCTCCATCGGGACATCGAATCCGGAGAGCAGTAAATTGATCAGCGGGCGTAGCAGCGGGTCGTCGGGAAATTCCCTGACGACCCGCTTCCTTTCGTTCAATCACCTTCATCCTGCATAGCGAGCTCAATCCTCGCGTTCGCGATTTCCTCATGTCCGTCAACACAACCGTGGTAGCGGCGGTGAATTACCTCCGGCGAGTTGCCCACCCGCCGGGCCACTTCAGCAATCGGGACTCCAGCATTCAGCCAGCGTGTGATACAAGCGTGTCGCAGGTCGTACGGGCGCCCAGCCAAGGACGAGTCAACGCGCTCCGGCGGCAACGCATACTCCCGCGCTTCCTCCCACACGCGCCAGTACGTGGATGAGCCGACGACTGCCCCGCGCTCGTTCCCGAAGACGCGTCTCTCCTTGGCAGTCCCGAACTCCGCCAGGTGCGCTCGGAGGATGGCGACCAGGACAGGAGGGACGGGAACTGCTCGGTCCGCGGCTGCCTCGCGTGCCTTCAGGCCTCGGCGGTCGTGCCGCTCCCCGGAGTCCGTCCACTGCTTGCCAGAGACGGGACGTGTTTCCCGCAGCGTCAACTTGCCCCATCCCGCCTCCGGCAGGTGACAGTCCGAGAGCCGGAGTCCGACCGCCTCAGCGGGCCGGAGACCCGCGTAGTAGAGCACGGCGTAGAACGCGGCCAGGCGCCGCCCACGACTCCGGCCCCATGACCCGACATACGAAACAGCAATGAGCAACTGCCGTCCCTGCACGGCGTTCACGAGGACACGTGGGTCCACTACGTCGTCAGAGCCCACACGCTTCTTGCTGGCTCGCTGAAGCGGATTCTCCAAGAGCTCCCCGCGGTCCACCGCGTGTTCGAGCGCGGTGTTGAGGGCACGGCGACGCCGTTTGTACGTCTCACCCGCCGCACGGACGCCATCGAGGCGGTAGCTCAGGCGGTACTGAACGTCCTCGAAGACCCCGGCATCGGTCAGATCCCGGACCGGCCGGTCCGACGTCGTCAGCCACTCGTATGCAGCCTGCAACTCCGTCGGCGGCGCCTCCCCCGCGTTGGCGGGCACGATGCCCCAACGGAACGCCAGACGGAGGTCCGTGTCCGCCGGAACGCCCTCTCCGCGACGGACCATTGCGAGGGTGACGGCCGCGAGTCCGTCCGCCATGCTCTCGCGCGATTTGGCCGCGCTAGTACGCCATCGGCCTGCGATGTACTTTCGGCAGAACTCGAACCACCGCAAGAGATTCTTGGCATCAGCGGTTTCTGCTGCCGCGCGGACCTCGGCCTCCGGCAGTCCCGATTCCTTGTGGAACGCTTCGCCGCGCCGCATGGCCTGCCACAGCTCCGATCGGCGGCTGTCGGCGAGCGCGGTCGTGGCGAAGGTGTCACCGTGCACCTGTCCAGCGACCACCCAACGCAGACGGTAGGGGCGGGACTTCCGGCCGGTCTTCGTGACTTTCCACAGTCGGATGTCGAGGGAGTAGCCCGGCCGGGCGGATCCCCGAGGGCGCCCGGCCGGGATGTCGTTGTGCGTGCTCACGCGGCGTCCTCTCGCTCCGAAAGCCAGCGCTCGTATTCGGAGCGGCGGATGCGTACGTCACCGTTTGGCAGCTTGATCGCGCGAGGGCCCTTCCCGAGCTGGCGCCACCGGTAGAAGGTCGACGGAGCCACCTTCAGATCAGTGATGACCTCCTTGACGGTCATCTTCTCGTCGACCGTGCGGGCGCTCATTCCGCCGTCCCTTCGGCTTCGTCCGCACCGGACAGGCCGGACAGCTCCAGTTCTGACTGTCCGGGGTGTTCGGGCTGGTCAGGTGGGGTAACCGGACAGCCGGACAGTCCGGACACCTCCGGGGCACCCTGTGTCCGGGTCTCGGTGTCCGGGTAGTAGCGGCCGCCGGCGTCCTTGGTGAGCTGTCCGGCGTCGGCCATGCGGGAGCACGTCCGCCGGATCGTGTCCATGTCGACCTGCGGCAGCTCTCCCGCCATGTCCTTGGGCTTCGCACCGGGATGGGCCCGGACGTACCGCAGGATCGCGGCTCGGGTGTCCCCCACGGTGTGATCGGAGACCGGACCGTCCAGCAAATGCCAAGCACCGGAGGCAGCTTGGAAGCTGAGGGCGTACTCGGCTTCGTCCACGTCGCGGCCGGTGACGTGCAGGATGCCGTCCGCCTGCCCGCGGGCCCGCTTCAGCACGAGGGTGGCGTCTGCCGCGCCCGCGATGCCGTTGGTCCCGGACACCTCGGTCAGGAAATCGTCCGAGCCTGCCTTGCGGACGTGGTGGACCAGGACGACAGCAATGCCGTAGTGATCCGCGAGCCGCTTCGCGTAGCCGACGGAGACATAGTCAGCGTCGTACGCCGATACGCCCTGCGGGGCCTGTCCGCGCATTTTGGCGAACACGTCGATGACGACCATGCGGGCGTCGGGGTTGCGGTCCAGCCACTGCGCGATGGCTTCGGTTCCGCCCTGGGGAAAGGGTGGGCATTCGGTGACCAGGGTCAGACCGGCGGGTGCCGGCTGGCCTCCGAGCAGTTTGCCCATGCGGGTCTGGAGGCGGCGCGGGGTGTCCTCCAGTGCGAGGTAGAGCACGGGTCCGCCCTGGACGGGCACGGAGTCGAACGCCTGCCCGCCGGCCGCGACCGCGAGGGCGAGGCCGAGGGAGAGCCAGGATTTGCCGACCTTGGGCGGTCCGGCGAGCAGGCTGACGCCCTCGGCGAGGATGCCGGGCACGGCCCATTTCGGCTCGGGGAAGTTGGCGGCCATGAGCTGATCGGCCGTCCATGCTGTCCGCGGGCGCTCCCGCTTCGGCGGCGGGACCGGGACCGCTTCGGTGTCGCTGGGCACGGAGTACAGGTGCAGGGGCGGGATGGGGTTGGCGCTCATGCCGCCACCGTCCGAGGTCGCCGGGCTCCGGCCCGGAGCCCGGAGGCAATGGTGCGCCGCGCCTCCCGCTCGCTCTGGCCGACTTGGAGCGCTGCCGTTAGGAGCCAGCCGGTGACCTCGGTTTCGCTCAACTCGGCTCCGGTGACGAGCTGTCCGAGGGCGACCGCGGCGACGTAGAGCGCGTTGTTGTGCTCGTGCGGCCCGGAGTCGGTGACCCGCTGCACTTCGCCGTTGATCGCGGACCGGAGAAAGGCTGTGCGCCGGCCGCGCCCGGTGAGGGTAACCGTGATGGGTGTCTGAGGGGGCAGCGGCGCCGGGCGCAGGAGTTCGGCAAGCCAACCTGGCAGGGGTGCCACGGGGGCGTTGTGGGTGACCTCGTACAGGTGTCCGGCGAAGGTGCTGCCCGCGCCGACCACGAGTCCGCCCCACGCGCGGGTGTCGACCTTCCATCCCAGCCCGCGGGCGCTGTCCCCGGCGGTGTTGCGCAGGGGCTCGCCCTCGGGGGCGAGGAAGTACAGGTGGGTACCGCCGCTCCAGGTGCGGACGGTGTACGTGTCGGTGGGGAAGGGCTGGCCGTGGCGCTCGCAGAGTACGGCAAGGACGTCGGCGCCGTCGGTGACTCCGTACTCGGCCCAAGCATCCGGCGGAGTGTCGCCGGGGTGCTTGGGCTTGTCCAGGTCGATGACGATCAGGCCGGAGGGGCCGGTGGCGATGCCGACGTTCAAGGCGGCGACGGACCAGGCCCTGGTGATGCGGTCCGGGTCGGTGGTGGCGCGGGTCTCCCAGTCGGAGATGGCCGGGCGCTTGTCGCCAGGGATGAGGGGGAAGACGCGCCAGTCACGGGACGCTGCGTCAAGCGCGGCGGTGAGCTGGGCAGAGCCGTCCGGGTACGACATGCTGGGGTGCTCCTGTTCTGTCTTCGGATGGGCAGGGAGAACCGCGGCGGCGGGCGACCTTGCTGGGGAGTCCCGCCGCCGCGGTGTTGCTATTGGTTCTTGGCCCAACGGGCGTACTGCTGGCGGACGTAGTGGCGCGCGTCGCAGATGGCGGCCGCGTCGTCCAGAGCCGCCAACCGCTGGGCAGCCCTGGTAGCGAGGTCGTCCGCGTCGCTGGGGATGTGATCGCCTTCGTCGCACAGGGCGATGCGATCCAGGACGGCAGCCTTGCGAAGCCAGAACTCCCGGCCCGATCCGTCGTAGAGCGGCCTATCGGCGGCTGTCCGGGCAACCCACCCGATCTCACTGATGATGCTGGGGGCGAGCGTGTAAGCCCCTTCCGGTGCAGGCCAGAGCTGCGGCTCGGGACGGTGGTCGGCCGTCAAGTAGAGATGGGTGCGATTGCTGTCGCGGGCGGGATGCTGCCGTACGGGTCCGGTGGTGAAGGCTGCGGACAGGGCCGCGTTGACGCGGTCACTGTCGTCCGGGTCGCAGATGATGCGGATCTCGAACACGGATGGGTTCCCTTTCTCAGGCGGCGTGGTTGGGGGTGTCGTTGGCCAGGGGTGGTTGGTGCCAGGGCGGCAGGGCGTTCAGGGTTCGGGTGCGCCATTGGAGGGCGTAGGGAAGGCAGTTGGCGCAGTTTTTGTGGCTGTGTCCGGGCAGTGGGGGCTTGCGGCGGGCGTCGTAGGACCAGGCGAGGGAGTCCGCTGAGGTGAGGGCGTAACCGCAGCTGCGCAAGCCGAGGGTCTTGAAGCCGAAGCCGTGCAGGTTGAGGTCTCGTTCGGCGAGGGTGGTGACGATTGCCGCGGCCTGGCTGGTGGCTTGGCGGCGGCAGACGGAGCCGAGGCCGACGACGGGTTCGGCGGTCAGGTCGATGCCGGCCCGCTCGTAGGCGTCAGCGCAGGTGAGGTAGTCGTCCAGCTCCCAGCCTTGGAGCACCGGGATGATGGGCAGATCCGGAGCCGCGGTGCGCAGGTGAAGGAAGTTGTCGATCGTGCGTCGCTGGTGTTCGCGCACGCTCAGGCCGGTCAGTCCGGTGATCCAGGGCTCGCACATCCAGTCCATGGGCGCGGCCCAGGTCATGAGGCCTATCTCGTCGCGGTAGCGGCGCACCGCGACGAGATAGGTGTGGGCGGGGGTGCGCCAGGATCCGTGCATGGACAGTTCGGTGAATCCGCCGGAGTCCAGCGCCCAAGGCGCTATGGCGCGAGGCAACGTGCGGCGGGCCGCGAGACGGCGGTAGGAGACGAACAGCGGCACGTTCGCGGTGCCCAGCCACTGGGGCTGATGGGTTCCCAGGAAAAACTTCACCGACCCTCCCACTGGTCGACGGAGGGCAATTGCGGCAGGCCTACGGACTCCAAGACGGTGGGGTCGAAGCCAGGCAGGGCGGCGCGGGTGAGGAGTGCCTGTGCGAGCTGTTCGGCGTAGGCGGCGCCGGTGCGGGCGACCTCGATCTGTGTGGTGCCGCGAATGGTCTCGACGCGCTCGATGTGGGCGCGTTCCTCGCGCCGGTCGCTCACGTGCCGCTCGTAGGTGACACGGTCGCGTCGGTCGGTGCGCCAGTAACGGGCAGCGAGCCCGTAGGCGATGGCTATCGTCAGCACCCACAGCAGTAGCGGCAGGGAGAAGCCGTCGGCGTATCCGGCGACGCCTGCGAGGGCGAGTCCGCCGGAGGCCGCGAACGCCGTCCCGGCTATGACGGGGTCTCCGGAGCGACCGATGCTCGCGCACACGCCGGCCGCCGCCGCGGCGAGGGACAGCGCGGTCATCAACACGGCGTTGCCGAGGGAGTGTTCGGCGCCATTAGCGTTCCAGATGCGGGCCAGGATCAGCACGGTGGATGTGGCAATGGCGGGCGCGGCTTTGGGCGCGATGATGGCGAGCCAGTGCCGGGCGATAATCTGTTCGTTCACGTGCCCACTCCTCACGAGTGCGGGATGGCGTCGATGACGGCCACGGCGAGCTGGTTGATGGGTCCGGCGGCGCCGGTGGAGGCGAGGAAGAAGCCGAACCCGGCGGCGGTGAACGCGGCGCCGTAGCCGAGAGCCTTGGAGCGCAGCAGGAAGAACAGGACGAGTCCGAACAGGGCCACGAGCGAGACGGTGACGGCCACAGCGGGAATCTCCTTTGACGGCTGGTCGGGAGGGTTGGTTGGATACGACTGGCCCCGGGGTGCTGGCAGCTCTCGGCGGCTGGCCGACGGTTGCGCCCGCCTAGCTCCTACAAAGAGCGGGGTACGTCTTATGACGGGCACCGTCGGCCGTCTTGCGTCCGCGGTCAGTGCGTTCCTTCGCGGTAGATCCGCTGGGCGCGGTTGTAGATCCAGCGGCCGATTCGGACGCGCTTGCCGCGGCCCTTGCAGCGGCGGCAGTGCTTGCCGCGCTTGGGGCGTCCCTTGCGGTCGGTGGTGGTCGCGAAGCCGAAGCCGTTGCACTTGCGGCAGGTGCCGAACGGGCTCCCCGCACACACACCCGCGTAACACAGCGTGATGGCGAGTAGGCAGGCGATAGCAAGGGCTATGAGGGTCATCAGGGGCCCTTTCTCGGGCTTTTCGGGGTTTCCGCAGGTGGGGTGCTATCTGCTAGTCAGCAGATCAGGTAGCAGATGGGGTGCTAGCGGGGGTGCTACCGGTAGCAGGTGACCCCGCTACCGGTAGCAGCGCTCGGGGCTAGGCGGCGCCCCGGTTTTCGTTACGCTCCGCAATCGTCTTGGTGAGGTCGTCGCGGGCGATGCCGCGGCGGGTGGTGCGCTCTCCGTCGTCGGTCGTCCCGGCCACGCCGGTGGTGCGGATGCCGTGCGGCTTGAGGGCGCTGGTGACGTTCTCGCCCTTCCATCCGCCGTAGACCTCCGGCCGCAGCTCTGCGAGCCGGGCGGCGATCCGCTCGTTCCACACCCGCTGTTCGGAAACGGGCACGACTGCGGCAACGTCGGCGAGCAGGTCGTACGACGGCCCCGAGACCGCTTCGGCGTCCTGTCCGAGGGCGTGGCCGGACAGGGTGCCTTCGGCCTTGCGCAATGCGAGGGCGCGCTGAGCTATGGCGTTGGTGGCCGGGTCGTCCAGGTAGGCGGTGCGGACCACGACCGGCAGCGTGCTTGCTCCGGCGAGGTAGCCGTTTCCGGCGTCGATCTCGGGGCGGAACGAGGTGGCCCGTACGCCGTTCTTGTACGCGGACGTTCCGAGGATCATGTCGTTCTCGACCTGGCCGGCGACCCTGAGGGCGAAGCGGATGGACACGTTGCCGCTGATCCCTGTGGGCAGCGATTCCTTGTCCGGGCGCTGCGTGGCCAGCACCAGGATGACCCCGAGCGCGCGGCCGAGCTTGATGATGAACTCGGCGTCCTCACCTGCCTGTTTGCCGTACTTCGGGTGAGCGAACAGGTTCTGGCACTCGTCGAACACCGCCAGCAGCGGCCACAGCTTCAGCGAGCGCTTGTCGGCGATCGAGCGGGTGATGCGCTTGTCCGGGCACAGGTCCCGCGGCAGCTTCTTGATGGCCCCGGCACGGCGCATGACTTCCTCGCGCAGCAGCTTGAGGGAGTCGGCCGCGTACTTGATCGAGTCGTCATCGATGCCGGACACGAACCGGTGGGAGACGGCTTCGAGGGCGTCCAGGTCGCCAGTGCCCTTGTTCTCGTGCAGCCACAGTTCCACGCTCGGATCCATGGCCGCGCCACAGGCGAGCACCCGCACGGAGGCGGTCTTGCCCTGGCCGGGCAGTGAGCCGATCAGGATGTTGTGCTGGATCATCGGCACCGACTGGGCACGGCCGCGCGGGTCGATGCCGAAAGGGACCCGCTTGAAGATGTCGTGCCGGCGCGCGTTGGCGAGCGGCCACTTGACGATGCCGGTCTTGGACAGGTCCCGGTCACCGACCCACAGGACGAGCCGTCCCTCGTGCTCGTTGGGATCGGCGTCCGGCCACACGCACCCGAGCGGGCGGCGCAGGCCGGACGCGAGCCGGGCACGCCGGTCGGCCACGTCCGACACGGTCACCCCGAGCGGCAGGTCGATGTCCGCACGCCAACCGGGTCCCTCGCGGGTGATGGGCGAGACGAACCTGATGCCGTCCAGCCCCTTGGCGACCGCACTGGCGATCTGGCCGATGCCGATGGACGCCATGGCCTTGACCACGATGTCGCTGGTCAGCTTCTGCACCTCGGTCTTGATAACCGCCCGGGTGGCGAGCGGCACGTCCGCCGGCGCCCCGGCCAGACCGCACCCGAGCACCGCCACCACCGCGGCGATGAACTGCGTCATCGGCTGCGCACCGTAGACCAGGAACAGACCGAGCCCCAGGGCGAACACGGCGCCGATGACGGTCAGGATCATCCGCAGGCGCACCCGCCGGTCCCGCTGCCGCGAGAGCTTCAGGTATTCGTCCACCTGCTCGTTCGTGGCCGTGTACTGCCGCAGTGCCCCGCCTTCCGCGTCCACGGACCAACGGCCCACCCTGCCCAGGATGGTGAGCGCACCGCGCGGCGAGCGCCACACGAGTTTGGGCAGGTAGACGAACGGCACGCGGACCGCGTGGAAGGCGACGGTGTGCCAGGCGTGCCCGGCCAGCCAGCCGAGCGCTTCCTTGAACTCCGCACCCGACTTCAGCCAGGCCGGGAAGACGTCCAGTCGCTTGGAGTTCTTGAGTCGGTCGATCACGCCGGGGCCCGACACGGTCGGCACGGCGGTGTCGACCAGGGTCGGCCGTGCGTCGGCCGACTCGGTCGGCTCCGGGTCGGGCGACCGAGTCGGCTTGGAGTCGGCCGACGGGTCGGGAGCAGGGTCGGCCGACTCGCCCCGCGCGGTGCGGGCCTTGTCGAGGTCGACCACGTCGCCCCCGGACGGGGCGCCCAGGTCGGTCATCTCGGCTTCGAGGCGGTTGAAGAGTTCGTTGTCGTCGTCGGGGTGTTTCACTGACTGTTCCTTCTCTCAGGGAGGGATGGCGGGGCCCGGCCGCTGCTTTGGTCGGTTGAGACCGGGCCCCGTCGCTGGTCAGGCGGCGCGCTGTTCCTCGGGGTAGGCGCACGGGATGCACATCCCGAGCGAGGTCGGGAGGCAGTAGCTGTAGGTGATCCGGCACTGGGGGCAGGTGCGGCGGGCGAGCATCGCCAGGGCGAGCGCGCCCCGCTTGCGGGAGGTCATCGGCCGCACTGGCTTCGCGTGGTCGACTCGGTAGAGGTAGGCGACCTGCACCCCTGCCTTGCGGCCGCGGTGGCGGCGCATCACCTGCGCTGCGACCGGCTGTCCGCCCGGCCGCAGCCCGGCCGCACGGAGCTGACGGCGGGTGGCGTAGCCGTCCGGGGCGAACCGCCACGGGTACGTCGGTATGCCGAACCGGGCGCCGGACGGGTCGAAGCACTTGCCGTAGGCGGACATCAGGCAGCCACCCCCACGACCGGAGCATCGGTCCGGGCCCCGGTGCGCCCGGCGCGCCGTCCGGTAATGGTGGCGAACAGCCAGCCCAGCCCCGCCCGGCGCAGTCCGGCGCGGCCCTGCTTGGCCGCGTACATCGCCTCATCCGCCCGTCGCAGCAGCCCGGACAGGTCATCTGCGGGGAAGTCGGCGGCGCGTACCCAGCCGAGCGAGACCGTGGTGCAAACGTCCGGGTCCTGGCCGTCGGCCTGACGGGCGAGTACGCCGTGCAGCGCGGCGAGCAGGTCGCCCGCGGTGCCGTGGTCGTCGATGACGACGGCGGCGAACTCATCGCCCCCGAGCCGCCCGGCAACCCCGTTGCGGCCGACGTGGTGGGCGAGGCGGTCCGCGGTCGCCTTCAACAGCGCGTCCCCGGCCGCATGCCCGAAGGCGTCGTTGATGTCCTTGAAGCGGTCGACATCGGCCAGCACGACGACCGCGCGCGGGTCCTTGAGCAGGGCCGTGGCCCTACGGGTGAACCCTTCACGGGTCCGTAAGCCGGTCAGCGGGTCACGCCGCGCCGTGTCCAGGCGGGCGCCAAGCCACCACACGTGGACCGCCCAACCGGCCATCAGGGGCAGTGCGGACAGCAGAGCCGTGGCAACGGTGCTCATGCCGCAACCCCCTCGGCGTGGTCGGCACCCTCGATCGCGTGCAGGCGCAGGCCGTCCGCACGCTCGTTGAGCAGCAGGTCCCGCAGCACACGGGAGTTGGCTGCCGAACAGTGCAACGTGGTGCGGATCGCCTCGGCGTTGATCGCGTCATCCGCCCACCCGACCGTGGCCTCGCGGGCTTCGGCGAGCAGCTCCGCAGGGGTCCGCGGCGCCTTGCTGGTCTTGCGCTTAGCGGTGCGCTTGCGCGGCGGCTGGGGCGTCTCCTGCTTCGGCGGCTCCGGGTCCTGCGGCGGAACGGGCATCGGGTCGTCACTGGCCGGGGCCAGCTCGCCCAGCTTCAACAGCACCCGCTCGGGGCGCGGTGTCTTGGACCGCCACCGCCGGCCGAACCGCTCGCGCAGCTCCGCGCGGGCCAACTGCCGCTCACGCTCGCGCCCCAAGGCTTCGGAGTAGGAGGTAACCTCCCAAAGCGTCATACGGCGCCACAGGGCGAACGTCGACAGCGGGGCGAGCAGCCAGCGAGAGCGGCGGATCTTCTCCATCCGCCGGCCCGTGACGGCGCCGATCCGGGAGGCGTAGACGTGCGCGGCCACCTCGGACAGGACCACCCACAGCAGCGGCATCGTGCCGTGCGCGAGCTTCGCAGACAGCGAGTGGCCGGCCGCGATGTTCAGCCAGCACGTCACCCCGGTCAGCGCCCACGGCACGAACCGCACCCAGCCCAGCGGCATGTCCGTACGGATCAGCAGCAGGAACGCCGCGGTGAAAACCGGAATCGCCGTGTCGATACCGACCGGCAGCATCCACGGGGAAGCAAACCCCCAGCGCGCCCCAGCCGCGGACACCGCCTCGAAGGAAGAGGCCAGACCCAACCCTCCGACTCCGGCCGCGAGGACGGCGACGGCGCCTAAGAGCCACAGTTCCGGCGTCGTCAGCGGCGGCACAGCCGGACGCTCGACGGTCTCCAGCGCGCTCATGCGCTCTCGCCGTCCTGCGATACCCGGAGCTGGGCCTCCATCAGTTCGGCTTCCACATCGCTCACCTGGCCGTCGAGAATGCGCTGATAGACGGCCTCGCTCTCCAAGAACATGCGGTCCTGAAAGTTCGAGTCCTCGCTCATGCCGCCGCCCCCTTACGCACCGGGCGACGGCCGCCGGGACGGGCCAGCGGGACCACGTTGAACAGCTCCGGCGCGTACGCCTCGATCGCCTCAGCAGCGATCCGGCTCACGTCGTCGGGCAGCTCCGGGTTGTCGGCGAGGATGTCGCGCGCCGCATCCAAGCGAGCCGCACGCTCTTCGTCCGTCTCACCCTCCACCCCGAGCCACAGCTCAACCGGGGTGCCAAGGGCGAGTTCTACGAAGTCATCAGCGGAAACCGCCTGTTGATGGCCTACGTATGTGCGCATGGACGTTCTCCAGGATCGAAGGAGCAGGGAGGACTGCGACGTCGGGCGACCTTGCTGGGGAGTCCCGGCGTCGCAATTTCAGATTGACCTATGTCAATCTGACTGTCAACAGGGTCGGTCCAAGAACCAGAGATTGACCTAGGTCCAGCTACTCTCGGACCTATGGAGCAGAGTCCAGACGCGCACAGGCAGCCACCCACGGCCAAGGAGATCGCTGCGGAATTCCGCGAGAAGATCACGGGACCGCGCCCCGGATACGACCCGGGAGATCAGCTCCCCGCCGCCCGCAAACTTGCCAAAGACCTCGGCGTACAGCTCATGACTGTGCAGAGCGCGTATGGCCAACTCCGCGACGAGGGACTGGTTCTCACTCAACAGGGCCGCGGAACGTTTGTCCGTGACCCATCGCTGCCGCTCGGGACCGAGCCAGGCAGTAGTCCGGCGTTCACCGCCCTCGCGGCAGAACTCAGCTCGATTCATGACGCACTTCGTCTGCTCGGTGAGCGGCTGGACCGCCTGGAACACCTTGTTGGCGACGAGACTCCACCCTCGCAGTGAGCTCATCCGCACGCCTCACCAGCTGCTCTGCCGTGGCGCGCGCCTTGCTCAAACTCGCTTCGATCACGGCAAGTTCCGCAGGAGTTAAGCCTCCTAACTCGCCGATCCGGTTATTGATCCCTGACATGCCAACGAGCATGCGGCCCTCAACAGGCGAGGACCCGGACAGAGTGTCCGGGTCCTCTTTGTCTTGCAGGTCGCGGAGGTTGACGGAGCGTCAGAGAGTGGCCGCATCCACGGCGTCCAGCACGGCCGCCCACGGCAGGTCCCGTCCGGCCGGCGCTTCCCTTGGCTCGTACAACGGCCAGACATCGGGGCCATAGACGATACGAACTCCCCCGGCAACGAGGACGTCCACATGGCCCTGCCACGCGGGATGGCGAGCATGCGCCGCGTTCACGCGCGGGAAGACGACAACCGGTAGACCGAGGGTGCCGATAGCCTCACCAACCTGGGTCAGAGCCTGGTTGTCCATCAGGCCGACCGCGAGCTTGGCAACCATGTTGGCCGAAGCAGGAGCGACCGCGTAACAGTCAACCGCTGGATGTGGTCGAGCCTCACCAGGCAGACGCGGTTCGTCACGCACGGGCAGGCCGGTGAGCTTTTCCAGCCGGTCAACCTCGCCGCTCATTCGCAGCCACTGACCAGCAATCGGTGTCAGGGTGACAGCCACCTGCCAACCTCGCGCCATCGCTGGCTCGACAAGGCCAGTACGCAGCGCCTCTACACCTCCAGCCGCCGATCCGACCACGCCGAGCACCCCGCGCCTGCCTGAACTCACTGCACCGCCCTGCATCGCTGAGCCATCACGAGCACCTCGGATGAACGCGATCCACTGGTCACGGGGGACTGCTTGATCAGGTCCCTGAGCGTCTCGCGCACTCTCGGATTGTTGCGCACGAGCTGCGGCGAAGTGCGCTCGGCCATACGTAGCGCAGTGAATGCTTCGTCACCCTGGCCGGCGAGCGACAGGGCGCGCGCGTAGTCGATGCGGTGCGAGACGCTGCGCTCCTGCGGCATGTGGTCGACGTTGATTCGGCCGTGCTCCACAACGTACGAGACATTGTCGAGATCCAGCTCAATGGACAGGCGATGGAGCAGGACATTCGTCGGGCCAAAGCCGGTCTGCCAGTGGTTCTCATCCGACCCGAGGTCGCCTGCGAGCTCTTCGGCACGATCTAACAGACCCGCGGCTGTCGGCCTGTCCTGATGCCGTGCCGCCGCGACAGCCGCTCGGAGATGGATCATCCCCAGCAGACTGAGCGCCTCTGGATCGCGCACGGACACCTGGGATGCCAGCCAGACTGCGGCCGCGTTGCCCAGTTCGAGGGCGTCGTCGTAACGCCCGTTGGCGAGTAGGGCATGGGTGCCGGACCGCGCCGCGGACGCCAGCACGAGCGGGTCGTCCGACTCGTCAGCGGCTCGCATCGCACGCTCGGCAGCGAGCCAAGAGATATCCGATTCACCGATCTTCGCCAACGTTGTAGCGGCGAGATGGTGTGTACGGGCCGACACTGCCCAGCAATCGCCGCGCTCTTCGCCGCGCCGCGCTGCTCGCTCTTCCAACTCCTGTGCAGTCTGAAGCAACGCAGGAAGCGCAGCGACGACAGTGCCGAGCCGTCCGCCCTGGTAGTCGCTCCACGCCTGTTCCACGCGTACGGCCACGGGGGCGGGAGTCGGGAGCTGAGCCTCAGCATCGGGACCAAACAGCAGGCGTGAGAGGCGACGCGGGCTCATGAGGGCGTCACGCACAGCGGGGACGTCATCCTGTTGCCGCTCATCCTCCATGAGGACGGTCTGCCCAAGCAGATCCCCGAGCTGGACTCGCAGGATGCGGGACAACTCCGCGAGCATGTCGATGCGCGGCGGCTTCCGCCGTCCCGTCTCGATCTTCGCGAGCCAGTCAGTGCTACGACCAACCAGGCCGGCCAGCACCTCCTGCGTATAGCCGCGGCGCTTGCGGTAGAACGCAATGCGCTCGCCGATGCTGAGGTGATCTCCAAGACCACGCATGGGGTGTGCCTCCCGCTGCCGAGTAGGGGCGCCTCTCACGGTACCGAGGCGGCGGGGAGCCAGTAAATGATCTGGACTTCTATCAGCCCCCACGGAGAGCGTGAGGCACTGAACAGGAGCGGACCCGGACAGACTGTCCGGGTCCGACGGACTCGCGCTTGTAGGTGTCCGGGCTGTCCGGCTGTCCGGTTAGCGCTCTCACCTGTACAAACGGTCCGGACACCTCATTGGTCCGCTGTCCGGGCTGTCCGGTCACGGACTGTCCCTGGAGGCACCGCGGCAGATCGAGGTGCGCAATCCGGACCTAGCCCAAGGTCTGGTTACGCCTGACGCAAACGGCTTCCAACGGGCACGCAGGTGGCAGGCAGCGTAGTGAGCAGTAGTTCTTCCGCGCGATCATTACGACCATGCCCCGACACAGAATAGCTAAGATTAACTACTCGCTTCGAGATGTACCAGCTCTTAACCCCGAGCAGGTCCCGCTCGTTAGAGTCTGGGTTCATCCGACCGGCGGCATAGAGATCTGGGTCGGCCAACAAAGAAGGATGACTGTCATACGAGAGGAGCCATCGATGTTGCGCCCGGCGACGCAAATATTCCGCCAGCCGATAATGTTCTAGACCTCGATTCCACTCCGTGACTAGCGATCCAGAACGCGCTGCGGAATAGCCACCGGAGGGGTCAAAAGATTTACCGTACAACTTTTCCGATTTCGCCACATACGGAGGGTCTAGATACGCCAGAACGCGATTGGGAAGCAGCTCTGGATACCATTCGACAACATCACTAAGAGTGTCTTGCCAATCCTTACACCAAACATCAACGATGCGATTTGCCTTATACAAGGCGCCGATGAACCTCAGGCGGTCGGCAAGGGCGTCCTTGTTGAAGCGGCAATCGATCGTATATTGACTCGTCTGGGCCCGGCCACCGATCGGTCCGGCCCTTCCGTGAAGGATCCCGGAAAAGGTAGTTCTATTCAAGAATAGACACTTTACAGCCAGTTCTCGATCGCTGAACCCATTCGGAAGCCATTTCCTCCAATAGTCCCAACGCTCTAGCGTTACTGGCTCCTCGTACATCCGATCTATCAGCCACTCAGTCTCGGCAGCCGCTACTTGCCAGAACTTCGCGACCAAGGGGTCGGCGTCAGAGAGTAGAACGCGCTCAACCACGCCGCTCGCCACGAGGCGGAGCGACGTCGAAGCTCCGCCCGCAAACGGCTCAACAAGGAGTTGTACGGGCCCCAGAGCGGCCCGAGCCGCAAGGACGATGCCCTCGATCACAGGGACCAGATTGCTCTTCGCTCCCGGGTAGCGGAGGGGAGAGAGATACCGGCTGGGAGCAGGCATACCCACGAGCTCCGTCACCGGCCCGATCACACGCGGCGACCGATCCCGCACTGCGTCGACTGGAGCAGTTTCAGTCGCAGCCAAGACCACTCCGTGGGGGTTGGCTACGATTGTCATCATTTGCTCCGAAAATTCTAGTTATTCCTCATGGGATCTGCCAGCCCGAGCTTCTCCCTTGCCGCAAGCCGCAGGACGTCCGTTCCGACGCCGATGGGATAGGCGGCCTTAGAGTGAGCCAAAGAGACCGGGATAATACCATTGCGATACATGGAAGATCCAGTACGGTCAACTACATCGAGGATGGCCGGCAGACTTGGGTACGCGGCCGGTAGGGGTTGCCCGCCTCGGTCGTCGTATGGGTTGCCTTCAGGAGGCAACACCGTCAAAACCACTGTTCTGCCATCGATTGACCTATAGGCAAACTTTCGCCCCCAATAGGTTTCTGCACCATACGCAGCCGGGTTCTCAGTATTCGTAATCGCCGAGATAACATCGGCATCGACTGACAACAGGTCACCCGGCTTTAGAACGTCATGCCTTGCAAGCGTGGTTGCGTAGTCTACGACTGTCCCAGTTTTCTCAATGCCGCAAATGTAGGGCGCAGATCCCGGCGTAGTGCTCGCCATCGACTGAAAGAACTTGAGAGCGCGGGATCGTAGTTTGGCGGGGGGCCCATAGACGGCCATCGGTCCGTCCATGATGAACATGGTGCTCGCAAAGAGCGCTGACCTGGACTGCTCCCACAGCAGGGTTGCAAGCCCAGTAACGACGAGGAGTTCAACCACCTGCATGAGGCGACCTAGTGCGCTCTCGTTGCTACCGTCCTCGACTACCTCTTCGTGAATCCTCAGTACATCTGTTGGATACAAGTGCGTATTGCATGTGGGGCAGCAAGTACCAGGCTGAGGAACCGGAATTTCTTTCTGTCCACACCCACCCGAAGGACAGTTCACAGGAACGTGTTTCGCTGGTGCTCCGGGAATTCCGTGAAGAAGATACAGCAGCGAGAGTAGCGACTGGTTCATCCTGTTTACTTCAATCTTCTTAGTCCGGAAGATTGAGTCGATTGTTTCTCGCCAGGAGTCCGCAATAGATACGCCTTGGCGCACGTAGGCGCCAGCGACAGGTAGGTCGTAGGAGACTAGTGCCGAGTTGACTGCCTGGCCCAGCGCTACAGGATCAACAAAGCGCTGCTTCTTTTGGTGCTCCATCGCAGAGATGTCAAGCCAGATAGCAGCCGACTGCGCATAGCCGTACCGCACAGACGGCAGTCCATCCCTCACGGGCACCACCATCAGAGAGCCGTCAACAGCGATCGCGCTCTGAAGCTTTGCTTCACTACTTTCAGCGGATGAACGAGGATAGATCTTCTCTTCTAGCCACTTCGTATCGCCGAGATGATCCGCTGGGATATAAAAGGAGGCCTTCTCGGCCATTGCGCGAACAATGGCGTTACTGTGCCCCAGGCGGGAGGCACGCTCGAACCCGCCGGAGATCGATTCGTAGGGCAACTACGACACCTGCTCAATCTGCAGTGGGGGCTCGCCAGCTGCTTCACGAGCCTCATTTACCAGCCCTGCACCATACTTATCAATGTGCACGGGAACAATAAACGGCGACGACATGGTCTTAAGCCGGACGTACCCCTTGTCTTCGTGGCTGATGATTGAATCACCAAATGCCTTGAAGTCGTAGAATCGCGCCAACTCGTTTACTTCGCGAGTGTTGTTTAGGTGAGCGACAACCCAGTTCTTGGTGTTAGCAAGAACTTGATGGGCCACACCGGTTACTTCCTGTGTAGCGTAGATCATACCGAGCTTGAGCTTGCTCGCTTCTTTGGCCAGCCGGATCCAAACATCTAGGTCATCTTTGTACTGATCGGAAGAGAAGAGATTGTGCGCTTCTTCGATAACAATCTGGATGTCGGGAGGAGTCTTACCAGATGTGAACACCTCGGTCTGTTTGTCCATTAGGCTCGCCGCGAGATTCTCGGAAAGGCTTCGGATTACCTTTTCCGGACCCAAGTGAAGGTCCATAATCACGATGCGCCCATTTTTGAGCTCTCGATAAATATCATTCCGGTAATCGGAGCGAGAAGTCGGCGCATGGAAGCCCTTAAGGCCCTTCAGCTTGGTATATCCGGAAACCATGCGATTCCCAGACCTCTGCGTGTAAATCGGAAGTGCGGACTTCCATGCATCTCCATCCACGATGCTGGCAAGTCCCTCGGCAGCTGCACCCGAGAGGTCCTGAGCCTCGGAGCGCTCAACGATCCAATCGATTACCTGAGTCAGCGAGTCGCGCTCGACACCGACGCTGCCATATTTACCGCTGATGACATGACCGGCGCCGAGGTCCGACTCGAGCTTGGCGACCAATTCCTTGCGCATCGAAATCCATGCACGCCACGGATAGCGGCCATCAGCATCTTTCTGGGGTACGGAGAAATCCGCCTTGCGGAGGGCCCCGTAAAGTAGAAGCCGTCCACGAGCAGCATGAATCTCCCGCTTCTTACCATCCTGCGCTGTTTCGCCCTCAACGGCCGTACCGGAAAAGTCTGCTTGCACAAATGACTTAACGTAGTCGGAGGAAGCATCTACCAGCGCCGTGGAGATGACCCCCTTGACTGCATCAATTTGTGCCGGATCAAAGAAGTTGAAACCAAGCGGGCGGACATTTGCCGCGGTGGACTCTCCTGTCCCCCCGAACTTGTAGATGACGACGTGTTTTTCGCCGATTGCAGCGAGCTCTTTGCCGTCTTGCGTATTCGGATTCGCGTACTCACCTTGCGGGTCGAAGATCAACTGCCCCACAGGCGAGCCCCCTTCGCTGCGACGGTTTTCTGAAACGACGAAGATTCGTGACACCACCGTCTTCATCGTGTTGGACTTACCCATACGAGTCATGCCAAACATACCGGTCTTGTTGCCGATGAAGTCATACACGTTCACCTTTACAGCGGCATTATTTTGGCCGGAAGCAATGGCCCTCCTCCGTGTCGAGGAGTACCGCACGGCGCCGATCCTGACTCGCTCAACGGGATCATCGCTTGGCTTCAGATAGGAGGCAATCTCCGCAAGGCCGTCACCAACTGGTTTAAAAACGCGATACGTCGACGTCGCGTAGAAATTATCCACATCGTGGCCAAAGTGGAGTGAGAGTTGCCCGTTCTCGATCTGCTCGTAGAAGGTTCCCAAAATCCGGCAGTTGAGGCCCGTGAATGAGATTCGGTTCTTCGTAAACGGATCCATATCCAAGTCCAGAACCACCGACGGAGACGGACTGTCATGCCTTGACAGGGCATCCCTCAGTGCTTCTTCGCGAACTCCGAGGAGATCTTTCTCGAGACTGAGCGGGGCTGTTCCTTCAACCCTTAGAAGAAGGACTTCGTCGTCATCTCCACCGTCAGCCCCTACTTCGCGAGCTGTCGCCAACAGGAACGAGTACTGCGGGATCCCCCCAGTATCTGACTTCCACCGGTCGTGAGTGATCACAATTGCTCGGTCGTAGTCGAGGGCTTGGATGGCGCCGATCCTGACAGCTCTCTCGTCAGAAATCAGCAGAGATTCCAGCAGTGTGCCGGCGCCAACGTTAGGAATTAGATCGCCCATTGCAGCCCCCAGATGCATTGCAGTGAAGATCATCACCCTAGCCGCTTCAAGTGCGGCTCGTAGGGCACTTCAAGGCACAGGCTTAAAAGCTCCTGGATTCCATGCGCATAAGGTGTAATTTGTTACGAATATGAATGAAATTAGCAGAAGGCGCAAATCCCCCATAAGGCACTCTGGCTAGCGTGGTGTTCGGCGAGCGGCGGGACAGCTGGCAGCACCGGATGGGCCAACTGTGGTGCGCGGCAGCCACCACGCGCAATATCCATATCCTCCGGCCATGAGAGTCTTCCGATCGTGCGCCAAGCGGACGACTGAACCCCCTGTGTCCCGGGCCATGGCCCTGTACAAGGCCGGGCGCTACGCAGAGGCGGTGACCGAGGCCCGTGCCGTGGCCCGGTCGCTGCCACACGATGACCTGTACTCACCGCCGGCACTGAGCATCACCGCAAACGCGACGAGCGCCCAGGGCCGCCACGCGCCGACGCTCTCGCCATATACGACGAAGTGCTGCCAGCCGTCGGAAAGACTTTCGAAGCTGATCACTGGCAGATCCTGAAACTGCGCTCCGACCGTTCCCAGACGCTGGCCGAGCTCGGTCACGCTACGCCGCGGCACCGAAGCTCGCCTTCAGGCCGCAGCTGTTCACGATGCCTGTCTGGCCTCATTCGGCCCGGGCCATCACCGCACAGTCGAGGCTCAGGCTCCGCTCGACCGAATCGACGGCGCTTGATCGGACGCGCACCGCGACTCCGGACAGGGGTGTCCCAGGTGTCCGACTGTCCGATTATGGCTCTGAACTGCACGGACACCCCGGACAGCTATGTTTCCAGCTGTCCGGGGTGTCCGGTCTGATGGCCTCAGATGTCGGTTAGAGCCCGAGGTCGCGGGTACGACCGGTTCCCGGTGTCAAGGTGCCCGCACGACTTACCCCTGTTAGTGAAGGCGGCACCGGTCTCCCGCGCCACGGCCGGGAAGAACAGTTGCGCCTCAGACGACTGGCCCGAAGTAACCCAGTCGCAGCCTGGGCTTTCCCGCAAGGCCCACAGCAAGAGCCGTCGCCCGAGGCCCTGCCGTTGCCATTCGTCGATGATCGAGATTTTCGCGATCATCCCGAACCGGCAGTCGTGGCAGACGTTCCAAATCAGGATTGCGTGATCGAGCCCGTCCCGATCACACACCCGGATCACCTTGCAGTCCGTACGCGCGCTGTTCGGGTAGTACAGGAAGATCTTCTCTTCCTTCGGCTTGGTCACCTTGATCCACCACCATCGGAACTCGCTCACGTCTTCCGGCATTTGCCCTCCATCAGCCAATAGAGAAACCGTACGGTCCTCCACTGACAGCCCGGGCACGTCACCAGCACGGGCCTGACGACAGCAGACAGACACAAGCGGCTGCAACACCTGGGGTGTTGCAGCCCGTCGGCGAAGCCGACTCCCGAAGGGCGTAGGAGCCGGCGGCGACTTCCTCATTTGCCTCTCTGGGGCGCCTCGCGACACACCTCCGACACACTCGACGTCGCGGCACACGCGCTGCCCGGCTCCGCCGCAGCTCAGAAGGGGCCCACGAGGTCAATCCGGCATCCACTCCGGAGCCGTGTGCGCAGGTTCGAATCCTGCCGGGGGCACCCTTCATACGGTGCCCAAAGACCCCGTCACCAGCGGAAACGCTGAGGCCGGGGTCTTCGCGTATCTGCAGCCCTGCGCAGCCGTATGCCGCCCGGAGCGGCCCTGTGTCTCTGCGGCGTGCGTATTCGTGGACAGCATCCACGTAGCTCGGCCCTGGCGAGCGGCCCCTCGCCCCCTCGTCCCTGCGTGCATCAGACCGCGCTCCCATCCTGTGCGGCCTGCGCTGATCAGTCGAAAGCTCAGGTGGGGTCGCCGAACGCCAGGGAACGGCCTTCGTATAGCGTCCCGCCGACATAGAACAACGGGGAGGGGGGCTTGTCATGAAGGTGGGCCGACGAAGACTGGCTGCCGTAAGTGTGGCTGTGGTTGCGAGTGGGGCGCTCCTGGCCGCTTGTGGACCGGTTGCAGGCGCAGGGAACGATGCAGGCAGGTCCGGGGTCACCCATGGGAACATCGTGCCGCCCAAGGCGTTGTCGTTCGACTATGTCGGCGACTCCGGCGTGGACGAGACCATGAATCAGACCTTGAATCTGACGAACGACTACCCCGCCTCCGTGGTCCCGGTCCTGTCGTTCAGGGCATTGGACAAGCATCATCACGTGCTGCAGGAGGTGAAGGTGAGCACGGTGTACGGAAGCGACCGGGGAGAACTGGTAGTGCCATATGGCACGAGCCTCGACATCCTGCGGTTCTCCGGTCCGGGGGAACACGACGTGGCGGATGTGCGGGTGACGGTACGGAGCAACACGATCGCTTCGATACCCGCCGGTATGCACGGCGTGACCACCCAGGCGCTCGACAGCCACGGGCGCGAGATCGAGAGGTTCGCACGCTTCTCTGCGGTCAGGGTGACCAACGCGGACGGCATCCCCGTTTCCGTAAGGATCGCCTACGTTCTGTGGGACCAGCCGCCCAAGGGCGTCACCCAGCAAGCCATCGAGGTCACCGCGATCGGTGGTCTGACGCGAGTACCGGCCCACGGCACCGCAGTCATTCAGGTGACGGGCAAGGCGTCCGCCGCGGTAGTCCGCAACTCCAACGGCCCGGCAGTGAGCATCAAGGCCTACAACTCTCAGTAACTCTGGACGCCTGCGCAGCGGCCCGCTCTGGGTGCTCGCCCCATTCGAAGAGCGGGCGCCCCGCCCGTTGATCATTCGCACTCAACCACCCAGCAGGCTGGTCCCGAGAAGCGTCGCCACGAAACGCGGCGGGGTCGAGGTGCGGTGCGGGCCCCGCGACGGGCCGTCCCCGGTGTCATGGGGCCCGTTGCCTCATCCGAGTACTCGCCGAGTCCCGCTCGTTCCTGCCGCTCGCTAGGGACCTCGGTCAAAACCGGCTGAGCTCCGGGCCGACAACCGCCGTTCCCTCGTGGTCGACGCAACGGGGCCGACGCCGATTCCGACCCCGAGCCTCGTGCGCGAGTTCTCCCGGCAGGGTCCCTCATGGCACCCGCCCCTCATCCCCTCCCCCCAACCGGAACATCACGGCCCGAGGTGTGGCATGGGTAAGGATTGGTATCGAACGGCAACCCTTTGGGGGTTGCGTTCGTCTAGTACGGCATGAAGATCTCGTTCTTGATCCATAACGCCTATGGGATAGGGGGCACGATCAGTACCACCTTCAATCTGGCCGCTGCGTTGGCGGGGCGGCACAGTGTGGAGGTTGTTTCGGTCTTGCGGACGCGGGAGCGTCCCAGCCTCGTGTTGGATCACCGGGTTTCGTTGCGTGGGCTGGTCGATCTGCGGGAGGAGAAGGAGCATCCGCTGCATCTGCGGCCCGCGCGGGTGTATCCCGACTCGGAGCGGCGGTACGAGCAGTACAGCGAGTTGACCGATCAGCGCATCGGGGCGTTCCTGGAGAAGGTCGACGCCGATGTGGTCGTGGGGACGCGGCCCGGGCTCAACGTGCATCTCGCCCTCCAGGGGCCCGAGCGGGTCGCTCGGGTCGGGCAGGAGCACCTCACGCTCGACAGTCATTCCCCGGAGCTGCGCACGGTCCTTCGGAGTGCCTATCGGCGGCTCGACGCCCTCACGACCGTCACCTCCGCCGACGCTGCCTCCTACGCGCGCAAGATGCGGTTGCCCGGTGTGCGGGTCGAGGCTCTGCCCAACAGCGTCCCCGACCCCGAACTGCCGCCCGCCGACGGGAGGTCGAAGGTGGTCGTGGCGGCCGGCCGGCTGGTCAGGGTCAAGCGGTACGACCTGCTCGTCCAGGCGTTCGCCCACGTGGTCGCTGAACGTCCCGACTGGCAACTGCGTATCTACGGCAAGGGTGAGGAACACGCCCGGCTGCGGGAGATCATCACCGACCTGGGGCTCGTCAACAACGTGTTCCTCATGGGGGCGGTGCCCCACATGGAAGGGGAATGGGTGAAGGCGTCGATCGGTGCGGCCTCCTCCAGTTTCGAGGCCTTCGGCATGACGATCGTCGAGGCGATGCGCAACGGGCTGCCCGTCGTGAGCACCGACTGCCCGCACGGCCCCGGCGAGATCATCCGCGACGGCGTCGACGGCCGGCTGGTTCCGGTCGGGGACCCGAAGGCCCTGGGCGGGGCCCTGTTGGAGCTGGTGAACGACGACGAGAGACGGCGGCGTATGGGGCAGGCCGCCCGGGAGAACTCCCGTCGGTTCGCCCCCGAGCCCGTAGTGGAGCAGGCCGAGCGGTTCTTCACCGAGGTGCTGGCCGCCAAACGGGACGGACGGCCCGCCCAGCCGCGCCGTGACGGGCTCTACCAGAGCCTCGTGGCGCAGCGCTTCGCCTTCCGCGACGCCCGTGACGCCCGGAAGAACAAGGGCAAAAGCAGTAAGAGCAGCCAGGACGACGCGAGCCGGAAGGTGGAGCTATGACCACGTCGATCGAGCCGGAGCCTCGTGTCGGTTGCACGGTGGATGCCGACGGACGGATCACCTTCGGTGTGCGGCTGCCTTCGGCCGCCCGTCCCCAACTGCTCCTGCAGCCGCGGCCCAAGAAGGGGCGGCCCGAGAAGGCGCCGCACGTGCTCGATCTGGAGCCCTCCGGCGACGGGCGTCTCGTGGGTGTCCTGGAGGACGGGACGTCGCTCGATGAGGGGCGTTGGGACGTCTATCTTCTCGACGAGCCGGGCGGGGAGCGGCAGCGGCTGCGCCCGGGGCCGAGAGACCTTCGGGTGCTGGTCGACGGTGGTGCCCGGGACCGGTCCTCACCCGTCCAGGTGCGGGTGCCGTACGTGACCAAGTCCGGCTATCTGTCGGTCCGTACGTGGCTGCGGGCCGCGCACGCCGAGGCCGACCGGATCGTGGTCAGCGACGACGGGGCGATCGATGTCACGGGCCGGCTGCACGGAGCGTCCTTCGGCGCCGGTGCCGTCGTACGAATGCGGGTGCGCGGGACCGACACGGTCCGGAAGGTCGAACCGCGGGTCGAGGACGACGGGCTCGGCTTCTCCTTCACCGTCGGCTGCGACGAGTTGGCCGGGCCCGTGTCCGGTGACGGCGTCTGGGACGTGCACGTCCGGCCGGACGCCTCCGCGCCTGCTGTCCGGGTCGGCCGCCTTCTCGACGATGTCGCCGACCGCAAGGAGGTCTTCGTCTACCCGTCCATCGATGTCGACGGCAGCGAGGTCAGGCCGTACTACACCATGGACAACGACCTGTCCGTGGAGGTGGCGCGGATCCGGGCCGCCTGATGCCCGCGCTGGATGCCCGCATTGATGTCCGTGTTGATGATGCCCGCATTGATGGCAACGCTCGATGCCGTGACTCGTCTCACTGCCCCTCCTCGATGCGACACTCCGCATTCCGCACTCCGGCACTGCCGGGCCGATTTCGGCGCCTTTATCGATGAGTCCCACGTCACGTCACGCATATGCGTTCGACATATGTGAATCCGCTTGACAGGACCAGGGATCATCGCGCCGCGCGAGCCGTCACAAGGTCACTCACCTGGGGTTCCGTCGCGTTGGTTCGGAATTAATTTGCCAATGAAGGTGCGTCGGGATCAATTCTTGCGAGCATGCAATTAAGCGTGCGCTTTCGTGAGCTTTCGCACAAATACGGGGGGTACGTCTAGGCAAATTCGGACTTATCGCCGACTGTTGTGGCGGGATTTCTCCCACCCCCCACAGCGAAGGCAGGCGAACCCATGCGCAATTCTTCCGACGTGCCCGTGCAGCCTCACGCCGTCTCTGTCGCCGAGCTCGTTCCGGGTGACCTTCTCGCCCTGTCCGAGAGCGATGCGACGCGGGACGAGTGGTACGTGGTGATGCACACGCTTCCCGAGACGCCGCACACGATCCGGGTGACCCTGCGGCCCCCGCTCGGGGGAAGAGACCACGACCGGGTCTTCGACCGGGGGCACCAAGTGACCGTGGCCTGTCGGCGGATGGACGTCGCCGGCATTCCCGAGATCGCCTCGGCCGACCTCGACGGGGTGGAGTTCCGCGACGGTGACCGGGTCAGCTCGCTGCGCGTCGTCGACCCCGACGCCGTCGAGGTGTCGTACACCCGGCGCTGGGGCCGCTGGCACCGGGACCTGGAGGACCGGGGCGAGGAGCCCGTCTCCGACACCGGGCTGCGCGAGGAGGTCGGGCGGGCCGTCGAGAGCGGTCACGTCGTACGGCACTTCCCGCGTCCGCGTCGTAGCGTCGCCGGCGGTGTCGTGCCCCGGCGGGTCGTCGTCACCGGGGTGGGTGCGGTGACCCCGCTCGGCGTCGGCGTCGGCGAACTGTGGCAGGGACTGATCGACGGGCGGTGCGGGATAACGGAGTTGGCGGACGAGGAGTTCGACGGCCTGCCGGTACGGATCGCGGGCCGCGTGCCCGTCGATCCCGCCGAACTGCTGCCGAGGCCCCAGGCGCGACGGATGAACCGGGCCGCGCAGTTCGCGGTGCTCGCCGCGCGCGAGGCGTGGCGCGACGGCGGCTTCGACGAGGCGGGGACCGTCGAGAGCGGCCTCGATCCCGAGCGGGTCGGCGTCAGCGTCGGCGCCATCCTCGGGGACGCCTCCGTGCTCGTCGGCGGCGACCGCAAGCTGCGGGACAAGGGGCCGCGTGCGGTGTCCCCGCTCACCACGCCGATGACCGTGCCGTCGCAGCCCGCGTCCCAGGTTTCGCTGGCGCTGCGGATCACCGGCGAGGCCCGCACGGTGACGAGCGCGTGCGCGTCGGGCACGGAGGCCATCGGACAGGCCATCGACCGCATCCGGTACGGGCGGGTCGACGTGGCGCTCGCCGGCGGTGCGGAAGCCGTGATCACACCGGCGATCATGGCCTCGTTCGCCTCGATGCGGGCGCTGTCCACCCACGAGCTGGGGTCCGTCAGTCCGTCCCGGCCGTTCGCCAGGGACCGCGACGGCTTCGTGAACGGGGAGGGCGCGGGCTTCCTGCTCCTGGAGTCCGAGGAGCACGCGCGGGCCCGGGGCGCGCGGATCTACTGCGAGGCCGCCGGCTGGGGGCTGTCCGCCGACGCCCACCACATGGCCGCGCCGGACCCGTCCGGCGGCGGGGTCGCGCTCGCGCTGCGGCGCGCGGTGCGGGACGCGGGCGGCCACGCCGTCGACGTCGTGCACGTCAACGCGCACGCCACCGCCACCACCGAGGGCGACCTCGCCGAGGCGGGCGCGGTGCGGGCCGTGCTGGGCGGCGACGTACCGGTGACCGCGCTCAAGGGGCACCTCGGGCATCTGCAGGGCGCGGCGGGCGGGGTGGAGGCGGTCGCCACCGTTCTCACGCTCCACCACGGGCTCATCCCGCCGACCATCGGGTGCGAGGAGCAGGACGAAGCCATCGGGCTGGACGTGGTGACCGGGTCCCCGCGGTCCCTGCCCGCGCGGGGCGACCTCGCGCTCAGCAACTCGTTCGGCTTCGGCGGCCACAACGCGGTCCTGGCGCTGCGCCGCACGGCCTGAGGGGCGACAGGGGCTCCGCGCGCGAGGACCCGCTCGCGCGCGGACGCCCCTCATCGGCGAGAACGGCCGTCGGCGGGCTGCTCCGCTCACCGGCGCCAACGGACGTGCACATCCCACCGTGCACATCCCAGCCGAACAGCCGTGGTACATCGCCTGCTCCAAGGTCCCGCCCGGGCCGGACGGACACCCCCGACCAGGCCCCGGAACCCGATGTCCGCGCGGAGCCTTACGCCGACGCCCGTTTCCTCGCCGTCGTCTTCTTCGCCGTCGCCTTCTTCGCTGCGGTCTTCTTGGCGGCGGTCTTCTTGACCCCCGTCCGGGAGGCGGCGGTGCCTCCGGAGGACTTGGCCGAACCCGCGGAGGACTTGGCCGCCGTCTTGGTGGTCGCCTTCCGGGCCGGGGTCTTCTTCGCCGCGGTCTTCTTGGCGGACGTCTTCTTCGCCGTGGACGTCGACTTCTTGCCGCCGACCTCCTTGGGTGCCGTACGGGCCGACCTGCGGGTCGCCGCCCTGCCGGCCGGCAGGGGGTGGACCTCGGCGTCCTCGCCCCCGGCGCCCTCCCCGGCGTCCCCGCCCCTGGACTGCTTGGCGGCGCTCACGCTCTTCTCCAGGGCGGCCATCAGGTCGAGCACCTTGCCGCCGCTCTTCTCCGCGGGGGCCGCCGGAGCCTCGTGGCCCTCGGCCTTGGCGGTGATGAGTTCCTCGACGGCCTCGCGGTAGTCGTCGTGCAGGCTGTCGAGGTCGACCTCGCCGAGCGTGTCCATCAGAGCGTCGGCCAGGTCGAGTTCCTTGTCGCGGATGGTGACGCCGTCGTCCGACGCGACGTCGTCGGTGGCGCGGATCTCGTCCGGCCAGAGCAGGCCGTGCATGGCGATCACGTCGTCGACGACGCGCAGCATGCCGAGCCGCTCGCGACCGCGCAGCGCGAACTTCGCCACGGCCACCTTCTGGCTGCGCTTGAGTGCCTCGCGGAGCAGGACGTACGGCTTGGCCGCCGGGGCGCCGTTCACCGCGAGGTAGTACGCCGTGTCCATCTGGAGCGGGTCGATCCGGTCTTCCGGCACGAAGGCCACGATCTCGATGGTCCGGGCGGTCGGGAGGGGCAGCGAGGCGAGGTCCTCGTCCGTGATCGGGATCAGGGTGCCGTCGGCCTCCTCGTAGGCCTTCCCGATCTCGGCGCTCTCGACCTCGGTGTCCTCCAGCTCGCAGACCTTGCGGTAGCGGATGCGGCCGCCGTCGTCGAGGTGGATCTGACGGAAGGAGACCGCGTGGTTCTCCGTGGCGTTCATGAGCTTGACGGGGATGCTGACCAGGCCGAAGGAGATCGCGCCGTTCCATATGGATCGCACGTGCAGCACCCTTCCGATCACCGTGAGCCGTTTTTGTACCGCTTTCGTGGGATTCTCATCGTATGACGCCGATCACGGAGGTGGAGGGGCGACGGCTCGCGCTGAGCAACCTGGAGAAGGTCCTGTATCCGGCCACCGGGTTCACCAAGGGCGAGGTGCTGCACTACTACGCCACGGTGGCGGACGCGCTGCTGCCCCACCTGCGCGACCGCCCCGTCTCCTTCCTGCGCTATCCCGACGGACCCGACGGGCAGGTGTTCTTCACCAAGAACGTTCCTCCCGGTACGCCCGGCTGGGTCGGGACGGCCGAGGTACCGCGCACCGAGGGGCCCGCGCGGATGGTCCTCCTCCAGGACCTGGCCTCGTTGATGTGGGCGGCGAACCTCGTGACGGAGTTCCACACGCCGCAGTGGACGATCGGCACACCGGGGGTCGCCGACCGGATCGTGTTCGACCTCGACCCGGGGGCACCGGCGACGGTCGTGGAGTGCTGCGAGGTCGCGCTGTGGCTGCGTGAGCGGCTGGCCGCGGACGGGTTCGAGGCGTACGCCAAGTCGTCCGGGTCGAAGGGGCTGCACCTGCTGGCCGCCGTCGCGCCGACGCCGTCCGACGAGGTCAGCGACTACGCGAAGGATCTGGCCGTGGAGGCGGAGAAGGCGCTGCCACGCCTGGTCGTGCACCGGATGACGAAGAGCCTGCGGCCCGGCAAGGTGTTCGTCGACTGGAGCCAGAACGCGGGCCGGAAGACGACGGCCACGCCCTACACGCTGCGGGCCCGTGCCGAGCCGACGGTGTCGGCACCCGTGACCTGGGACGAGGTCGAGGAGTGCCGGAGGCCGGCGGTCCTGACGTTCCAGGCGCCGGACGTCACGGAGCGCGTGGCGGAGCTCGGCGACCTGATGGCACCGCTGCTCGACCCGGAGCACGCGCGCCCGCTGCCCTGAGCGGCGGTCCCAGAGGGGCGGCGCTGGCGCCCCGCCTTTCTCACACCCGCAGCCAGGTGTGACGGTCCCGGGCCATCGCGTGCAGGGCCTCCACGTCAGCCGGTTTGAGGACGCCGCCGAGCCGGGCGAGACCGGCCAGGTCGGTGTCTCGCAGGACGCGGATCTGCCGCGGTGGGGCCAGGACGTCGAGCCGCGTCGCCTCGACCACCGCGAGGACGGCGTGGACCTGGGCGGTCAGGGCGTGGGAGGCGCGGTCGGCGTCCGCGCGGACCCGGCGGAGCAGCGGCTGCGGTTCGCGGCGGCCGACGGTGACCATCGGGTCGGCGACCAGGACGCGCTGCCTGCGGGCGTACAGGGCCCGGACGCAGAAGAGTCCCGCCGGGCCGACGACCAGGTGGTGGACGCGGTCGCCGCCCGGCAGGGGAAGCGAGTGCAGGGTGTGCCAGCCGCCGCCCTCCAGGGCGTCCAGGGCCGCGCCGACGGCCTGTTCCGCGGCCAGCGCCCGGCGGCGCGGGTCGGGGCGCAGCCGGTGCGCAGGACCCGGGTCGCGGTCGAGGTCGATCACCAGGGCCTCTCCGGGCCGGTTCGGCGCGAGGTCGTCGTCCGGGTGGAGGGTGAGTCCGGCCAGTTCGGCCGGGGTCGGGACGGGTGGCGGGCCGACCGTCACGGGGCCGGCCAGGAAGGGGCCCAGTGCGTGCAGGACGTCGTCGCGGCGGTCCTCGCTGAGCAGGTTGACCCGGGCCGCCTCACGGTCGTACCAGGCGATGTTCCTTCCGTCGGTCCCGCACACGTACAGGCGCTCCTGTCCGTGGCGCCGGGCCGGTACGACGCGCAGTCCGTTCATGCACCATCACCCCCGTCCATGGGAACAGGCGGGGTGCTCCAGGGGCAAGAACCCGGTTACCTTTGAGGGGAGTTGGGGGAGTTGAGCGGGAGGCGCCGTTGCGGGGTCGCAGAAAGCATCCGGATGTTCCGGCTCCGGACAGCCCGTGGAGCGAGATCGTGCCGGGCCTGTGGATGGGCGGGCACCAGTTCGCGGGACGGGCCGGACCGGCCGAGGCCGTGGTCGTACGGGACGAGTTCGACCTGGTCCTGACGCTGCTGCGGCTGCCGGGGCACGGGCCCGACCCGGGCGTCGAGCACCATGTGTGGGCGATACCGGACGGGCCTCTGGACGGGACGCAGCTCACCGGGGTCATGCGGCTGGCGCGGGCGGCGGACGACGCGCTGGAGGACGGGCGGCGGGTGCTGGTCCGCTGTTATCACGGGTACAACCGGTCGGGTCTGGTCGTCGCGCACGCGCTGGTCCTCGCCGGACACTCCGCCGACGACGCGATCCGGCTGATCAGGGCCCGGCGCTCGCCGTGGGCGCTGCACAACCAGTTGTTCGTGGAGTACCTGCGGGCCGGGCTCGCCACGGCGCGGCTCCTCGAAGAACTCGCGGAGTAGAAGAGCTCACGGGGCCGGCGTTCCGCGCGGGTCGAGCGGCGGGGCGGTTCCGGGGACCTGCCCGGCGGCGGTGCGGTCGCGGAGGGCTGCCCGGCGGCGGGGCGGGAGGTCTTGCGGGCGGGCCCGGGTGAACAAAAAGGACTTCCGTATGAATAAGGTGTGCAGGGCGACCGGCCGTCCCGGGTCGCGCCCGGACGTCCGTGGCGGGCCCGTCGAGGACGGCCGCCGCCCCGGCGACAGCATTCTCTTCGTCGACCACGTGCGGTAGCGGCGCGCCCGCGCCCCCCGACGGTCGGCCCGGACGCAGGAGCGCAGTGATCCACAGCCGCCCCGCGCGCACGGCCCGCGGGCCGGCGCGCGCCGCTCTCGGAGCCGCCGTCACCGCCGTGCTGGCGGTCGCCCTGACGGCCTGCGGGGACTCCGGCGACCTGCGCGGCGCGGGAGCGACCCCGACCGCCGTGGGCCCGAGCAGGCTGTGGCCGCAGCTCGCGCCCGCCTCGACGCCCGCGATCGACTACGGCGAGGCGGACACCGAGACCGTCAAGGGCGTCACCGCACCCGGCGACGACATCCACGAGGTCGATCCGGTCGCGGTGGTGCGGGCCGAGGTGGCCGCCCATCCGGACGACTACACCGGAGCGCACGCGCCCTACGCGGAGACGGTGAAGCAGCTCAAGGACTGCGGGGAGCGCGGGGCGCAGGGCAAGAAGTGCCCGATCCTCCAGGCGTACTACCGCGACCTGACCGGGGACGGCAAGGACGACCTGGTGCTCGGCATCCGCTTCCCGAAGGACCAGCTGGCGGTCCGTGTCTACACGTTTCTGCACCACAAGCTGGTGGAGGTCATGGGTACGTCGGACAGCGTGGTCAGCGTGGAGCTGGCCGGCCGGGACGTGATCATCCGGTCGCCCTCGACGCTGCCCGGCTACGAGTTCCGTACGGTCTGGTCCTGGGATCCGCACCAGAACGCGATGCTCGCGACCCGCGACGAGATCCTGCGGGTCGGACCCGGGACTCCGCGCGGCTCCCGCACGACGCCGCCGGCCCTCGTCCCCACCCCCTCGCACTCCCCCGCGGCGTCGCCGGCCGCCACTCCCCCTGCGAGCGGTTCATGAGCCCCCGGCTGCGGCTGCCGGACTGGACCGCCACGCTGACCTGGAAGGCGGCCGCGTTCATCGCGGTGATGTGCTGCGGGCTCGCCGCCCTGCTCGGCGTCCTCGTGCACGTCTCGGTGACCGACCAGACCGTCGGTGAGGCGCGCAACCGCGCGCTCGACCGGCTGACGGACGTCACGGCGGCCTACGAGGCGGGCGACCGGCTGCCGCCGGGCGCGGCCGTCGACCCGCCCGGGCTGCCCGCGCGGTTGCGCGAACTGGCGGTGACGGGCAGGCGCGGCTCGATGGTCGGCGAGCACGACACCCATCCGACGATGTGGGCCGCCGGGCCGGCCGACGGGGGCCGGGCGCTGGCCGTGCAGTACGACTACGCGCAGGGCGCGCACACCATCGACGCCCTGGACCGGGCGATCGTGTGGTCGTCGGCCCTGGCGATCGGTGCGACGCTGCTGGTCGGCGCGTTCGCGGTGACGCGGGTGACACGGCGGCTGCACGCGACCGCTCGGGTGGCGCGGCGGATCAGCGCGGGCGACCTGGACGCGCGGGTCGACGACCCGCGGGCGCAGAATCCGCGGCGGGCGCAGGACGAGGTGGCGGCGGTGGCCGGCGCGCTCGACACGATGGCGTCGTCGTTGCAGCGCAAGCTGCTGAGCGAGCAGCGGTTCACCGCGGACGTGGCGCACGAGCTGCGGACGCCGCTGACCGGGCTGCACGCGGCGGCCGAGCTGCTGCCGCCCGGGCGGCCGACGGAGCTGGTGCTCGACCGGGTGGCGACGCTGCGCACCCTCACGGAGGACCTGCTGGAGATCTCGCGGCTCGACGCTCGCAGGGAGCGTCTGGAGCTGGACTCGGAGCCGTTGGTTCCGTTGGCCGAGCGGGTGGTGCGGGCGTCGGGGACGGACACGGAGGTGCTCGTGGTGCGCGCGGCGCGGGTGGAGACGGATCGGCGGCGGCTGGAGCGGGTGCTCGGGAATCTGGTGGCGAACGCGCACAAGCACGGCGCAGGGCCGGTGGTGCTGACGGTCGACGGGCCGGTCGTCACCGTCCGGGACCACGGGGAGGGCTATCCGGACTACCTCGTGGAGGACGGGCCGCAGCGTTTCCGCACCGAGGGCGGCGCGACGGGGCACGGTCTCGGGCTGACCATCGCGCTCGGCCAGGCGGAGGTCCTGGGCGCGCGTCTGGAGTTCGCGAACGCGCCGGACGGCGGCGCGCTGGCGACGCTGACACTCCCTCAGGACGGGCAGGGAGAGCCCGGCGTCCCCGATGGCGGAGTGTGACCTGCGGTCTCCGGCCACCCCTCCTAATGTGGCGAATAGTCAGCTTCGCCCCCTTTCTGGAGGAGCCCCCCATGTCCCTGCGGTCCACGCACACCCGAATCGCCATAGCTCTCGCCGCCGGCAGCATGGTCGCGCTCACGGCGGCCGGCCCCGCCCTCGCCGACGGGGATGGGGGTTTCGCGAGCAACAGCAACAGCAACAGCAACCAAGAGTGGAACAACAACGGCGGCGGTGACGGCGGCGGCAATGGCAATGGCAATGGCAATGGCGACGGCCGCGAGTGGAACAACGGCAGCGGCGGCGACGGCCGCGAGACCGGCAACGGACGCGGGGACGGCCGCCAGGACAACCCGCGCCGGTACAAGGGCAGGATCACCGCGCGCGGCGGCCTCGCTCTGCGCAGCGCGCCCAACCGCGGCAGTCAGCTGATCCGGGTCGCACGGCAGGGCGAGATCGTCTCGATCTTCTGCAAGACCCCGGGTCAGAGGGTCGACGGCAACCCGCTCTGGTACCTCCTCACCGACGGCACCTGGGCCTGGGGCCCCGCCCGCTACATCGACAACATCGGTCCGGCACCTCGCTGGTGCTGACGGCCCGGCATCCCGGCAGGTGAACCGGAACGGCCGGTTTGTCAGTTCATAACGGGACATCAGGTCGACCACTTGCTACGTTCCGGACATGACCCAGCCCGGAATGTCCGGAACGGCCGTGGCGGTGGAACCGGCCCCTCCCGCTGTACGGCTGCCCAGGCGCCGTGGCATCGAGTTCACCCTCATCGTCCTCGCCGTCCTGCTCAGCGTGTACGGATACTGCGCTGTCGGTCTCGCCAAGAACGGCACCGTCCCGCCCGGCGCCGCCGGTTACGGCGCCGGGCTCGGTGTGCTCGCGCTCCTCGCGCATGTGGCCGTGCGCGTCCGGGCCCCGTACGCCGATCCGCTGCTGCTGCCGATCGGCGTCCTCCTCAACGGTCTGGGCCTGGTGCTGATCTACCGGCTGGATCTGGAGACCCCGGACGACCAGGCGGCGCCGATCCAGCTCGTCTGGTCGACGCTCGGTGTCACGTTCTTCATCGTGGCCGTGCTCGTGCTGCGCGATCACCGGGTCCTGCAGCGCTACACCTACGTCTCGGTGGTCAGCGCGCTCGCCCTGCTCGTCCTGCCGATCTTCTTCCCGGCGGTGAACGGCGCCCGCATCTGGATCCGGATCGCCGGGTTCTCCATCCAGCCGGGCGAGTTCGCGAAGGTGCTGCTCGCGGTGTTCTTCGCCGGCTACCTCGCCGCCAACCGCAACGCGCTCGCGTACACCGGCCGGCAGATCTGGCGGTTCCGGCGGCTCCAGCTGCCCACCGGCCGGGTCCTCGGCCCGATCGTGGCGATCTGGCTGCTGAGCGTGCTGGTGCTGGTCCTGGAGCGGGACCTCGGGACCTCGTTGCTGTTCTTCGGCCTGTTCGTGATCCTGCTGTACGTCGCCACCGGCCGCACCGGCTGGATCGCGGTCGGGCTCATGCTGGCCTCCGTGGGCGCGGTGGCGGTCGGCCGGCTGGAGCCGCACGTGCACAGCCGGGTGGAGGACTGGCTGGACCCCTTCGCCTCGATCACCGCGGGGGACGGCCCGAACCAGCTGGCCCAGTCCCTCTTCGCGTTCGCCTCCGGCGGGCTGCTCGGCACCGGCCTCGGGCTCGGCCACTCGATCCTCATCGGCTTCGCCGCCAAGTCCGACTTCATCCTCGCGACCGCGGGCGAGGAACTGGGACTGGCCGGCCTGTGCGCGATCTTCCTCCTCTACGCGCTCCTCGTGGAACGCGGCTACCGCGCGGGCCTTGCGGTGCGCGACCCCTTCGGCCGGCTCCTCGCCATCGGGCTCGCCTCGATCGTGGCCCTCCAGGTCTTCGTCATCGCGGGCGGGGTGACCGGCCTGATCCCGCTGACCGGCATGGCGATGCCGTTCCTCGCCCAGGGCGGCTCCTCGGTCGTCACCAACTGGATCATCGTGGCGCTGCTGATCCGGATCAGCGACAGCGCCCGCGGCCGGCACGACGGGACGGAGACATCGTGACGAAGTACATCCGGCGGGCCATCGGGCTGTGCGCCGTGCTGCTGGTGGCGCTGCTCGTCAATGCCGCCCGCGTCCAGGTCGTCCAGGCCCCGTCGTACGACGGCAACCCCGCCAACCGCCGTCAGGCGATCGCCCGTTACGGCCAGCCGCGCGGGGACATCGTCGTCGACGGCAGGACCGTCACCGGTTCCAAGGACACCGGTGAGCAGCTCCGCTACGAACGCACCTACCGGGACGGCCCGTTGTTCGCGCCGGTCACCGGGTTCGCCTCGCAGGTGTACGGGACGACGCTGCTGGAGGGCACCGAGGACGGCGTTCTGTCCGGCGCCGACCCGATGCTCGCGCCGTTCCCGCTGTGGAACGACTTCACGCGGGCCCACAGCCCCGGCGGCAAGGTGGTCACCACGCTGAACGGGGCGGCGCAGCGGGCGGCGTTCGAGGGACTCGGGGCGCGGCGGGGCGCGGTCGCGGCGATCGAGCCGTCCACCGGCCGGATCCTGGCGCTGGTCTCCACCCCGTCGTACGACCCCGGCGCGCTGTCCGGGACGGGACCGGCCGTCTCCAGGGCGTGGGAGCGGCTCAACGCCGAGGACGACAAGCCGATGCTCAACCGGGCGATCCGGCAGACGTATCCGCCGGGGTCGACCTTCAAGGTGGTGACCGCCGCGGCGGCGCTGGACGCGGGGGTGGTCGACGACGTGGACGAACCGAGCGACTCGCCGAACCCGTACCGGCTGCCCGGCACGACGACACGGCTCACGAACGAGATCGAGGGCTGCGAGGACGCCTCGCTGCGCTATGCCTTCACCTGGTCGTGCAACACGGTGTTCGCCAAGCTGGGGTTGGACGTCGGACTCGACGCGATGACGCACACGGCGGCGGACTTCGGCTTCAACGACCGCAAGCTGCGCATCCCCTTCGCGGTGGCGCCGAGCAACTTCGATCTGCGGCTGGACAAGGCGCAGTTGGCGCTGTCGTCCATCGGCCAGTTCGACACCCGGGCGACCCCGCTCCAGATGGCGATGATCTCGGCGGCCGTCGCGGGAGACGGCACGGTCCGCAGGCCGTACCTGGTGGAGCGGACGACCCGGCGCGGCGGCGGGACCCTGGGCACGACGGGTCCGCGGACCCTCCACCAGGCGATGAGCGCGTCGACGGCCCAGCGGATGCGCGAGCTGATGACCGACGTGGTGGAGGAGGGCACGGGTACGGTGGCCGCCATTCCCGGTGCGACCGTGGGCGGCAAGACCGGCACCGCGCAGCACGGCGTCGGCAACGCGGGAACGCCGTACGCGTGGTTCATCTCCTGGGCCCGGCCCGACGACTCGATGGAGCCGGCGGTGGCGGTGGCGGTCGTCGTCGAGGACGCGGCGGCGAATCGCGGGGACATCAGCGGCGGCGGCTTCGCGGGCCCGATCGCCCGGTCGGTGATGGAGGCGGTGCTGGACACGAGGGGCCGCGGAGACCGCTGAACCGGGGGCGGACCTGCCCGGCCGTGTCGGCTCTCTCGTCCTGTGAGACGTGGGTGTGACAGCCGCCCGAGGCCGCCTACCGTTCGCTCATGACATTACCGACAGGCGCGCACGAACTCGCCGAGGTGAACATAGCCCGGCTCAAAGCACCTCTGGATTCACCGCAGTTGAAGGCCTTCGTCGACGCTCTCGATCCGGTGAACGCGGTGGCGGACGCGGCCGACGGTTTCGTATGGCGGTTGCAGAGCGACTCCGGGAACGCCACCGACGTTCCCGTCCTCGGGGACGACTGGCTGATCATCAACCTGTCCACCTGGCGCGATCCGGAGGCCCTGACGGCGTTCATGTACCAGGGGCAGCACCGCGAACTGCTGTCCCGGCGGCACGACTGGTTCGAGCGGCTCGCGGAGGCGATGACCGCGCTGTGGTGGGTTCCGGCGGGCCACCGTCCGACGGCCGAGGAGGCCGAGTCCCGTCTGCTGCACCTGCGTGAACACGGGCCCACACAGCACGCGTTCACTTTGCGGACGTCGTTCCCGCCAGCGGTCTCGACCGGGATCTAGAGCCCCCCGGGCACCAGTTCCCTGCGGCGCAGCCAGTCGTCGGCGACGTCAGCGACGCCGGTGCGGGCGGCCACCACGCCGCCGGTGATCGCACAGGTGGTGTCGACGTCGCCGAAGCCCTCGGCGGTGCTCCACAGGGCCCCGGTCAGGTCGGTCGCGTGCCGGGCGGCGCACCAGAGGGCGAAGGGAACGGTGTCGTCGGCGCGGATGCGCTGACCGTTGCCGAGGACGTCCGAGGCCTTCCAGGGCGGGGTGGCGAACGGGAGCACGGCCGCCCTCTCGACACCGTCCCGCACGGCACTCGGCGGGGTCGCGGCGGCGACCGCGGCCAGGTCGAGCCCGCCCCGCGCGGACAGTGCCGCCGCCATGGCCACCGCGACCGCGCCCGCGACGCCCTCCGGGTGGGCGTGCGTCACCTCGGCCGACAGCGCGGCCTGTTCGGCGACGGCGGGCAGGCTGGCCTGGAACCAGGCTCCCAGCGGGGCGACCCGCATGGCCGCGCCGTTGCCGAGGCTGCCCTCGCCGCCGAACAGGGCGCGCGCCAGCTCCGGCCAGCGGTGCGGCTCCTGGAGCAGCCGGGGCAGCAGTTCGTGCATGCCGTAGCCGTAGCCGCGGGCGGGGTCCGCGTCGTGGCCGAGGGCGAAGGCCCGGGCCAGTTCCGTCTGCCGGATCTCGCCGTGTTCGTCGAGGACGCGCAGGACACCGAGCGCCATCGCGGTGTCGTCGGTCCAGTGCCAGGTGTGCTCCTGCGGGGTGCGCCGGGCGCGGATCTCCTCGTACGCCTGGAGCCGGTCCCGGAAGAGGGGGAACCAGCGCTCGCCGAACGCGTCGCCGAGGGACAGGCCGTCGAGGCTGCGGCGGGCCGCTGGGCGGTCGGCGGGGATCGGCGGGGTCATGGGGTGATGATGCCGGGCCCGAGGGCCGGTTGCGCAGTGGTTTTCGCGCGTCGGGGTGTCGCGTCGCGGACGGTCGCGTACCGGTTGTGCGAACTAGTCCCGCCCAGGGGATTGACGAGCTTGCTGACAAGCAGTCTCATAAGTTGTGACCGCCGGTAACCCCCGCAGATCCCGTACGACGAGGTGGAAACAGTCATGACGACGGTGACCGAAGCCGAGGTGCTCCGTGATGCGCTCGGTCTGCTCAAGGACCGGGAGCAGGTGGCCGAGCGCCTCCTCGACTCATCCGCCAAGCACTCCTTCGACCCCGACAAGGAGCTCGACTGGGAAGCGCCCTTCGAGGAGGGCAAGTGGTTCTGGCCGCCCGAGCTGGTGTCGCTGTACGAAACCCCGATGTGGCAACGGATGAGCGAGGAGCAGCGGATCGCGCTGTCCCAGCACGAGGCGGCGGCGCTGGCCTCGCTGGGCATCTGGTTCGAACTCATCCTGATGCAGCTGCTGGTGCGGCACATCTACGACAAGGCGGCGACGAGCGCGCACGTGCGCTACGCGCTGACCGAGATCGAGGACGAGTGCCGGCACTCGAAGATGTTCGCCCGGCTGATCACCCGCGGCGGCACCCCGCACTACCCGGTGAGCCGGGCGCACCTCAACCTCGGGCGGCTCTTCAAGACCATCTCGACGACGCCCGGTTCGTTCACGGCGACGCTGCTCGGTGAGGAGATCCTCGACTGGATGCAGCGGCTGACGTTCCCGGACGAGCGGGTGCAGACCCTGGTCCGCGGCGTCACGCGCATCCACGTCGTGGAGGAGGCCCGGCACGTCCGCTACGCCCGCGAGGAGTTGCGGCGCCAGATGGTCACGGCACCGCGCTGGTCCCAGGAGTTCACCCGCGTCACCTCCGGCGAGTTCGCCCGCGTCTTCTCGGTCGCCTTCATCAACCCCGACGTGTACACGAACGTCGGCCTCGACAAGCGCGAGGCGATGGCCCAGGTCAAGGCGAGCGGGCACCGGCGCGAGGTGATGCAGACCGGCGCCAAGCGGCTGACGGACTTCCTGGACGACATCGGCGTGCTGCGCGGAACGGGACGGCGGCTGTGGAAGTCGTCGGGGCTGCTGGCCTGAGCCGTCGCGGCGGCGGGACCGGCCCCGGGCCGGTCCCGCCGGTCGCCCGCCGTTGTGTGGGAGTTGTGTACGGGCCGGTTACGCTGCCCGACATGACCTCGCAGGCCTCCACCCCCGCCTACCGCCGTCTCAGCGTCGAGGAGAGGCGCAGCCAGCTCCTCGAAGCCGCGCTCTCGCTGTTCGCCCAGCGGGTGCCCGAGGAGGTCTCGCTGGACGACGTGGCGGAGGCGGCCGGAGTGTCCCGGCCCCTGGTGTACCGGTACTTCCCGGGCGGCAAGCAGCAGTTGTACGAAGCCGCGCTGCGTTCCGCCGCGGACGAGCTGGAGCAGTGCTTCGCGGAACCCCCCGAGGGGCCGCTGACCGAGCGCCTCTCACACGCCCTGGACCGCTACCTCGCCTTCGTGGACCAGCACGACGCGGGGTTCAGCGCCCTGCTCCAGGGCGGCAGCGTCATCGAGACCTCACGGACGACGGCCATCGTCGACGGGGTCCGCCGGGCGGCGGCGGACCACATCCTGGACCACCTCGTGGTGCAGGACCCCGGGCCCCGGCTGCGGATGACCGTACGGATGTGGATCACGGCGGTGGAGGCCGCCTCGCTGGTCTGGCTCGACGAGGGCAAGGAACCGCCGCTGGACGAGCTGCGGGACTGGCTCGTCGAGCAGTTCGTGGCCGTCCTCGCGGCGAGCGCCGGGCGCGACGCGCAGACCGCCGCGGTGGTCCGGGCCTCGCTCGCGATGGAGCGTCCGGACGGCATCGTGGGGGCGCTGGTGCGCCGGGTGCTGCCCGTTGTCGGGGACGCGGCCCACCTGCTGTGACACTGGTCCGGTGAAGAGCGAAGACACCCCCTTTGCCGGCGGTCCGCTGGACGGCCGCGTGCTGCCCGTGCTGCTCGGGATCACCGGCCACCCGCCCAAGACGTACCGCGTCCCGGTGCCCGCCGCGGACGGCGGGCCGCCCACCGTGCTCGTGTACCGGCGTGTCCAGGCGGCGACGAGCCGGCGGCTCGGGCTCCACAAGGGGTGGAAGTACGAGTACGACCCCGAGGACGACGGGTCGGGGCCGCGGTTCGCGTGGCCCTGGTCCAACCGCAGGCACAAGGGCGCCGGCACGGGCGACGCCACGCCGGGCGGCAACGCCGACGAGTGACCTTCTTGGGCCGAAGCGGTCACCCGGCGCGCGCCCGGGACGCGCCCGCTCGATCCTGCCGGTGCGAGACGGGCGGTGGACGGGCCGCCCCGGCACCGGAGGTGATGACGTGTCAGGAAGGCTTCTGCGTCTGGTCTGCACGGCGGCGGTGGCGGCCGGAGCGCTGCTCGCGCCGTCCCCCGCGGTGGCCGTCCCCGACCCCGGCCCCGCCCCGACCGCAGGCAGCTCCGCCGGCCCCTCGGACCACGGCGGGAGCGGCACCGACGGCGCCGCGGGCCCGGGCGCCCCGCAGTCCGCGGCCACACTCCTGACGGAGCTTCAGCGGCTGTACCGGGAGGCCGAGAAGGCCACCGAGGCGTACAACGGCACCGCGGAGAAGCTGAAGAAGCAGCGCACGGAGACCGGCCGGCTCGACGCCCGCCTCGCCACGGCCCGCCTCTCGCTGCACGACAGCCGCGGAGCCGCCGGACGGCTGGCCCGGCAGCAGTACCAGAGCAGCGGCGAGATCTCCTCGTACGTACGGCTGCTGCTCGCCCGGGATCCGCAGCACGCGCTCGACCAGGGGCACGTGATCGGGCAGTTGTCGCTGGAGCGCGCCGAGACCGTGCAGCGGATCACCGGGAGCGAGAAGCGGACCGACGTGCTCGCGCGGGCGGCCCGCAAGGCCCTCGACGGTCAGCTGTCGCTCGCCGAACGGCAGAAGAAGGAACGCGACGCGGTGCGCGGGCGCCTCGACGCGGTGCAGAAACTGCTCGCCTCACTGACCGCGGAGCAGATCGCCGAACTGAACAGGACCGAGAAGGCCGGGACGGACACGGCACAGCGGAGCATCATGACGTCCGGGGCGCTCGGCAGCGAGCGGGCGCCGTCCCCCGCGGGCGAGCGAGCCGTGCGCTACGCCGTCGGACAGATCGGCAAGCCCTACGAGTGGGGCGCCGAGGGCCCGGCGGCCTACGACTGCTCGGGGCTCACCTCACAGGCCTGGGACCGGGCCGGGCAGCCCGTCCCCCGCACCAGCCAGGAGCAGTGGGCCGAGCTCCCGAGAGTCCCCCTGGACGAACTGCGCCCCGGCGACCTGGTGGTCTACTTCCCCGAGGCCACGCACGTCGCCCTCTACCTGGGCGGCGGAATGGTCGTGCAGGCGCCGCGGCCCGGCACGGACATCAAGGTCTCCCCCATCGCGGCCAACCCGCTTCTGGGCGCGGTCCGCCCCGACCCGGGCGGGGAGCCTCTGCGGCACTACACACCGCCGAAGCTCCCCGAGGGCGCGTCGGAAGGAAGCGACGAGGGCTACGCCTCCGTCGCCCCCGCGACCGAGGCCAGGTAGGCGCCCGTCTTCTCCGGGTCGTAGAAGAAGTTCTCGAAGTCGGCCGGGTTGTTGAAGCCGTTGGCGAAGCGGTCGGCGACGGGCTGGAGCTGGCCGGCCGCGCCGATCAGGTTGAGCACGTGCTCCGGCGGGACGCCGAGCATGGCGTTCGTCCACTTGGTGACGTGCTGCGCGGTGTCCCAGTAGCGGTCGAACGTCGCCTGCATCCACTCCTCGTCGAAGGGCTTGTCGCCGTGCTCGACGATCGAGGAGAGGTAGGCGGCGGCACACTTGGACGCCGAGTTGGAACCCTGTCCGGTGATCGGGTCGTTGGCCACGACGACGTCGGCGACGCCGAGGACCAGGCCACCGCCGGGGAGCCGGCCGATCGGGTTGCGGACCGTCGGGGCGTACCGCCCGGACAACGTGCCGCCCGCGTCGGTGAGTTCGACGTTGGTCGCCCGCGCGTACTCCCAGGGCGTGAACCGCTCCATGAGTTCCAGCGTCAACGAGAGGTGCTCGGCGGGGTCCTTGACGCCGTTGAAGACGTCGAGCGGGCCGCCGGGGACGCCCTCCCAGAAGAGGATGTCGGCGCGGCCCGAGGTGGTGAGGGTCGGCATGACGAACAGCTCGCCGACGCCCGGGACCAGGTTGCAGCGCACCGCGTCGAAGTCCGGGTGCTCCGGGCGCGGGCCCAGACCGTGGACGTAGGCCACCGCGAGGGCGCGCTGCGGCTCGCCGTACGGCGAACGGGAGGCGTCGCGGCCGAACATGGAGACGAGCTCGCCCTTGCCGGCCGAGACCATCACCAGGTCGTACGTGCGGGAGAAGTAGTCGAGGTCGGAGACCGCGGCGCCGTGGATGACCAGCTGGCCGCCGCGCTGGGCGAAGGTCTCCATCCAGCCGGCCATCTTGACCCGCTGGTCGACCGACTGCGCGTACCCGTCGAGCTTGCCGACCCAGTCGATGGCACGCTGCGAGGGGCCCGGGTCGAAGGAGCCGGGCGCGGCGACCGAGACACCGAGGCCCTCGATCCTCGGAGCCTGGGACTCCCAGAAGTTCAGCTGGAGATCGCGCTCGTGCTGAAGTGCCGTGTCGAACATGCACTGTGTCGACATGACCCGGCCGGTGCGGATCTCGTCCGCCGTCCGGTTCGACATCAGGGTGACCTCGTATCCCTGCGACTGGAGGCCGAGGGCGAGCTGGAGTCCGGACTGACCGGCTCCGACGACGAGTATCTTCCGCATGCGGGTGTTTCTCCTAGGACCTAGGCGTCCCTATTCGGGGCTGACTTCCAGCGCGTGGCCGACCACGGCCAGCAGGGTCTCGACGACCGAGATCCGGCGGCGCGCGTCCATGATCATGACAGGTATGTGCGGGGGCACGGTCAGGGCCTCGCGCACGTCGTCCGGCTCGAACCGCTCGCTGCCGTCGAAGTGGTTGACGGCGACGACGTACGGCAGGCCGCAGCTCTCGAAGTAGTCGAGCGCAGGGAAGCAGTCCGACAGACGGCGGGTGTCGGCGAGGACCACCGCGCCGATCGCACCGCGCACCAGGTCGTCCCACATGAACCAGAACCGCTGCTGACCCGGCGTACCGAAGAGGTACAGCACCAGGTCGTCGTCGAGGGTGATGCGGCCGAAGTCCATGGCCACGGTGGTGGTCACCTTGTCCGGCGTCCCCGTGAGGTCGTCGGTGTCCTCGCTGGCCTGGGTCATCAGCGCCTCCGTCTGGAGAGGCGTGATCTCCGAGACAGCGGTGACCATGGTGGTCTTGCCGACACCGAAGCCGCCCGCCACCACGATCTTGGTGGCGATCGGCGCACGCGTGCGGTCCGTCTGCCAGGCCTGAAGGTTCTCCTCATCGTCGAGGAGGGGAGCGACGCCAGGTGCGGCGTCAGAGACGACGGAGTCCACTCAGCACCCTTTCCAGCAGAGCGCGGTCCGGCTGTCCCGGGCCGTGACCTGTTCCGTACACACGGATCTTTCCCTGGTCCGCCAGGTCGCTCAGCAGCACTCGGACCACACCGAGGGGCATCCTGAGGAGGGCGGCGATCTCGGCCACCGTGCGCATACGGCGGCAGAGTTCGACGATGGCCAGCATCTCGGGCATGACCCGGTTGGCGAGCGAGCCGTTCGTCAGTTCCTTGCGTTCCTCCGGGGCCTCCAGCGCGGCCACGAAGGTCTCCACGAGCAGGACGTGCCCGAAGCGGGTCCGTCCGCCGGTGAGCGAGTACGGGCGCACCCGGGCGGGCTTGCGGTCGCCGCCGCGCACGGGGAGCTTCTGCACACTGTTAGACGCGGTCATCGGGCACTCCCGAGCGCTTCGGCCTCAAGGGATTTTCGGAGTTCGATGCGCAGCTCGGGGGTCAGCACGTGTCCGGCCCGGCCGACGAAGAGCGCCATGTGGTACGCCACCACGCTCATGTCGCAGTCCGGGGAGCCGTGCACGCCGAGGAGCGAGCCGTCGCTGATCGCCATGACGAAGAGACTGCCCTCCTCCATGGCGACCATCGTCTGCTTGACGCCGCCGCCGTCCATCAGCTTGGCGGCCCCGACGGTGAGGCTGCCGATGCCGGAGACGATGGTGGCGAGGTCGGCCGCCGAACCCTTGGGTCCCGCGGGCCTGGTGGTGTCGGCCGTCCGTGCCTCGGCGTTGCGGCCGGGGTCGGAGGACAGCAGCAGCAGGCCGTCGGAGGAGACGACCGCGACCGACTGGAGGCCCGGCACCTCCTCGACGAGATTCGTCAGCAGCCAGTGCAGGTTACGGGCTTCGCTGCTCAGGCCGAAGGTACTGGGCGCGGTCAACTGCTTGCCTCCTCGACGGTGCCCCCCGATGCTTCTACGTCCTGTGTGGTGCGCGGGCGCCCGGTGGGCGTGGATCCCGCGTGTGCGGTGGGCGCGGGTGCCGGCGGGGTCTGTCCCGCGGGGGCGGGCGTCTCCGCCGTCCGGTCGGCGATCTCGGCCTCCACTTCGCGACGGCCTTCGACCGCGCCCCGGTGGAACCCGCCCAGCCTGCGCCGCAGGGCGTCGGCGTCCACGCCGCCCACCCGAGGGGGCGGCGCGGCGGCGGGGGCGGAGATCTTCGGCGTCCGCTTGGGCAGGCCCTTGTCGGTGAGCCGGGGGCGCTCATCGGGGGCACGCTCGTGGCTGTCGGGGCCGATGGCGTAGGGGTCGGTCGTCCGGGTGGGCAGCGGCTCCGCAGGAGCGGGCGCCGCGCCGGGGCGGGCCCCGGCACCGGTGGGTGCGGCTCCGGCCGGGGTGCGTGTCCCGTCGCGGCGGGGCAGCGGCTCGGCGGGGACGTCCGCTCCGGACGGCACCGACGCGGGGCCGGTGTCCGGTTCGCCGAAGGCCCCGAGGGTCTCCGTGACCGGGGCGGGGTCGGTGCGGTGCGGTTCCTGGGTGTCCGCCGCGAGGTCCGGGAGCAGCAGCTCCATGGTGGTCTCGGGCGTGGCCTCCGGTGCCGGGGCAGCGGCCCGAAGCGGCTCGCGGGGCGCCGGGATGACCGGGGTCTGCGCGGAGCCGGGCACGGGGTCGGGGGCCTGCTCGGGCGTACGGTCCGGCGTGGGCTCACCGGAGTCCAGTACGGCCGCCTGGGCTGCGGCGATCAGCGGGTCCTCGACACCGGCGGGAGGCGGGGTGAGGGCCGAACGGCCGCGCAGGACGTTGGAGTTGGCCTCCGCGTCCGCGCCGGGCAGGGCCACCGAGGGGGCGGCTCCGGCGAGCCGGGTGGCCGGGGCCGGGACGCTGGACGAGGGTGCCGCCGCCATCAGGGACTTCGGCAGGACGACCACCGCGGCCACCCCGCCCTGCTTCTGCTCGCGCAGCTGTACGCGGACGCCGTGCCGGTGGGCGAGCCGGGCCACCACGTAGAGGCCGAGCCCGAGTCCCTCGCCGCTCTCCTGGTCGTAGGCGTCCTCGGGGTCGAAGTCGGCGAGCCGGGTGTTGAGCTGGCTCATCCGCTCGTCCGTCATGCCGATGCCCTCGTCCTGCACGGAGAGCATCACCTCACCGCTCTCCAGGAGCCAGCCGGAGACCTCGATGGGCAGGTCGGGCGGCGAGAACGAGGAGGCGTTCTCCAGGAGTTCGGCCACCAGGTGGCTGAGGTCGTCGGCGGCGAACCCGGCGAGGTGGGCGTGCGGCGGCAGCGCGGCGATCCGTACCCGCTCGTAGCGCTCGATCTCGCTGACCGCGGCCCGTACGACGTCGACCAGCGGGACGGGGCTCGCGTGGTGCTGGACGTGCTCGGCGCCGGCGAGGACGAGGAGGTTCTCGCTGTGCCGCCGCATGACGGTGGCGAAGTGGTCGAGCTTGAAGAGGGTGGCGAGGCGGTCCGGGTCCTGCTCGCGCTCCTCCAGTCCCTCGATGACGCCGAGCTGTCGCTCCACCAGGCCGAGGGTGCGCAGCGCGAGGTTGACGAAGGTGCCATGGATGGTGCCGCGGACCTGGTCCAAGTGGTTGGCGGCCGCGGTGAGTTCGATGCGGAGCCTGTCACGCTCGTCGGCCATCAGCTGGCGCTGGCCGATCAGGTGCTTGCGGTCGCCTTCGAGGGTGGCGTGCCGCTCCTGGAGCGCCGCGGCGTGTGTGTGCAGCGCGTTGACGGAGCGGACGACCTGGGCGAACTCGTCGTTGCGGCCGGTGAACTTGACCGGTTCCACGGAGCCGGGGTCGGCGGCGAGCCGGGCCGAACCGCGGCGGAGCACGGAGAGCGGCCGGGTGAGCGTGCGGGCCATGGCCATCGTGACGCCGACCGCGACGAGGAGCAGCGCGCCGAGGAGGACGACGCGGATCTCCAGGGCGGTGACGTCGTCGTCCCGGAGCTGTTCGAGGTCCTTGGTGCGGTGGTCGTTCAGGGAGGACTCGGCGCCGCGCATCAGGTCGATGCGGGCGGACAGCGCGGCGTCCAGCTTCTCGGCGGAGGTGCCGAGTTCGCCGTCCGCGAGCTTCGGCTCGTCGGTGAGGCCCGCCAGGTACTTGGCGGCGGAGCCCACGTCGGGGCCGGTGACCGTGGAGTCGTAGGAGGCGACGGCCTTCTTGGGTGCCGTCTCCCGGAAGCCGGCGAGGGCCGCGTCGGAACGGACCCGGGCCTGCTGGGCGGCGCTGCTCAGCGCGTCGCGCTGCTTGGCGCCGGCGGCCGAGGAGGCGGTCGTGGTGGTCGCCAGGCCCGTGAAGGGGTCGACGACGGTCTGCGTGGTGCGCGGGATGGCGAGGGCCGCGAGGAGCAGCCCGCGGGCGGCGGCGGACTGCTGGACGGCGGTGTCCAGTTCGGCGAGCGCGTGTGCGCCGGAGCCGGCCCGGACCGGCATGCGGTCGGCCAGGTCCTCGGCGAGGGCGTGGAGTTCGGCGATGGCCTCGGAGTAGGCCTGGTGCGCTTCGAGGGCGGTGCTCTTGCCGGTGAGGGCCGCGCGCCGCAGAGCGGAGATCCCGTCCAGGTCCTTGAGGAGTACGGCGGGGGCCTCGTCGTCTGCGCGCAGTTCGTCGACCTGCCGGTCGACGCGGGCGCTGCGCTGCTCGGAGGGCGCCTTGGCCTTGGGGCGGCCGGCGGCGACGTAGGAGGTGACGTCGTCGCGTTCGTCGGCCAGGGAGTGCGCGAGGGTGAGCGCCTGCTGGGTGCGCTGGGAGAGCGTCACCAGGTTCTGGGAGTCGTTCAGTTGCTGCGAGGCGGCCAGTACCGTGGGCGCGCCGGCTCCGGCGATGGCGACCGCGACGACCGCCACGGCGACGATGAGCCGGTTGCGTACGTGGGCGGTCCTGCCCCGGCCCGTGGAGCCGGTGGCGTCGCCGACGGCGCCACCCTCCGCGGAACTGGAGACCGTCTTCTTGCCTGTGCGCCTCGGCCGCGTCATCTGCACCGGTGCTCGCATTCCTGACTCGTGTACCCATCTGGGGCCCGGGTGACGTCCCGTCGATCGCGGCGTCCGCCCGGTACGGCTCCCGACCCTCCCAGTGCCGGTGGGCGGTGGTCCCGCTTCGTCCGGCCCGCCACCCGAAGGAGTGAACCCCGGAGGGGAGTTGGCGGGCAAGTTCCTGCGGCGCTTGCCACGAGCCCGCGCGGCGGGCCGGTTGGACGTCGGGACCGGGCTTTGGCAGTATTCGCCGCCACGCGTTGCCGGAGTCGATCATTCCATGCCAAACCAGGCTTCCGAGCTGGTGGTCGGCACGGGTTCGGCGACCGTTGCCAGCCTTTCGTGAGCCTTGTGAAGGGCTCGTGCAGACTGGTGTGATGCGCACTGAACTCGTCTCGGAGCCCGGCGACCCGGCCTGCCCCAATGAGGACTTCGCATCGGTCGGACTTCCCGCCTCAGGACAGGGCGGTTCCCTGGTCGTGCTGGACGGGGTGACTCCGCCCCGGAGCGACTACGGCTGCCGGCACACGGTCGCCTGGTTCTCCGCGCGGCTCGGCGGCGCCCTGGTCGAACTGTCCGTTTCGCAGGGCGATGTGACGCTGCGGGAGGTGCTGGCCGAGGCGATCCGCCGGGTGGCCGGGGCGCACGCCGCGACCTGTGACCTTTCTCACCAGCGGACGCCTCAGGCAACCGTCGTCCTCGCGCGGTGGTCCACCTCCGAGGTCGAGTATCTGGTCCTGTCCGACTCGGCCCTGCTGGTGGAATCACCCGTCGGCGAGGTGACCGCGCTGCTCGACGACCGCCTCTCCCGCGTGCCGCGCGCTTCCCTCGCCTCGGACGCGGTGGCCGACGCCACCGTCCGCAACAGGGAGGGCGGCTTCTTCACGGCGGCGGCGGATCCTGCGGTGGCCGCCCGCGCGGTGACGGGCACGCTGCCCCGCGCCTCGGTCCGCGCCCTGGCCGCCCTCACGGACGGCGCGACCCGCTGGGTGGAGAAGTTCCACGAGGGGGACTGGGCCGATCTGTTCGCGCTGGTGCGCAAGGAGGGCTCCGCGTCCGTGGTGGACCGTGTCCGGGAGCTGGAGCGCGCGGACGCGGTGGAGCGGCGGCACCTGCGGCGGAGCAAGACGCACGACGACGCGACGGTGGTGTTCGCGGAGCTGTGAGCGGCACCGGGAGGGGTGCCGCTCCGCTGTGGACGCGGGCGCTCACTTCTCCATGCGTGAGTTCACTTCTCCATGCGGGAGTTCAGCTGGTGCAGCAGCCGGGCGAGTTCGGCGACCTCGTCCTGGTCCCAGTGGGCGAGCTGGCGGACGTAGCGGGCGCGGCGGGCCTCGCGAACGCTGGTGACGCGGCCGCGACCCTCGTCGGTGAGATGGACGAGCCAGGCGCGGCCGTCGGCCGGGTCGGGTTCGCGGGCGACGAGTCCCAACTCCTCCAGGGCGCGCAGCTGCCGGGACATGGTGGCCTTGCCGACGCCGATGTAGGCGGCGAGTTCGGTGGCGCGCTGGCGGCCGCACTCGTCGAGCCGGACGAGCAGTCCGTACGCGGCGGACTCCAGGTCGGGGTGGACCTCGCGGGCCATCTCGCCCTGGCTGGCGCGGGCCCGGCGCAGGAACAGCGTCAACTCGCGCTCCAGGGACAGGAACTCGTGCACCCCGTCCCCGTGGTCCACGGGCCGGTCCGCCCCGTGGGCCGACGCGTCGGACGTGACCGGACGCCCGCCGTCGTTGCCGTGATCGTGCACGTCAGCACCCCTGACTCGGTTTCCCGATCCTGAAAGTTTCCGCCAGAACTCGCCCGTTACCGCAGCTCCGCCAGTATTTCGCAGGCGTAGACCAACGGCAGCGTCCGGCCCCTCTTCCCACGCCGTGGTCTACGTGCGTAGCTTCTTTATCAGGCACTTACATCGCTGGCATGCGCACGCCATTCCGGGTCAACGGCGACCTGTTCCCCAAGGCCCGCGTGCCCGCGCTCTCCCCCCACCGGGCTCCAACGGAGCTCCATCGCCCTTCGGAGGCACGCACATGCCCGTGCACAGATCCGGAACGGCCCGCCGCCTGCGCCTGCTCGCGGCCGGAACCCTGCTCGCCGCGTTCTCCCTGCTGTCCACACTCCCCTCCTCCGCCGCGGACATCCCCGCCCGGGGCTCCGCCCGGATGGGTATGGGGGTCGTCGCCCACGACGGCCAGGGCGGCCTGCCCACCGGCACTCAGGCCACCCAGACCGAAGGCGTGGACGTCTCCAACTACCAGGGCAACGTCGCCTGGGCCACGCTGTGGAGCAGCGGAGTCCGATGGGCCTACACGAAGGCGAGCGAGGGGACGTACTACACGAACCCCTCCTTCACCCAGCAGTACAACGGCTCGTACGGCGTCGGCATGATCCGCGGCGCGTACCACTTCGCCACCCCCGACACCACGACCGGCGCCGTCCAGGCCAACTACTTCGTCGACCACGGCGGCGGCTGGTCCAAGGACGGGAAGACGCTGCCGGGCACGCTCGACATCGAGTGGAACCCGTACGGGGCCGCCTGTTACGGCAAGACCCCGAGCGCGATGGTCAGCTGGATCAGCAGCTTCCTCACCCAGTACAAGGCCCGCACCGGGCGCGACGCGGTGATCTACACGGCCACCAGCTGGTGGAGCCAGTGCACCGGCAACTACGCCGGTTTCGCCGCCGCCAACCCGCTGTGGGTCGCCCGGTACGCCTCCGATCCGGGGACGCTGCCGGCCGGGTGGGGCTACTACACGATGTGGCAGTACACGTCGTCCGGCCCGACGGTCGGTGACCACGACAAGTTCAACGGCGCCCTGGACCGCGTGGTGGCCCTCGCCAACGGCTGACCCGCGCCGGACGTACGACGCGGGCACCCGACGCGGGACGGACGGGCCCGGCGCACGGCGAAGGCCCGGGCCTCCCTCACGGGACCCGGGCCTTCCCCTCCGATGGGCGTCCGTCACGCCGCCACCGGAACCTCCGGCACGGCACCGTTCGTCGCCGGCGCCAGTGCCAGCTCCAGGACCTGACGGACGTCCGTGACGGCGTGGACGTCGAGCTTCTCCAGGACCTCGGCCGGGACGTCGTCCAGGTCGGCCTCGTTGCGCTTGGGGATGATCACGGTCGTGACCCCCGCCCGGTGCGCGGCGAGCAGCTTCTGCTTCACCCCGCCGATGGGCAGGACCCGGCCGGTCAGCGAGACCTCACCGGTCATGGCCACGTCCGTGCGCACCGGCCGGCCGGACAGGAGCGACGCGAGGGCGGTCGTCATGGTGACGCCCGCGCTCGGACCGTCCTTGGGGATCGCGCCCGCCGGGAAGTGGATGTGCGCACCCCGGTCCTTCAGGTCGCCGACGGGGAGTTCGAGCTCCGCGCCGTGCGAGCGCAGGAAGGAGAGCGCGATCTGCGCGGACTCCTTCATCACGTCGCCGAGCTGACCGGTGAGGGTCAGACCGGCGGCGCCCGTCTCCGGGTCGGCCAGCGACGCCTCCACGTAGAGGACGTCACCGCCCGCTCCGGTCACGGCGAGACCGGTGGCGACACCGGGCACCGCGGTGCGGCGCTCGGCCGGGTCCTGGGCGGACTCGGGCACGTGGTGCGGGCGCCCGACGAGTCCGCGCAGGTCGGCGTCGGTCACCGTGAACGGCAGCTCCCGCTCGCCCAGTTCGTGCTGGGCCGCGACCTTGCGCAGCAGCCGGGCGATGCCCCGCTCCAGATTGCGCACGCCCGCTTCCCGGGTGTACTCCCCGGCGAGCTTGCGCAGCGCGCTCTCGTCGAGGACGACCTCGTCCTTCTCCAGACCGGCCCGCTCCAGCTGGCGCGGCAGCAGGTGGTCCCGGGCGATGACGACCTTCTCGTCCTCGGTGTAGCCGTCGAGGCGGACCAGCTCCATACGGTCGAGCAGGGCCTCCGGGATGGCTTCGAGCACGTTGGCCGTCGCGAGGAACACGACGTCCGAGAGGTCGAGTTCGACCTCCAGGTAGTGGTCGCGGAAGGTGTGGTTCTGCGCCGGGTCGAGGACTTCGAGCAGCGCCGCCGCCGGGTCGCCCCGGAAGTCGGAGCCGACCTTGTCGATCTCGTCGAGCAGGACCACCGGGTTCATCGACCCGGCCTCCTTGATGGCGCGGACGATCCGGCCGGGCAGCGCGCCGACGTACGTACGACGGTGGCCGCGGATCTCGGCCTCGTCCCGGACGCCGCCGAGGGCGACGCGGACGAACTTGCGGCCCATGGCGTGCGCGACGGACTCGCCGAGCGAGGTCTTGCCGACGCCGGGCGGGCCGACGAGCGCGAGCACGGCGCCTCCGCGCCGGCCACCGACGACCCCGAGGCCGCGGTCCGAGCGCCGCTTGCGCACGGCGAGGTACTCGGTGATGCGCTCCTTCACGTCCTCCAGGCCGGCGTGCTCGGCGTCGAGCACGGCCTGCGCGCCCTGGATGTCGTACTGGTCCTCGGTCCGTTCGTTCCACGGCAGTTCGAGGACGGTGTCGAGCCAGGTCCTGATCCAGCTGCCCTCGGGCGACTGGTCACTGGACCGCTCCAGCTTCTCGACCTCCTTGAGTGCCGCCTCCCGCACGTTCTCCGGGAGGTCGGCGGCCTCGACGCGGGCCCGGTAGTCGTCGGACTCGTCCTCCTCGCCACCCTCGCCCTTGAGGTCGCGCAGCTCCTTGCGAACGGCTTCGAGCTGGCGGCGCAGCAGGAACTCGCGCTGCTGCTTGTCGACGCCCTCCTGGACGTCCTTGGCGATGGACTCGGCGACGTCCTGCTCGGCGAGGTGCTCGCGGAGCTGCTCGGTGGCCAGCTTCAGGCGGGCCACCGGGTCGGCGGTCTCCAGCAGCTCGACCTTCTGGTCGAGCGAGAGGAAGGGTGAGTAACCGGAATTGTCGGCGAGCGCGGACACGTCGTCGATCTGCTGGACGCGGTCCACGACCTGCCAGGCGGCGCGCTTGCGCAGCCAGCTGGTGGCCAGGGCCTTGTACTCCTTGACCAGGTCGGCGACCCGGCCGGGCAGCGGGTCCGGCACGGTCTCGTCGACCCGGGTGCCCTCGACCCACAGGGCGGCACCGGGGCCCGTGGTGCCCGCGCCGACCTTCACACGACCGCGCCCGCGGATCAGCGCGCCCGGGTCGCCGTCGGCCAGCCGGCCGACCTGCTCGACGGTGCCGAGCACACCGGTGCTCGCGTAGGTCCCGTCGATACGCGGGACCAGGAGTACCTGGGGCTTGCCGGGCGTTGAACGAGCGGCGGACTGGGCTGCCTCCACGGCGGCCCGCACATCGGCGTCGTTCAGATCGAGCGGAACCACCATTCCAGGCAGCACGACCTCGTCGTCGAGCGGCAGCACGGGCAGAGTGAGTGATGCGGACGTCGAAGCCATGATCTTCCCTTCGGCATACAAGTTGAGCTATGCCGACTCAATGCATCGGAGTCCCTCAATGTTCCCCGAGGGCTGTTCGCTGTGAGCGATCACGCAGGAGGCGCCGGAAACAGGTCTGCCGCGAGGCACGTCTGGCGCGGGGCCGACGGGCCTGACATCATCTCCCCAGTAAGGGTCTCTATGTGACTAGGACCGTTACGTGAAGCATGGGCGCACGCAGCGGACGGCTGGGGAGACAGGGGGCAGGGGTGGACAGGATCGTGCGGGCCTGGGTGGACGGGTGGGTCGTCTCGCGCGGGGCGGCGGCGCCGGTGGTCCGGGAGTGGGGATACACGATCGACGTCGGGCAGGAGGGACACGTCACGCGGCACGTCCTCGGGGAGACGCGCGACCGGGTCGAGGCGGCGGCGGTCCGCAAGGTCGCGGACGCGGTGACCGCACCCGGTGTCTGGCTCAAGGTCTTCGCCGAGCCGTCGGCCGTCCGCCACCTGCTCGGCGAGGGCTGGTGGACCGACCCCGAACCGGGCTACCTGATGTCGGCACCGTTGGCCGCCACCGAGGACGCCGGCCCGGACGAGCCGCTCCCCCAGGGTTACCGGTTGCGCACCTGGTCCCGCGGCGGCGTCACCCGTGCCCTGGTCACGGCGCCGGACGGCTCCTGGGCGGCCCGGGGCCAGATCGCCACGACGGGAGCGACGGCCGTCGTCGACCAGGTAGAGACGTCGGCCGGGCACCGGCGGCGGGGACTCGGGCGCACGGTCATGCGCACGCTCGACCGGGCGGCGGCGGACCAGGGCGCGGAGACCGCCGTCCTCGCGGGAACACCGGAGGGACGGGCGCTCTACGCCTCACTGGGCTGGCGCGTGGAGGCACCGCTGCTGAGCGCGCGGTACACCGGAGAGGACACGCGCTAGGAAGCTGCCGGACTGTCGGCGTCGAGGTCGGGCGAGGCGGCGCGAGGGGTTCCCGTCGGCGGACGGGTCAGGTCTCGGCCGCTCCGGAAGCCGCCGCGCGCTCGCGCCGCGCGCCGCACCAGGGGCCAGGTCGCGACGCCGAGGGCCAGTGCCAGGAGGTGGCCCCAGTTCGTCATCGGGTCGTCGAGCGTGATCAGGTCCTCCGCGAGGACGGAGCCGAAGACCGTCAGCAGAGGCCACCGCAGCCAGGGCGGGAGGAGTCCCGCGAGGGAGCCGACGCTCGCGGCGACACCGAAGCTGATGCCGTAGTCGAACCGGTGCAGCGAGCTGCCGGGAAGCCGCCCCGCCCACACCGCCAGCCCGACCGGCACCTCGGTGGCCAGCGTGGCGACCACGTGCCCGAGCAGGAAGACACCGGCGGCCCGTGCCGCCCCGATCCGCCGCTCCAGTGCGGTCAGTACGAGCAGGAACCCGGCGGCGTACGGCGAGAGGATCCCGCCGACGATCCACAACGCGCTCGCGAACAGCACCGCCACGGGGTATCGCACGAGGTGCGCGACGTCCGTACTGGACGCCTGGTGCAGGGCGCGCACGAGCGCGGGATCCGCGTGGCCGGCGACGTACGAGGTGACGGCGAGGACGGTGGCGTACCCGAAGGTGAAGGGCGTGCCCGGCGGGGTGGGCAGGAGCCGTCCGACAGATCGGGCGGCTCGGGCCGCGAGACCGCCCGGCCGTCGCGCGTGGGCCGGTGCGGCCGACGGCGCGGACGCCGGAGCGGCGTCCGAGGAGAGGGCACTCGGCACAGGGGCCGCCGGGTTCGGAACAGCGGCCGCGCACCGAGCAGTTGGCGCAGCGACCTGCTCGGTGCGCTGCCGGGGCATGCCGTCGAGGCCGTTCGCCGCGGGTCCGTCCGACGTCGGTCCGGCGGTCCCGGGGCGGCGCGCGGCGGGCAGCCCCGCCCGCTCGACGGCTTCACCGCGTCGGGCTGCGGGCTCGTCCGGCCCGGTGGGTGCCGCCCCTCGCGGGCGGTGCCCGGTGATGCTCCCGTCCACGCTGCCGTGCTCCTTCCGTCACCGCCAAGCCTCCGCGCCCCACCCGGCGCTGTCCACGACAGGTGCCCCGTACCGGGCGATTCACAACAACTCCTCATGGTTCCCGGCCGGGCTCCGAGGTCGTTGCCGGGCGGAGCCCGGGGTCTCAGGCCTGCTGCGGCAGCCCGGTGCCCGCCGTCGTGACCGACCGCAGGCGGAGCGCCGCTCCCTGACCGTCCTGGCCGACCGGGACCTGCTGCCGGTCGGGGACCGCCCGAACCTGTGTCTGCGGGGCGTCTCGGAGCGGACGGCGGCGGCCGCGTACGGCAACGTCGTGGCCGACCCGCTCGACGCGGACCTCGCCGTCCCGCACCTCGGCACTCCCTACGAGGAGCGGCCCTGGCTCTTCGAGTCCTTCTTCCACGGGGGCTCGCTCCCCTTTCCCGAGGACGAGCTGTAGGAGATCCTGCGGCTCCTGGACACGGTGCCGACGCTGGTGCGCGTCAACCTGGAGCGGCCCGCCGTACTCCCGGAGATCGCGGAGCGGGTCGCCGCCCTGGCCGCCGGCTACGGCGCGAGTGCCGGCGCTCCTCGACGTCGCCGTCGGACGGGCGCGCGCCGAGGGCCGGCTGCCCTTCGAACTGCCGCGTTCCATGGAGGCGGTACGGGCGTCCCGGCCGGACGTGCCCGACGACACAGAGGACCCGGTGTTCGCCTGCGGGCACGGCCTGGACGTCGGATGAGACCGCGGGGTGCCTGATCGCGCCCGCACCGTCCGAGGCCCGGACCGTGGGGGGGCCGGGCCCCGGATATTCCGCCCCCGGGGCCCCGCCTGGATGCCAGGATGGAGGCCATGACTGCCACGTACGACACCCCCGTGGTCATCGACCGGCGCCAGGGCCCGTACGGCGAGGTCGTGCTGCGGCGTCACGGCGCGCTGCTGCAGATCATCGCCAACGGATGTTTCCTGATGGACACCTCCGACGGGCGTTCCGAGCGCCTGCTCGTGGACGCCGCCCGCGACGCCCTGGACGGACGTCCGGAGCCGAGCGTGCTGATCGGCGGGCTGGGCGTCGGGTTCTCCCTCGCGCACGCCGCCGCGGACGAGCGCTGGGGGCGCATCACGGTGGTCGAGCGGGAGCGGGCCATCATCGACTGGCACCGCGAGGGCCCCCTCGCCGAGCTGTCGGCCACGGCGCTCGCCGACCCGCGCACCGAGATCGTCGAGGACGATCTCGTCGACTACGTCAATGAGATCTCCGACACGTTCGACGCCCTGTGCCTCGACATCGACAACGGACCCGGATGGACGGTCACGGAGGGCAACGCGGGCCTGTACGGGAAGGCCGGACTCGCAAGCTGCGCAAGGACGTTGAAGCCGGGCGGCGTACTGGCCGTATGGTCGGCCCAGCCCTCTCCGGAATTTGAAGGAACCTTGTGGAATGCCGGATTCCAGCGGGTCCGTACCGAAGAGATCCCCGTTGCCCGGGGCGTTCCCGACGTGGTGCATCTCGCGGTAAGGCCTGGATAGCCGAGGCCCCGTGCCTGCCCGTACTCTGCTTTCCTGACGCGGATCATTCAAGCGTCAAGCGCAGTCATGGGATCACCCCACGGATTCCGGAAAGCACACTCAGGGGCGGGCGATGGAGCAGACACACACCTCCCAGAACGGCACGGCGGCGACACCGGGCGCTCAGCGCCGGGTGCTGGTGGTCGAGGACGACCCGACGATCGTCGAGGCCATCGCGGCCCGCCTGCGCGCCGAGGGATTCCTCGTGCAAACCGCGGGCGACGGTCCCGCCGCGGTGGACACGGCCGAGGCCTGGCAGCCCGATCTGCTGATCCTCGACATCATGCTGCCCGGCTTCGACGGCCTGGAGGTCTGCCGCCGCGTGCAGGCAGCGCGCCCGGTGCCGGTGCTGATGCTCACCGCGCGCGACGACGAGACCGACATGCTGGTCGGACTCGGCGTCGGCGCCGACGACTACATGACGAAGCCCTTCTCGATGCGTGAGCTGGCCGCGCGCGTGCACGTCCTGCTGCGCAGGGTCGAGCGCGCCGTGGTCGCCGCCTCCACGCCCCGCAGCGGCATCCTGCGCCTCGGCGAGCTGGAGATCGACCACGCACAGCGCCGGGTGCGGGTGCGCAGCGAGGACGTGCACCTCACTCCCACCGAGTTCGACCTGCTGGTCTGCCTCGCGAACACCCCCCGTGCCGTACTCTCGCGCGAGCAGCTGCTCGCCGAGGTGTGGGACTGGGCCGACGCGTCCGGTACCCGCACCGTGGACAGCCACATCAAGGCGCTGCGCCGCAAGATCGGTGCCGAGCGGATCCGTACGGTGCACGGCGTGGGCTACGCGCTGGAGACCCCGACTCCCTGAGTTGGGCCGCCGTCGGAACGCCGGGACCAACGCGTCCGGGACTTTCGTGAGGGGCTGATGTGATGAGCGTGCTCGGCGAGCGGGGACGCGGGCTCGGCGCGCGCTCCTCCGGGGAACGCAGGGGCGCGGGCCCCTGGGCCGGCCTCCGGCCCTTCTCCATCAAGACCAAACTGGGCGCGCTGGTCGTCATCTCGGTGCTCATCACCACGGGTCTGTCGATGATCGCGGTGCACACCAAGACGGAACTCCGCTTCATCACGGTGTTCTCGATGATCGCCACCCTGCTGATCACCCAGTTCGTGGCGCACTCGCTCACCGCGCCGCTGGACGAGATGAACGCGGTGGCCCGGTCCATCTCGCACGGCGACTACACGCGCCGGGTGCGGGACGACCGGCGCGACGAGCTGGGCGACCTGGCCCAGACGATCAACCTCATGGCGGACGAGCTGGAGGCCCAGGACCGCCAGCGCAAGGAACTCGTGGCGAATGTCTCGCACGAGCTGCGCACCCCGATCGCGGGGCTGCGGGCGGTGCTGGAGAACGTCGTGGACGGGGTGTCCGCCGCCGACCCCGAGACGATGCGCACGGCGCTGAAGCAGACGGAGCGGCTCGGGCGGCTGGTGGAGACCCTGCTCGACCTGTCCCGCCTGGACAACGGCGTCGTCCCGCTGCGCCGGCGGCGCTTCGAGGTGTGGCCGTACCTGTCGGGAGTACTGAAGGAGGCCAACATGGTCGCCTCGGCGCGCGCGGACATCGCGTCCGGCTCCGGCAGCCACACCCGCACCGACGTCCATCTGCACCTCGACGTGTCCCCTCCCGAGCTGACCGCGCACGCGGACCCGGAGCGGATCCACCAGGTCGTGGCGAATCTCATCGACAACGCCGTCAAGCACAGCCCGGCGCACGGCCGGGTGACGGTCAGGGCGCGGCGGGGCGATCACCCGGAGTCGCTGTCGCTCGAGGTCCTGGACGAGGGACCGGGCATCCCGAAGTCGGAGTGGCACCGGGTCTTCGAGCGGTTCAACCGCGGTGGGGTGCCCGCGCCGCACGGCCCCGGCAGCGACGGCGGCACGGGCCTCGGCCTGGCCATCGCCCGGTGGGCGGTCGATCTGCACGGCGGCCGGATCGGTGTGGCCGAATCCGAGCGGGGTTGCCGGATCCAGGTCATCCTTCCGGGACTTCCTTCTCTGCCAAGTTGACGTAAAGTTCGAAGCGGAGCCGCAAGATCCATCACGGTCGCCGCCGGTGTACACGTGTGATCAGGCAGAGGGCCGCGAGAGTCGTGCCGCGACCCGGGGTCGGCGTACCCTTCCAGAAGCGGAACCCCGCTTGTTTCCCGCCATTTCCCTGCGCGAAACACGGATTCCGATGTGACTTGCACGACGTTGGACGGGCCCGGCCTGACCTACCCGGCCGGGGAGGCGTAGCCTTTATTCCCGCTGTCCATCACCTTGTGAAGCGGAAGAGGGCGGTTGCCGCCGTGTCGCCACAGTCCCCCAGTAACTCGAGCACTTCGACCGAGGACCAAGCCGGGAAGAACCCCGCTGCCGCCTTCGGACCCAACGAGTGGCTCGTCGACGAGATCTATCAGCAGTACCTCCAGGACCCGAACTCCGTAGACCGAGCCTGGTGGGACTTCTTCGCCGATTACAAGCCCGGGGCGCCCGCCGCCTCGGCTCCGGCGGGTACTGCGGCCGCGGGGGCCGCAGGGACCACCACGCCCGCGCCGGCCGCTGCGGCCGCGCCCGCGCCGCCCGCGGCGCGCCAGGCTCCCCCTCAGGCGGCTCCCGCCGCTCCGGCCGCGCCCGCGCCCGCTCCGGCGGCTGCTCCCGCGGCTCCGAAGCCCGCTGCCGCCGCCCCGGCTCCCGTGAAGGCCGCTCCGGCCGCCGCGCAGCCGAAGGCCGAGCCGGCCACCGAGGCGCCCGAGGGCCCCGAGTACGTGACCCTGCGCGGTCCCGCCGGTGCCGTCGCGAAGAACATGAACGCCTCGCTGGAGGTGCCCACGGCCACGTCCGTGCGCGCGGTCCCGGTGAAGCTGCTCTTCGACAACCGCATCGTGATCAACAACCACCTGAAGCGGGCCCGGGGCGGGAAGATCTCCTTCACCCACCTCATCGGCTACGCGATGGTGCAGGCCATCAAGGCCATGCCGTCGATGAACTGGCACTTCGCGGAGAAGGACGGGAAGCCCACCCTCGTCAAGCCCGCGCACATCACCTTCGGTCTCGCCATCGACCTGGTGAAGCCGAACGGCGACCGCCAGCTCGTCGTCGCCGGCATCAAGAAGGCCGAGACGCTGAACTTCTTCGAGTTCTGGCAGGCCTACGAGGACATCGTCCGCCGGGCACGTGACGGCAAGCTGACGATGGACGACTTCTCCGGTGTCACGGTCTCGCTGACCAACCCCGGCGGCCTCGGCACCGTCCACTCGGTCCCGCGTCTGATGCCCTCGCAGTCGGTCATCATGGGCGTCGGCTCCATGGACTACCCGGCGGAGTTCCAGGGCACCTCCCAGGACACCCTGAACAAGCTCGGCATCTCGAAGGTCATGACGCTCACGTCGACCTACGACCACCGGGTCATCCAGGGCGCCGCCTCCGGCGAGTTCCTGCGGATCGTCGCGAACCTGCTCCTCGGCGAGCAGGGCTTCTACGACGACATCTTCGAGGCGCTGCGCATCCCCTACGAGCCGGTCCGCTGGCTCAAGGACATCGACGCCAGCCACGACGACGACGTCACGAAGGCCGCCCGCGTCTTCGAGCTGATCCACTCCTACCGGGTCCGCGGCCACGTCATGGCCGACACCGACCCGCTGGAGTACCGCCAGCGCAAGCACCCCGACCTGGACATCACCGAGCACGGCCTCACCCTGTGGGACCTGGAGCGGGAGTTCGCGGTCGGCGGCTTCGCCGGCAAGTCCCTGATGAAGCTGCGCGACATCCTCGGCGTGCTGCGCGACTCGTACTGCCGCACCACCGGCGTCGAGTTCATGCACATCCAGGACCCGAAGCAGCGCAAGTGGATCCAGGACCGCATCGAGCGCTCGCACTCCAAGCCGGAGCGCGAGGAGCAGCTGCGCATCCTGCGCCGGCTGAACGCGGCGGAGGCCTTCGAGACCTTCCTGCAGACGAAGTACGTCGGCCAGAAGCGCTTCTCCCTGGAGGGCGGCGAGTCCGTCATCCCGCTCCTGGACGCCGTCATCGACAGCGCCGCCGAGTCCCGGCTGGACGAGGTCGTCATCGGCATGGCCCACCGCGGCCGGCTGAACGTCCTCGCGAACATCGTCGGCAAGTCGTACGCGCAGATCTTCCGCGAGTTCGAGGGCAACCTCGACCCGAAGTCGATGCACGGCTCCGGCGACGTGAAGTACCACCTGGGCGCCCACGGCACCTTCACCGGCCTCGACGGCGAGCAGATCAAGGTCTCGCTGGCGGCGAACCCGTCCCACCTGGAGACGGTCGACCCGATCATCGAGGGCATCGTCCGCGCACGGCAGGACATCATCAACAAGGGCGGCACGGACTTCACCGTCCTGCCGGTCGCCCTGCACGGTGACGCGGCCTTCGCCGGCCAGGGTGTGGTCGCCGAGACGCTCAACATGTCGCAGCTGCGCGGTTACCGCACGGGCGGCACGGTCCACATCGTCATCAACAACCAGGTCGGCTTCACCGCCGCCCCGGAGTCGTCGCGCTCCTCCATGTACGCCACCGACGTGGCCCGCATGATCGAGGCGCCGATCTTCCACGTGAACGGCGACGACCCCGAGGCCGTCGTCCGTGTCGCGCGGCTCGCGTTCGAGTTCCGTCAGGCGTTCAACAAGGACGTCGTGATCGACCTCATCTGCTACCGCCGCCGCGGTCACAACGAGTCCGACAACCCGGCGTTCACCCAGCCGCTGATGTACGACCTGATCGACAAGAAGCGCTCGGTGCGCAAGCTCTACACCGAGTCCCTCATCGGTCGCGGCGACATCACCCTCGAAGAGGCCGAGCAGGCGCTGCAGGACTTCCAGGGCCAGCTGGAGAAGGTCTTCACGGAGGTCCGCGAGGCCGTCGCCCAGGCGCCCGAGACGCATGTCCCGGACGTCCAGGCCGAGTTCCCGGTCGCCGTGCCCACCGCGGTCTCCCAGGAGGTCGTGAAGCGGATCGCCGAGTCCCAGGTCAACATCCCGGACAACGTCACCGTGCACCCGCGGCTGCTCCCGCAGCTCCAGCGCCGTGCGGCGATGATCGAGGACGGCACGATCGACTGGGGCATGGGCGAGACCCTCGCCATCGGTTCGCTGCTCCTGGAGGGCACGCCGGTCCGGCTGTCCGGCCAGGACTCGCGCCGCGGCACCTTCGGCCAGCGTCACGCGGTACTGATCGACCGGGTCACGGGCGAGGACTTCACCCCGCTCCAGTACCTCTCGGACGACCAGGCCCGCTACAACGTCTACGACTCGCTGCTCTCCGAGTACGCGGTCATGGGCTTCGAGTACGGCTACTCGCTGGCCCGACCGGACGCGCTGGTCATGTGGGAGGCGCAGTTCGGTGACTTCGTCAACGGCGCGCAGACGATCGTCGACGAGTACATCTCGGCCGCCGAGCAGAAGTGGAACCAGACGTCCGGCGTCACCCTGCTGCTCCCGCACGGCTACGAGGGACAGGGCCCGGACCACTCCTCGGCCCGGATCGAGCGCTTCCTCCAGCTGTGCGCGCAGAACAACATGACGGTCGCGCAGCCGACGCTCCCGTCGAACTACTTCCACCTCCTGCGGTGGCAGGTGCACAACCCGCACCACAAGCCGCTGGTGGTCTTCACCCCGAAGTCGATGCTGCGCCTGAAGGCCGCGGCCTCGAAGGCGGAGGAGTTCACGACGGGCGAGTTCCGCCCGGTCATCGGCGACGACACGGTCGACGCGGCCGCCGTGCGCAAGGTCGTGTTCTGCGCCGGCAAGCTGTACTACGACCTGGAGGCCGAGCGGAAGAAGCGCGGCTCCACGGACACGGCGATCATCCGCATCGAGCGCCTGTACCCGCTGCCGGGTGCCGAGCTCCAGGCGGAGATCGCCAAGTACCCGAACGCCGAGAAGTACCTGTGGGCCCAGGAGGAGCCGGCGAACCAGGGTGCCTGGCCGTTCATCGCGCTCAACCTGATCGACCACCTCGACCTCGCGGTCGGAGCGGACGTCCCGCACGGCGAGCGCCTGCGCCGCATCTCGCGTCCGCACTCCTCGTCGCCCGCCGTCGGTTCCGCGAAGCGGCACCAGGCGGAGCAGGAGCAGCTGGTGCGTGAGGTGTACGAGGCCTAGTCCTCGGCGTCTCGCCACGGCAGCACGAACGAAGGGCCCGGCCCGAGTCCCTGTGGACTCGGGCCGGGCCCTTCGGCGTTCCCTCTGCGACGGCTTCCCCGCATCCCCGCACGGGGTACCGGGGCTCCGGGCTCAGGTGGACTGGGGCTCGAAGTCCCAGTGGGGCCGGTTGCGGGAGCGGGCGGAGATGGTGTGGACGTGCCGCGCACCGAGCGTGGAGTCGAGGTCGGACAGTGCCTCCTGCTCCACCTTCTCGGCCTCCTGACGGTCCGCCATGCCGCGCAGGTCGGCGGCGAGCGCGACGCGCGCGGACAGGGTGAGCGGGTGGGTGCGGCCGAGGGTCTCGGTGGCCCGGGCGACCGTCTGCCGGCTCAGCTCCGTCGCCGGTTCGGGACCGATGACGAGGTTGCGCAGGGCCGCGGCGTTCACGGCGCAGCCGAGCGTCCAGGGATGGTGCTCGCCCACCGCGGCCGTCATGTCGGCCAGCGCCTGCTCGACTACCTCGTGGGCCTGGTCCCATTCCCCGACGCTGCGCAGGATAAGGGCGTGGTTGGCGCGGGCGCCGACGATGAACGGATGGCCCTCGGGCAGCATCATCTCGTACCGGGCGAGGACGGACTCGCCGATCTCGCGCGCCTGGTCGATGTCACCGTGGTCGCGGTAGAAGCAGCTCGTGCCGACGGCGAACCGGAGGGTCTGCGGGTCGGTCTCGCCGAGGACCCGCTCACAGCGCTCCAGCACACTGGCGAACATCGGGCCCGCCGCGGTGCGGTCGCCGGTGCGGTACTGGCACAGGGCGAGGTTGTGCTCGGCGTCCAGGGTCTGCGGGTTGTCGCGGCCCATGACGTTGCGGTGCTCGCGCACGCTGGTGCGCTGCGCGGACTCGGCCTCGGCGTACCGGCCGAGGAGACGCAGGTCCGTCGCGTAGGAGATCTCCGAGTACAGCGTCCACGGGTGCCGTCCGCGCAGCAGCAGGCGCCGTGACTCCAGGGTGCGCAGGTCGGCGTCGTGGGCCTCCTGGTACCGGCCGAGGAGGCGGAAGGAGACGGCCAGGTTCTTCTGGGCGTTCAGGGTGCGGGAGTCGGCGTCGCCCAGGAGGTCGCGGTACAGCGCCAGCAGCCGTTCGGAGAGCCTCAGGGACTCGTCGTAGCGGCCGAGGCCCCGCAGGTCGGCGGCGAGTCCGCCGAGGGCCCGCAGATGGTCGAGGTCCTGCTCGCCGCGCTGCTCGCGCAGGTGCTCGACGGTGGCGCGCTCCAGGACCTCGGTGCCCTGGTAGTCGCCGGCGGCGCGGAGCAGGTTGGCGTAGTGGTAGGTCAGTTCCCAGACGCGCGGGTGGTTCTCGCCGAGGAGCGGCTTCCAGGCGGCCAGTGCGCGCTCGCCGAGCTTGGTGCCGGCCCGGTACTCGCCCGAGATGTACATGTAGCGGAGGCAGTTGAAGACCAGCGACTGCACCGCGGGGTCCTTGCTCTGCAGGACGTCCGCGAACTTCAGGTGCGGGACGATCTCGGCGTAGCCGGGCCACAGGCGGGTGTCGGTGGGCCGCCGGGGGTCGGCGGCGGCCAGGGCGCGCCGGACGACGTCGACGAACTCGCGGCGGTCCTCGTCGGGCATGTCCTTGTGGACGATCTGGTGGACCATGCGGTGCAGGTAGAGCGACTCGCCGGAGGAGGCGGTCTCGTCGCCGGCCGCCTCGTGGGACTCCAGTCGGACGACGGAGTACTGGCGGAGCTGGTTGATCGCCCGGTTCCACAGCAGCGGGTCGTTGAGCAGGCCCGCGATCTGTTCGGGGAGCTGGTCGTGCGGCATCTCCTTCAGGAGGCGCACGGGGATGAAGCCGGGCGCGAAGAAGGTGCACAGGCGGAGTAGGTCGACGGACTCGGGGACGGTGTCGCGGAGTTTGTTGAGGAGTATCGACCAGGCGGTCTGGAAGGCGACGGGGAAGTCGGCGGAGATCTTGACGACGTCCTGGTCGATGCCGCCGTCGAGGAGGGCGATGTACTCCTGGACCGACAGGTCCGAGTCGTTGAGCCAGCCGGCCGTCTGGTCCAGCAGGAGGGGCAGGTCCTCCAGCGCCTCGGCGAGCTGGTCGGCCTCGGGTTCGCTGAGGCGGGGCGCGCGGCGGCGGATGAAGGCGACGGACTCGTCGCGGTCGTAGACCGGCACCTCCAGGAGCTTGCTGTTGTGCTCGCTCCACTCGGGGTTGCGCGAGGTGATCAGGACGTGTCCGGCGCCGGTGGGCACGAGGTCGTAGATCTGGTCGGGCTCGTCCGCGCCGTCCAGGATCAGCAGCCAGCGGCCGTACGGCTCGCCGCGGCGCAGCGAGTCGCGGACGGCACGCAGCCGTTCGCCGTACTCGGCGCCGGTGCTGAGGCCCAACTGCGGTGCCAGCTCGGCCAGTCGGCGCCGGTAGGTGACCCGCTTCTCGGCGTTGACCCACCACACGACGTCGTACTCGGAGCCGAAGCGGTAGACGTACTCGGCGGCGAGCTGCGTCTTGCCGACGCCGGACATGCCGTGCAGGGTGACGACGCCGGCGCCCGGCTCGGCGCCCTGGAGCAGGTGGTAGGCGTCGTTCAGAAGGGGCTCGCGGCCGGTGAAGCGGGTGTTGCGGCGCGGGACGCCGCCCCACACCTCGGGCATGGCGGCCGGGTAGCGGGGACCGCGCCGGGCGCTCTCGGTGGCTTCCGGCAGCGGGTCGGAGGGCAGGTCGAGGCGGTCGAGGACGCGGCGTTCGGCCTCGTCGGCGCCCATGTTGTTCAGGTCGACCGCGCCGAGCACGGCGGTGGCCGTGGGGACCGGGCTGGTGGTGACGGACACGGCGGCGAACCGGGACGGGTCGGGGGCGACGACCTCGCGCAGCGCGGTGTTCCACTCCTCCTGGGTGCGGGGGCCGAGTTGGAAGTACCACTCGCTGACCACGATCAGGATCCGGCCCCGGGCGAGGGTCAGGTCGCGCAGCAGGTCGACGAGCGGGACCTCGGCCGGGGAGTCCCAGCGCTGGTAGACCACGCGATGGCCGCGCCGCTCCAGGCGGTCACCGATCCAGGCGGCCCAGGCCCGGTTGAACCCGGCGAAGCTGATCGTGACGGTCTGCTTCACGGCCCCCCTCTCGGCTGGCCGGACCGGCGTACGAGCTCCAGACATGCAGCGGCCTCCCCGCGCGTGATTTTAGAACCGCCGCGAGGGCCTGCGATAGGGCGCCGACACAGCCGCCCGCCGCCTGCCCACGGTCCTTGGTCAAACGTGTTCAGCGACGATCTTGGCGCACGGAGGGTCCCGCGTCCGGGAAGCCGCGGCTTTCGGCGAGGATGGCTCGATCCGGCCGGTGGCGTGAAGGCATTCACCGGCGGGGCGTGTGCCGCTGTGTCCACAGCGTGCGGGCGGCCCGTACGTAGGCGGTGGCCCGCGCCGTCTGGCCGCGCGGCGCCGGCTGCTCGGCGAGCCGTTCGTACACCTCGACCATGCGGTCGACGAACTGGCGTCCCCGCGTGGTGAGATCGCCGGATCCGACGAGCGCGGGCAGGACGGCCCCGACCTGCTCCTGGTAGCGGGCGTGCCGGGCCCAGGCTGCGTCCCGCTCGGCGGGGTGCCGGGCGGCGAGCGCGGTGCGCTGGAAGAAGTCGGCCAGCGCCAGGTGGGAGTAGGCACCCTGCAACAGACCGTCGTACGGGCGCGGGTCGGGCCGCCAGGGCGCGAAGTGCCGTGCCTCGCCGTCGGCGTGATGGAGCGTCATCATGTCGCCGAGCGCGGCGAGTTTGGTGTGCTGTATCTCGTGGACGAGGGTCGCGGCAAAGGCGGTGGCGGTCGCCGGAGCGCTGCTCAGGACGGCACCGAAGGCCTCACGGCGGGTGCCGCTGCAACTGCCGCCCGCCCGGCCCTGCACCGCCCCGGGGGGTGCGGAGAGGGGGACGAGGCAGCGCAGCAGGGCCGCCGCTTCCGTGAGGCGCCGCTCGCCGCCGAGACCGAGCGCCGCCGCCGTGCCGGACCAGGCGTGCAGCCAGTGCTTGCGGTCGGCGTCGTCGAGGGTGACGGGGCCGCTGAGCGTGTGCGGCCGGGGCCCGCCGCGCGCCGTCCGGTAGGGGTCGAGGTCGTCGAGCGGCACGGGCGCGGAGCCCGGCAGCAGCCCCGGCAGCGCGTACGCGGGTGTCCAGGCCGCCGCCTCCGACCACGCGCCGACGCCGCTCTGCACGTGGACGACCACGTCGGCCTCGCCCGGCCGCCGGAACGTCAGCCGTCCCCGCCGGTGCACGAGGCACACCTCGGTGTCCCCGGGACAGCCGGTGCGCAGCGCCCCGAGAGAGGGCAGCGTGAGGACGCCGTCGCGCGCGCTGAGGCGTACGGCGCAGGACACCCCGGCGCGGACGGCGGCCACGGCGGCGAGCGCCCCGAAGTGGGCGAGCGCGCGGGCCGGTTCACCGGGATCGCGCTCGGTGCCGGGGCCGGTCGCGGTGCCGAGTCCGCGCAGGGCGTCACGGGCCCAGGGGCCGGTGAAGGGGTGCAGGAGCAGGGACCGGACGCCGGTCGGGTGTGGGACGGGGAGAGCGGGGGCGGAGGTGTTGTGGCCGGTCCGGTGCGGGGGGCGGGACGGCGACGGCGCGCGGTCCGCCGGGACCTGGCCGTTCTCGTCACCGGTGGCCCGTTCGGCCGGCGGCTCGGACACGAAGGCATCCGCGTGCCGGGCGGGCCGTCCGGCCGGGGGCTCGGACACGACACCGCCCGCGGGGCCGAACACCCCCGTAAGTGCGCCCACTTCACCTGTCCCGGCGCCGGGGACCGGCCTCGCTTCGGGGCCCGGACCGGCCGCCCCGCGCGCGCGGCGGGCGGCCCGCTCCAGGCGTTCCACCTCCTCCAGGAGGGCCCAGTCCTCGTGCAGCCGGTTCAGGGCGGCGGCGGGCAGGAGTCGCGGGCCGGCGGCCTCCGCGGCGTCGAGGACCGCGCGGAGCAGGAGCAGCCGCCGGGTGTGCTGGTCGCGCACGAGCAGCCCGAGGGTCTCGGGGCCGCCTTCGGTGCGGCCCAGTTCGGTCAGGGCCCGCTCCGGAACCGGCGGCAGGATCACGGGAAGCCCCCTTCGGAAGCGGCGGGGACGGTGACGGCCCCGGCCAGTCTCCCCGCGACGTGCCGGATGAAGCGCTGGAGGTCGGCGCAGTAGACGGACGGGTTGGCGAAGCCCCGCCCGGCCCGGTAGCGGTGCGCGTAGTGCCCGCCGCCGCAGACCGTGAGCAGCGGGCAGGCCCTGCAGTCGGCCGAGAGCGCGGCGGCGCCAGCCTGCCGGGCGGCGATCCCGGGGTGGCCGAGAGCCTCGTCGAAGCCGTGCCGGAAGACGTCGAGTCCGGTCTCCGCCGCCCCCGCGTAACAGGACTTCAGGGAGTCGACCTGTTCGATGGAGCCGTCGGTCTCCACGACGACGGCGTCGAACGGTGCGAGGCCGAGCGACTCGGTGGCGGCGGGCAGCCCGAGGAGCAGCGCGAGGCACTCCTCGAAGAGCCGGACGCGCGTCTCCCGCCGCCCCGCCCCCCACCAGCGGTCGAAGACCGCGCACAGCCAGTCCCCGTAAGCAGTCGCGCCGACGGCCCAACGCAGCGGCGGGGCCGACCAGTTGCCGTGCGGGAGCAGCAGGTCGAGGGCGGGTGGCCGCAGCGCGAGCAGTGACTCGTACAGCTCGACCGGGTCCGTCGTGGGGTCCACGACGGTGAGGATTCCGGCGTACGCCCGCGGGTGGTGTGCGGCGATCAGGCGGGCGCCCCGGGTGGCCGCGGGCCAGGAGGGGCGTCCGGCGCGGTCGGTGCGCAGCGTGTTGTGCTCGGGCAGGCCGCCGTCCAGGCTGATGCCGACGCGGATGCCGTGCCGGGCGAGGACGGCGAGCCGGCGTTCGGTGAGCAGGGTGGCGTTGGTCTGGACGGTGGCGTGCACCGTGCAGTCGTCCGGGACCAGGTGGCGGACCCGGTCGGTGAACCGGGCGAGGGTGCCGACGCCGGCGAGCAGCGGTTCGCCGCCGTGCAGGACCAGGGACAGGGCGGTCGAGCCGTGGGCGCGGGCGTGTTCACCGATCCGCCGCGCGGTGTGTTCCAGGACGGCGGGCGGGGTGGCGGCGGGGCGGGCGCGCCAGCCGTGGTCGGGGCCCTCGTAGAGATAGCAGTAGCGACAGGCGAGGTTGCAGCGGCCGTGCATCTTGACGATGAACTGCCGGAAGGGGAAGGGCGGTTCACCGGGGTGGGCCGCGTCGGCGTGCGACGGGGCGGGACCCGGCGGGCGGGAGGTCGCGGTGGCGCGCGGACCGGGATGTGGGGTGTCCCGGTGCGGGGTGGACGTCGTGGGGATCGCGGAGGTCACCTCTTCCGACACTCCGGCACCCCCATGACGTACGGCCCCGCGGTTCCGCGGCGCGCACCGCGCCTCGGCCCCTGCCCGTACGGGGCGGCATTCCCGGGCGGGGCCCGGACACAAACGCGGCGCGCCGGAAGTTGTCCGGTTCAGTCACCGGAGCGGACCGGAACTGACGTCTTGCGCGACCGCGTCGGCGTTCCACACGTCCTTCGCGCCCTTCAGAAGGAGTTGTTGAACCCCCAGAGGATCTCGCTGGGCTGTGCGGCCCGTTCCCGCAGATCGGCCAGCACCTCGTCCAGCACCGGGTGCCGGACCGCGCGCAGTTCCGCGAGGTCCAGTTCCAGCAGATCGGGCAACTCCGCCGGCCCCGGCGGCCGGTCCTCCGTGACGTCCGCGTCCCGTGCTTCGTCCCGTACGCCCATGTCTTCCCCCTAGGCTTCCCTGTCGCCGCACCGGCGGACGCCGGCGGGCACCTGCTCGCTCACTCCAGCTCGGCCAGCCGTTGCGCCGTCTGCCGGGCCGTCGGCTCGCCCGTGCTCAGGGCGCCCTCCGGGAACCGGGACCACTCGGCCCGTGCGGCCCGGTAGGCCTCGCGCGCGGCCCGCGGCCGTGCCGCCGCCTCGTAGGACATACCCCGCCAGTGCTGTGCCCGCGCCCCCAGTTCCACGGCCTCCTGGCGCTCACGGTCCGTCTCCGCCTCGCCCTCGGCGTCGCGCGCCGTCTCGGCGGCGGCCCGGAAGGCGTCGATGGCCTCGTCGAGACGCGCCTTGCGACCGAGGCTCTGGTACGCCTCGAACTGCGCCTGCCCGAGCTCCAGCCAGCAGCGCGCGGTGGTCAGCGGCGGGCCCTCCTCCAGCGCCGCGAGCCCGAGAAGGTGCTCGGCCTCCCGCAGGTCGACCCGGTCGCCGCGGGCGCGGTAGCGCAGCATCAGCGCGCGGCCGAGCAGCAGCAGGCGGTGGGCGAGATCGCGGCTGCCCGCCGGGGTCTCGGCGCGGCAGTCGCGCAGCACCCGGATGGCCCGGGACAGCGACTCGGGTCCGCGGTCCAGGACCGCGCGGTGCAGCAGGGCCTCTCCCCATTCGGCCAGGACGTCCGCGTGCGCGGGGGCGTCCCGGGGCACGCCGCGGGACGCCTGCTGGAACCGGTCGGCGGCGTCCTGGAGTTCACGGGGGTCGCCGCTCTCCGCGTACCGGGCGACGTGAATGCGGCCGGCCCGCACGTGCAGGGCGGCGCGCAGTCCCTGGTCGCGGGTCAGGCCGAGCGCCTCGTCGACGTGGGTGCGGGCGTCGTCGAGCGGGCCGCCGGACCGGAGGACCGCGTCGACGAGGTCGAGGAGTATCCGGACGCGCGCGGTCTCGGCGGCGACGCCGGTCGCGCTTGCGGGGCCGGGTTCGAGGGCGGCGCGCAGGGAGTGGGCGCCCTGTTCCGCGTAGAGCCTGGCCTGTTCGTGGTCGGCCGTGGCGCCCGAGAGGCGCAACAGCACGCGGCCGTGGGCGAGCGGCAGTTCGGGCGGTCGGGGCTGCTCGTCGGGCCAGGCGTCGGCGAACGCCTCCAGCATGCCGACCGCGCCCTGCAGGAGGGCGCTGTCGCCGCCGAGGCGCCACTGCGCCTCCAGGGCGCGGACCCGTTCCAGGGTGAGTCGCAGGGCCTCGGCGTCCTCCAGGCCGGGCGCGGCGCAGGCCACCGCGTACTCGCGGTCGGCGCGGCGCAGCAGGTCGAGCGCGCCGCGCCGGTCGCCGCGCCGCCTGCGGTCGGTGGCGGCGGCGTGCAGTACCCGGGCGAGGGCGGCGCGTTCGCGCAGGGCCCGGGGGTGCGCGACGGCCCGTTCGGCGGCGGCCTCCGCCTCGCGCAGCAGGTCGGCGCCGCCCTGCACCTCCCACAGCCGCAGCACGCGGGTGGCGTACTCGGCCCACAGTTCCGGGTCGGCGCCCGCGGGCCGTTCGTGTTCGGTGGCGCCGCGCAGCAGTTGGACGGCGTCGATGAGGTCCTGCACCATGCCGTCGCTGTCGAACTGGCCGGCCAGGGAGCGGGCCCGGATCACCGCGGGGTGCGTGGGCCGGCCGCCGGGCAGGTCGTCGCGGCCGCGCCCGCCGTACAGCGCGAACTGTTCGGGCAGCGGCATGAACCGCTCCAGCACCCGGGCGGCGACCTCGGCGAAGGGCTGCGGTACGAGGGTGGCACCGCCGTTGTCGCCGTTCTCGCCCGCGTATCCGGTGCCGGGCGGGTACGGCCGCCCGGAGCCGCCGTCGCCGAGCTGGGCGAGCGCCAGGGCGGGGAAGTTGGGGCCACCCCTGCCGAAGCGGTGCGCGATGTACTCGGAGCAGTGCTTGAGGACGAGCATGGCCTCGTCGCGGCCCAGGGGCGACAGCAGGGCCTCCTGCACGCCCGGCGCGAACTCGTACCACTGGGCGCCGTCCTCGCCGTGGTCCTCGGCCTTGGCGCGCGAGACCAGTCCGCTGAGCAGGACCTCCGCCAGTTCGGAGGGCCCGGAGTCGGGGAGCATGGTGCGCTGGACGAGCTGCATCACGGGGAGGCTGAGAGGGGCCGCCGCGAGGTAGCCGGCGAGCCTGCCGGCGGCCTTGGAGGCGTTGGACCGGAACCGGCTGACCAGTTCCAGTCCGGACAGCCGTCGCCCGGCGCGGGGTCCCTGGGCCGGTCCGTGGTCGTGACGGACCCATCCGACCGCGCCGGCGACGGGTCCCGCTCCGGCCCCGGACAGCAGCCGCGCCCAGGCGCCGAGGGCGGTGGGCTCGGGGGGCAGGACGGGCACCGGCAGGGCGCCCGCGCGTGCCTCAGGCACCGTTCCGGCGGGGAGGCGGACCTTCAGCGTGGCGGCACCCGCGAGGGCTTCGCCGCGTGTCAGGCGGCCGTAGGAGACCGGGAGCCGGGTGCGGTTCCACATGCGCTGCGGGAGTGGCTGGAGCACCGCGACGGGGCCGAGCCGGGACAGGTGGTGGAGCAGCCGGTGGGCGCGGCCGCTGTGCCACAGGGGACCCGCGCAGTCGCTGACGAGGAGGGTGACCCGACGGCCGGTGGGATCGCTGAGCCGGTCGGCGGAGTGCAGCGGGGCGACGCCGGGCTCGGGGCTTCGGCTGACCGCGGGCTCGCCGTCGGGCCCCTGGTGCAGATGGCTGACCTCGATTCCCCAGAAGGCGCCCAACTGGCCGAAGACCTGCTCCAGTTCGGTGAACATGCGGTCCCACACGCGCATCGACGAGGAGGCGTCCATCACCAGTTGGAGCGCCGCGTCGGCGCGGGTGACACCACGGAACACCGGGAGGACCAATCCGCCCGCGCGGGCGCTGAGTTCGGCGGTGGCCGTCTCGTCGAGGGCGGTGCGCAGGGGCGGCGCGGCGGTCCGGTATCCCTGTAACGGGCGTAAGGCGCGCTGGAGTTCGAGTGGGGAGGGGAACGCGGGCGCTGCCGGTACGCCGACCGGCAGCTCCGCCGCACGGCCTCGCACGGGTCCGCGGGGCGCGCCGTCCCGCGGCACCGGGTACAGCGCGACGCGCCGGTCCGTGCCGGGGTCCTGCCGGGGCGACCCGGTCCCGTCGCCGGGCGGCGGCCGGCCGGTGTCCCGCGGATCGGGCCGCACGGGAAGCGGACCGTCGCCCGGCGTCAGCGCGACGTCCGGCGGCGCGCTCCCCCGCCCGCGCTCCACGGCGTCCGTCGGACGGGACCAGCGCGCCAGCCAGAGCGCGTCGGCCAGTTGTCCGGCGTCGGGATCGAGCCCGATCTGCCGCATCCGGGCGATGAGTTCGGCGATCGGGTCGCCGCCGGGCATCAGCGCGTCACCTCGGGCGGTCGAGTCGCTGGATGAGCAGGTCGGCGAGCCGGTCGCGGCTGGGCGGGGCGGCCGCGTCCGTGAGGTAGATGGCGTTCAGGAGCTGGTCGGCGGCGACGAGTTCGCTGCGCGAGCGCTCCAGGAAGTGGGTGATGAGATCGTCCCCTGCGCGGGCGGCCTCGTCGCCGAGGTGGGCGCGGACGAAGGTGGCGAGCCGCTTGTGGTCCGGGCGGCCGAGTTCGAGGTGGATGCAGCGGCGCATCAGCGGGGCCGGGAAGTCGCGCTCGCCGTTGCTGGTGAGGACCACGAAGGGGAAGGCGCGGCAGCGCACCCGTCCGTCGCGGACCCGTGCCTTGCCGCCGTCGGCGGTGAGCACCTCGGCCTCGCCGCCGGGCAGCCGATCGGCGACGCGCTCCAGCTCGGGGATCGCGAACTCGCCCTCCTCCAGGACGTTCAGGAGGTCGTTGGGCAGGTCGATGTCGCTCTTGTCGAGTTCGTCGATGAGCAGCACGCGCGGGGTGTCGGACGGGAGCAGGGCGGTGCCGAGCGGGCCGAGCCGGATGTAGCTGCCGATGGCCTCGACGGAGCCGGGGGCGCCGGGCGTGGCCGGGCCGGCGCCCTGGGGGGCGGCGATCTGCACGTCCTGGAGCCGGGCGATGGCGTCGTAGTGGTACAGCCCGTCCTGGAGCGTGGACCGGCTGACGATGGGCCAGCGCAGCACGTTGCCCAGGCCGAGTTCGTAGGCCACCGAGTGCGCGAGGGTGCTCTTGCCCGCGCCGGGGCTGCCGGTGACGAGCAGCGGGCGGCGCAGGTACAGCGCCGCGTTGATCATCTCCAGCTCCTCGGCGCCGGGCCGGTGCAGTTCGGCCAGATGCCGGTGCGCGCCCAGCCTGCGGTCCTCGGAGCCGTCGGCGCCGGCTCCGGCCGTGTCCCGGCTCGCGAAGTCGCGCCACGGCGGCGGGGCCGGAAGGCGGTCCAGGCCGTCGTGGGGTTCGCCGGCGCCCCGGTAGATGAGCCACTCGCTGGATTCGGTCATTGCCCAGTCCTCGTCGTCACTCGTCCACCACGGCAGCCGTCGGAGTCTGCATCACCGTATCGACCCTCGGGAGGCCTCGTAAGGTCCCAAGGCGGGCTCACGGCAGCCCACTTGGGCTCTCCCGGCGCATCGCGGGGCCGCGCCCCGGCCGGTGCGGTCACGGCGCCTCCAGCAGGTCTCCGGTGCCGGGCAGGGGCCGGCGGGGGTCGTCGTAGAAGAGGGCGATCCCGTCGGCCCAGTAGGTCTCCGGTTTGCCCGCGCGCAACCCGGCCCGCAGGGCGTGCACCAGCTCGGGGAGCCGGTCCGCGCCGCCCGCGCCGGCCACCGCGTCGCCGGCTCTGCGGTGGAACTCGCCACAGACCGCGTCGGCCTGCCCGCGCCAGCGCCGCCACAGGGCCACCCCGTACCCGCCGTGCACGATCCGTACGAGCGCCACCCGGTCGTCCTCGAAGCGGTGGTCGCCGTACCGGCAGAGCACCGGGACGGTCCGGTGCGGCAGCCCGCGCAGCGACTCCGCGGCGGGGACGGGCACCCGCAACCCGTCCTCGCAGTCGAGGACTTCGGCCTGGGCGCCGTGCGTGTGGATCCACTTCCAGCGCGCCTCCCGCTCGTCCCGCTCCTCCTCTGGCAGCGGTCCCTCCTTCCCGTCCGGCAGGCCGCTCCCGTCGCCGGGGTCGGGCAGCTGTTCCCGGTCGGCGCAGCGCACGACGACGGGGCGGTACGCGCCGAGCGGCGGCTCGTCGGCGCCCAACTGCCAGGCGTCGACGTCGAGTCCGAGCAGCAGATGGGGCAGCGCGACCTGGAGGTCGGCGGGCCGTCCGGGTTCGTCGCACTGGCGGAAGGCCTCCGCGAGGGCCGGTGCGAGGACGGCCGGCAGGTCCTCCAGCACGGTGCGTTCGCCGTCGCGCAGCCGCACCACCTCGCCGGTCGGCCGGCCGACCGCCACGTGCCAGTCGCAACGGCCCGGCTCCCAGCCGAGCTGCTCCAGTTCGAGCAGGACGAACAGCCGGGGCGCACGGTCGGCGCTCCGCACCGGGGCGCGCGCCGCCCCTGCCCCGGCCGCCGACGGACCGCGCGGCGGCAACTGGAGCCGCTCGATCCACTGTTGGCCCAGGCGGCGCCGGTAGCCGGGGCCCGGTCGGCCCTCGGCGGTCTGCCGCACCCACTCCCACAGGGCCCGCTCGGCGGCCTGGGTCCCCGGGGTGACGAAGGGCCGCTCGGCGGACATGGCCCGCATCGCGTAGTCGAGGACGAGGTCCAGTGCGGCGTCCTGGCGGGAGCTCTCGTACAGCGCGCCGAGTCCGTCGCGCCAGCCGCGCGGCGCCGGGTGCGGGATCGCGGTCTGGTCGCCGAGGAGGGATTCGAGCAGGCCGAGGAGGGCGCGGGTGCTGACCGGCGGCGGCAGGTCGGCGAGTCGGCCGAGCAGCTGGGTCCGCTCCTCGGGGCTCAGTGCCCGGCCGGGGCGGGCTCCGAGCTGGTTCTGCACGTCGGCCCAGGTGCTGCGGTCGGTGTCGGGATGGCGCTGCCGGTCCCGGTGGTAGCGGTCATGGGCGTGGAAGACGGCCTGGTAGCTGTCATCGTGCTCGGCACGCGGCTCCTCGGCGGGCACCGGCAGGGACCGTAACTGCTCGACCCCGGTGCAGGTGCCCCCGAGTCCGCGGTCCGCGCGCGACTTGAGGACGCCGACGACCTCACCGCGTACGGGATCGACGACGGGGCCGCCCGAGACGCCGGGCGGCAGCACGTCGCCGCCCAGCCGGATCTGCTCGTCGTCGGACCAGCCGCCGAGGGTGCCCTGCACCGTGCAGGTGCCGCTCAGCCGGCGCAGTTCCCCGCCGACCACGGACCAGCCGGAGTAGAGGACGACGGCCTCCTCGTAGTAGGCCGCCGGGCGTTCGGTGACGTAGGCGCAGTCGTGGTCCACGGGTTCGCTCAGGCGCACCAGGGCGAGGTCGGGAGAGGGCCAGGTGCCGCGCGCGGGGAGGTCCACGTGTTCCGGGAGGGCCGTCGCCACCACTCCGGCGACGGCGGACGTGCCCCGGCCCGGCCCTGTCTCGTACACCACCGTCACCTCGTCCCCCTCCCCGCTCCGGACCACGTGCGCGCAGGTCAGAACCCAGTTCGGAGCGATGAAGAAGCCGCTCCCGAGGAACGTGCCGGGTTCGTCCAGGGCATACCCGGCAGCCGCGCGATGGATGCGTACGGTGGCCGCCATGACGAGGTCGTGCAGCGCACGGTGGCCGTTGCCCGGGCCGCCCGGTGCTCCCGGGGCGTGCCCGTCCCTCATGCTCCGCCCCCGCCGGGGGCGTCGTCGGCGCCGCCGTGCGCCGGGGCGCCGGGAGACGCGCCCGCGTGCGGGATGGCCGCGGTGTCGTCCAGGTCCGGCGGGCCGCCGTTCCACGTGAGCGTCACGGTGATGCCGGCCTTGGCCTCGCCGTCCGCCAGCAGGCCGACCACCTTGCCGGCCTTCGCGGTCAGCTCGATGCCGAACTCGACACTCACCTCGTCGGGCCGTACGGCACGCAGCGGCGCCGCGAGGGAGCGCGCGACGCTGGTGATGACCGCATGCAGGCTCTCGACCTGGGCCTCGACCCGGTCTCCGAAGGCGACGTCCGACAGGGACAGCTCGCCGGACTGTTCCTCCAGCTCGTCGGCGCCCGTGATCCGGGCCCACACCGGTGTCCCGTCCGGCATCTCGATCCGTGCGATCCGGGTCACTGCGTCACCCATGGCATCCCCCGTTCCCCCACGCCCCCGTGGTACCGCCGACCTCGCAGGCTAGCCGCAGGTCCCCGCACACGACAGAGGCCCTTCACGGGCACAGCGGCCCGCCTATCCTTTTCCCAGCGCGTCCCAGCGTTCCACTTCCCCTGCACCGACGGAGCACCATCCATGTACTTCACCGACCGCGGCATCGAGGAACTTGAGAAGCGGCGCGGCGAGGAAGAGGTCACCTTCGAGTGGCTCGCCGAGCAGTTGCGTACGTTCGTCGACCTCAACCCGGACTTCGAGGTCCCGGTGGAGCGGCTGGCGACGTGGCTGGCCCGGCTGGACGACGACGAGGACGAGGAGGACGAGGAGTAAGCCCCTCGTCCGGTCCGCGGCCCCTCGTCCGGCCTGACCTCTTGCCCTCGTCGGCTCACGTCCGTCCGAGGCAGCCGGCCCTCGCGAGGGGGCTGTCAGGAGCGGGCGCGCAGGCGGTCGTACGCGAGGCCGAGGGCGCCGCGGGCCGTCAGGACCGAACCGGCGACGATCCAGCCGCCGCCGCGGTGCCGCAGTCCCCAGGCGGTGAGCGGGAGGCCCAGCGCCAGCTGGGCGACGGCGAGGGCGCGGGCTCGCCGACCGCGCAGCCAGGGTCCGAGGGCGCCGCGCTCCACGACGTCGAGTTCGGCTCCGACGGCGCCGCGCCAGCCGGCCCACTCGACCTGTTCCGCGTCGGGCAGGATCCGGGCGGCGCCACGGAGCCGGTCGGCGGGCTCCCCCGGGGCGAGACCGGCCGGGAGGAGCAGCTCCGCGCGCGTGAGGACGGCGAGCAGCCCCCGTACGCGTGCCGGGGCGTCGGCCTCCGGATCGGGTCGTGTCAGCGGCTCCAGGGCCTGCACGTCGAGGACCGGGTCGAGCCCGAGGCGGGCGGCGAAGGTGCGCATCGCCTCGTCCTCGCCGACCGGGGTGCCGTCGGCGAGCCATTCGTAGCCCACCGGCCGGCGGAATCCGGACGCCAGGGAGAAGCCGCTGCGGTCGGTGTCCCACCACAGGGCGAGGACGGGCCAGGGGGCGCCCACGGCCAGTGCCGTGGCCCAGCCGGTGAGCACGCGGTCGACGGGTTCCGCACTGTCCTGCCAGGGCTTTCCCTCGGGAACCAGCAGGCTCCACTCGGCCCCCGCTCCGGCGAGCACCATCCGCTCGCGCAGCAGCGTGGCCGCCGGGCCGACGGCCTCGGGACGGGCCCGGCACAGCAGGAGGGCGCCAGGGGCCCGGGCCGGACGCCGGTCCGGCGGGCGGTCGTCCCATGGCGTGCCGGAGGCAGTCGACATGGTGCCACTTTAGGGGGATTTGCCCACTTCAGCGCAGCGATGGCACCGGAACGGGTGTCTTGACTTTCCGTATCCGCGATATATCGTGAATAGCGCTAGACGCGATATGGCGCGTCGAGTTCGGGCCCGCCAGCGGGTCCGGCCCGGTCGAGGAGGTCTGCACCATGTCCGAGTGGTCCGTGGCAGAGCCGAAGAAGCTCTCCTTCGACGACCCGGTGACGACGCTGCGCGTGCGCGTCGTCAACGGAACAGTGAACGTCGTGGGGACCGACGAGGGTTCCGCGCGCCTGGAAGTGTCCGAACTGGAGGGGCCTCCGCTCCAGGTCGCCCACAAGGACGGCACGCTCACCGTGGCCTATGAGGATCTGCCCTGGAAGGGCTTCCTCAAGTGGTTCGACACCAAGGGCTGGCGCCGCTCGGCGGTGGTCTCGCTGGCCGTTCCGGCCGGCACCCGCGTCGAGGTGGGCGTGGTGGGCGCCGCCGCCGTGCTCTCCGGAGTGGACGGACGGGTCGAGGTGAAGGGCGTCAGCGGTGACACGACCCTCGTCCGCGTCGCCGGCCCGACCCACGTCACCACCGTCTCCGGAAACCTGGAGGCCCAGGCCGTCACGGGCGACCTGCGTTTCAACTCCGTCTCGGGCGACCTGACCGTCGTCGAGGGCTCCGGCTCCTCCGTGCGGGCCGAGTCGGTGAGCGGCTCGATGATCGTCGACCTCGACGCCACGGGCGCCCCGACGGACGTCCAGCTGTCGAACGTCTCGGGCGAGATCGCCATACGGCTCCCGCACCCGGCGGACGCGGAGGTGGAGGCCAACACCGCGAGCGGTACCGTCTCCAGCGCCTTCGAGGACCTCCGCGTCGGCGGCCAGTGGGGCGCCAAGAAGATCACCGGCCGGCTCGGCGCGGGCAACGGCCGGCTGAAGGCGGTGACCGTCTCGGGCTCCATCGCCCTGCTGCGCCGGCCCCCGGCGGAGGAGGAACCCTTCGAGGACGCCCCGAAGGCCACGGACCCCCCGAGGCCCACGGGCACTCCCGAGGCCACCGACCTGACGAAGGGCACGGACGGCCCCGGGACGGCAGGACCGGACGACGCCACCGCGAGCGACGGTTCCGGCGAAGGCCGCCCGGCCGACACCCCGACCGACAAGAAGGTGCTCTGAGATGGCTCCCGTCTTCGCCCACGGCCGACTGCGCCTGTACCTCCTCAAGCTGCTGGAGGAGGCGCCGCGCCACGGGTACGAGGTGATCCGGCTCCTGGAGGAGCGTTTCCAGGGGCTGTACGCACCCTCGGCGGGCACCGTCTATCCCCGGCTCGCCAAGCTGGAGGCCGAGGGGCTCGTCACGCACACCTCCGAGGGCGGCCGCAAGGTGTACGCGATCACCGACGCGGGCCGCGCCGAACTGGCCGACCGCAGTGGCGAGCTGGCCGACCTCGAACTGGAGATCCGCGAATCCGTCGCGGAGCTGGCGGCGGAGATCCGCGCCGACGTGCGAGGCGCGGCCGGTGACCTGCGACGCGAGATGCGGGCCGCGGCCACGGAGGCACGGCGCGGCGGCGCGAAGGGCGCGGCCGGCGCCGAGCGGCACGACTCCGCGGCGGGTGGCTCCGGCGGCGTGGACGACTTCCAGGACAGGGAGTCCTGGCGGGCGGCCAAGGAGGAGATGCGGCGCGTCCGGCAGGAGTGGAAGGAGCAGGCCCGCCGCGCGAAGGACGAGAGCCGCCGCGCCCGTGACGAGGCCCAGCGCGCCCGCCGCCAGGCCAAGGAGGCCCAGGAGCGGGCCCGCGCCCAGGCGCAGGAGGAGATGCAGCGCATGGCCAAGCGCGTCCAGGACCAGGTTCAGGACCACTTCGCGCGGGGCGACTGGCCGACGGGCGTCCGCGAGGGGTTGACCGAACTCGCCAAGGAGTTCGGCGACTTCGGGAAGAACTTCGGCAAGGACCTGGGGAAGGACTTCGGCAAGGAGTTCGGCTTCGGCCGCACCCCGTCCGGCGCCCCCGCCGAGCCGGAGTACACGGCCACCCCGGAGGACTTCCCCGCGGAGTACGAACCCTCCTGGGCCCACGAGGACTCCACCGGCAACCCGGCCCGCGACCTGGACCGCCTCCTGGACCGCTTCCGCGACGAGATCCGCGACGCGTCCCGCGACCACGGCGTGACGGAAGCCCAACTCCAGGACACCCGGCGCCACTTGTCGGCAGCGGCGGCGCACATCGCATCGACCCTGAGAAGCAGGCGGGTGTAGCCGACCGGGCAGGTCGGCCGCGATCCCGGCCGGATTCCGGCCCCGTCCGCCGAAGGCCCGGTCGAGCGACCGGGCCGACAGGCGGACCGGCCAGGCCCGAACGGGGGCGCGAGCCGGCCGGCCGGTGGCCGAACGGGAACACCGGTGCGCGAGCCGGCCGGCCGGAAGCCGACCCGGGACACCTGTGCGCGAGCCGAGCGGCCGGGCGCGCCCTGTCCATCCGTCGGCGCCGGCCACTGCCCGGCGCATCCTCACGGACGAGCGGCACGTGCGCGCGGTCCGAGCACCTCGGCCGACCCCGGGCAGACCGCACCTGAGTCACCGCCCCGGCACGGACGGAAGCCACCGGTGCGCGAGCCGAACGGCGAGCACGCCCTGTCCATCCGTCGGCGCCGGCCACTGCCCGGCGCATCCTCACGGACGAGCGGCACGTGCGCGCGCGGCCCGCGCACCTCGGCCGACCCCGGGCAGACCGCACCTGAGTCACCACCCCGGCACGGACGGAAGCCACCGGTGCGCGAGCCGAGCGGCGGGCACGGCCTGTCCACCTGTCGGCGCCGGCCACTGCCCGGCGCATCCTCACGGACGAGCGGCACGTGCGCGCGGTCCGAGCACCTCGGCCGACCCCGGGCAGACCGCACCTGAGTCACCACCCCGGCACGGACGGATGCCACTAGGCCGCACACCGGGGACCGGGCTCGGCGCACCGGGTGAGCCGGCCGACCGCCGGCTCACCCTCCCCTCGCCCCGCTCCCCTCGCCCCCTCCCTCCGGCTCCCCTCCCTCCGGCTCCCCTCACCCCGCCTCCGCCACCGAGCCCCCCTCTCCGTACAGCAGGCGGGTCACCGAGGCGTGGGTGACGCCGTGGTCGGCGAGGACCTCGGACGCCAGGCCGCCTTGCAGGGTGACAGCCAGGAGCAGGTGCTCGTCTCCGATGTGGCGGTCCCGGCGGGCCACGGCGACGCGCAGGGACCGGGTCAGGACATCCTTGGCGCTCTGGCCGAAGGGCCGTCGCCCGGCACGGCGGCCGTTCACACCCCGCCCACCCCTCTCCAGCGCCCCTTCGCCGTGCGCCTCCTCGACCCGGGCGACGATCTCCGACAGGTCGATGCCGAGTCCGGAGAGGGCGTCCGCGTCGGCACGGGACAGCCCGCCCCGGCGGCGGGCCTCGGCGAGGTCCCGTTCCAGCGACTCCCGCGGCCCGGCCGACCTCAGCGACCCGAGGGCGAAGGAGCCCCGGCTTCCCTCCCGGTCGAGGAGGGCGAGCAGCAGGTGCTCCTCCTCCACCGTCGCGGCCCCCACCCGCTCGGAGTGCGACACCGCCCCCGTGACGACGGCCCGCGCGTCCTTCGTGAAGCGTTCGAACATCACTGCCTCCCGTACTTCTTGTGCACGGCCTGCCTGGTCACTCCGAGTTCCGCGGCGATCTCCTGCCACGACCAGCCCTGATTGCGCGCACTGCGCACCTGTACCGCTTCCAACTGCTCCAGCAGCCTCCGCAGCGCGGAGACCGCCCGCAGCCCGACCCGCGGATCGCGATCACCCGCGCGCTCGGCAAGATCCGTTGCTTCGGTCATGATGTCAACTTACGTTGACAGAACCTCCGTGTCAACCAAAATTGACACCGGGCGGGTGCGCGGACGCGGACATGGACATGGACATGGACAGCGAAACGGCGGGCCCGGAACCCGGACCCGCCGCACGCATCGGCTCTCGCCGGTCCCCGGTCAGCTCCCCGTCAGCACGATCTTGCCGAAGTGGTCACCGGCCTCCAGTCGCTCGAACCCCTCGCGGGCCCGGTCGAGCGGCAGCACCTCGTCGATGACCGGCCGTACGCCGGTGGTGGCGCAGAACGCCAGCAGGTCCTCCAGCTCGTCCTTCGTGCCCATGGTGGAGCCGACGACCTTGAGTTCGAGGAAGAAGATGCGCGTCAGCTCGGCGTGCGAGGGCCGGTCCCCGCTGGTGGCGCCGGTGATGACGACGGTGCCGCCGGGACGCAGCGACTTGATCGAGTGGGACCAGGTGGCCGCGCCGACCGTCTCGATGACGGCGTCCACACGCTGCGGCAGCCGCGCCCCGGACTCCAGCGCCTCGACCGCACCGAGTTCGAGCGCCCGCTTCCGCTTGGCCTCGTCGCGGCTGGTGGCGAACATCCGCAGGCCGGCGGCCTTCCCGAGCACGATCGCCGCGGTGGCGACACCGCCGCCGGCGCCCTGCACGAGCACGGAGTCGCCGGGCCGTACCCCGGAGTTGGTGAACAGCATGCGGTACGCCGTCAGCCAGGCGGTCGGCAGGCAGGCGGCCTGCTCGAAGGAGAGCTCGCGGGGCTTGGGCAGGACGTTCCAGGTCGGTACGGAGACCTGCTCGGCGAAGGTCCCCTGGTAGCGCTCGGTGAGGATGGAGCGGGGTTCCGTGGGGCCGACCCCGTGGCCGGTCTGGCCGATGACGGAGTGCAGGACGACCTCGTTGCCGTCCTGGTCGACTCCGGCGGCGTCGCAGCCGAGGATCATCGGGAGTTTGTCCTCGGCGAGACCGACTCCGCGCAGCGACCACAGGTCGTGGTGGTTGAGGGAGGCGGCCCGTACGTTCACGGTGGTCCAGCCAGGCCTCTGTTCGGGAGCCGGACGCTCCCCCAACTCCAGGCCGTTCAGCGGCTGGTCACGGTCGATTCGGGCGGCATAGGCAGCGAACATGGCCCCGACGATAGGCTCCGCCCACTCCCGGCGGAACCGCCCTCCCGTGTGACACGCGTCCCGGCCCCGGATCGGCCCCGGATCATCTCTGGAGCACAAACGTTCTTCGCCCTCGCCCCCGCCCCCGGACCCGCCTCCCCTCCCCGTCCCGTGACGGGGGCGGCAACCCCGGATACGGGACAGGGGCGGCCGGGGCGAAAACAATGACCCCGCCGGGAGGAAGCCTCCCGGCGGGGTCACGGCGAACGCGTGCCTCAGCGGCGGGCCACACCTTCCGCACGGGCGGCGGCGGCCACAGCGGCCGTCACCGCGGGCGCCACCCGCTCGTCGAACGGCGAGGGAATGACGTAGTCCGCGGCGAGGTCGTCACCGACGACCGCGGCCAGCGCCTCTGCGGCGGCGATCTTCATGGCCTCGGTGATCCGGGAGGCCCGGACCTGGAGGGCACCGGCGAAGATGCCGGGGAACGCCAGCACGTTGTTGATCTGGTTCGGGAAGTCCGACCGCCCGGTCGCGACGACGGCCGCGTACTTGTGGGCGACCTCGGGGTGCACCTCGGGGTTCGGGTTGGCCATCGCGAACACGAAGGCGCCCTCCGCCATGGAGGCGATCGCCGGCTCCGGGACCGTACCGCCGGAGACGCCGATGAAGACGTCGGCGCCCGCGAGAGCGGACTCCAGCGAACCGGAGAGCCCGGCCTTGTTGGTGATCTCGGCGAGCTCCCGCTTGACGTCCGTGAGGTCGTCCCGGTCGCGTGACACGACGCCCTTGCGGTCGGCGACCGCGACATCGCCGATGCCCGCCTCCAGCAGGAACTTGGCGATGGCCACACCGGCCGCGCCCGCACCGGAGATCACCGCGCGCAGCGATCCGATGGAGCGTCCGGTCAGCCGGGCGGCGTTGCGCAGGGCGGCGAGCGTGACGACCGCGGTTCCGTGCTGGTCGTCGTGGAAGACGGGGATGTCCAGGCGCTCCTGGAGCTTCCGCTCGATCTCGAAGCACCGGGGCGCCGAGATGTCCTCCAGGTTGATTCCGCCGAAGGAGGGCGCGAGCCGGGCCACGGTCTCGACGATCTCGTCGACACCGGTGCAGGCGAGCGCGATCGGGACCGCGTCGACGCCGCCGAACTGCTTGAAGAGGATGGCCTTGCCCTCCATGACGGGGAGCGAGGCCTCGGGGCCGATGTCACCGAGCCCGAGCACGGCCGTTCCGTCGGTCACGACGGCGACCACGGACGACTTCCACGTGTAGTCGTGGACGAGTTCCGGCTGCTCGGCGATCGCGCTGCACACCTTCGCGACGCCGGGCGTGTAAGCCAGGGACAGGTCGTCCTTGTTGCGGACCGGCACGGTGGCTTGCACAGCCATCTTGCCGCCGCGGTGCAGCGCGAAAGCCGGGTCGAAGGAGTCGAGGGGCTCCGCCCCGTCTTCCTGATCCGTACTGCTGTCGCTGCGAGGATTGACGATCTCCGCTGCCACTTTGTTTTACCCCTTAAGTCTTCAGTGTCTGAGGGTGACCACTCCTGGTTGAGGGGTGGGCGGGCACCGCGCAGGCCCTGCCGCCGTGGTTGCGTACGGGCGGCTGCGCGACGGGCGCGCCGCACACGCGCCCTGAGCCCCGGATGAGGGGTGTAAAGAACCTTCTTACCCGACGCACCGTGTCGCGGACGAGTCCATAACGCCAAGATCACACGCCGGTGAGATGACTCATGCCTGGATTCGTTGACAATTCAGGACAAGGGATCATTCGGCCCAGGCCGCGTAATAGCGGCCGTCCGCGCCGCGGGATGCGCCGAAGATCTTCCGGTCGGAAGAAGAGATTCCCGCACAAGATCCGGTCAGGCAGTACTGACCCGTGGCGGTTCGGGGGTCACCCGTTATCCGATTTTGACATAGCGGGCACCCTGAATGCCGCGGTCCGAATGGCAAGATGCCGTCATCACACGAGGTCGCGACACCCGAAGGTGTGTGTTCTCGTCGACCTGTCGGCTACTCCCTCATCCGCCGGAGGACCCTCATGACCGCACGCACCACCCGTCGTACCACCGCCGCGCAGTCCCGGATAGCAGCGGCCGGTGCGATCGCGGTCGCCGGCGCCCTTATCCTCACCGGCTGCGGTGACCAGACCGACAAGAGCGGCAGCTCCACGGAGTCGGCCAAGAGCAACAGTGCCCCGCTGTTCTCCAAGCTGCCCAAGAAGATCCAGGACGCGGGCGTCATCAAGGTCGGCACGAACGCCGAGTACGCCCCCATGGAGTCGACCGACGGCGGCAAGATCGTCGGCGTCGACCCCGACCTGGCTGACGCGCTGGCCAAGCAGCTCGGCGTGAAGTTCACCTTCACCTCGGGCTCCTTCGACGGCCTGATCACGGCCGTCAACTCCGGCCGCTACGACATCGCCATGTCGTCCATCACGGACAACAAGCAGCGCCAGGAAGGCCTCGACGACAAGGGCAAGAAGCTCGGCGAGGGCGTCGACTTCGTCGACTACTTCACGGCCGGTACGGCCATCTACGTGAAGAAGGGCAACCCCAAGGGCATCAAGGGCATCGAGGACCTGTGCGGTCAGACGGCCGCGGTGCAGCGGGGAACCACGTACGAGACGGCCCTCCAGGACCAGTCGAAGAAGTGTAAGGACGCGGGCAAGAAGGCCATCAACATCGAGTCGTTCGAGAACGACACGGAGGCCCAGACCCGCGTGAAGTCCGGCGGCGCCGTCGCCGGCATCAACGACTACCCGGTGGCGGTCGACCTGGCCAACAAGGCCGACGGCGGCAAGGCCTTCGAGGTCATCAACAAGCAGTACGACGCCGGCCCGTTCGGCATCGTCCTCAACAAGAAGAACACCGAACTCCGTGACGTCCTGAAGGAAGCCGTCGACGCGATCATCAAGGACGGCTCGTACCAGAAGGTGCTGGAGAAGTGGGGCGCCCAGTCCGGCGCGATCGAGCAGTCCGCCGTCAACGGCGGCAAGTAAGCCCGAGCGCACCACTGAAGGGCAGTCACATGACTGACAATCTCGACAAGTCCCCCGAGGACACCCCGCCTCCGGGCGGCACGGCGACGAAGGACGCGGCTTCCGGGCCGCCTCCGGAGTCCATCAAGGCGATTCCCGTCCGGCACTACGGCCGGTGGGTCAGCGCCGTCGTCGTCGTCGTGCTCCTGGTGGCGCTCGGCTACGCGTTCTCGCAGGGCAACATCCAGTGGCACACGGTCGGTGACCAGCTCTTCGTGTCCAGCGTCGTCCAGGGCGCCGGCCGCACGTTGCTGATCAGCGTGCTCGCCATGATCGTGGGTGTGGTGCTGGGCATCATCCTGGCGGTGATGCGGCTCTCGAAGAACCCTGTGACCAGCACGGTCGCGTGGCTGTACATCTGGTTCTTCCGCGGCACCCCGGTCTACGTCCAGCTGCTGCTCTGGTTCAACCTGGCGCTGATCTTCCCGGTCCTGAATCTCGGTCCGATCTACAAGAACGAGATGACGGACGTCATGACTCCGTTCATGTGCGCCCTGCTGGGTCTCGGTCTGAACGAGGCCGCGTACATGGCCGAGATCTGCCGCGCCGGCCTGCTGGCCGTGGACGAGGGCCAGACGGAGGCGTCGCACGCCCTGGGCATGAGCCACACCAAGACGCTGTTCCGGATCGTGATCCCCCAGGCGATGCGCGTCATCGTGCCGCCGACGGGCAACGAGTTCATCAACATGCTGAAGACCTCGTCGCTGGTGTACGCGGTCACGTACAACGAACTCCTGCGTTCCACCTCGGCGATCGGCTCCACGTCGTACGCCGTCATGGAGATGCTGTTCGTCGCCTCGATCTGGTACCTGGCCATGACCAGCGTGTTCAGCGTCTTCCAGTACTACCTGGAGCGCTACTACGCACGCGGTTCCAGCCGCAGCCTGCCGCCGACCGTCTTCCACAAGATCAAGGTGAACATGCTCGGTCTCGGCCGCGAGAGGGGCAACGCATGACCGCGATGGTGAAGTCCGAGGGCGTCCACAAGTCCTTCGGTCCGGTGGAGGTCCTCAAGGGCATCGACCTGGAGGTGAACACCGGTGAGGTGTTCTGCCTGATCGGTCCGTCCGGCTCCGGCAAGTCGACCTTCCTGCGGTGCATCAACCACCTGGAGAAGATCAACGCCGGCCGGCTGTACGTCGACGGCGAGCTGGTCGGCTACCGCCAGAAGGGCGACAAGCTCTACGAGCTGAAGGACAGCGAGGTCGCGCTGAAGCGCCGGGACATCGGCATGGTCTTCCAGCGCTTCAACCTGTTCCCGCACATGACGGCCATAGAGAACATCATGGAAGCGCCGATCCAGGTGAAGGGCGCGAAGAAGTCGGACGCCCACCACCGGGCGATGGAGCTGCTCGAACGGGTCGGCCTGGGCGACAAGGCGCGCAGCTATCCCTCGCAGCTCTCCGGCGGCCAGCAGCAGCGTGTGGCGATCGCCCGCGCGCTGGCGATGGACCCGAAGCTGATGCTCTTCGACGAGCCCACCTCGGCCCTGGACCCGGAGCTGGTCGGTGACGTCCTCGACGTCATGCGCGACCTCGCCGAGTCCGGCATGACGATGATCGTCGTCACGCACGAGATGGGCTTCGCCCGCGAGGTCGGGGACAGCCTGGTCTTCATGGACGGCGGTGTGGTCGTCGAGTCCGGCAACCCGCGCGACGTCCTGACGGACCCGCAGCACGAGCGCACCAAGTCGTTCCTGTCGAAGGTCCTCTGACCGGAAGACCTTCCTCGCGCGACGTGCGGCGAGGTCCGGAGGAAAAGGGGCGGTACGGGATTCCCGTACCGCCCCTTCCGTCTGACGCGGCGGCGCGCCGCGCGGTTACTTGACCGCCAGTACCAGCGCGTCCGAGGGCGAGCGCCACACCGGGCGGGCCTCCGCGAAGCCCTTCTCGCGCAGCACGCGCGCGTGCCAGTCGGCGGAGGGGGTGTCGCCGTCGGCGTGCTCGCCGTAGATCTCGAAGCGGCGGGCGGTGGGTCCGGCGAGGACGGGGTCCTGCGCGGCCACCTTCCACCACTCGGCCCAGTCGAGGGCGCCGGTGTCCCTGGCCCGGTCCATCCGGGCGTGCCGCAGGGCGCGGTCCGCCGCGTTGATCCGGGGCGTGGTCTCGTCGATCATGTGGTCGGCGTTCATGAAGACACCGCCGTCGCGGACGAGTTCCGCGATCCGACCGTAGAGGGCCGCGAGGGGTTCGCTGTGCAGCCAGTGCAGGGCCGTGGCGGTCAGCACGGCGTCGTACGTGTCGTACGGCAGCCGGGTGCGCCACTCGGGGTCCTTGAGATCGGCCGTCACGAAGGAGACCCGGTCGTCGCCGGCGAAGGTGCCCTCGGCGATGGTGAGCAGCGCGGGGTCGAGGTCGACGCCGGTGCTGGTGGCTCCGGGGAGGCGGTCGAGCAGCCGGGCGGTGATGGTGCCGGTGCCGCAGGCCAGGTCGAGGACGCGGGGAGCGGGTCCGACGAGCGCCTCGGTCATGTCGAGCATCACCGTGAAGCGGTCCTCGCGGTCCGGCATGTACCACTCCTGCTGACGGTCCCAGCTCCGCTGCCAGGCCTGCCAGTCCGTTCCGGTGCCTATGGCCATGAAAGCCCCTCCTCCACTCGACCACGTAATACCCTGTAAGCACGATCATCTGTTACCTGACCGCCGTCACGACGATAGAGCCCCTCCGTAAGGACTACAAGTGGAACTGGCCTATTACGCGGATTACGCCGTCCGCCTCGTCAACAGCGAGGAACCGGCCCGCGGCAAAGACACGCTGACCTCGGTCGAGGCCGTCCGTGACCTGTTCGGGAGCAACGCGTCGGCGGCCCGCCGCGCCGCGGAGGCGGACGTCACCCGCTTCCGCTCCGTGCGGGCCCGGCTGCGCGCGGTCTTCGAGGCGGCCGACGGCGGCGACGAGACCCTCGCGGTGGACCTGCTGAACTCGCTGCTCCTGGAGTTCCCGGTGAGCCCGCAGATCTCCGGGCACGACCACCGGGACGACGACGGCCGCCCGCTGTGGCACATGCACCTGGCGGACCACCCGTCGAACGCGACAGCGGGCTACGCGGCGATCGCGTCGATGGGCCTGGCCTTCCACCTCACCGAGCACGGCGTGGACCGGCTCGGCCTGTGCGAGGCGGCACCCTGCCGCAACGCCTATCTGGACACCTCGACCAACCGCTCCCGGCGCTACTGCTCGGACCGCTGCGCGACCCGCGCCAACGTCGCGGCCTACCGGGCCCGCAAGCGTCTGGAGGCCGACCGGGCGGAGAGCACCGGCCTGGCGGCGACCAGCACCCAGCGGGCGACGGCGAACGGCGAGCGCTGACCGGCCGGCGGCCGGAACCGGAACCGCACCTTCCCGAGGACGAGGTCCTCGGGAACGGTTCCGTAGTCGGTGCTGTCCCCGCCCGCGTACCCGTTGTCGCCCAGCACCCACCAGCCGCCCTCGCGCCGCTCCGCGATCCGCTTCACGACGAGCAGGTCCTGCTGGAAGGGGTGCCGCAGGACGACCACGTCGCCCGGCCCCACCCGCGCACCCCACTGCACCACGAGCCGATCCCCGTGCTGGAGCGTGGGCACCATGGACGGGCCCGTCACCTCCGCCGCCCCGAACGGCAGCAGGGCCCTCCCCCGCTCGGTCTCCTGCGACAGCTCCGGCATCACCGGCACCTCCCCGGTTCCATCCTCCACCAGTCCCAGTCTCACCCTGGACTTTTGTCCTAAGCCCATGGGGGCACTCGCGAAAACAGGTCTCCTACGGAGTAATGTCCCACCTGAGAAGACGATCACGAGGAAGGACAGCTCAATGCTCTCCCGCCTGTTTGCCCCCAAGGTGAAGGTCAGCGCGCACTGCGACCTGCCCTGCGGCGTGTACGACCCGGCCCAGGCCCGCATCGAGGCGGAGTCGGTGAAGGCCGTCCAGGAAAAGATGGCCGGAAACGACGACGCGCAGTTCCAGACGCGCGCCGTCGTCATCAAGGAGCAGCGCGCCGAGCTCGCCAAGCACCACGTGTCGGTGCTCTGGAGCGACTACTTCAAGCCCCCGCACTTCGAGAAGTACCCGGAGCTGCACCAGCTGGTCAACGACACCCTGAAGGCCCTTTCGGCCGCCAAGGCGTCCGCCGACCCGGCGACCGGCCAGAAGGCCCTCGACTACATCGCCCAGATCGACAAGATCTTCTGGGAGACCAAGCAGGCCTGACCCCGGTTCTCCGGGGTGCCGGGCCTCCGGGTCCGGCCGCGCCGACCTGCGGTTCGTCCGGCCGCACGTCTCGCGACACGCACCTGGTCCGCGGGCCACCGAACTCGGTGGCCCGGCGGTCCGGGTGCGTTCTGCTGTCACGGTCACGCGGGCAGCCGGCGCAGTTCGATCACACGCAGGCCGAGCGCCTGGAACCGGCTGAGCAGCCCGTGCAGGTGGGCGTCGTCGATGACGTGGCCGAAGAACAGCGTCTGTTCCGCCGTGGGCACGCTGTCCAGTTCCGAGAACGCCGAGGCGAGCGTGTCCGACACGATGCCGGCGACGCGGAATTCGTAGCGCATACGAGCACTTCCCTCAGGACCGGGGTTCGGGGTCCGGGTCCGCCGGGGTCCGCCGCGATCCCCTGTCATCGTGTGCCCTGCGGGCAATCCTCAGCTCACCCGCCGGGGGTGAGGCGGTCGTGCGGCCCGTCGACGCACTGTGGTCGAGCGTGGCGATGTCGTACGACGACAGGAGTTCGACCATGAACGGCTCTACGCTCGACCTGGCAGCGGACTATCCCCTGCTGAACGTCTTCTGGACCACGATGTGGTTCTTCCTGTGGATCCTGTGGTTCATGCTGCTCTTCCGCGTCATCGGGGACATCTTCCGGGACGACGAGCTGAACGGCTGGGGCAAGGCCGGCTGGTGCGTCTTCGTCGTGATCCTGCCCTTCCTCGGCATCTTCGTGTACCTGATCGCGCGGGGCCGCGGGATGGGCGAACGCGAGGCGAGGCGCATCCAGAAGAGCCAGGAGGACGTGCAGTCCTACATCCGCGACACCGCCGGGACCACCGGCAAGGCCGACGAACTCGCGAAGCTCGCGGAGCTCAAGAGCGGCGGTCACCTCACGTCCGAGGAGTTCGAGCAGGCCAAGGCCAAGGTCCTGGCCGCCTGACCCCTCGTTGCCCCTGACCGCCGGGCCGCCGGCCCGGCGGTCAGTCGGTCAGGGCGTTCGGGGGCCCGTTGTCGGTGGCCCGTGTCATTCTGGGCGGGTGGGAAATCCCAGACTCCTGGAGGACCTGGTCCGGCTGCGCAAGGCCCGTGACCGGATGAACCGCGAGTTCGCGGAGCCGCTGGACATCGCGACGATCGCGCGTACGGCGCTGATGTCGCCGGGCCACTTCCAGCGCAGCTTCCGCGAGGCCTTCGGCGAGACGCCGTACACGTATCTCATGACCCGCCGGATCGAGCGCGCGAAGGCGCTGCTGCGGCGCGGCGACATGACGGTGACGGAGGTGTGCTTCGCGGTGGGGTGCACGTCACTCGGTTCGTTCAGTTCGCGGTTCACGGAGCTGGTCGGCGAGACGCCGAGCGCCTACCGGGCCCGTCCGCACGACCACGGCGCGCCCATCCCGTCCTGCGTGGCCCGCCGGATGACCCGCCCGGCCCGCCACCGCAACCCCGAGGCGGAACCGGGCACGCGCCTCTAGGTTGGACGCCATGGACCTGAAACTCTCCCAGTGCTTCATCTCCGTCGACGACCACGACAAGGCGCTCGCCTTCTACCGTGACGTGCTGGGCCTGGAGGTCCGGGGCGACGTCGGGTTCGAGGGGATGCGCTGGGTCACGGTCGGTTCGCCGCTCCAGCCCGACGTGGAGATCGTCCTGGAGCCCCCGGCGGCGGACCCGGACGCCTCCCCGGCGGACAAGCAGGCCATGGCGGAGCTGCTGGCCAAGGGCATGCTGCGCGGGGTGATCTTCACGACGACGGACTGCGACGCCCTCTTCGAGCGCGTCCGCGCCTCGGGCGCCGAGGTGCTCCAGGAGCCCGCCGACCAGCCGTACGGCCTGCGGGACTGCGCCTTCCGCGATCCGGCGGGCAACCTGCTGCGGTTCGCGGAGAGCCGCCGCGACGGCTGACCCTGCGGCCGGCCCGGGGCGCCGGGTGCCGGGGGACGGGCGGGAGGGAGACTACGTGCGTGTGTCCGCGGCGGGTCCGTGGGCCGAGCCGCCCGAGCGTCCTTCGAGGAGTCCCCGTGCCGTCCGCGCGCCCCCGTGTCCTCTACGTCAGCGACCTGGCCTACCCGGCCAGGGGGCGGCGGTACTGCGACGAGGACATCGTCCTCACCGCGCGGCTGCGCGAGGACTTCGACATCGCCGTGTGCCATCCGCTGGACGCGGCCGCGCTGATGGCCGGCTTCGACGCCGTGGTCGTCCGCAACAGCGGGCCCGTCCTGCACCATCAGGCGGCGTACGACGCCTTCCGGGAGCGGGCGCTCGCGGACGGTGTGCGGGTCTACAACCAGTTGTCCGGCAAGGGCGACATGGCAGGCAAGGGGTACCTGCTGGAGCTGACCGCCGCCGGGTTCCCGGTCATCCCCACCGTGGACCGCGCGGCGGACCTGTACCTGCTCCCGGAGGCGGACAGTTACGCGGTGAAGCCGAAGCAGGGCGCGGACTCCATCGGCCTGGAGTTCGTGGAGCGCGACCGGCTCGCCGGGCTGCCGTTCGGCGACCTCCTCGTCCAGCCGCGCATCGACTTCCGCTACGAGGTGTCCTTCTACTTCGTCGACGACACCCTCCAGTACGCACTGTACGCACCGGACCCGGAGCGCCGGTGGGCGCTGGAGCCCTACGAACCCACCGACGAGGACCGGGAGTTCGCGCAGCGGTTCGTCGACTGGAACGACATCACGTACGGCATCCAGCGCGTCGACGCCTGCCGGGCACCGGGCGGCGAACTGCTCCTCGTCGAGCTGGAGGACCTCAACCCGTACCTCTCCCTGGACGTCCTCTCCCCCGAGGCGCGGGACGCCTTCGTCTCACGGATGAAAACGTCGTTGCGCACGCTGATCGGCCGGGAGACGGTACGAGCCGCAGCGTCCGTACGACAGGAGGAGCGGCCCCGATGAGCACGCGACCGGTGGTCCGGTGGACCCGTGCCTTCGTCGACCGGCCCGAGCCGGATCTCGGGGCCGCGGTGGCCTTCTGGACCGCGGTCACCGGCACGACCGTCTCCGAACCGCGCGGCGACCGGGGCGAGTTCGTGACGCTGCTGCCCGACGGTTCGGACGCCTGCGTGAAGGCGCAGGGCGTCGGGGACGGCCCCGGCGGCGCGCATCTCGACCTGTCCGTCGAGGACGTGCCGGCCCTGGTGGAGTGGGCGCTGGGGCTGGGTGCCGAGGTCGTCGCCGACCATGACGGCTGGGCCGTACTGCGCTCCCCCGGAGGGCAGTTGTTCTGCGCGGTGCCCTGGCAGGGCGAGTCCGTGCGGCCGCCGGTGACCCGGACGCCGGGCGGTGCGACGAGCCGGCTCGACCAGGTGTGTCTCGACGTGGCGCCGGGCGCGTACGCCGCCGAGACCGCCTTCTGGGCCGGGCTGACCGGCTGGGAGTCCCTCGCGGGCGCGCTCCCCGAGTTCCACCTGGTCCGGCCGCCCGCCGGGCTGCCGCTGCGCCTCCTGCTGCAGCGCCTGGGCACCGACCGGCCCGCCGCCGCCCACCTCGACCTCGCCTGCTCGGACGTCGACGCGGTGCGGGCCCACCACGAGACGCTCGGGGCGAGAGCGGTCGGCCGGGGCGCCCGCTGGACGGTGATGCGGGACCCGGCCGGCGGCACCTACTGCCTCACCGGCCGCGACCCCGGGACGGGCGGCCTGCCGTAGCAGGCGGAGGATCGGGCGGCGGGGTTCGTCACCGCGCGGGCGCCGCTCCCGGGGTCCAGACCTCCACGTCCACGACGGCGTCGGCCGGGATCGGCCCGTAGACGTGCGGGAACTCCTCGCCGCCGGGCTCCATCGCCTCGAAGCGGACCGGCACGGTGAGCCGGTCGGGGTCGACGACGAGGACCACCAGTTCGTCGGAGCCGGTGTAGGAGCCGTACACCATCCTCGCCACCGGCTGGAGTTGGTGGCGCAGCGAGCAGTGGATGAAGCCCTCCTCCTGGAGGGTCCGGCCGCGGGTGGACATCTCGAAGGCGCCGGTGGCGCGGGCCGTGTCCCACAGGGAGCGCTCGGTCAGGTGCAGCAGGGGTTCGGACATGGGACGAACGCTACGGGCTCAGCCGGGCCGCGCGCGCTTCCAGATAGCGGCGTTCCGGGAGACTGAGGGTCCGGCCGGCGGCCGACATGTAGGCGGCGCGCGCTCCCGGCGTGTCCCCGGCGCGCTCCAGCAGATGGCCTCGGACGGCGTCCAGCCGGTGTCCGGCGGCCGACCCGTCCTCCAGCCGGTCGAGTTCGGCGAGGGCGACGCGCGGGCCGTGCACCATGGCCACGGCGACGGTGCGGTTGAGCTGCTCGACGGGACCGGGGACCTGGCGGACCAGGACGTCGTACAGGCCGAGGATCTCGGCCCAGTCCGTCGCCTCCGGCGTGGGCGCCTCGTCGTGGACGGCGGCGATGGCGGCCCGCAGCTGGTACGGGCCGGCCCGTCCTCGTGCCAGCGCCTCCGTCACCAGGGCCACGCCCTCCTCGATGGCTGCCGCGTCCCAGCGGTCGCGGTCCTGTTCGTCGAGGGGGACCAGGTCCCCGTGCGGGTCGGTGCGCGCGGCGCGGCGGGCGTCGGTGAGCAGCATCAGCGCGAGCAGTCCGGCCACTTCACCGTCCTCGGGCAGCAGCCGGCGGACCGTACGGGCCAACCGGATGGCCTCACCGGCGAGTTCGGCCCGTTGTAGGGAGGTCCCGGAGGTGGCCGTGTAGCCCTCGTTGAAGATCAGGTAGAGGGTGTGGAGGACGGCGGGGAGCCGTTCCTCCCAGCGTTCGGGGCGGGCGAACCGTACGCCCCGCACCTTCCGTTTGGCGCGGCTGATCCGCTGCGCCATGGTCGCCTCGGGCACCAGCCAGGCCCGCGCGATCTCCGCCGTGGTGAGTCCGCCGACGGCGCGCAGGGTGAGCGCGATCTGCGCGGGCGGGGTCAGGTCGGGGTGGCAGCACAGGAAGAGGAGCGTGAGCGTGTCGTCCTCGGACGGGGCGCGGCCGGCGCCGGGCGGCGGTGCGGTGAACGCGTCGCGCGGTGTGAGCGCCGCCGCCTTCTCCTCCCGCAGCCGCCGTGCCTGTTCCGCGCGCAGGGCGTCGACGAGCCGCCGCGAGGCCACCTTGATCAGCCAGCCGCGCGGGTTGTCCGGCACTCCCTTGGCGGGCCATTGGCCGGCCGCCGCGAGCAGCGCCTCCTGGACCGCGTCCTCGGCGGCGTCGAAGTGCCCGTAGCGGCGGACCAGGGCCCCGAGGACCTGCGGCGCGTGGCGACGCAGCAGGTCCTCGGCCCCGGTCGTGCCGTTCATCCCGCTCAGACGTCCCCGCCGCCGTCCCCGATGGGCCGGATGATCACCGGGTACGTCGGGGCGCCCTTCGGAACGGGGCAGGCGGTGACGCGCGCGGCGATCTCGGTGACCCGCTCCAGGCTCGCGCAGTCGACCACCCAGTAGCCGGCCATCACTTCCTTGGTCTCGCTGTACGGGCCGTCGGTGATCACGACCTCACCGTCCGCGCCGCGGGCCACGAGACGGGCCTTCGCGGGTTCGAGCAGGCCGTTCACGTCGACCAGCTCGCCCGATTCGGAGAGGTCGTCGTTGATCGCGCCCATGTGCGCGAACATCGCCTGGATCTCCTCCTCGCTCCAGGCCGGCGGCTGCGCGGAGGCGTCGCCGCGCTGACTCGCGTAGTCGGCCTGCGTTCCCTGCACCATCACCAGGTACTTCATGAGTCCGCTCCCTCTGTTTCCTCGGCTCGGGCCGCCCGTGCGGGGCGGCTCTCACAGGGGACGTCGGAGCCGGTCCGCGGTTCTCGACACGACGGGGTCCACGACGTCGGAATCTTTTTCGGGGGCGGGCCGTTCCCTGCCCTCAGGGTAGGGCGAGGGCGGATTCAGCGCTTCCTGCCGTAGGTCCGCACGATGACGCCGTTCCCGAAGATCCGCACCTCGTCGAGGGTGAACGCGCCGACGTCGAATCCGGAGCCGAACATCGGCATCCCGGAGCCCAGGACCACCGGGTAGGTCTTGATGACCAGTTCGTCGACCTCGTCGACCAGCTCACCGGCGAGCTGCGAGCCGCCGCACAAGTAGATGCCGAACTCGCCTTCCTCCGCCTTGAGTTCACGCACGGTGCCGACGACGTCGTCGGCGACGATCCGGACGGCCGGGTCGGGCGACTCCGTGAGGCTGCGGGAGGCGACGTACTGGCGCAGATGTGCGTAAGGGCTGGTCACGCCGATGTCGAGGGCCACCTGGTAGCTGGCCCGGCCCTGGACGACCGTGTCGAAGGCCCGGTTCTCCAGGTCGTCGATGCCGAGGGCGCGGCGGCCGTGGGTCGCGACGGTCTCGGGGTACTCCGCCGTCAGGAAGGCGAGGAACTCCTCGTCGACGAACGACATGAAGGGTTGTGCGTCGCCGCCGGGATCGCCGATGAAGCCGTCGATCGAGCAGGCGACGAAGTACGAGAGCTTGCGCAAGCGGGTCTCTTTTCCGAGGCGGCGTCGTGGTGGACGGCTTCCGCCGAACCACTTCAGTTATAGTGCTTCACCTGTAGTGGTTCAAGGGATTTGACGAGTCCACCTCCGGGAGGCCCGGCCGGGATGACGCCGGGAGGCCGGAGCGGCGCGGGGAGAGGAACCTTCATGGCCAGGAACACCGAGCGCAGGGCAGCCCTCGTCGACGCGGCGGTGGCGGTGCTGGCCCGCGAGGGTGCGCGGGGACTGACGTTCCGCGCGGTGGACGCGGAGGCCGCGGTTCCGGTGGGTACCGCGTCGAACTACTTCACCGACCGCGACGATCTGCTGAACCAGGTCGACAGCCACCTCCACCGACGGCTGGCCCCGGACCCCGCGGTCCTGGCGCGTCTGCTGGAGGCCCCCCGTGACCGCGCCCTCGTCCTGGAGTTCATGCGCGACCTGGTGGCCCGGGCGATCCGCGACCGCACGGGCTACCTCGCCCTCTTCGAGATGCGTCTGGAAGCCACCCGCCGCCCGGCCCTGCGCGCCTCGTACACGGCGTCGGTGCGCGGCGACCTGGAACAGGCGATGGAGTTCCACCGGGACGCCGGACTGCCCGGCGGCGACCCGACCGTGGCCGTCCTCTACCTCGCGGTCCTCGGCCTGCTCCTGGAACACCTCACCCTGCCCGGCGTCCTGGAGGGCGTCCTGCCCGGCGTGGCCGTACCGGACGCCCTCCTCGAAAGGATCGTGACGACGATCGTCCCCGAGGACCGCGCCGGAGACCGGAAATCGGACCGGGCCTAGCTCGTGACCTGCTGCCCCGAGCGCGGTTCGCGCCACATCGGCCACATGCGCGGACCGTCGGGCAGGTCGAGCGGGCGGCCCGTGAGGACGAAACCGAGACGCTCGTACAGGTCGCGGCTGCGGGCGTTGCTCGCCTCCAGGTAGGCGGCGAGACCCTCGCGGTCGCAACGGTCGAGCGCCGGCTCCATGAGCGCGCTGCCGAGTCCCTCGCCCTGGCGCTCCGGCGACACCGCGATCATCCAGAGGTAGGCGTGCGCGCGGCCGGAGGGGTGGACGTCCGCCGTGAGCCGGCCGATCAGCTCGACGCGTTCGTTGTCCGGGTCGACGGCGGCGCGCAGCTGCGCGGGGCCGTCCTCGCCCTGCGGCTCCCCGCCCCCACCCTCGTGATCCTCGGCGGCGACGTCCAGCCACAGCGCGCACGCCGAACCGTCCTCGGCCAGGTCGACCCGACCCTCGGCGAGCACGACGTCGGCGAACGCGGCCATCAGCCTGTGGTGCGTGGCCCGGCGGTGCGCGGGGTCGGGGAAGACCCAGCCGCTCACCGGATCGTTCTGGAACGCCTCGTCCAGCAGCCGGACGACCAGCTCCCGGTCACCACCGTCCGCCACCCGGATCGCCACACCCATGACCTGCCCCGCCCCTCGCGCCAACCGCCCTTGATCGTACGGAGGTTGAGCCTAGTACGCGGGTCCGGATCCGGCCGGGCCTCCGCCGGGTGCGGGCCGGGGCAAAAGGTGCGGGCCCCGCACGCCGTGGGGATGTGCGGGACCCGCTCACCGGAGTCCGGCACCGTACGGCGGTCAGGTTCCGTACGGTGCCCGGGGCTCCGGGGTCTTGCAGCGGCCGGGGCCGGTCAGCTGCTGCGCCGGGTCACGAACTCGGCGAGTGCGAGGAGGCCTCCCGCGGCCTCCGGATCGGGGACCGCCCGGGACAGTTCGTGCATCGCCCGCGCCATCCGGTCCGCCGCCTGGGCCTGTGCCCAGTCACGGCCGCCGGCCCGCTCGACCGCGAGCACCGTGCGCTCCAGCTCTCCTTCCCGGTAGGGCGCTCCGTACAACGCGGCCAGCTCGACGGCCGCCGGAGTGCCCGAGCCGAGCGCCGCGACCACCGGCAACGACTTCTTGCGGGCGATGAGGTCCGCCCCGGCGGGCTTGCCGGTGCGGCTCGGGTCCCCCCAGATCCCGATCACGTCGTCGATGAGCTGGAACGCGAGCCCGGCCTCCCGGCCGAACGCGTCGAGCGCGTCGACGTCCTCCGCGCCCGCCCCGGCGTACAGCCCTCCCAGGGCGCAGGCGCACCCGATCAGTGCGCCCGTCTTCGCCTCGGCCATGGCGAGGCACTCGTCGAGGGTGACCTCGTCCGGGCCGAGCTTCTCCATGGCCGTGTCCGTGTGCTGTCCCGCGCACAGTTCGACGACGCAGCCCGCGAGCCGCGCGGCGGCCGCCGCGGACGCGGGGTGCGGATCCTCGGCGAGCAGTTGCTGGGCCAGCGCCTGCAACGCGTCCCCGGCGAGGATCGCGTCGGCGTCGCCGAACACGGTCCACGCGGTGGGGCGGTGTCTGCGGGTGGTGTCCCGGTCCATCACGTCGTCGTGGAGCAGGGTGAAGTTGTGGGTCAGCTCCATCGCGGCGGCCGCACGGACGGCCGCCGCCTGCTGTCCGCCGAGCGCCCGGACCGCGGTCAGGACGAGCGCGGGCCGGATGGCCTTGCCCGCGTTGCCCGCGGCCGGGGTGCCGTCCGCGTGCTCCCAGCCGAAGTGGTAGAGCGCGACCCTGCGCATCGACCCGGGCAGCGAGTCGATGGCCCTGCGCAGCTCGGGGTCGACGAGCGCCCGGGCACGCTCCAGGACGTCCACGGCCTCCTGCCCGTCGGGCGGACCCGGCACCGCCCGCCGCTCACCGTGTCGTCTCATGGACCTCCCGCCGGCGCTTCGCGTGTCCGGGATCCCGGCCGGAGGCCGCCTGTTCGGGATGCCGGCCGGACCCTGCTTCGTCCCCGTCGTCATACGGTCTCCCCCGCGGTCGTCTCGCAGAGCGGGCCGGTCGTGGCGCCGTCACGGCCGCCGGGCACGTACTCCCCGGGTGTGCCCGCCCCGGAGGGCGGGCGCACGCCGGGTTCCGCCGTGCGGAACGTCACCGCCAGCGGCCGATCTCGACGTTCTCCAGGATGCCGAGGGCGTCCGGCACGAGCACCGCGGCCGAGTAGTACGCCGTCACCAGGTAGGAGATGACCGCCTGTTCGTTGATGCCCATGAAGCGCACCGACAGACTCGGCTCGATCTCGTCCGGGATGCCCGCCTGCTGGAGCCCGACCACACCCTGCTCGGCCTCACCCGTACGCAGGGCGATGATCGAGGTCGTACGGGCGTCCGTGACCGGGATCTTGTTGCACGGGAAGATCGGGATGCCGCGCCACGTCGGGATGCGGTTGCCCGCCATCTCGACGCTCTCGGGGACGAGCCCGCGCTTGTTGAACTCGCGGCCGATCGCGGAGATCGCCCGCGGGTGCGCTAGGAGCATCTTGGTGCCGCGGCGGCGGCTGAGCAGCTCGTCCAGGTCGTCGGGGCTGGGCACGCCGTCGTGCGGCTGGAGCCGCTGGTCGTACTCGCAGTTGTTGAGCAGGCCGAACTCCCGGTTGTTGATGAGCTCGTGCTCCTGACGCTCCTTCAACGCCTCGACGGTGAGCCGGAGCTGCTGCTCCGTCTGGTTCATCGGCTGGTTGTAGAGGTCGGCCACACGCGTGTGCAGACGCAGGACGGTCTGGGCGATGCTCAGTTCGTACTCGCGCGGACTGCCCTCGTAGTCCACGAAGGTGCCGGGGATGTCCGACTCACCGGTGTGGCCGGCCGCGAGGTCGATCTCCTTCTCGCCGTACTTGTTGGTGCGCTGCGACGGGATGGCGCGGAGCTCCTGGAGGTGCTCGCGCAGCGACTCGGAACGCTCCGCGACCTGTTCGAGGTCCTGGCGGGGCAGCGCGAGCACGGTCACCGACGTGACCGCGCGGGCCGTGTACTCCCAGATGGCCTCCGGGTCGATCAGGGACTGTTCCCCGAAGTACGCGCCGTCGGCCAGGACGCCGAGCACCGCGTCGTCCCCGTAGGGACCGGTGCCGATCTTCTCGACCTTGCCGTGCGCCAGCAGGAACACCTCGTCGGCCTGGCTTCCGAACGAGGCCAGTACGTCGCCCGGGACGAACTCGCGCTGCCGGCACCGGGCCGCGAGCTCGGCCAGCACCTCCTGGTCCTCGTACGACCGCAGGACGGACAGCTCGCCCAGCTCCGCGGGGATGACCTGGACCTGGTCCCCGGTCTTCACGAACGTCACGCGGCCGTCGCCCACGGAGTAGCTGAGCCGCCGGTTCACGCGGTACGTGCCACCCTGCACGTTCACCCACGGAAGCATGCGCAGCAGCCACCGCGAGCTGATCTCCTGCATCTGTGGCGCGGACTTGGTGGTGGTGGCCAGGTTCCGCGCGGCTGATGTGCCGAGACTCTGCTGCGGGCGGTTCTGTTCCGCGCGGACCTCTTCGCCTACCGACATGAAAATTGCCCTCCCGGTCGTGCACTGATCTTCGAGGGCAAGCCTTCCATCACGGAGCGTGCCGGTGCTATTACACGAATGAGGGGGAATGGATCAGCCGCGAGTTGGGCAGAGAGGGTGATTTCGTCGAGCTCTCACCGCGCGTCGGCCGGGGAACTCCCGCTTCCGGCCGTCCGTTTGATCACTGACGGACGACGACGGGAGATCGCAGTGGCAGGCTTTCTGGACCGCGCGAAGGAACAGGCGCAGCGCGGCCTCACGCAGGGCAAGCAGAAGCTGGACGACGTGCAGGCCCAGCGGGCCGGCGCCGACCTCCTGAAGAGACTCGGCGCCGCGTACTACGCGGAGCGGCACGGCACCGGCTCCCCCGAGGCGACCCAGCAGGCCCTCCAGTCCCTGGAGAGTCACATCACCGTCCACGGGGACGGCTTCCTGCACTCCTGACCGGATCCCGCGCCGCTGACCGGATCGGCTCGCTCGCCGTGCGAACGAGTGGGTCCGGCAGCCGCGTCGGCGATACAAGCTGCGATACGAGACGGCCGCGCGAGGCGGCCGGCGCGCAGCGCGAAGGAGGCGGCCATGGCATCGCCCATGTCCGCGGGCAGTTTCCTGGACCGGATCAGGGACGAGGACGTCCACGTCGTCGAGGTGGGCGACTGGAGACATCACAACCGCAACCACAAGGGACCGTGGGGGCCGGTGCACGGCGTGATGATCCACCACACGGTGACCTCGGGTGCCGCGCGCACGGTCGGGCTGTGCCGTGACGGACGGGAGGACCTGCCCGGTCCGCTGTGCCACGGCGTCATCACGAAGGACGGCGTCGTCCACCTCGTCGGGTACGGCAGGGCCAACCACGCGGGCCTCGGCGACGACGACGTCCTGCGCGCGGTGATCGCCGAGAAGGCCCTCCCGCACGACAACGAGGCGAGCACCGACGGCAACCGCCACTTCTACGGCTTCGAGTGCGAGAACCTCGGCGACGGCAAGGACCCGTGGCCCGAGGCCCAGCTGGCGGCCGTGGCCAAGGTCTCCGCGGCCATCTGCCGTCATCACGGCTGGACCGAGCGCTCCGTGATCGGCCACCTGGAGTGGCAGCCGGGCAAGGTGGATCCGAGGGGCTTCACGATGACCTTCCTGCGGGGCCGCGTCCGCGAGCTGCTGAAGTAGTACCGGCCCCCGCGCCGGGCCGTCTCCGGACAGGTGTCCGACAATGGGCGGGTGACCAGCCGCGACACCCCGGAGACCACCACCACCGCCGCCGCCGAGACGTCCCGCTCCGGCGGTGCGCGACGCGGTGTGTCCGCGGTGCCCGGGCCGCTCGGGACCGCGCCACGGCTGCCGTCCCCGCTGCTGGAGGCGGTGGACGAGCGGTTCGCCCGCCACGGGGTGCGCCTGCTGCTGAAGCGGGACGACCTGATCCACCCGGACCTCGTCGGCAACAAGTGGCGCAAGCTGACGCCGAACCTCGCGGCGGCGGCAGGCCGCACCCTGGTCACCTTCGGCGGGGCGTACTCGAACCATCTGCGGGCCACCGCCGCGGCCGGCCGGCTTCTCGGTCTGCCCACCCTCGGCGTGGTCCGCGGCCAGGAGCTGGCCGGCCGCCCCCTCAACCCCTCACTCGCGCGCTGCGCCGCCGACGGCATGCGCCTGCACTTCGTCGACAGATCGACCTACCGCCGCAAGACGGAGCCGGAGACCCTGGCGGAGATCCTGCGCGCCACGGGAACCGAGGACGCGTACGTGGTGCCGGAGGGCGGCAGCAACGCCCTGGCGGTACGCGGCTGCCGGACGCTCGGCGAGGAGCTGCGCGGCCACGGCGTCGACGTGGCCGCGCTCGCCTGCGGCACCGGCGGCACCCTCGCGGGCCTGGCCGCCGGCCTCGCCCCGGACCAGCGCGCCCTCGGCATCCCGGTCCTCAAGGGCGGCTTTCTCGGCGCGGAGACGGAGTCGCTCCAGAGCGCCGCGTTCGGCGGCCGGCGCGGCACCTGGTCCCTCGACGACCGCTTCACCTTCGGCGGCTACGCCCGTACCACCCCCGGACTCGACGCCTTCGCCGAGGACTTCGGGCAGCGGCACGGTCTGCCGGTCGAACGTCTCTATGTCGCCAAGATGCTGTACGGACTTGTCGCCCTGACCGAGGAGGACGCGTTCCCGCGCGGCACGACGGTCGCGGCGGTGATCACCGGAGCGCCGTTCCCCGCCGCCGGGTCCGCGCCTCAGGCCGCCTCGCGATAGGCGGCGGCCTCCTCCAGGTCCAGCCGGCGCAGCAGCGTCCGCAGCATCTCGTCGTCGATGTAGCGCAGGTCGCGCAGCTTGACGAACACCTCGCGCTCGGCGCCGATCATCTCGCGGGAGAGCCGGCGGTAGGTGTCGTCGGCGTTCTCGCCGGTGACCGGGTTGACCGCGCCGAGCCGCTCCCAGACGGAGTTGCGGCGCCGCTCCATCACCGTGCGCAGCCGCTCGGCGAGCGGCGGGGGCAGGGCGTTGCGCTCGTCGGTGAGGAGGTCGTCAAGGCGCCGTTCGGCGGCCTGGGAGGCCTGTGCCTGCGCGTTGGCCTCGGCGAGCGTCTCGGCCTGGGTGTCGCGACCCGGCAGCTTCAGCAGCCGGATCAGCGGGGGCAGTGTGAGCCCTTGGACGACGAGCGTGCCGATGACGGTCGTGAAGGTCAGGAAGAGGATCAGGTTGCGGCCGGGGAAGGCCTCGCCGCCGTGCATCGTGAGCGGGATGGAGAAGGCGATGGCGAGCGAGACGACGCCCCGCATCCCCGCCCAGCCGATGACGAACGGCGCTTTCCAGGTGGGGTCGTCCTCGCGTTCGCGGATGCGTGACGAGAGGATGCGGGGCAGGAAGGTGGCGGGGTACACCCACACGAACCGGGTCGCGACGACGACGACGAAGAGGGCGATCGCGTACCAGGCGGCGCTCGTTCCCTCGTACGCCCCGAGGCCCTTGAGGACGACGGGCAGTTGCAGGCCGATGAGCGCGAACACCGCGGACTCCAGGACGAACGCGACCATCTTCCACACCGCCTCCTCCTGGAGCCGGGTCGCGAAGTCGACCTCCCAGGCGCGGTGGCCGAGGTAGAGGGCGACGACGACGACGGCGAGGACGCCGGAGGCGTCCACCCACTCGGCGACGCCGTAGGCGACGAAGGGGATCAGCAGGGAGAGGGTGTTCTGCAGCAGCGCCTCGTTGATGTGGGTGCGCAGCCAGTGGATGGGGATCATCAGGACGAGCCCGACGACCACGCCGCCGACGGCCGCGAGCAGGAACTCGCGGACACCGCCCGCCCAGGTCGCGCCCTCGCCGACGGCGGCGCCGAGCGCCACCTTGTACGCGGTGATCGCGGTCGCGTCGTTCACCAGGGACTCGCCCTGCAGGATCGTGGTGATCCGGGAGGGCAGCCCCACCCGGCGCGCCACCGCGGTCGCGGCCACCGCGTCCGGCGGCGCGACGACCGCGCCCAGCACGAGCGCCGCGGTCAGCGGCAGGCTCGGCACGAGGAGATACGCCGCCCAGCCGACGACGAGCGTCGCGAACAGGACGTAGCCCACCGACAACAGTGCCACGGGCCTCATCTGGGCCCTCAGGTCGAGGTAGGAGCTGTCGGTCGCCGCCGTGTACAGCAGCGGGGGCAGCAGCAGTGGAAGCACGATGTCGGGGTCGAGTTCGTACGCCGGCACACCGGGGATGTACGACACGGCCAGGCCCGCCGCGACGAGCAGCAGGGGCGCCGGGACCGGGGTCCGGCGGGCGGCCCCGGCGACCGCCGCGCTCCCGGCAACCAGCAACAGCAGTGGCAATACGTGCATCGTCTTCTGCCCGCCCTCGTTTTCGCGCGGCATCCCGCACACCCGACGTAACCTGGCAATCATGAAACAGTGCACGCACACCGACGCGCTGCCGCAGCAGGAACCCGAGCCCGAGAGCGAAACGTGCCTGGAGTGCGTGGCCGCGGGCACGCATCCGGTACAGCTTCGGCTGTGCCTGGAGTGCGGGCACCTCTCCTGTTGCGACTCCTCACCTCTGCGGCACGCGACCGAGCACCACAAGGACACGGGACATCCGATCATGCGCACCTTCGAGCCGGGGGAGAGCTGGCGTTGGTGCTTCGTGGACCACGTGCTCGTCTGAGCCGTGCGCGAGCGAGGAGCGTGGCCGAAAGCCGGGACGGTTCGACCCTCTGACGCCTGGGTACGTCAACCCGGCGCGCGCTCTTCCGATTTGGGCCCCGCAGACCCCTAGCCACTGTCCGTGCTCGTGGGCTTACTATGAGTGACAGCAAGGGACGGGGTCCCCAGGACAGGAAAGACGGGAGCGCGGTAGCGTCACCGCTGCACGACGTAGCGCGTTACCCCGGGGGGCGACCCTCGGCCCCCGAGAGAGCTCGAATGAGCTTGTACCACCATGGAGGTGAGGGTGTCCCAGATCGCAGGCGAGCCCGCGACGAAGGACTTCGTGGAAGTCCGGCTGCCGGCCGCGGGTGCCTACCTGTCGGTACTGCGCACGGCCACGGCCGGGCTGGCGGCCCGGTTGGACTTCACCCTCGACGAGATCGAGGATCTGCGCATCGCGGTGGACGAGGCCTGCGCGATCCTGCTGCAGCAGGCCGTTCCCGGTTCCGTCCTCAGCTGTGTCTTCCGGCTCATCGAGGACTCACTGGAGGTCACGGTCTCCGCTCCGACGACCGACGGTCACGCTCCGTCACGGGACACGTTCGCGTGGACCGTGCTGTCGGCCCTCGCCGGCAAGGTCGAGTCCACCGTCGCCGAGGACAAGACCGTTTCGATCAGCCTCTACAAACAGCGCGGCGCGGGACCCGGGCCGGCGTGAAGGACGGGGACGGGCCGGTGCGGGACGAAGAGCGCGGCACACGGGAGCCCCCCGCGGAACGCGCCGGCGGCCCCGACGGGTCGCGGCACGCGGGGGACGGCGTCGACGGCATCCCCGAGCAGGCCCGGCAGCATCCGGAGGGCGGTGCCGGCGAGGTGACCAGCGGAGCCGGCGCCGCGCAGTCCGGGGTCTCCCCCGCCCGGGGAGGTTCTCCCGGTCCGAGTGCTGCCGAGGTCATGGGGGAAGAGCCGCGGGCTCGGGGAATGGTGACGGGCGGGACTATGAGCGAGCACGAGCGAGACGCGGAGCAGAGCGTGCAGGGCACGCAGCACGGGCCGAGCGCCCAGCACATCCGGCACGACCCGCAGGACCGCAGCGCGGCGCGGGCGATGTTCGTCGAGCTGCGCAAGATGCAGGACGGCAGCGCCGAGTACGCGGAGCTGCGCAACCAGCTGGTCCGCATGCATCTGCCGCTCGTGGAGCACCTCGCGCGCCGCTTCCGCAATCGCGGTGAGCCGCTGGACGACCTGACCCAGGTCGCGACGATCGGCCTGATCAAGTCGGTCGACCGTTTCGACCCCGAGCGGGGCGTCGAGTTCTCGACGTACGCGACGCCGACGGTGGTCGGCGAGATCAAGCGTCACTTCCGCGACAAGGGGTGGGCGGTTCGTGTCCCGCGCCGTCTCCAGGAGCTTCGCCTCGCCCTGACCACGGCCACGGCGGAGCTCTCCCAGCTGCACGGCCGCTCCCCCACGGTCCACGAGCTGGCCGAGAAGCTGGCCATCTCGGAGGAGGAGGTCCTGGAGGGCCTGGAGTCCGCGAACGCGTACTCCACGCTGTCCCTGGACGTCCCCGACACGGACGACGAGTCGCCCGCCGTCGCGGACACCCTGGGATCGGAGGACGAGGCGCTGGAGGGCGTCGAGTACCGGGAGTCGCTCAAGCCGCTGCTGGAGGACCTTCCGCCGCGGGAGAAGCGGATCCTGCTCCTTCGCTTCTTCGGCAACATGACGCAGTCGCAGATCGCGCAGGAGGTCGGCATCTCGCAGATGCACGTCTCCCGGCTGCTGGCCCGCACCCTGGCCCAGCTGCGGGAGAAGCTCCTCGTCGAGGAGTGAGACCCGCTACTTCTCTTCCTGCACGTCGCCGCCGGGCCCTCGGATTCCGAGGGCCCTCGTCGTTGCCGGGTTCACCAGCAGCACCAGGGCGGCCACCGCCACGACCGCGAGGGCGATGCCGGCGGGGATCGCGACGCTGTCGGCCTGGAGCAGGTTGTAGGCGACGGGCAGCGCCATGATCTGGGTGATGACGGCCGGGCCCCGGCTCCAGCCGCGGCGCAGCAGCAGTCCGCGCGCGGCCAGGAGCGGCAACAGCGCCAGCACGATCAGCGTGACGCCGCCGGTGACGGCCTGCTGCCGGTCGTCGGGGTCGCCCGTGAGACCGAGGACGAGGATGTAGACGCCGCCCGCCACGAGGGCGAGCCCCTCCAGCGCGGCCAGTGCCGCGGCGGCGGTCAGCCGCCCGGGGCGCGGTTCGGCGAGGGGGGCGTCGGGGGTGGGATTCTGCTCTCGGCTCACTCCTGAAGAGTAGCCGTCGGCCCCGGACCGCCGAGTGCCCCGGGGGCGGGCACTCCCCTTTCCGGGAGCCCCGGCGGCGGTGCGCTGTGGCCCGGCTCACGCCCCGGTCTCTTACCGGACCCCTACCTCGGTCTGGGCCGAGTACCACCCAGTAGGTACGCTGCATCGCATGCGTGCACTTCTCGTGATCAATCCGGCAGCAACCACCACAAGTGCGCGCACGCGCGATGTCCTGATCCACGCGTTGGCCAGCGAGATGAAGCTGGAGGCCGTCACCACCGAGTACCGCGGGCACGCCCGGGACCTCGGCCGGCAGGCCGCGGACAGCGACGAGATAGACCTGGTGGTGGCTCTCGGCGGGGACGGCACGGTCAACGAGGTCGTGAACGGTCTGCTGCACCGGGGCCCCGACCCGGACGCCCTGCCCCGCCTCGCCGTCGTCCCCGGCGGCTCCACCAATGTCTTCGCCCGCGCGCTCGGTCTGCCGAACGACGCCGTGGAGGCGACCGGCGCCCTGCTGGACGCCCTGCGCGAGGAGCGGGAGCGGACCGTGGGCCTCGGCCTCGCGGCGGGCACTCCCGGCACGGAGGACGAGGCCGTGCCCTCCCGCTGGTTCACCTTCTGCGCCGGGCTCGGCTTCGACGCCGGAGTGGTGGGCCGGGTCGAGCAGCAGCGCGAGCGCGGCCGGCGGTCGACGCACGCGCTGTATATCCGCCAGGTGATGCGGCAGTTTCTGGACGAACCGCACCGCCGGCACGGAACGATCACGCTGGAGCGCCCCGGCGCCGACCCGGTGACCGATCTGGTGCTGTCCATCATCTGCAACACCGCGCCGTGGACGTTTCTCGGCAATCGTCCGGTGTACGCGTCGCCTAAGGCCTCGTTCGATACGGGGCTCGACGTACTCGGCCTCAGCCGCATGTCGACGGCCTCGGTTGCCCGGTATGCCACCCAGTTGCTCACTTCGTCCCCCGAGCGGGGACCCCGCGGCAAGCACGCCCTCTCCCTGCACGACCTGACGGACTTCACCTTGCATTCGAAGGCCCCGCTGCCCCTCCAGATGGACGGCGACCACCTCGGACTGCGAACCAGCGTGACGTTCACAGGCGTACGCCGTGCACTGCGTGTGATTGTGTGAGCGGAAGGGCCCAAAGTCCTTTCACTCGAACGTTTAGACCAGGGTCCACCCCATGGAAGTACGGCTGTGACCTAGTCGACACCGAGGAATCAAAAAAAACTTTCCAGAAGGGGTTGTATCCGCCGCCGAGGTTTGCGAGTCTCTATCTGGCGCTCGGGACGGCCCGCAACATCGGCCCCACAGAGCACCGGAACCCCTCCTCAAATCACAGGACCACACCAGTCCGTCTGGTCGTCGGCCCTTCACTTGTTGAGGGATTCGTGAAAGCGTTCACATTCACAAGCAACGTGCATGTAATACCAAGGAGAGGTAGCAGCCATGGACTGGCGTCACAACGCCGTTTGCCGCGAGGAAGACCCCGAGCTCTTCTTCCCCATCGGCAACACCGGTCCTGCGCTGCTGCAGATCGAGGAAGCCAAGGCCGTCTGCCGTCGCTGCCCCGTCATGGAGCAGTGCCTGCAGTGGGCGCTCGAGTCCGGCCAGGACTCCGGCGTCTGGGGTGGCCTCAGCGAGGACGAGCGCCGCGCAATGAAGCGCCGTGCCGCCCGCAACCGAGCTCGTCAGGCCACCGCCTGACGTTCCACCCCGCACGAGCCTGAGCTTGGCGGCGCGTACAGCGTGTACGCATCTCCCGCCCCCGAGCCGCAGCGCGCAGTACCCCGATGCGCTTGATTGCAACGAGCTTTCAGCCCCGGACCACCTGGTGGTCCGGGGCTCATTGCTGTCCGCACGCCACCCATGCCCGGAGAGGGTCACCCTGAGTGACCGACCGAGCGGTCGTCGACTGCCGCCATCCGGGGGCCAGTTGTGCGGGTCGTGTGCCGATCGGCTACTTGGGCACGCGGACCGGGAGGTCCAGGATCACCTGGGTGCCGCGCTCCGGGGCGGCGACCATGTCGAAGGTGCCACCCAACTCGCCCTCCACCAGCGTTCGTACGATCTGCAGGCCGAGGTTGCCCGAGCGGTGCGGGTCGAAGCCCTCGGGCAGGCCGACCCCGTCGTCCTGGACGGTGACCAGCAGACGCGCCTCCTTGGCGGTACCGCCGCGGACCGCCGAGACCTCGACGGTGCCCCGGTCACCCTCGCCGAAGCCGTGCTCCAGCGCGTTCTGGAGGATCTCGGTGAGCACCATGGACAGCGGGGTGGCGACCTCGGCGTCCAGGATGCCGAAGCGTCCGGTGCGCCGGCCGGTGACCTTGCCGGGGGAGATCTCGGCGACCATGGCGAGCACCCGGTCCGCGATCTCGTCGAACTCGACCCGCTCGTCCAGGTTCTGGGAGAGTGTCTCGTGCACGATCGCGATGGAACCGACCCGCCGCACGGCCTCCTCCAGCGCCTCCCGGCCGCGCTCCGAGTCGATGCGCCGGGCCTGGAGCCGCAACAGGGCCGCGACCGTCTGGAGGTTGTTCTTCACCCGGTGGTGGATCTCCCGGATGGTGGCGTCCTTGGTGATCAACTCGCGCTCGCGGCGGCGCAGTTCGGTGACGTCCCGGAGCAGCACCAGGGAACCGACGCGGGTGCCCTTGGGCTTGAGCGGGATCGCCCGCAGCTGGATCACGCCCTCGGCGCTCTCGATCTCGAACTCGCGGGGCGCCCAGCCGCTGGCGACCTTGGCCAGCGCCTCGTCCACCGGGCCTCGGGACGGCGCGAGTTCGGCGGTGGTGGAGCCGAGGTTGTGGCCGACCAGGTCGGCGGCGAGGCCCAGCCGGTGGTAGGCGGACAGCGCGTTCGGAGAGGCGTACTGCACGACTCCGTCCGCGTCGAGGCGGATCAGTCCGTCGCCGACCCGCGGTGAGGCGTCCATGTCGACCTGCTGGTCGGGGAACGGGAAGGTGCCCGCCGCGATCATCTGGGCGAGGTCGGAGGCGCTCTGCAGATACGTCAGTTCGAGGCGGCTCGGGGTGCGCACGGTGAGCAGGTTGGTGTTGCGGGCGATGACACCGAGGACGCGGCCCTCGCGGCGCACCGGAATGGACTCGACGCGGACCGGGACCTCCTCGCGCCACTCGGGGTCGCCCTCGCGCACGATCCGGCCCTCGTCGAGCGCCGCGTCCAGCAGGGGCCGGCGGCCGCGTGGGACCAGGTGGCCGACCATGTCGTCCTGGTACGAGGTCGGGCCCGTGTTCGGCCGCATCTGGGCGACCGAGACATAGCGGGTGCCGTCGCGCGTGGGGACCCACAGCACGAGGTCGGCGAAGGAGAGGTCGGAGAGCAACTGCCACTCCGAGACCAGCAGATGCAGCCACTCGAGATCGGAGTCACCGAGGGCGGTGTGCTGGCGTACGAGGTCGTTCATGGAGGGCACGAGTGCGAGCGTACCCGGCGGATCCCCCGCGACCCCGATCAGCCGCCCGCAGGGGGCCTCCGCGAATCGCGCGGGGCCCCGGAGACACCCGCGGGCCGCGGCGCCTGGGAGGGACCCTCAACCCTCCCGGCACCGCAGCCCGGAGCAACAACGGCCACGGGGTGTGCGGTCCCGATCGGCCGAAGAGAGGAGCCGGAGCAGTCAGGGCAGAGAGCGCCGGTTCCTCGGTCCGCCTTCCTGTGCGGGGAAGGCGGAGGCTTGTTCAGTTTCTCAAAGCATTGTGGACTAGACCATGGTCCTGCGTCCATGTGTTCGCTGTCCATGCGTCCGTGGATGTTTGTTGTCGTCCGATTCTCAAACACCCGCGAGCATCCATCAGACTAGCCCGCTTCGGTTCGTGAACGGGCGGGATCGGCGGATGCGGCGGCCGTACGGGGCGGCGGCGCCGGGTTGCCGGCGCACTGTCCGCGGCGAGCATGGAGGGCGACGGGCGGGTGGCGCTCTGCTAGATTGGTCTATACCACACGTGTCCCCCTTCGGGTTCCAGTTGAGTCCCCTCTCCAGATCGGCAGGCCCAGCGTGGAAGTTGTCATCGTCCCGGACGCCAAGGCGGGCGGCGAGCTGATCGCCGAGGCCATGGCGGAGCTGCTCAGGCGCAAGCCCGACGCCCTGCTCGGCGTGGCCACCGGCTCGACGCCGCTGCCCATCTACGAGGCGCTGGCGGCAACCGTGCGTTCCGGTGCCGTGGACGCCTCGGGCGCACGCGTCGCGCAGCTCGACGAGTACGTGGGGCTGCCGGCCGAGCACCCCGAGTCCTACCGTTCCGTGCTGCGCCGTGAGGTGCTCGAACCGCTGGGCCTCGGCATGGACGCGTTCTTGGGTCCGGACGGCACCGCGGCGGACGTCCAGGCGGCCTGCGAGGCCTACGACGCGGCGCTCGCCGCCGCCGGCGGGGTCGACCTGCAGATCCTGGGCATCGGCACGGACGGGCACATCGGGTTCAACGAACCGTGTTCCTCGCTCGCCTCGCGCACCCGCATCAAGACGCTGACCGAGCAGACCCGGGTGGACAACGCGCGGTTCTTCGAGGGCGACATCGAGCAGGTCCCGCACCACGTGATCACCCAGGGCATCGGCACGATCCTGGAGGCGCGCCACCTCGTGCTGCTCGCCACCGGTGAGGGCAAGGCGGACGCGGTGGCGGCGACGGTCGAGGGGCCGGTCGCGGCGATCTGCCCGGCCTCCGCGCTGCAGCTGCACCCGCACGCGACGGTCGTGGTCGACGAGGCCGCCGCGTCCAAGCTGAAGCTCGCGGACTACTTCCGCGCCACCTTCGCCGCGAAGCCGGACTGGCAGGGCATCTAGAGCCCGGTGGTCGGTGGACGTACACGTGCCGGTGCCCGGCCTCCCCAGGGGAGGCCGGGCACCGGCACGTCCGGGCCAGGGGCCCGCGCGGCTACTCCCCCGCGATGACCTCGGCCGCCGCCTGGCCGCAGACCCGTGCGGCGCCGTGGGTGGCGATGTGCAGGGCGCCGCGCGGCGCCGACTGGGGAACGCCCATCTCGACGACAACGCTGTCCGGGCGGGCGGCGAGGAGCGTGTCGAGGGCGGCCGCCATCCAGGGGTGCCGGTGCTCGTCCCGGACCACGGCGACGACCGGGCGGTTCCCGGCCGCGGCGAGGACCGAGGAGCCCGCGTCCTCGCCGGTGAAGCTGCCGGTCTCGGTGCCGGGGAGCAGCCGGGCCAGTTCGGCGGCCACGCCCCAGGGCGTCTCGTCACCGACCGCGATGTTCGCGACCGGGGTGAGGGCGGCGACGTAGGGCGCCTCGGTGAGCGGCGTGAACGCCCCGGAACGGGTCACGGTGAGCGCGCGGCGGGCGGCGACCAGACCGACGTCCACGGCGCTGTCGGAGCCCGCCGGGTCACCCGCGGAGCTCGTACCGACCGTGACGGTCGGGGTGCCCGAGCCGTTCGACGCGTTCGAACCGTTTGAGCCATTCGCGTGGGACCGGGAGACCGCGGCGGCCGCGGCCGTCCACTCGGCGAGCGCCCGTACCCGGTTCGCCGCGTCCGCCAGCCGTTCCTCGGCGAGTTCGCCGGCGCGGACCGCGGAGACCAGGGCGTCCCGGAGCCGGCGCACGGTGTCGTCGTCGGCGAGCCCGCCGCCGACGCAGATGGCGTCGGCGCCGGCCGCGATGGCCAGCACGCTGCCCCGCTCGATGCCGTACGTCGCGGCGATGGCCTGCATCTCCATGCCGTCGGTGACGATGAGGCCCTGGTAGCCGAGCTCCTCGCGCAGCAGGCCGGTGAGGATGCGGCGGGAGAGGGTGGCCGGGCGGTCCGGGTCCAGGGCCGGGACCAGGATGTGGGCGCTCATCACGGCGCGGCTGCCCGCGGCGATCGCGGCCCGGAACGGGGCGAGTTCGCGCGACTGGAGGACCGCGAGGTCCGCGTCGATGCGGGGCAGTGCGTGGTGGGAGTCGACCGCGGTGTCGCCGTGGCCCGGGAAGTGCTTGGTGCAGGCGGCGACGCCGGCGGCCTGCAGGCCGGTGACGTAGGCCGCCGTGTGCCGGGCCACCAGGTCGGTGTCGGCGCCGAAGGACCGTACGCCGATGACCGGGTTGGAGGGGTTGGAGTTCACGTCGGCGGAGGGCGCCCAGTTGAGGTTCACCCCGCACGCGGCCAGCCTGCGGCCGAGTTCGAGCGCGACGGCCTCGGTGAGCGCCACGTCGTCGACGGCGCCCAGCGCGTGGTTGCCGGGGAACGACGAACCGGTGCGCACCTCCAGGCGGGTGACGTCGCCGCCCTCTTCGTCGATGGCGACGAGGACGTCGTCGCGCTCAGCGCGCAACTGGGCGGTCAGAGCGGCCAGTTGATCGGGAGTGGCGATGTTGCGGCCGAACAGGCCGACGGAGGCGAGACCTTCACCGAGGCGGCGGAGCAGCCAGTCCGGAGCCGTGGTTCCGGGGAAACCGGGCTGGAGGACGGTGAGGGCGTCGCGCGTCAGGGTGTCGGTACCACTGGCGAATGTCGTCATCGGGTGGCGTTATCCCTTCACGGCGCCAGCGGTCAGACCCGCGGCCATCTTGCGCTGGACGAGGAGGAACAGGACGACGATCGGCACGGCCATCATGGTGGATCCGGCCATCATCGGGGCGTACTCGGTGCCGTGCTTGGTGGTGAAGTTACCCAGCCAGACGGTGGCGGTCTGGTTCTTCTGGCTCATCAGCATCAGGGCGTAGAGGTATTCGTTCCAGGCCTGGATGAACGCGTAGACGGACGTGGCCACCATGCCCGGGGCCAGCAGCGGGAAGACCACGCGCATGAAGGCGCCGGTGCGGCTGCACCCGTCGACCATCGCGGCCTCCTCCAGCTCCTTCGGGATGTTGACGATGAAGCCGCGCAGCGTCCACACCGTGAAGGGCAGGATGAACGTCAGGTAGGTGATGATCAGGCCCGACAGCTTGTCGTACTGGTCGAGGTCGTTCAGCAGCAGGAAGACCGGGATGATCATGGCGACCAGCGGGACCATCTGGACCGCGAGGATGCCGACGATCACGACCTTGCGGCCGCGGAAGGCGAAGCGGGAGATGGCCAGTGCGGCCAGCATGCCCACGATGATGCCGACCACGACCACCGAGACGGACACGACGAGGCTGCGGCCGACCGGGCCCCAGAAGTCGGCGATGTCCAGCGCGCGGCGGAAGTTGTCGAGCGTGAGGCCCGTGGGGAACAGGCTCGGATCGGAGTCGATGGCGTCCTTGGCCGGCTTGAAGGCCGTGTTGAACATCCAGTAGACCGGGAAGCCCGCGGTGAGGAAGACGAGGAGGCCGAGCAGGTTCCAGCCGAGCTTGGACTTGCGAGGGCCCGAGGACTTCCGCCCCGCGGCGGACGGACGCCCGGGCGTGGCGACGGCGCTCATTCGACCTCTCCGATCTTCAGCATCTGACGCATGTACACGGCGACCACGCCCAGCAGGAGCAGCACGGTCAGCAGGGCGATCGCCGATCCCTGGGCGTAGTCGTTGACGACGAAGGCGCGGTCGTACGAGTAGGTGGTGAGGAGTTGGAACTCTTCCTCGGGGTGGCCGCCGCGCATCACGAAGACCTGCGGGAAGACGCCCATGTCCCAGATGACGGAGAGGGTCGTGAGCATCACGATGATCGGCTTGAGGATCGGCAGCGTGACATAGCGGAAGACGCCCCAGGCGCCCGCTCCGTCGAGCCGTGCGGCCTCCTCCAGCTCCGCGGGCACCTGGGTGAGTCCGGCGCTGAGCGTGATGACGACGAACGGTACGGCGCCCCAGACGACCAGGAGCATGATCACGGCCAGGCCCTGCGGTCCGCTGGCGAACCAGTTGTGACCGATCATGTCGACGCCGGGGAGTTTGCTGAGCAGCGCGTTGAAGACGCCGTAGTCGGAGTCGAAGAGCCACTTGAAGACCGTGGTGGCGACGATGATGGGCATGCCCCAACTGGCCACCAGCACGATGTTGATGAGCGTCTTCACCCAGCCGGAGACCCGCTGGAGGAGCAGGGCGATCAGCATGCCGGCGACCATCGTGAAGATGACGGAGCCGCCCGCGAAGATGATCGTCCGGACGACGACCGCCCAGAACTCGCTGTCGCCGAGCACGTTGTTGAAGTTGTCGAAGCCGACGGACTCGGCCGGCTGGAAGCCCCAGAGCTGGGACTGTCCGAACTTCTGGAACGAGAGGGTGACCAGGCGGACCAGCGGGTAGCCGAGGACCAGCGCGAGGATCAGCAGGCAGGGGGCGAGCAGCGCCCAGGGTGTCGCCGGTCCGCCCGAGGTGCGCCGCTTGCGCGGTGCCGTGGGGGCGGCCGGTGGCGGCGGCGCCTGCCGCGGTGGCGGCAGCTTGGCGGGGGTGGTCGTGTCTGCGGCACTCATCGCGCGCTCCTCAGCGGTCCCTCAGGTCGTACGAAGGCGAAGGCCCGCACGGCCGGGCCCGAGGTGCGTGACCCCGGGCCGGGCCGTACGGCAGGCAGGGCCCCGCCCCTCCGTGAAGGAGGACCGACGGGGCCCTGCTCTCAGGTCACTTGGTGTTGATGACCTTGTCGATCTTGGCGTCCGCTTCCTTCGCGGCGTCCTCGACCGACTTCTTGCCGGTACCGATGCTCTGCAGCATGGTCTGCAGGACCTGGGCCTTCTCGACCTGGCCCCAGCCCGGCGCCATCGGGACGAACCAGTTGGACTCGGCCGCGGTGGCCGGGACGACCGTCGCCGGGTCGTTCTTCAGGGTGGCGAGGTCGGTCTTGTTGTTCGGCAGGTTGCCCTTGGCCATCAGGCCCTTCTGGCCCTTGGCGCCGGTGAACGCGTTGATCCACTCGGAGGCCACGGCCTGCGCCTTCGACTTCACCGGGACGGCGAGGTCGGAGCCGCCCAGGAAGACCGGGAGGTTCTTGCCGGACGGACCGGGCATCACGAAGTTCTCGAGGTTGCCCTTGAGCTTGCCGGTCTTGTCGCTCTTCGGGTCCTCGGCGGTCGCGCCCTCCCAGGCGGCACCGAAGATCATGCTGGACTTGCCCTGGCCGTAGACGATGTAACGGTCGGACTCGTCCTTGGTCTTGTCGCCGTGCATGTACTTGTCGACGACGTTCTTGAACTCGGTGAGGCCCTTGACCGACTCGGGCGAGGAGAGGTTGGCCTTCCACTGGCCGCCCTCCTCCTTCGCGATGGAGCCGCCGGCGTCGTAGACGAAGGACATGGCCGCGTACCAGTCACGGGTGGGCTGGTACCAGGCGCTGAACTTGCTGCCCTCCTTCTTCTGGATCTTGTCCAGGGCGGAGGTGAGTTCCGCGTACGTCTTCGGCGGGGTCTTCACGCCGACCGAAGCCGCGACGTCCTTGCGCCAGTTGCCGACGCGGCCACCCGCGTAGTACGGCACGCCGTAGGTCTTGCCGTCGTAGGTGACGGAGGCCTTGAGGCCGTCCAGCCAGGCGTCCGAGTTCTCGAACTTCGACGTGTCCAGGGGAGCGAAGGCGCCCTTGACCATGTAGCCGAGCATCTCGGTGTTGCCCATCTCGACCACGTCGGGCGCCTTGTCGGTGGCGAGGACGGCGTCGAGCTTGGTGTTCTTGTCCGGCCAGCCGTAGTACTCGTGGTTGATCTTGATGCCGGGGTGCTTCGCCTTGACCGCCGCGTCGGCCGCCTTGACCAGCTCGGGCCAGTTGTTCTGCGCGTCGACCGTGAGCCAGACCGTCAGGGCCTTGGTGTCCCCGGCCTTGTCCGACCCCCCGGACTTGTCGTCACTGTCCCCGCACGCCGCGATGGAGAACATCATGCCCGCGATACCGATCGCGGCTATCAGCTTGCGCTTCACGCCACCCTCCTCAGGGATGCCACAAACCCCCCTGCTCCCCGCGGTGACATACGCCGTGTGACCGCCCGTGGGGCCGGGACTGGACCAATGGTGTAGACCAGTACGGGGAGCTTGGCCTAGACCTAGAGGGGTGTCAAGGGTGTGTAAGCCCGTCCAGTCGGCCGTTATGGGACCTACATATGCAAGGACCTTTAAGTAGGTAAGCGGCATAAATGGCGGGGGTGTTCGGGAACCCCCGGGAGACGGCGGCCGAACCGCCGGCACACCCCGGGTGACCCGCCCGTACGTCCCCCGGGAACCGCACCGCGGGCCCCCTCCGTAACGTCAAGCGCACGATCACGTCCACGCGATGGACTAGACCAACAGGAACGCCGACGGTATATAGAGGGGATCACGGAGCGTGCGGGGGACACTCGCACGACAAGCCGTGCCACGATGTGAGCCGTGACCGACGGAACGTCGGTCGCTTCGGCATCCGGAGCCGGGAAGGCGGAGCATGAGCACCGACGTCAGCAGTGCGGAGAACGAGGGTGGGGCGCCCATCCGTACCGCGCGCGTGCCCAAGTACTACCGGCTCAAGAAGCACCTGCTCGACATGACGGAGACCCTTCCGCCCGGGACACCGGTACCGCCCGAGCGCACGCTCGCCGCGGAGTTCGACACCTCGCGCACCACCGTGCGGCAGGCGCTTCAGGAACTGGTCGTCGAGGGCCGCCTCGAACGCATCCAGGGCAAGGGCACGTTCGTCGCCAAGCCCAAGGTCTCCCAGGCGCTCCAACTCACCTCGTACACCGAGGACATGCGCGCCCAGGGGCTCGAACCCACCTCGCAGCTTCTGGACATCGGCTACATCACCGCGGACGAGACACTCGCCGGTCTGCTCGACATCACGGCCGGCGGCCGGGTGCTGCGCATCGAGCGGCTGCGCCTGGCGAGCGGCGAGCCGATGGCGATCGAGACGACCCATCTCTCCGCCAAGCGCTTTCCCGCCCTGCGCCGCTCGCTGGTCAAGTACACCTCTCTCTACACCGCGCTCGCCGAGGTCTACGACGTCCATCTCGCCGAGGCCGAGGAGACCATCGAGACCTCGCTGGCCACCCCGCGCGAGGCCGGACTGCTCGGCACCGACGTCGGGCTGCCGATGCTGATGCTCTCCCGCCACTCGCTCGACAAGCTGGGCGAGCCGGTGGAATGGGTGCGGTCGGTGTACCGCGGCGACCGGTACAAGTTCGTCGCCCGCCTCAAGCGCCCGACGGACTGAGCCAGTCGGGGCGGCGCGCGACCGCCCGCCCGCCCGGACCGTGGGGAGCGCGACCGCTCCCCGCGGTCCCGCCGCTCCCGAGGCGTCGCCCGGCACGCACACCAAGCCTCCACACCGGCGCTCCGAGCAGGGGTTCCCTAAAGCTGAACCGTCGCCTAGATTGCCTGCGCGTTACACAGGTGATCGCGAGGGGACGGAGCCGCCGTATGTCAGATTTGCCCGAAGTGAAACCACCGGTGGTGACACCGGTCCGCGTGGTGATCGCGCTCTGCCTGGCCGCACCCTTCGTGGCGATGCTGTGGGTCGGTTCGTACGCCAAGACCGACCCGACCTTCATCGGCATCCCGTTCTTCTACTGGTACCAGATGCTGTGGGTGCTCCTCTCGACGGTGCTGACGGTGACCGCGCACCAGCTCTGGCGGCGTGACCAGCGGGCCCGCGCGGCCAAGGGAGGTACCGGAGCATGAACGACGGTGTGAACGGCGTCGCCCTCGGCGTCTTCATCTTCTTCTTCCTGGCCGTCACGGCCATGGGCTTCCTGGCCGCGCGCTGGCGCAAGGCCGACAACGAACACAGCCTCGACGAATGGGGCCTGGGCGGACGGTCGTTCGGCACCTGGGTCACCTGGTTCCTGCTCGGCGGCGACCTCTACACGGCGTACACCTTCGTCGCCGTCCCCGCGGCGATCTACGCGGCGGGCGCGGCCGGTTTCTTCGCCGTGCCCTACACGATCCTCGTGTACCCGCTGATCTTCACGTTCCTGCCCCGCCTGTGGTCGGTCTCCCACAAGCACGGCTACGTGACCACCTCGGACTTCGTGCGCGGCCGGTTCGGCTCCAAGAGCCTGTCGCTGGCCGTGGCCGTCACCGGCATCCTCGCGACCATGCCGTACATCGCGCTCCAACTGGTCGGCATCCAGGCCGTCCTCGACGTGATGGGCGTGGGCGGCGGCGAGAACACCAACTGGTTCGTCAAGGACCTGCCGCTTCTCATCGCCTTCGGCGTGCTGGCCGCGTACACCTACTCCTCGGGTCTGCGGGCCCCCGCGCTGATCGCGTTCGTGAAGGACACCCTGATCTACATCGTGATCGCGGTGGCCATCATCTACATCCCGATCAAGCTCGGCGGCTTCGACGAGATCTTCAAGGCGGCGGGCGAGAAGTACACGGCGGCCGGGGCCGGCGGGGTCGTTCCGCCCGCGGCGGGCCAGTGGACCTACGCCACGCTCGCGTTGGGCTCTGCTCTGGCGCTGTTCATGTATCCGCACTCCATCACCGCGACGCTGTCCAGCCGCAGCCGCGAGGTGATCCGCCGCAACACGACCATCCTCCCCCTCTACTCGCTGATGCTGGGCCTGCTCGCCCTGCTCGGGTTCATGGCCATCGCGGCCGGCGTGAAGGTGCAGAACGGCCAGCTCGCCATCCCCCAGCTCTTCGAGACCATGTTCCCCGACTGGTTCGCGGGCGTGGCCTTCGCCGCCATCGGCATCGGGGCGCTCGTCCCGGCGGCCATCATGTCGATCGCAGCGGCGAACCTCTTCACCCGCAACATCTACAAGGACTTCATCAAGCCGGACGCGACACCGAAGGAGGAGACCCGGGTCTCCAAGATCGTCTCGCTGCTGGTGAAGGTGGGCGCGCTGGTCTTCGTCCTGACGATGGACAAGACCGTCGCGATCAACTTCCAGCTGCTGGGCGGCATCTGGATCCTGCAGACCTTCCCCGCGCTGGTCGGCGGCCTGTTCACACGCTGGTTCCACCGCTGGGCGCTGCTGGGCGGCTGGGCGGTCGGCATGGTCTACGGGACGCTCGCCGCGTACGGGGTGGCCTCGCCGACGCAGAAGCACTTCGGCGGCAGTTCGAAGGAGATCCCCGGCATCGGGGAGATCGGCTACATCGGCCTCACGGCGTTCGTCATGAACGTGGTCGTCTCCGTCGTCCTCACCTTCGTCCTGCGGGCGCTCAAGGCGCCGGACGGCATCGACGAGACGTCTCCCGAGGACTACACGGTCGACGCGGGCGAGCCCGGCGTGACGACGAAGCTTCCGCCGGCCACGGCGGGCGCGAGCCACTAGGACACGCCACCCCGGGAACGGGGCGGGCAAGCGACGCACTGGCACGGGCCGCCGGAGAGGACATCCGGCGGCCCGTCGCCGTGTCCGTCCGGCGCAACCGCCCGCGTGGGCTCGGGAAGCCGGCCGACGCCCCCCGGGCGCACGGCCGTCGAGGACGACGGCGTGGGCGGCGGCGCGGACGGCGTGATCCGGAGCCCGACGACATCCGGCCGCTCACCTACGAGTTGACCCTCCGGCACGCTCCGTAGCGCTCTCCGGCACCGACACGACACAACATGTGGTGGTGCTCCCTGAGCCCGGCACAAGATGTATGCTCATGCTCGCTGTCGTCGCAGGGGAATCCGGTGCGAATCCGGAACTGTCCCGCAACGGTGTACTTGTGCGTGTTCGTGTATTGGACGTGCCCGCACAGGTCTCAGTCCGAGGACCTGCGGACAGCGCGCCCCGGCCACCCGGCCCGGGTGCCGACGACGTCCGGGCCTCGCGGAATGGGCCGGTGGACGCGGTGCGCTGGCTGCCCAGAAGCGCTTCCGTGTGCCCCCGTGCTCCCCGACAGGCCCCGTGCCGAGCGAGGGAGAGCCCCACGTGACCATCGCGCCAGCAGATCCGGCTTCAATCACCGCGCACCAGGCCCCGGTGGAGACCGACGGTCCCGGAGCCGCGCTGCTGCGGACCCTGACCGACCTCACCGCCGACCTCACCGACGCCGACCCCGGCAGGGTCGCCGCCGCGGCACTGCGTGGCCGGTCCGCCCGCGCCGACGAGGCCGAGCTGCGCGAACTGGCCACCGAGGCGGCCGCCGGTCTCATCTCCGAGGACCCGGTCTACTCCCGGCTCGCCGCGCGTCTGCTCACCATCAGCATCGCCGCGGAGGCCGCGTCCCAGGGCGTCACGACCTTCTCCGAGTCCGTCGCCGTCGGCCACCGTGAGGGCCTGGTCGCCGACCGCACCGCCGAGTTCGTCCGGCTGCACACCGCACGGCTCGACGCGCTGATCGACACGGAAGGCGACGACCGCTTCGGCTACTTCGGCCTGCGGACGCTGCACAGCCGTTACCTGCTCCGCCACCCCATCACCCGCAAGGTCGTCGAGACGCCCCAGCACTTCATGCTGCGGGTCGCCTCCGGTCTCGCCGAGGGCGACACGGCCCACGCCGTCGACGAAGTCTCCGCGCTCTACAGGCTCATGAGCCGGCTCGACTACCTCCCGTCCTCCCCCACGCTCTTCAACTCCGGTACGCGGCACCCCCAGATGTCGTCCTGCTACCTCCTCGACTCCCCGCTGGACGAGCTGGACTCCATCTACGACCGCTACCACCAGGTGGCACGGCTGTCGAAGCACGCCGGCGGCATCGGCCTGTCGTACTCCCGCATCCGGTCGCGCGGTTCGCTGATCCGCGGCACCAACGGGCACTCCAACGGCATCGTCCCGTTCCTCAAGACCCTCGACGCCTCGGTCGCCGCGGTGAACCAGGGCGGCCGGCGCAAGGGCGCGGCCGCGGTGTACCTGGAGACCTGGCACTCCGACATCGAGGAGTTCCTGGAGCTGCGCGACAACACCGGTGAGGACGCCCGGCGTACGCACAACCTGAACCTCGCCCACTGGATCCCGGACGAGTTCATGCGCCGGGTGAACGAGGACGGCGTCTGGTCGCTCTTCTCCCCCTCGGACGTGCCCGAGCTGGTCGACCTGTGGGGCGACGCGTTCGACGCCGCCTACCGCAAGGCCGAGGAGGCGGGCCTCGCGAAGAAGACCATCGCGGCCCGTGACCTGTACGGCCGCATGATGCGCACCCTCGCGCAGACCGGCAACGGCTGGATGACCTTCAAGGACGCCGCCAACCGCACCGCCAACCAGACGGCGGAGCCCGGCCACACCGTCCACTCCTCCAACCTCTGCACCGAGATCCTGGAGGTCACGGACGACGGGGAGACCGCGGTCTGCAACCTGGGCTCGGTCAACCTCGGCGCGTTCGTCGTCGGTGACGACATCGACTGGGAGCGGCTCGACGAGACCGTCCGCACCGCGGTCACCTTCCTCGACCGTGTCGTCGACATCAACTTCTACCCGACCGAGCAGGCGGGGCGCTCCAACTCCCGCTGGCGCCCGGTCGGTCTGGGCGCGATGGGCCTGCAGGACGTCTTCTTCAAGCTGCGGATGCCCTTCGACTCGCCGCAGGCGCGCGCCCTGTCCACCCGGATCGCCGAGCGCATCATGCTCGCCGCCTACGAGGCCTCCACCGACCTCGCCGAGCGCAGCGGCCCGCTCCCCGCCTGGGAGAAGACCCGTACCGCCCGCGGTGTCCTGCACCCGGACCACTTCGACGTCGAGCTGAACTGGCCGGAGCGCTGGGCGGCCCTGCGGCAGCGGATCGCCGAGGTCGGCATGCGCAACTCGCTGCTCCTCGCCATCGCGCCGACCGCCACCATCGCGTCCATCGCGGGCGTCTACGAGTGCATCGAGCCGCAGGTGTCGAACCTGTTCAAGCGCGAGACGCTCTCCGGCGAGTTCCTCCAGGTCAACTCCTACCTGGTGGCCGAGCTGAAGAAGCTCGGCGTGTGGGACGCGCAGACCCGTGAGGCGCTGCGCGAGTCCAGCGGCTCGGTGCAGGGCTTCACCTGGGTGCCGCAGGACGTGCGCGACCTGTACCGCACGGCGTGGGAGATCCCGCAGCGAGGCCTGATCGACATGGCCGCCGCACGGACCCCGTTCCTGGACCAGGCGCAGTCGCTGAACCTGTTCCTGGAGACGCCGACCATCGGCAAGCTCTCCTCGATGTACTCCTACGCCTGGAAGTCGGGTCTGAAGACCACGTACTACCTGCGGTCCCGTCCCGCGACGCGCATCGCCCGCGCGGCCCAGGCCCAGGCGCAGCCCGAGAAGACCATCCCCGTCCAGCAGGTCGCCGACCCCGACGCCGTCGCCTGCTCCCTGGAAAACCCCGAGTCCTGCGAGGCCTGCCAGTAATGACCGACACGAACCACGAGAAGGCCGCGTCCGAGAAGAACCTGCTCGACCCGGGCTTCGAGCTGACTCTCCGTCCCATGCGCTACCCGGACTTCTACGAGCGCTACCGGGACGCGATCAAGAACACCTGGACCGTCGAGGAGGTCGACCTCCACTCGGACGTCGCCGACCTCGCGAAGCTGACGCCGGGTGAGCAGCACATGATCGGCCGGCTGGTCGCCTTCTTCGCGACGGGCGACTCGATCGTGTCGAACAACCTCGTGCTGACGCTGTACAAGCACATCAACTCCCCCGAGGCGCGGCTCTATCTGAGCCGTCAGCTGTTCGAGGAGGCCGTGCACGTCCAGTTCTATCTGACGCTGCTCGACACGTACCTGCCCAACCCGGAGGACCGCGCGGCGGCCTTCGACGCGGTCGAGAACATCCCCTCCATCCGCGAGAAGGCGCAGTTCTGCTTCAAGTGGATGGACTCGGTCGAGAAGATGGACCGGCTGGAGACACAGGCCGACCGCCGTCGCTTCCTGCTGAACCTGATCTGCTTCGCCGCGTGCATCGAGGGCCTCTTCTTCTACGGTGCCTTCGCGTACGTCTACTGGTTCCGCAGCCGGGGTCTGCTGCACGGCCTGGCGACCGGCACCAACTGGGTGTTCCGCGACGAGACGATGCACATGAGCTTCGCCTTCGAGGTCGTCGACACCGTCCGCAAGGAGGAGCCTGAACTCTTCGACGACAAGCTCCAGGAGCAGGTGACCGACATGCTGCGCGAGGCCGTCGAGGCCGAGCTGCAGTTCGGGCGCGACCTGTGCGGTGAGGGCCTGCCGGGCATGAACACCGACTCGATGCGCCAGTACCTGGAGTGCGTCGCCGACCAGCGTCTGCAGCGGCTGGGCTTCGCGCCGGTGTACGGCTCCGAGAACCCGTTCTCCTTCATGGAGCTCCAGGGTGTCCAGGAGCTGACGAACTTCTTCGAGCGCCGCCCGTCGGCGTACCAGGTCGCGGTGGAGGGTTCGGTCGACCTCGACGAGGACTTCTGAGCGTTCGTCACCGACCCGGTCGCCTGACCGGACGTCATCGATGAGAGCCGGGCCGCGCACGCGTGACCGGTGAGAGCCGGGCCGCCTGTGCGGCCCGGCTTTCGTCACGGGCTGCCCCCGGGCCGCCAATCCCCTTTCCAATCCCCGTCCATGGAGCGGCAAAGTTCTGCGGGCACGGCTGTTCGCAGGTCGTCGGGCCCGGCTACGTTCTGGCCGTCCCTCCGTGTCGCCCGGCAGCGGCACGACAGGACGACTGGATTGGCATGCGCATGACGTATCGCGGATCGCCTCGGAGCACCCTTCCGTGAACCGCGCTACGCGCGTCATGAGCCCGCCCTTCAGAGCGCCGAGAACCCCCACTTCCGGCTGTGGCACCGCGCAGGGCCTCACCCGGGCCCACGCGGCACCGGCCTCGAACCGATGGAGGCGACACCCCCATGCGTTCTCAAGCCCCGATACGCTCCGGCAGACCCGCCCGGAGCCTGCGAAGACTCCTCACCACGGCACTCCCCGCCCTCGCCCTCGGCCTCGCCGGGTTCGCGGCGGCCCCGCCCGCGGACGCGCAGCCCGCACCGGTCCCCCAGATCTCCCGCACCACCCAGAACACCCGGGCGCTCACCGACCCGGCCCGGCAGGCCGTCCACGCCACCGGAAAGGCCGGCCAGAAGGTCGCGACGAAGCACCTGTGCGCCGAGGCGGCCCGGCCCGGCACGATGTCCTGCTTCGCGCAGCGCAGGACCGACATCGCCCAGAAGCTCGCCGCCGCCGTCTCCCCGGACGCGGCCGCCGCGGTCTCGGGCCTGAGCCCGGCCAACCTGCACAGCGCCTACAACCTGCCCTCGACCGGCGGCTCCGGCCTGACCGTCGCCGTCGTCGACGCGTACAACGACCCCAACGCCGCGGCCGACCTGGCGACGTACCGCACGCAGTTCGGCCTGTCCGCCTGCACGAAGGCCAACGGCTGCTTCAAGCAGGTCGGTCAGACGGGCTCGACCACCTCGCTGCCGACGAACGACACCGGGTGGGCGGGCGAGGAGGCGCTCGACATCGACATGGTCAGCGCCGTCTGCCCGAACTGCAACATCGTCCTGGTCGAGGCGAACTCGGCCAACGACACCGACCTCGGCACGGCGGAGAACGAAGCGGTCGCACTCGGCGCGAAGTTCGTCTCCAACAGCTGGGGCGGCGACGAGGCCTCCTCGCAGACCGGCGAGGACACCTCGTACTTCAAGCACCCGGGCGTCGCGATCACCGTCTCCTCGGGCGACGAGGCCTACGGCGCCGAGTACCCGGCCACCTCCCAGTACGTGACCGCCGTCGGCGGGACCGCGCTGACCACCTCCTCCGCCACCCGCGGCTGGAGCGAGTCGGTCTGGAAGACCAACAGCACCGAGGGCACCGGCTCCGGCTGCTCCGCGTACGACGCCAAGCCGAGCTGGCAGACCGACACCGGCTGCTCGCGGCGCATGGAGTCCGACGTCTCCGCGGTCGCCGACCCCGCGACCGGCGTGGCCGTCTACGACACCTACGGCGGCTCCGGCTGGGCGGTCTACGGCGGTACCAGCGCCTCGGCCCCGATCATCGCCGGCGTGTACGCGCTGGCCGGCACCCCTGGCTCCGCCGACTACCCGGCGAAGTACCCCTACTCCCACACGTCGAGCCTCTACGACGTGACCAGCGGCAACAACGGCTCCTGCTCGCCGTCGTACTTCTGCACCGCGGGCACCGGCTACGACGGACCGACCGGCTGGGGCACTCCCAACGGCACGGCCGCCTTCACCGCGGGCACCACCACGGGCAACACGGTCACCGTCACCAGCCCGGGCAACCGGTCGACGGCCACGGGCAGTTCGGTGAGCCTGCAGATCGCGGCCACCGACAGCGCGGGCGCGGCCCTCACGTACAGCGCGACCGGTCTGCCGACCGGACTGTCGATCAACGCCTCCACCGGGCTGGTCTCCGGCACCGCGAGCACCGCGGGCACCTACGCGGTCACCGTCACCGCGAAGGACAGCACGGGCGCCTCCGGTTCGGCCTCCTTCACCTGGACCGTGAGCACCTCCGGCGGCGGCACCTGCACCTCGGCGCAACTGCTCGGCAACCCGGGCTTCGAGTCGGGCAGCACCTCGTGGACCGCGTCGAGCGGCGTCATCACGACCGACACCGGTGAGGCGGCGCACGGCGGGTCCTACAAGGCCTGGCTGAACGGCTACGGCTCCACCCACACCGACACGCTGTCCCAGTCGGTGACCGTCCCCGCCGGCTGCAAGGCCACGCTCACCTTCTATCTGCACATCGACACGGCCGAGACCAGCACCAGCACGGCCTACGACAAGCTCACCGTCACCGCGGGCTCCACCACGCTGGCGACCTACTCCAACCTGAACAAGGCCACCGGCTACGCCCAGAAGACCTTCGACCTGTCCTCCTTCGCCGGCTCCAGCGTCACGCTGAAGTTCAGCGGCGCCGAGGACTCCTCCCAGCAGACCAGCTTCGTCGTGGACGACACCGCCCTGACGACCGGCTGAGCATGGACGGGGCCCCGGTCGCCGCGGCGGCCGGGGCCTCGTCGCGGGCCCCGCGAGCCCGATGGATCCTGATCCACCGGTGGCACGTCCAACCCGCAAGGAGGCCACCCCATGCGTCGAACGACCCACACCAGGACCATCGCCCTCACCGCACTGACCCTGCTCGTCGCGGCGGGCTGCGGAACGCGGGGCGGGAGCGAGGCGGGCGGCAGCGGCACCGTGTCGCCGTCATCCGCTCCGTCGAGCCCGTCCTCGCCCGCGTCCTCGTCCGTGCCGCCGACCCCGACCCCGTCGTCATCCTCGCCCTCGTCCGGTCAGGACTGCGTGGCGGCGACGGGGGAACTCGGTGCGGCCGACACCGGCCACACCTACTGCCTGGCGGCCGGGGACACGATCCGCGTCACCCTGGACGGCACCACACCCCGGCCGTGGAAGCCCGTGAAGAGCGACGGCAGCGGCCTTGAGCCGGCCAACAGCGGCATCGTCCTCCAGGCCGGCGACGCGTCCGCCGCGTACCGGGCGGTCTCGGCCGGGACGGTCCGGCTGACCTCGTCCCGGCCGATGTGCCCGAGCGATCCGGGCCGGATCTCCTGCAAGGGACTTCAGGAGTGGACGGTCACGGTGGTCGTGACGAAGGCGTGAGGCCGCGGTGGCCGACCGGCGTCCTTCCGGGCGCCGGCGGCCGCCCGGAGCTGACGGTCCACGCGCCGCTCGCGGGCCAGCCCGATCAGGGACGGGAGCGCCACGAGCGCGAAGATCCCGAGGACGACGAGGATTCCGACGAGGTTGTCCATCAGTGCGTTCATAGACATCAGTGTCCCGTCGGTGACTCCTTACCGTCAGTGGCAGAACTGCCGCACACCCTCGAATTGCTGCCACTTCCGGTGCACACTGGGGACCATGCTGAACAACGTGGCCGCCGTCCTGCTCGACGGCGTGCATCCCTTCGAACTCGGCGTCGTGTGCGAGGTGTTCGGCCTCGACCGCAGCGACGAGGGCCTGCCCGTCTACGAGTTCGCGGTCGTCTCCGCCGAGGGGCCGACACTCGGCACCCATGTCCCCGGGTTCACGGTCTCCACGCCGTACGGCCTGGACCGGCTCGAAGAGGCCGACCTCGTCGTCGTCCCCGCCGGGAACACCTTCGCCGTCCGCGGCTATCCGCCCGAACTGCTCGCGTCGCTGCGCCGGGCGGTGGACCGCGGGTCCCGGGTCCTCAGCGTGTGTTCGGGCGTCTTCGCCCTCGGCGCGGCCGGGCTGCTCGACGGCCGTCGCTGCGCGGTGCACTGGCAGCACGCCGACGAGCTGGCCCGGCAGTATCCGCGGGCGGTCGTCGAACCGGACGTGCTGTACGTGGACGCGGACCCGGTGATCACCTCGGCCGGCACCGCCGCCGGGATCGACGCCTGTCTGCACATCGTCCGCAAGGAGCAGGGCACCGAGGTGGCCAACAGCATCGCCCGCCGCATGGTGGTCCCGCCGCACCGGGACGGCGGCCAGGCCCAGTACATCGAGCGGCCCCTGCCCCGCTCGCGGTGCGACACGGTCGGTGACGTGCTGGTATGGATGCAGCGGCACCTCGACCTGGAGACGACCGTCGAACAGCTCGCCGCCCGCGCCCACATGGCGCCCCGCACCTTCGCGCGCCGCTTCCAGCAGGAGACCGGGACCACGCCCTACCGCTGGATCCTGAGCCAACGGGTGCTGCTGGCCCAGCGGTTGCTGGAGGCGTCGGACGAGACGATGGACGCGATCGCGAGCCGCACGGGATTCGGCACCGCCGCCGCCCTGCGCCATCAGTTCGTCCGGAGCCTGGGAACGACCCCGAACACGTACCGGCGCACGTTCAGGGGCCCGGAGGCGGCCTGAACGTGCGCCAGGTGGACGTGCGGGTGGGTACGGTCCGGCCGCGGCCGGACGGTGGACCCGGCTAGCGCGGGTCGGCCTTCAGCCGCAGCTTGTGCGGCCGCAGGGTGATGCCGACGCGGGTCGCGTCGTTGGAGCCGGACACCTGCTCGAAGCGCCAGCGGGAGGCCACGGTCGCGGTGACGAGCGTGAGCTGCGCCATCGAGAAGTGGTCACTCGGGCACTTGCGGTTGCCGACGCTGAAGGGACGCATCGCGTACTTCGGGATGTCCTTGGAGCGTTCCGGAAGCCAGCGGTCGGGGTCGAAATCCAGGTGCTCCTGGTACGACCGGGGATCGCGCTGGATCGCGTACGGGCTGTAGACGATGTCGGCACCGGCCGGAATGCGATAGCCGCCCAGTTCGGTTTCGGTCACCGCCCGCCGCGTCAATATCCATACGGCGGGGCGCAAACGCATGGCCTCGACGACGACATTGTTGGTGTGCGACAGCTTCCGGACGTCGTCGAATCCGACGGGCCGGTCCCCGACGACGGATTGGACCTCGGCGGCCACCTTGTCCGCCTCTTCCGGGTGTTCGGCGAGGACTTGGAGCAGCCACATGATCGTGGACGCGATGGTTTCACTTCCGGGCGTGAGTATCGCGACGACCTGGTCGTGGATCTCCTGTTCGTCGATGGGGTCGCCGTCGTCGTTCTTCGCTTCCAGCAATGCCGTCAGCAAATCGTCCGGCTTTTGACCAGATGCGCGGCGCTCGGCGATGATCTCGTCGACGAGAGCGTGCAAATCGGCCAATGCCCGGTCGAATTTGCGCATGGACGGAAGCGGGAGCCGATAGAACGGCCCCGCGGGTATGACCATGCGCTGGTACATGCCGCGGAACACCGTCGCGAGGGCAAGGCTGAGCCGCTCGGCGCGCTCGTCCATGAAGCGGCCGCGCAGCAGGCAGCGGGCGGCCATGCGGACGGCGACACGGAAGGACTCGGCGGTGCAGTCGACGGTCGCCCCGTCCTCCCAGCGGTCCGCGAACGCGCGGGACTCCTCCTCCATGATCGGCCCGTACTCGGGGATGATGTCGGCGCGGAACGCGGGCTGGATGGTCCGTCGCTGACGCCGGTGCATCGGCCCGTTGGCCGTCGCGACGCCCTTGTTGCCCAGCAGCCCTTCCAGCGACTCCCACAGGGGGCCGCCGATCTCGTAGTCCGGGTTGAGCGCCAGCGCGCCGGTGAGCGCGGGGGCGGTGACGGCGTACACCGTCTTGGGGCCCATCTTCAGACGGACGACGTCGCCGTGGTCGCGCAGCTGGGTGAGGAAGGCCAGGGGGTCGCGGACCAGTTTCCAGCCGTGCCCGAGCACGGGCACCCCGCCTCCGGCGAGGGGTGGAACGGACAGCTCCAGCACCTCGGGCACCTCGGGTCGTACGGACTCGACGGTCATTTCTCACCTGCCGCTTCATTGTTGACGTACGGGGGTGTCGAGCGGTCGTCCCAGCTGTCGACCATGTACCGGCCCGACTCGTGGTGGAACCAGTACACGGAGCTGAACCAGTTCCGCATGTTTCCGACGCACGCCCTCACCGCGGCACTCGTCGCCTTTCCCTGCACGGTGCCGTCCGTGAGGGTTTCGGCGAGCCTTAAGACGTCCTTCTCGGTGGCAAGGAATTCGCTGATGCATTCCTCGACCCGGCGCCGGACTTCGGTGACGGCTTCTTCGAGCGTCAGCCCCTGATGGTGAATGAGACTGATGCCGAGATTGTGGACCTCGTCGCCCGCTATTTCCTTCGGCAGCGAACAGAGGTCGTTGTACCAGGCGGCGAATTCCTGACTGAGCAGGGCCGCCCGGTGAAATGCGGGATGCAGTCGCACCGTGTCGGGGAGTTCCTGTCCCGCGCTCGGTTCGAGGAGATCGGTCCAGATCCAGTGTGCGAAGGTGAGCCGACGCAGTTCGAGATATTCCTCGACGGTGGGTACGGCGCCGGACGTACGGTTCCGGAATTCCCGGTCGTAGGCCTCGATCACCGCGTGGAAGTGGAGCGCGAACCGCTCGTTCCAGTTCTCCCCGAGGAACGAGTACAGCCGGCCCACGCTGTCGGCGAACCCCGCGACCAGGGGATCCTGGTGGTGCAGGTGGTCCCTGGGTGCGTCGAGGGCCGCGTGAAGCTGGAACCTGAGCGTCCGCCAGGCGTCCGCGCGGCCGTGGATGACGTCCCGGTCGTGCCGGTCGTCCCAGACGAAGAACCACGCGCTGTAGTCGGCTATCGCCTGCAGGACCTCGTCGGGAGCGCCTATGTAGTAGCCCGCCATCAAGTCCGTGTAGCACAGACCGTCGGCATATTCCTCGACCTTGTCCGCGGGCATCAGCCGCTTTTCGAGGAGCCAGGTCCGGGTCTTCTCCTGGAGCCTGGGCCAATACGGGTGCAGTTGACGGGGAAACTCGGACTCGATCACCGGGAGAGAGAGCGCCGGTGGGACCGCGATCGCTGTCGGTGTCGATGAAGAGCCGTGTGAGAAAGCATGCACGAACAAACCCCTCTCAGCCGCCTGTTGGCGCCACGCCCCTCCCGCTGTGCCGGGCGTGCGCCGTTGCGTATCCCCGCACTTCCCATTCAGCACCACAACTGACCGTTCTGGGAACGGATTTGCTCCATTCACTACCTCAAGGTGCCGAGAATCTCCCCTTGTGTGACTGAATCTGGATCATCGGGAGAGCACAAGGGAGCGAACGTGCGACGCACATACGAACGGTGCCTGGTCAGGAGCTTCCCCTGACCAGGCACCGTTCGAGCCGGCCCACGAGGGGCCGCGGGTCCCGCCTGTCAATTTCTGTCACAGCCGTACGGGACGGCTGGAGACGTGCTACGTCAGTCGTTCGCGACGATCTCGTAGCGCGGTTCGTTCTCGGCCATCTGCCGCAGGGCGTCCTTGCGTTCACGCTTGGAGAGCCGGTCGATGTACAGGTACCCGTACAGGTGGTCCGTCTCGTGCTGGAGGCAGCGCGCGAAGTAGCCCGTACCGCGCACCCGGACCGGGTTGCCCTTCTCGTCCTGCCCGGTGACCTCGGCGTAGTCGGGGCGGGCCAGCGGCGCGTACGCCGTGGGCACGGACAGGCAGCCCTCGTTGCTCTCGTCGAGCTGACGCTGCTCGGCCGGCAGGTCGACGAGCTTCGGGTTGCAGACCACACCGACGTGCCGGGTGCCCTGGTCGTCCTGGCAGTCGTAGACGAAGACCTTCAGGTCGACGCCGATCTGGTTGGCGGCTAGGCCCACGCCCTCGGCGGTGTGCTGGCTCGCGAACATGTCGGCGATCAGTCGGTCCAGCTCGTCGCCGAAGTCGGTGACGTCCTTGCACTCCTTGTGCAGCACCGGGTTGCCGACCACCGTGATCGGCCGCGAGGTACCGCGCTCGCGGTAGGCCGACTCACGCTCCTCGGTCTCCTCGCTGTCGATGACGTAACCGTCGTCGTCCACGGGAAGCACGCCCACGTGCTGCTGATCGGTGTCCTGCTGGGCCATGACGACGTACGCCTTCCTCAAACCTTCGGGTAATTCCGCGGGTACAGCCTAAAGGGGACCTCAGCAGACCTCTTCCAGGTCCCGCCAGTCCCGGGAATCCGGGCTGTCCGCCACCCAGCCGTCCAGCAGCCCGCGCACCAGCGAGGCGGGCGCCGCGAGCCCGCACTCCCGCTCGGGCACCCACAGCTGCCCGTCGGTGCGGTGCCCCAGCGGGCCCGGGTGTCCCGGCTCGCTGTGGTCGTGCGGGTCCAGGTGCTCCCCGTCGCCCTCGTCGGACGGCATCCGCGACTCGGAGCACATCCGGCACAGCAGCCGCACGGACGAGGACCAGTCCTCGGCGGCGAAGCCCGCGTCGGCGGCGAGCTGCTCCAGCGCGTCCCGGTCGTCCTCGGTCGCCGCCTCCAGCAGCACGACCCAGGTGGGTACCGGTGAGGGGGCCCACAGCTCGATCTCGTCGAAGACCGGATAGGAGTGACCGGCCGCCGTGGTCCGCTCGCCGTGCGGGACGCCGTCGTGCAGCACGACCTCGCCCCAGCGGCGCCCGGAGGACGGCAGCGGGATCGACAGCACCTCGATACGGGCGGGGTCCAGCCGCCGCCCCCACACGACCTCGGCCTCGCCCTCGGGTGACAGCCGGACGGCCGCGCTGCCGAGGTCCATGCCCACCGGCTCGCCCGGGACGGCTGCACCGCCGGGCACCCGCAGCCCGTACGCCTGCCAGGCACGGCGGGCCAGCGGCCAGTCCTGGAGGGCGGTGGCCGCGATCCCGACGTTCCACCAGTCGGGTGCGCCGGCCTCCCGGTCGAGCAGCGCGACGGCCCGCAGGCCCGCCGCCCGTGCCTGCTCCCAGTCGTGCCGGAACTTGTGCAGCAACGCCAGGTTGAACCAGGACTCGGACAGCCAGGGCTCCAGGTCCGCGGCCCGCGTCAGCAGCGCTCCCGCGTCCTCGTACCGGCCGTCGCCGATGAGCGTGAACGCACGATCGGTGGCCTGCCGCCATGAGGCGGAGGGCCGGTGTCGTCCCTTGCCGAAGATCCTCACGATTCCCGCCTGCCAGTTCCTTGCGTTTCCCGCCTGCCGGTTCTTTGAAGAGTTTCTTGAAGACAGTGCGGGCCCGGGCAGACCCGTACCCCCGAACACCCTCTTCCTCGCATCCAACCACGTACCGTCGGACGGCCGCTCATTACCCATGGGTTACCCAGCCCAGGGCAAGGTCAGACCGGGTCGTGACAGGACCCGGGCCAGCGACTCCACGACCTCGGGCTGGTAGTCGCGGGCGGTCGCGAGCCTCAGGTTCTCCAGGGCCGTCAGCGGCCCTCCGGGCCCTGCTTCCCGGGCCATCTCCTCGTATGCGTTCACGGCGCGGACGATGCGGGCGGTGACGGGCTGATCCCGGTACGGATCCGCCTGCCGCTCCACCACCACGGCCACCTCGGCGTCCACCCCGGTCTGCCGGACGACGGCACCCCCGAGCAGCGCGATCCGCCGCTGCTCGTCCGGCGGGAGACCGGCGGTCGCTCCGGCCGGCACGGGGTCGACCAGGCTGAGCTGTCCGATGTCGTGCATCAGCGCCGCGTACTCCAGGACGGTGAGGTCGGGTTCGGACAGGCCCAGCTCGCGGCCGACGGCCCGGCTGAGGGCGGCCACCCGCCGGGCGTGCCCGGCCGGGGTGTACCCGGCGATCTCGGTCGCCCGGGCGAGCGAGGCGATCGTCTGCCGGTAGGTGACCCGCACCGCCGCGTACCGCCGGAACGACAGCTGGGTGAGCAGCAGCGGCAGCGAGAAGACGGGCAGTGCCCACAGTCCGACCACCGCGACCGCGAGCGACATGACGGCCCCGGTCGCGCACACCGCCGAACCGATCCCGAGCGTGGCCCGCAGTTCGTCGCGCAGCAGCGGCCCGAACGGCCACCGGGTCCGCGCGTGCGCCGTCGCCGCCGCGAGCACGGCGTCCCACAGCGTGGTGAGCACGAGCAGCGCGACGAGCAGCAGTGCGACCGCCGGCCCTCTCCACTCCATCAACCTGCCCTGGTTGTAGAGGGGTTGGAAGCAGACGGCGGCGAAGGCGACGGTGAGGACGCGCCGCGCGAGGTGGTCGAGGGTGGGTCCGCGTCCCCGGGCGACGTGCGGGACGCAGCCGATCAGGGCCGCCGCGACGACCACGGCGACGACCTGGAGGACGCCGTGTCCGGTGCGCTGCCCCGCGTTCTCGCCGAGCAGCGCGTACGCGAGGGCTCCGGCGGCTCCGAGGGGCGCCGACTCCCTTTCCTCGGCTCCGCTCCAGCGGGCCAGCTCGCCGACGGCGATGAGCACGCCGAAGGCCAGCGCCGTACCGCGGTCGTCGAGCCCGCCCCAGAGGGTGACGCCGAGGGCCAGGACGGCGAGGAGGAGGGCGAGGGCGCGTACGGCGGTGACCGCGGCGGGCGGCGCGACGGCCGACGGGAGACGAGCGGGACGCGCGGACAGCCCGTGCCGGGGTGCGGCGGTGCTCACGGAGCCCCCCGGCCGAGGGCGTCGGAGGCGTGCGGGGAGGCCATGGGGACGCCGGGAACGGCGGGCGGGCCGTCGTCAGCGGTCACCGCGGGATGCCAGCCGTGCCGGCCGAGCGCCCGCACCAGCGCCGCGACCATTCCGGGGTCGAACTGCGTCCCCGCGCAGCGTTCCAGCTCCTCCAGGGCCGTCGGCACCGGCCGGGCCCTGCGGTAGGACCGGGTGGAGGTCATCGCGTCGAAGGCGTCGGCGACGGCCACCACCCGGGCGAACTCGGGGATCTGCGCGCCGGTCAGGCCGTACGGATATCCGCTGCCGTCCAGCCGTTCATGGTGGTGCAGGATCGCCGAGCGTGCCTCGCCGAGGAACGCGATCCCGCGGACCATCTCGTGCCCGTACTCCGGGTGCAGTTCGATGATCCGGCGTTCCTCGGGGGTCAGTGGGCCGTCCTTGCGCAGCAGCCGGGTGGGCACGCCGAGCTTGCCGACGTCGTGCAGGATCCCGGCGAAGCGCAGTCCCTCGACGCGGTCGTCGTCCATGCCGAGTTCACGGGCGATCAGCATGGACGCCTGGCCGACCCGCTCACTGTGCCCGCGGGTGTAGCCGTCCTTGATGTCGACGGCCTGGACGAGGGCGCGGATGGTGGCCTGGTGGGCGGCGCGTTCCCGGTGGTACTGGGCGAAGACCCAGCAGGACACGTACATGGGGAGCAGCACGAGCAGGGCGGCGACGGGGCCGTACGGGCTGCGCCAGAGCACCGCCATCATCAGCCCGGCCAGCCCGTGTGCGGCGACGGGGGCCAGCGAGCGCGCGAAGAGGCCGCGCCAGGCGGTGCGCAGCGGCGCCCGTTCGGCGAGCGCGAGGATGCCGCCGTCGAGGACGGCGAGCACGGCGCAGAAGGTGAGGACGGCGGCGCCCGCGGGCACCAGCGCGTAGGGGAAGCGGGGAGTGGCCACCGCGTCCGCGCCGCCGAGCGTGCCGTACGCCCGGGAGGCCGCCCAGACGGCGACGGCGAGCTGGGCGGCGCGCCAGACGCGGCGCGGTGCGCGCGGTCGCTGGTCGACCCGGGCGAGCAGCGCTCCGGGCAGCGCGACGAGGGCGGCGGCGGACGGGGGCAGCAGGAAGGCGCCGGCCAGCAAGACGGGGAGGAAGGTGCCCATGCCCTGGGGGCTCTCGCCGCCGGGTGATCCGGCGGCGCGTGGTCCGCGTGGCGGCGGGACGTGGTCGCAGCCGGCGTAGAGCGCGGCGAGCAGGGCGACGATCCACCAGGGGACGCGGAGGTCCGGCACGGGGGTGAGACAGGCGAGCGCCGCGAGAACGACACAGGTCACGTACACCCGGGCTCCCGCCGGAACCGAACCCATCTCCTCGTCCCTCCCCCGGTCTCAGGCTCCGGAGCCTAGGACGGGGGAAGCGGCACGTGGACGCGTATGCACGAATCCGCGGGCCGGAAGCCCGCGGATTAGCACGTTCGGGTGACGGGCGGACGGTCTTTCGGTGTCCGTGCCGGTCGCGCCGGGGTCAGGACTCCCGGACCGTCGCGGTCACGTCGTGGTCGGGAACGGCCTGCCCCGAGCGGATGAGGTCGATGCGTCCCATGACCTTGGCCCGCAGATCGGTGGGCACGTCGTCATGACCGCAGCACCGCTTCACCAGCTTCTTGACGGCTTGTTCGAGGCCGTACTTCTCGAGGCACGGGGAGCACTCCTCGAAGTGGACCTCGAACTTGGTGCAGTCCGCGTCCGGCATCTCATGATCGAGGAACTCGTAGAGATGATCGAGTACCTCACTGCAATCCGTCTCGTGCGGCTCTCCGCAGCTCATGAGCCCGAGCCTTTCGCTTCGTTCGACTCTCCGGCGCCCGCGGGGACCAGCCCGCGGTCACGGGCGTAGTCCTCCAGCATGCCGCGCAGTTGGCGACGGCCCCGGTGCAGCCGGGACATCACCGTTCCGATGGGTGTCCCCATGATGTCCGCGATCTCCTTGTACGCAAAGCCCTCTACGTCCGCGAGATACACGGCGATGCGGAATTCCTCGGGAATCGCCTGCAGCGCTTCCTTGACGTCCGAGTCGGGCAGGTGGTCGAGCGCCTGCGACTCCGCGGAGCGCAGTCCCGTCGACATGTGCGACTCGGCGCGCGCCAGCTGCCAGTCCTCGATCTCCTCGGCCGCACTGCGCTGGGGTTCGCGCTGCTTCTTGCGGTACGAGTTGATGAAGGTGTTGGTGAGAATGCGGTACAACCACGCCTTGAGGTTGGTGCCCTCACGGAACTGGTGGAAGGACGCGTACGCCTTGGCGTACGTCTCCTGCACCAGGTCCTCGGCATCGGCCGGGTTGCGCGTCATGCGCAGGGCGGCCGAGTACATCTGGTCGAGGAATTCGAGCGCGTCCCGCTCGAAGCGCGCGGTGCGCTCGGTGGACGATTCCGCCGTCGCGTCGCTCGTGCCCTGGCCCTCGGGCTGCTCCGCCTGGCCGTTTTCGGTCCCTGCGTCGGTCCCAGTGACCGGACCCACCTCCTCCAGCGATGTAGCGAGACCGAGACCGGTCCCACTGGAATCGGAGAATAGACGACCTTCGGTCGGGGCGGCTTGCCCAGCCGCCGGGGAGGGACGTACATCCTGGCCGCCCGGTGTCCGAACCGGAGTGTTCTTACCCGCGCGCAGCACCGTCCAGTCCAGGTCAGCGCGGCTGCTGCGGCTCGGGCAGAAGGTCGAACCCATGCGGCGGACTTCCTCTCGTACGAACGGTCCAGCACGCGCTCCGTGCTGTCTGATCCGCACAACAGTGGTCCGTCACGCAACATTCCCGGGCATCACCCGAGTGACGCGGACCACCGCACGACACCGTCCGTGACGATCTTCAGCGCCTCGTCCTGACCGAGGGGCGCCTTTTTCGGTACGACGAAGCCGTGGTCCGCGTACTCCACCTCGACCAGTTCGTACGAGCCGTCCGGGAACTCCTGAGGTCGGCCGAACGGGTCGTTGCCGCCCTGGACGACGAGCGTGGGCACCCCGGCGCCGAGCAGTTCCGCCGCCCGCGACTTCTCCGGCTTGCCCGGCGGGTGCAGCGGGAAGCTGAGCGCGAGGACGGCGGCGGCTCCGAGCTCGGGCGCGGTGCGGCAGGCGACGCGGGCGCCCGCGCTGCGGCCGCCGGAGATCACCGGCAGTCCGGGTCCCGCCAGTGCCGGCCACACCCCGCGCCAGCCGACGTCCAGCGTCTTCGGCGCGGGCGCCACCTTCTTGCCCGCCACCCGCCAGGGCTGTTCGACGAGGGCGACGCTCACCCCGTGTCCGGGGAGCACCCCGGCGAGCGCCCGGAGGTCCCTGGCCTCGATGCCGCCGCCCGCGCCGTGGCTCACGGCGAGGAGGAGCCGCGGGTTCGCCGCCGGGTGCCAGGTGACGCGGGCCGGGCCGGCGTCCGTCTCGATCGTCTCGCTCACGCTGTTGATCTCGGTCACGTCAGAAGAGTGTGCCCTCCTCGGGCCCCTCCAGCTCCTTGAGCAGCTCCGGTCCGTTGTTGCGGACGTTGCTGACCGCCGTGGAGACGGGGAACGCGCGCATCAGTCCGGTGGGCGGCGGGGCGAGCAGGTCACGCAGGACGTCCGGGTCCGTGCCGGCCGGGTCGAGCCAGCTGTCCCAGTGGTCGGGGGTGAGCATCAGGGGCATCCGCGGGTGGATGTCGGCGAGCGCCCGCGGGCCCGCGTCGGGCGCCACCGCGAGCGGCGTGGTCTCCGCCTCGGTCGTGATCACCGAGCAGGTCGCCCACCAGGCCAGCGGGTGCTCGTCCGGCAGGGTCCGGTCCCGCCAGAACTCGTAGAGCCCGGCCATCGCGAAGACCGAGCCGTCCGCCGGGGTCACGAAGTACGGCTGCTTGCGCGGCCGCTTCTTCTTGCCCTCGACCTCCAGGTCGCGCTCGGCGGTGCCGGTGACCCACTCGTAGTAGCCGTCGGCCGGGATGATGCACCGCCGCGAGGCGAAGGCGTTGCGGTACGAGGGCTTCTCGTGCACCGTCTCGGCGCGCGCGTTGATCATCCGGGCGCCGCCCTCGGGCGTCTTGGCCCAGGACGGGACGAGCCCCCACTTGAGCTTGCGCAGCTGGCGAACCGGCCTCGGGCTGTCCGCGTCCTTAACAGGACGGTCGAGGACGGCGTAGACCTCCTTCGTCGGGGCCACGTTGTAGTCAGGAGCCAGGGTCTCCTCGACGTCCCACTTCTCGATCTCAAAGATTCCTGCGAGATCCTCGGGTCGACGACTCGCCGCATACCGTCCGCACATACGTGCCAGACTGCCAGACTCCGCGTCACGATAGGGAGCCCCCGCCGACCATGGACAGCACCGCATCCACCTCGCTGGCCTCCCTGAGCTCGCTGTGGGACGAGGTCTTCGGCAGCCAGCCCGACCCCGATCTGTGGGTGGTGATCGCCACTCTGGTCGCGGCCCTCGTGGCGGTCGTCCCGCACGGGGTGTGGCGCCTCTCCCGCAACGCCGTCACCATCGCGCACGAGGGCGGCCACGGTCTGGTCGCGCTGCTCACCGGCCGCAGCCTGAGCGGCATCCGGCTGCACTCCGACACCAGCGGGCTGACCGTGAGCCGCGGCAAGCCGACCGGCCTCGGCATGATCCTGACCGCCGCGGCGGGCTACACCGCTCCCCCGCTGCTCGGCCTCGGCGGCGCGGCCCTCCTCGCCGCCGGCCACATCACCCTGCTGCTGTGGGTCGCCACGGCCCTGCTGATAGCCATGCTGGTGATGATCCGCAACGCGTACGGCGCGCTGACCGTGATCATCGCCGGCGGAACGTTCGTGATGGTCTCCTGGCTCACCGGACCCCAGGTACAGGCGGCGTTCGCGTACGCCGTGGTGTGGTTCCTGCTGCTCGGCGGTGTCCGGCCGGCCTTCGAGCTCCAGGCGAAGCGGATGCGCGGCAACGCGGGCGACTCGGACGCCGACCAGTTGTCGCGGCTCACCCACGTACCGGCGGGGCTGTGGCTGTTCCTGTTCCACGCCGTGTCGCTGTGCTCGCTGATGGGCGGCGCGCGGTGGCTGCTGGAGGTGTGACCCGGTTGCCCGGCTCCTCGGGCCCTCCCGCGCACTGAGGGGTCCCGAGCTGCGGGGCGGTCGTTCGCGCCGGCCCGGGCACCGGGCGGTCCCCGCGCCCGTCCGACGGCGTCTCCGGCCGTGACGGACCAACGGCGGCCCGGCCTCCAGCCGATAAAGTGGAGCGCATGACCGCGAACCCCGCCCACACCGCCCTCTGGCCCGCCCCGTACGCAAGCGGAGCCGTCGACGCGACGGTCCACGTGCCGGGGTCCAAGTCGGTCACCAACCGCGCTCTCGTGCTGGCCGCGCTGGCCTCCGAGCCGGGCTGGCTGCGCCGCCCGCTGCGTTCCCGCGACACCCTGCTGATGGCGGGCGCGCTGCGCGCCATGGGCGTGGGCATCGAGGAGACGGTCGCCTCCAGCTCGACCGTCGCGGCGGGCCCGGACGCCTCCGGCGAGGCCTGGCGGATCATCCCCTCCGGTCTGCGCGGCCCGGCCACGGTCGACGTCGGCAATGCCGGCACCGTGATGCGCTTCCTGCCCCCGGTCGCCGCGCTCGCCGACGGCCCCATCCGGTTCGACGGCGACCCGCGGTCCTACGAGCGTCCGCTGCACGGAGTGATCGACGCCCTGCGGCTGCTCGGCGCCCGGATCGACGACAACGACCGCGGTGCGCTGCCGCTGACCGTGCACGGCCAGGGTTCCCTGGACGGCGGCCCGGTGGAGATCGACGCCTCGTCGTCCTCCCAGTTCGTGTCCGCCCTGCTGCTCTCGGCGCCGCGCTTCAACCAGGGCGTCGAGGTCCGGCACACCGGCTCGACGCTCCCCTCCATGCCGCACATCCGGATGACCGTGGACATGCTGCGCGCGGTCGGCGCCCAGGTGGACACCCCGGAGTCGGGCGGCGAGCCGAACGTGTGGCGGGTGACGCCGGGCGCCCTGCTCGGCCGCGACCTGATCGTCGAGCCCGACCTGTCGAACGCCCAGCCGTTCCTCGCGGCGGCCCTCGTGACCGGCGGCACGGTCGTCGTCCCCGACTGGCCGGCCCACACCACGCAGCCCGGTGACCGGCTGCGGGAGATCTTCACCGAGATGGGTGGCTCCTGCGAACTCACCGAGGGCGGCCTGGAGTTCACCGGTTCGGGTGCTGTCCACGGCATCGACGTGGACCTCGGCGAGGTCGGTGAGCTGACCCCGGGCATCGCGGCGGTCGCCGCGCTCGCCGACTCCCCCTCCACCCTGCGGGGCGTGGCCCACCTGCGGCTGCACGAGACGGACCGGCTGGCCGCGCTCACCAAGGAGATCAACGAACTCGGCGGCGACGTCACCGAGACCGCCGACGGCCTGCACATCCGGCCGCGCCGGCTGCACGGCGGTGTCTTCCACACGTACGACGACCACCGCATGGCGACGGCCGGCGCGATCCTCGGGCTGGCGGTGGAGGGCGTCCAGATCGAGAACGTGGCGACGACCGCGAAGACCCTGCCGGACTTCCCCGACCTGTGGACCGGAATGCTCGGGAACTGACGGGCGGACCTGGATCATGCGCCGTTACAACAAGAACACCGACGAGGACGACATCCGCCAGCGGCCGAACCGCAAGGGCAACCGTCCGCGTACGAACATCCGCCCCAAGCACGAGGAAGCCGTCGAGGGCATGGTCCTCACGGTCGACCGCGGCCGGCTGACCTGCCTGGTCGACGGCCGGACCGTGATGGCGATGAAGGCGCGCGAACTGGGCCGCAAGGCCGCCGTCGTCGGCGACCGGGTGGCCATCGTCGGCGACCTGTCCGGCGAGAAGGACACACTCGCCCGCATCGTCCGTATCGAGCCGCGCACCTCCGTGCTGCGCCGCACGGCCGACGACGACGATCCGTTCGAGCGCGTGGTCGTCGCCAACGCCGACCAGCTCGCCATCGTCACCGCCCTCGCCGACCCCGAGCCGCGCCCGCGACTGATCGACCGCTGTCTGGTGGCGGCCTTCGACGGCGGCCTCACCCCGCTCCTCGTCCTGACGAAGTCGGACCTCGCCCCGCCGGACAAGTTCCTTGAGCTGTACGGCGCGCTGGACATCCCGTACGTCGTGACCAGCCGCGAGGAGCTGCGGAGCGAGGCCGCGGCCGACCTGGTGCGGGAACAACTGGTCGGCAGGATCACGGCGTTCGTCGGCCATTCGGGCGTCGGCAAGACGACCCTGGTGAACGCTCTGGTGCCGCCGGAGCAGCGCCGGACGACCGGTCACGTCAACGCGGTCACCGGCCGCGGCCGGCACACCACCACCTCCGCGCTGGCCCTGCCGCTGGCGGGCAAGGCGGGCGGGTGGCTCGTCGACACCCCCGGCGTCCGGTCCTTCGGCCTGAACCACGTCGACCCGTCCCGGGTCATCCACGCCTTCCCCGACCTCGAACCCGGCACCGAGGGCTGTCCGCGCGCGTGCAGCCACGACGAGCCGGAGTGCGCGCTCGACCAGTGGGTGGCGGACGGTCACGCGGATCCGCAGCGGCTGTACTCGCTGCGCCGACTGCTCGCCACCCGGGAGCGCCACGAGGGCGACTGACGTCGGCGTGTTTGCGTGGGTCCGTGGTCGGTAAGGGCTTCTCCCGGCCGTTGAATGCATAATCGCACCGAGCCGGATCCGGGCCAGCCGAAGCAGTCGACGTGCGGACAAGGGAGGACACGACATGGCGTGGCTGCTGGTCGTTGTGGCGGGACTGCTCGAAACCGGCTTCGCCGTCTGTCTGAAGCTCTCGCACGGCTTCACCAGACTCTGGCCCACCGTGGCCTTCTGCGTCTTCGCCCTCGGCAGCTTCGGTCTGCTGACGCTGTCCCTGAAGAAGCTCGACGTGGGGCCGGCGTACGCGGTGTGGACGGGGATCGGCGCGGCGGGCACCGCCATCTACGGCATGATCTTCCTCGACGACCTGGTCTCGGTCCTCAAGATCGTCTCGATCAGCTTCGTCATCATGGGCGTCATCGGCCTCCAGCTGTCGGGCTCGGCCCAGTGAGGCGCGGAGCGCACGGCATCCGGGGCGGCCTCAGACCCCGTGCCGGTGCGACGGCGCCAGAGCGGCCTTCACCAGGTCCGTGGCCCCGCCCTCCGCGGGCGGCGCGATCACGTACGACAGCCCGAGCCGGACGACGAGTTCGCACGACCGCGTGACCTCGGCGGCGTCCGCCCGGGAGACGCCGAGGGTGGCGACGGCCCGGTCCCTGACCAGCGCCACGAAGTCCGCGGGCGAGGGCAACGGCCCGTCCGCCCGCCGCTGCGCGGGCACCACGGAGGCGGACGGTACGGCGGGCAGGCCGGGTGAGGGCAGCCGTTCGCCCCAGCACCCGGTGAGCATCGCCCGCACCAGCGCGTTGCTGCGCGCCGCCGAGGCCGTCCATTCGACGGCCGCGACCAGCCGTTCCCGGGCGTCCGTGTGGGTGGCGAGTGCCCGGTCGACCCCGGCGAGGTAGGCGTCGGCCTCCCGACGTACGAGGGCGCGCGCGAGGCCGTCCTTGCTCCCGAACTCGTTGTAGAGCGTCTGGCGTGACACCCCCGCCACGGCCGCAACGTCGACCATCCGCACGGCCGACCACGCTCTGCGCGCCAGTGCCGTGTAGGCGGCGTCCAAAAGGGATTCTCGCGCTGCGGGCATCATCGCCTCCCTGGGGCGAGCGGCTCTGCAGCCAGATTTGACGCGCGGGGAGGCACTGTCAAGGGTGCGCGGCGGCTCCGGGGGTTCGCCGCGTGACCGGAGGGCGCGCGCACCCGGCCGCGCGCCCGGGCCCAAGCCCCGGCACGAGCGCCCGGCCTCCACAGCGGCGGGAGCGGTCGGCGCGGTCCCGATCATCCCCGGTCCCCTGTAGCCCCGTCCCGACACGGACAGATACGGTTCGGTCATGCCCGACTATCTCGATGACCTGCGGCTCGCCCATGTCCTCGCGGACGCCGCCGACGCCGCGACGATGGACCGGTTCAAGGCGCTCGACCTGAAGGTCGAGACCAAGCCGGACATGACGCCGGTGAGCGAGGCGGACAAGGCCGCCGAGGAGATCATCCGTGGTCATCTCAAGCGGGCCAGGCCGCGCGACGCGGTCCTCGGCGAGGAGTACGGCGTCGAGGGCACGGGCCCGCGCCGCTGGGTCGTGGACCCGATCGACGGCACCAAGAACTACGTCCGCGGCGTCCCCGTCTGGGCGACGCTGATCTCTTTGATGGAGGCGGGCGAGGGCGGCTTCCAGCCCGTCGTCGGCCTCGTCTCCGCGCCCGCGCTCGGCCGCCGCTGGTGGGCGGCGAAGGGCCACGGCGCCTACACCGGCCGCAGCCTGTCCTCCGCGAGCCGGCTGCGGGTCTCCGACGTGTCCCGGATGTCCGACGCCTCGTTCGCGTACTCCTCGCTGTCCGGCTGGGAGGACCAGGGGCGCCTCGACGGTTTCCTCGACCTCACGAAGGCCGTGTGGCGCACCCGCGGCTACGGCGACTTCTGGCCGTACATGATGGTCGCCGAGGGCGCCGTGGACATCTGCGCCGAACCCGAGCTGTCGCTCTGGGACATGGCGGCGAACGCGATCGTGGTGACCGAGGCGGGCGGCTCCTTCACCGGACTCGACGGCCGTCCCGGCCCGCACAGCGGCAACGCGGCGGCGTCGAACGGCATTCTGCACGACGAGATGCTGGGTTACCTCAACCAGCGCTACTGACCCTGGATGGGCGGCGGTTGACGAGGTGGCGGTGAGTGGCGGTCGACCGCGCCGGTGGGTGGCCCGGGCCGCTCACCGGCCTCGACCTCACTCGGCCGTTCTTTACCCCGGCAGGAGACGCCGGGCGCGACTCCTGAGCAGCTCCGGTCGGCCAGGGACTGCTGAGTACTCCTCGGGCGCCCCCGAACTCACCGCACGCGCCCTCTTGTTGACCCTCCCTTTAACTGCGACTCTGAGAGCTCCCCCACTTGTGAACTTGTGAACCGTTTCTCCAGTGCCGCACCGGGAGGTCGGCGGTTCACCAAGGAGGTGGCTCCAGCCCATGCTCGTCCGCGACGCCATGAGCACGGTGGTCCTCACCATCGGCCCGACACACACGCTCCGCCAGGCGGCCAGACTGATGTCGGCGCGCCGCGTCGGGGCGGCGGTGGTCCTCGACGAGGACTCCTCCGGCCTCGGCATCCTCACCGAGCGCGACATCCTCAACTCACTCGCCCTGGGCCAGAACCCCGACACCGAGACCGCCTGCACCCACACCACCACCGACGTCGTCTTCGCCGCTTCCGGCTGGACGCTGGAGGAGGCCGCCTCCGCGATGGCACACGGCGGCTTCCGGCATCTGATCGTGCTCGACGGCGGCGGACCGGTCGGCATCGTCTCGGTCCGCGACATCATCCGCTGCTGGGCTCCGGCGCGGCAGCAGATCCCCGCCTGATCCCCGTACGGCACGTACGACCCGGAGAACGAGCGGGCCGGAGCCCCGGGGTCGCCCCCGGAGTTCCGGCCCGTCGTCCACGGCAGCGCCGGCCGTCAGCCGCGCAGGGCCTGGACCGCGGCGTCCAGCCGCTTGCCGAAGTCGGCGTCCGCCAGGCGGAAGTTGCGCACCGCGCGCTCGGCGATGTCGTCACGGGAGACCTTGGCGATGAAGCCCGCCAGGTTCTCGATCAGCCGCTCCTTCTCGCCCTCGGACATCAGCCGGTACAGGTCGCCCGCCTGCACGAAGTCGTCGTCCTCGGCGTGGAGCGGGGCCGCGTCGTTCCCGGTGTGCCCGTCGACCGGGACGGGCCGCCACAGCGGCAGGTCCGTCTGGACGGGTCCGCCGAAGCTGTTCGGCTCGTAGTTCTTCGCCCCGTTGTGACGGCCGTCGTACAGTGCGCCGTCGCGCGCGTGGGTGCGGGCCTCGGTGGCGTGCGGGCGGTTCACCGGCAGGTGGCCGGCGTTGATCCCGACGCGGTAGCGGTGCGCGTCCCCGTACGCGAACAGCCGCCCCTGGAGCATCTTGTCGGGCGAGGGCCCGATGCCCGGCACGAAGTGGGCCGGCGAGAAGATGCTCTGCTCGACCTCGGCGAACACGTTCTCCGGGTTGCGGTTCAGCTCCAGCCGGCCGATCTCGACGGGCGGGTAGTCCTCGTGCGGCCACACCTTGGTGAGGTCGAACGGGTTGAAGCGGTACGTCGCCGCCTCGGCCGCGGGCATGATCTGCACCTGCACGGTCCAGGACGGGAAGTCACCGCGCTCGATGGCCTCGCGCAGGTCGCGCTGGTGCGAGTCGGGGTCCACGCCGGAGAGCCGGACGGCCTCCTCGGTGGTGAGGTTCCTGACGCCCTGGTCCGTCTTGAAGTGGTACTTGACCCAGAAGACCTCTCCGGCCGCGTTGTTCCACTGGTACGTGTGCGAGCCGTAGCCGTTCAGGTGGCGGTAGGAGGCGGGGATGCCGCGGTCGCCGAAGAGCCAGGTCACCTGGTGGGTGCTCTCCGGGCTCAGGCCCCAGAAGTCCCACACGTTGTCGGCCTCCTGCGAGCCCGTGTGCGGGTCCCGCTTCTGCGTGTGGATGAAGTCCGGGAACTTGATGGCGTCCCTGATGAAGAACACGGGGGTGTTGTTGCCGACGAGGTCGTAGTTGCCCTCCTCGGTGTAGAACTTCAGCGCGAAGCCGCGGGGGTCGCGCACGGCGTCCGCCGAGCCGAGGTTCCCGGCCACGGTCGAGAAGCGCAGGAACGTCTCGGTCCGCGTGCCCACCTCGGAGAGGAACGCGGCCCGCGTCCACCGCGAGACGTCACGGGTCAGCGTGAACGTGCCGTACGCACCCGCACCGCGCGCGTGGACGACGCGCTCCGGAATGCGCTCGCGGTTGAAGTGGGCGAGCTTCTCCAGCAGGAGCTGGTCCTGGACGAGGACGGGCCCGCCGGCGCCTGCGGTCTCACTGTTCTGGTTGTCGGCGACCGGCGCTCCGGCCTCCGTCGTCAGCGGTCCCTGCGTCATGTGCGCCTCCAGCGTCATCCAGGCCAGTTCGACTCCTTGGCCAATACCGAACTTGATCCTACGATAGACATTGTCTAAGTCAAGCCTGCTTCCAAAGTCACACCCATTCGGGATCTGGTTCACCTGCTGTTACGCTGATCTGTATGAGTGACCTGTTGGAACGACTGCGCGGACGTGGCTGGCGGATGACATCGCAGCGGCGTGTCGTGGCCGAGGTGCTCGACGGCGACCACGTCCATCTGACGGCCGACGAGGTGCACGCCCGGGCCGTGGCCAAGCTGCCCGAGATCTCCCGGGCGACCGTCTACAACACGCTGGGTGAGCTGGTCTCCCTGGGCGAGGTGCTGGAGGTCGCCACCGACAAGCGCGCGAAGCGGTACGACCCGAACGCGCACCGGCCGCACCACCACCTGGTCTGCGCCCAGTGCGGCGCGATCCGTGACGTCCACCCGGGCGGCGACCCGCTCGGCGACCTCCCGGACACCGAGCGCTTCGGCTTCACGGTGTCGGGCGTCGAGATGACGTACCGCGGCGTCTGCCCGAACTGCGCGGCGGCGTAACACCGCCCCACACAGAGCCATATGAAAGCCCCGGCACGCCTGGCGTGCCGGGGCTTTCGACTGTTCGTCGATCAGAGGTGGGCAGGGCCGCCGCCACCGGAGAGAACAGCGAGGGTCGCGAAAACACCGAGGGCCGGAACCCTTTCGGATTCCGGCCCTCGGCCTTCAGTAGCGGGGACAGGATTTGAACCTGCGACCTCTGGGTTATGAGCCCAGCGAGCTACCGAGCTGCTCCACCCCGCGTCGTTGAACTGAACAGTACGTCACCGCCGCCGACCAGCGCAAATCAGTTGTCCGGAGAGCCACGGAGCCCAGACGCCGCAAGCGAAAGGGGCACTTGGAGGCCGAGGACGCGCCGCCGGGCTTCCCGTCCTCGCTCACGCCGGGGAGACCCCTCCGGGCGCCGCGGGAACCGATCTCCGGGCCTGCGGCGGGACCCTGCGATGACCGGGTTGGAGGGGTTGGAGTTCACGTCGGCGGAGGGCGCCCAGTTGAGGTTCACCCCGCACGCGGCCAGCCTGCGGCCGAGTTCGAGCGCGACGGCCTCGGTGAGCGCCACGTCATCGACGGCGCCCAGCGCGTGGTTGCCGGGGAACGACGAACCGGTGCGCACCTCCAGGCGGGCGCGCCCCGGGCCCCGCCGCCTCACGCGGACAGTTCCTCCCGCAGCGCGTCCCGCAGTCGGGCCGCGCGCTCGGCGACCTCCGCCGGGCCCAGGGACACCGCGCGGTCGGCCCAGCGCTGGCCCTCCGCGAGTTCCCCGCGGCGCGCGTACACAAGGGCCAGCCGCAGTGCCGCCCGCCCATGGCCGGCGTCGGCCGCCCGCGTCCACCAGAGCGCCGCCTCCGGCTCGCTGCCCTCACGGGCCAGCAGCAGGCCGAGGTTGAAGGCGCCGTTGCGCGAGCCCGCCTCGGCGGCCTCGCGATACCAGCGGGCGGCCTCGACCACGTCGCCGCGCGCCGCGGCCAGCATCCCGACCCGCACCTGCGCGCGCCGGTGTCCCTGGGACGCCGCCCGCTCGTACCACTCCTCGCACTCGCTCTTCTCCTGGGCGGGCTCGCCCAGTTCGTGGGCGGGCGCCGGCGGCCGGCGGGCGTCGAGCACGGCGGCGAGCCGGTACGCGGCCTCGGCGCTGCCCCCTCCCGCCGCACAGCGCAGGTGCCGCTCGGCCGCCCGCTCGTCGCCTTCCCGCAACCGCGCGATGGCGACCTGGAGCGCGGCCTCCGTGTGTCCGGCTGCGGCCGCCCGCTCGTACCACCGCAGGGCGGCGGCGTCGTCGCTGTCGGTCGCGCGTCCGGCGTGCAGGATGCCGAGGTTGAACGCGGCGTCCACGCTGCCGGCCTCCGCGGCCTTGGAGAACCAGGGCTCGGCCCCGGCCGCGTCACCGACCTGCAGCAGCAGGATCGCCAGCGCGTTCGCGGCCTCGCGGTGACCGGCGTAGGCGGCCCTGCGGTACCACTGCTCGGCCTGCGCGGTCCGGCCCTGTTCCACGCAGAGCAGCGCGAGGTTGTACGCGCCGTTCACGTCGCCCGCGTCCATCGCGGCGCGGTACCAGCGCTCGGCGGTCTGCGTCTCGCCGCGCTCGGCGTGCACGGCGCCCAGCGCGTTGGCGGCGTTCCCGTCGCCGTCCTGCGCGGCCCGCAGCCACCACACGGCGGCACTCTCGGTGTCCCCGGCGTCGCGCAGCAGGAATCCGAGGGCACAGGCGGCCCGCGCCTCGCCGTCCTTCGCGGACGTCAGGTACCAGCGCCCGGCCTCCTTGAGATGGCCCCGCTTCTCCAGGATGGCGCCGAGATGCAGGGCGGCCCGCCGGTGCCCGCGCGCCGCGGCCTGCCGGTACCACTGCTCGGCGTCCTCACCGGCCGCACCGATGACACCGTTGTCCGCCACGGCCTGACCCGAGTCCAGCGCCTTGCGGTCGAGCGAGCGCGCCAGTCGGTAGGCGGCCTCGCGGTGCCCACGCTCCGCGGCGGACCGCAACCACTGCTCGGCGCCCACGTCGCCGCGGTGCTCCAGCAGGTCGGCGAGCGCGTACGCCCCCAGGGCGTGGCCCTGTTCCGCGGACTGGCGCAGCCAGTACTCGGCGGCCGGCTCGTCACCGCGCTCGCGGTGGTGCCGGCCGAGCGCGTGCGCCGCGGCCGCGCTGCCCGCGACGGCGGCGATCCGCCACCATCCGGCGGCCTCGTCGGCGTATCCGCGCTGGTACAGGAGGACACCCAGGTTGTTGGCCGCCGCCCGGTCACCCGCGGCGGTGGCCGCGCGCAACTGCGGCTCGGCCGCGTCGAGATCGCCCCGGCGCAGCAGCATCGCACCGAGGACGCTCATCGCCTCGACGTCGCCGGCCTCGGCCGCCGACCACCGGCGCGCCTCCTCGGCAGCCTCGCCGGTTTCGTCCCGGTCGGAAGGCTGCGTGAGATCCGCAGGCTGCTCAAAGTCGGCAGGCTGCACAAACCGCCCTGTATCCAACAGAGTTGCCTTGTCCCCCATAACGTCCATCGTCGCACCACCTGCAACCTGGGTACACCTGGTATACCGCAGCCAGTGAGGTCACTTCAGCGTTTTGTCGACATGCCCACAGAGAGACAAGTGAAACACAGTTCCCTCAACTCCCCACGTATGGCGCAGGACTTCCTGGGAGTCGGCAGGTCACCGGGTGCGCCCCGGCGTGGCGTCACACACGCCGAAGGCCCGGATCCATGAACTGGATCCGGGCCTTCGACTTCAGTAGCGGGGACAGGATTTGAACCTGCGACCTCTGGGTTATGAGCCCAGCGAGCTACCGAGCTGCTCCACCCCGCGCTGTTGTTCTACAACCGTATCACGGCGCGGGGTGGGCTCCTGATCAGCCGCTTTCGGAGCTCTAGCCGCTGCTCGGGCTGCTACTGGGGCTGCTGCTCGGACTGCTCTTCTTGTCGCCGCTCTTGTCCGTGCTCTTGTCGGCACCGGAGCCGCCGCTGCCGGCCTTGTCCGCCTTGTTCTGCGCGTCCTCGGCCTTCTTCAGCGCGTCCTGCAGATCCTTCTGTGCCTCCCCGTACGCCTGCCAGTCGCCCTTCTTGAGGGCTTCCTGGCCCTGGTCGAAGGCCTTCTGCGCGTCGTCCAGAGCGGCCTGCACCGTCGGGTCGCTCGACGTCGGCGGTTTCGTGGTGTTCTCGTCCGGTGGTGGCTGGGTCGAACTCTCGGCCCCGAAGACCTTGTTGAGCGCCTGGTCCAGCGTGCTCTCGAAGGCCGTGCTGCCTCCGTAGGTGACCAACACCTTGCGCAGCAGCGGGTACTTGAGATCGCCACCGCGGACGTACACGGGTTCCACGTAGAGGAGTCCGCCGTCGAGTGGCACCGTCAGGAGGTTGCCGTACTCCACCTTGGAATCGCCGCGTTCGAGGAGGCTGATGGACTCGGCGATGGACGGTTCGGAGTTGAACTGGCTCTGCACCCGTTTCGGCCCGTCGACGGTTTTGCCCGTCGGCAGTTTCAGGATGTTGATCTTGCCGTAGTCCGGTGTGCCCGCCTCGGCGTCGACGGACATGAACGCGGCGAGGTTGTCCCGGCCGTTCGGTGTCATCGTCGTCGTGAGCGAGAACGCCTGTGACGTCTCCCCCGGCAGCTTCATGCTGAGGTAGTACGGCGGCACGGCGCTGCCCGAGTTGTTGCTCGGGTCGTCCGGGACCTGCCACACCTCGCTGCCGCTGAGGAACGTCTGCGCGTCCTTCACGTGGTAGCGGGTGAGCAGTTCACGCTGAACCTTGAACAGGTCCTGCGGGTACCGGAGATGGGCCATCAGCTCCGGCGAGATCGACTGCTTCGACTTCACCGTGTTGGGGAACGCCTTCATCCAGGTCTTCAGGACCGGATCCTTGGTGTCCCACTGGTAGAGCTTGACCTCACCGGTGTACGCGTCGACGGTCGCCTTCACCGAGTTGCGGATGTAGTTGACCTGGTTCTGCTGGGCCACCACCGCCCGCTGGTTGTTGGCCGCCGTCAGCGAGTCCGCCGTGGTGTCGCCGAGGGTGGTGCGGGACGCGTACGGATAGCCGTTGGTGGTGGTGTACGCGTCGACGATCCACTGGATCTTGTGGTTGACGACGGCCGGGTAGGCGTCGCCGTCGATGGTCAGCCAGGGGGCCACCGCCTCCACGCGCTCCTTGGGCGTGCGGTTGTAGAGGATCCGGGAACCCTCGCCGATCGCGCCCGAGTAGAGGATCTGCGGCTCGCCGAACGCCACCGCGTACGCGGCGCGGTTGACCGGGCTGGAGAGGCTGATGCCGCTCTTGCCCTTGTAGCTGGTGGTCTTCTCACCGCTGTCGTCGGAGTAGTCGATCTCCTTCTGGGGACCGCCGACGATCGAGTACTGGGTGGTCTTCTCGCCGTAGTAGACCTGCTGCTGGTATTCGCCGAGGTCACCTCTCGACGGCAGGTTGTACTCGGTGAAGACCGGCCGGCCCTCGCTGTCGGCCGTGGTGCCCTTGGCCGCGACGACGCCGTATCCGTGGGTGTAACGGAAGTGGTCGTTGATCCAGTTGTTCTTCGGGATGCCCGCGAGGTTCAGCTCGCGGAGACCGAGGACGGTGTCCTGGTCCTTGCCGTCCTTGCTGTACCGGTCGACGTCGAGGTTCGACGGGAAGCCGTAGTAGTTCCGCACCTGCTGGAGCTGCTGGAACGTGGGCGACACGACGTTCGGGTCCATGAGCCGGATGCTCGCCGCCGTGTCGGCGTCGTCCCGGAGCTTGGCCTTGTCCTTGGTGTCGCTCGACCCCGGGTAGTCCTGCACGTCGGTGCCGTCGATCCCGTACGCCTCGCGGGTCGCCTTGAGATTCTTCTCGACGTACGGCGCTTCCTTGGCCTGCTCGTTCGGCTGGACCTGGAACTTCTGCACGATCGCCGGGTACAGCCCGCCGATGAGGATCGCCGACAGCACCATCAGGCCGAAGCCGATGACGGGCAGCTGCCAGGTGCGCCGCCACAGGGTGGCGAAGAAGAGCAGCGCGCAGATGACGGCGATGCAGAACAGGATCGTCTTGGCCGGCAGATAGGCGTTCGCGTCGACATACCGCAGGCCCGTCCAGTTGCCCGTCGCCTTGAAGTCACTGGACTTCACCGCGAGGCCGTACCGGTCGAGCCAGTAGGCGACCGCCTTCAGGGCCACGAAGATGCCGAGGAGCACCGAGAGATGCCCGGTCGCCGCGGCCGTGGCACGCGCGCCCGGGCTGGTGACCCGCAGGCCGCCGTACAGGTAGTGCGTGAGCGCGGCGGCGATCAGGGAGAGCACGGCGGCGGCGAAGCCGAAGCCGAGCAGGAAGCGGTACCAGGGCAGGTCGAAGGCGTAGAACGAGACGTCGAGGTGGAACTGGGGGTCCTTCTGGTGGAAGGGCACTCCGTTCACCCACATCAGCCACGTGCGCCACTGGCCCGAGGCGGACGCGCCGGCGATCAGTCCCACCACGGAGACGATGCCGACCAGCAGCCACCGCTTGTAGGGCGCGATGCCCATGCGGTAGCGGTCGAGGCTCTGTTGCTCCATCGACATGGCGCTCAGCGGCGGGCGCAGCCGGTGCGCCAACCAGATGTTGAAGCCGACCGCGGCCGCCATGAGCAGGCCGAAGACGAAGAAGAGCCCGATCTTGGTCCACAGAGTGGTGGTGAAGACCGATGAGTAGTGAACCGATCTGTACCAGAGCCAGTCCGTCCAGAACCCCGCGAACATGACGAAGGCCATGGCCAGAACGGCCAGTACGCCCAGTGTCATGAGCAGGGTCCGGACACGCCGGGACGGCCGGCCCACTCTCATCCGTGGCCCCGTCGGGCCTCCGCCGCGGTCCGGCATCTGGAAAGCCAAGGTGCGCACCTCGAAGTCGCTGTTGATCCGTCAGGCCCCCCGACTTGGAGAGCCGTCCGTAAGGCTCCGTGATCGAGGAGCCTCATCTATGCAACTTACTCACGCTTTACTCGGTTCCCGTTTCCGGGTACGAACGAGGCAGGATTGTGACCATGTCCAACACTCCCATGGCAGCGAGCCCCCTCACCCGGGCCGTACTCGAGATCGACGAGTACGCCTCCGGCCTCGGCTGGGACCAGCCCGCCCGCCTCTTCGCCCTCGTAGACACCGCACGACTGCGGACCCAGGAACCCGGCCTCGCCCGCCAGCTCGGCCTGGAGGGCGAGCAGGCGACCGCCGGTCTGACCCCCATCGAGCAGGACGAGATCCCTGCCGGCAAGCCGCTGGACGAGTTCCTCGGCACCATCGCCTGGCCCGACGCCGTGGTGGGCTGCGCGCTCACCGTGGAGCGGCTGATGCTGCCTCCGTCCGCCGAGGCGTCCGTCCCGGAAGGCCTCAGCGGCAAGAAGCTCACCCAGTGGGTCGCCACGCACCCGGACCGCCAGGAGGTCCGGATGACGGTCGGCGTGCTGCGTGACGGAACCCGCGACTCCGCCCTGCGGCTGCGCGAGAAGGACGCGTCGACAGAGGTCCTCACGGGCGCGGGTCTCGTGCCGGGCCTCGCGGACGCGCTGTCGGCGACGTTCGCCGACTGATCCGCGGAGCGAACGACGGAGAGGGGGCGCCCGGAAGTTTCGGGCGCCCCCTCTCCGTCGGAGCGCTGCTGTGCGGGCGGGCGGTGTCCGTCAGCCCTTGGTGGTGCACTTCGGCAGGTCGGAGGTCCGGCCCGCGCTGATGTCCTTCAGGGCGTTCATCGCGTCGTCGATGGTGTTGACCTTGACGAGCGTGAGCCCGCTCGGGGTGTCCTTGGCCGCGGCGGCGCAGTTGTCCTTCGGCGTCAGGAAGTACTGGGCGCCCTTGTCGCGCGCGCCGACGGTCTTCATCTCGATGCCGCCGATGGGGCCGACCTTGCCGTTGTCCTCGATGGTGCCGGTGCCTGCCACGAACTTGCCGCCGGTGAGGTTCCCCGGGGTGAGCTTGTCCACGATGCCGAGCGCGAACATCAGACCGGCGCTCGGGCCCCCGACGTCGGCGAGCTTGATGTCGATGGTGAAGGGGTACGTGTGGTCGGTCCCGGCCGAGATCCCGACGATGGCACGGTTTCCGCCCTTGTCGTCGGACGTGGTCGTGGTGATCGTCACGTCCTTGGTCGCGGTCGCCGTCGTGTGCTCCTTCTCGGCGGCCGCCTGCTCCTTGGCCGGCACGATCGTGAACACCACCTTGTCACCGGGCTTGTGCTTGGTGACCAGCTTCGCGACGTCGTCGGGCGCCTTCACCACGGTGCCGTCGACGGACTTGATGACGTCACCGGCGTGCAGCCGGCCCTCGGCCGGGGAGCCCTTGAGGACGGTGGAGACGATCACCCAGGACTTCACCGGAATGCTCAGCTCGTTCAGGGCGGCCACCTTGGCGCTCTCCTGGGACTGGCTGAACTCCTCGGCGTTCTCCTGCGTCGACTGCTCCTCGGTCTTGCCGTCCGGGTAGAGCGTGTCGTGCGGCACGACCTTGTTGTCGTGGGCCAGCCAGCCGTAGACGGCCTCGACGAGGTTCATGTTGTAGTCGGCGCTCGTCACCCGGACCGTGGTCATGTTCAGGTGACCGGTCGTCGGGTACGTCTTGCGCCCCGAGATCTGCAGCACCGGCTCGCCGTCGTGGTCGCCCAGCGTGTTCACCGTGGGACCCGGTGACATCTCCGCGTAGGGCACTTTGATGAACACGCCCGCGCACAGGAGCGCGATCAGGATCAGAGTGGAGGCGAGCATCGTCGCGGTGCGGCGTGGCATGGAACGACAGTACGGGACAGTCCTGTCGGCGCACCGTCGGGGCCGCCCGTACGGGGTGCCGCCGGGGTCCGCTCGCCGAGCCGTCGCAGCCCCGGCGGACCGGGACTCTCAGAGCACGTCGGAGGGGGCCTTCGCCTCGACGTCCGACCGCTCCATGGCCTCACGGAAGCGCGTGTATCCAGCGAGCTCGACGCCGTCTCCCGCGGCCTTGCGATTCCGGCCGGCCCAAACTCCCCACACTCCGGCACCGATCGCAGCCATAAGCGGAATCAGCAACCAGGCGAGCGCCGCCATGTCGACCTCCCAACCCCATGAGCGACCGCAACTGACTGATCAGCAGATTAACCATCCGCAGGGTTAACGCTCACGGCAGGGCCCCGGTTACGCAACCGGAGGAACGGTCATGCGACCGGAGGTGGGGATCAGCAGGCGCCGACCCACTCCTGCGAACCGTCGGAGAACGTCTGGTGCTTCCAGATCGGCACCTCGTGCTTGAGGTCGTCGATGAGTTTGCGGCAGGCCTCGAACGCCTCGCTCCGGTGCGGACACGCCACGGCGACGACGACCGCGAGGTCCCCGACCCGCAGATCGCCCACCCGGTGGACGGCGGCCAGCGCCCGCACCGGATATTCGGCGACGACCTTCTCGGCGACCCGCCGCATCTCCGCCTCGGCGCTGGGGTGACCGGAGTACCCCAGGGTGTCCACGTCGGCACCGCCGTCGTGGTTGCGCACCGTTCCCACGAAGAGCGCGGTCCCCCCGGCGGCGTCGTCCCCGACGGCACGGAAGACCTCGTCCAGGGAGAGCGGCTCGTCGCGGATCGCCAGCAGCCGGATCGGATCCTGCGCGCCCTGCTCACCGGGGTGGTCATAGGTAGGTGCCATGACTCCATCGTGCCGCACCCCGCCGACAAGGCGGAATAGACCGTTCACCCGGCACGCGTGCGTGCCGGGTTGGAGCCTCCTACAGACCGGACCCGCCGGGCGTGCGACGCCCGGGTCGCAGACACCGTTCGCGCAGGCCTCCCGGAGGGGGGCCGAGAGGCCGCGACACGCCCGGGCTCAAATCCGGCGTCGAGCCTTCCGCGCCCGGCGGACGACAGCCGCCGCGCCGAGCAGCGCCACCGTCGCACCCGCCGCGCCCGCCGCCGTGGCGTCCTTGCGGCCCAGTCGGCGCCCGGCCACGGTGTGCCGCCCGGCGACCTCCTCCAGCAGCTCGGCGAGGACCTCCTCGTTGGTCCACCGGGGCCGCCACCCGGCGTCGTGCAGCCGGCTCCCACTCACCACCCAGGGGTACATCGTGTAGGCCAGGTCGCCCGCGGGCGAAGGGGTGAGACCGATCCGGTGGAGCCGGGCGGCGGCGCCCAGCGCGACCGCGGACGGCAGCTCCATCCGCCGGATCCCGCTCAGCTGCTCCACCTCCTCCTGCTCCAGCCAGCCGTCGCACCCGACGGCCAGCTCGCCCTCCACCTTCTCGACGACCGCGTACTCCAGGGCACTGCACAGGTCCTCGACGTGGCAGAACTGCCAGGCGGGCCGCGACCCCGCCACGACCAGCAGTCGCGGTGACTCGAAGTACCTGGTCAGCGCGGTGTCGGTACCGCCGCCGACCAGCACTCCGGGCCGTACGACCGTCACGTTCAGACCGGGGTGCGCCCGGGGCGCGCGACGGGCCAGCCGCTCGATCTCCAGGAGGTCGCCGACGCCCGTGGCCTCGGCGGTCGCCCGCAGTTCGGCGTCCTCGGCGAGCGGCAGTTCGTTGTCGGGCAGCGCCCCGTACACCATCGCCGACGTGCACAGGACGACGCGGTGGACACCGGCGGCCGCGGCGGCGGTGAGCACGGTCTGCGTCCCCCGGACGTTGTAGGCCGTCCGGGCCGCCGCGTCCGTCTCCAGGTCGAGGTCGAGCGCCAGGTGCACCACGACGTCCGCGCCGCGCAGCTTCTCGGCGATCGCCGGGTCCCGGACGTCCAGGATGTGCCACTGCGCGTCGGCGCACTCGCCGCGCCGCTCGTCGATGGCGACGACCTGCTTGATCTCCTCGCTGGCGGCCAGCCGCTCCGTGAGCATGGCGCCCACACCCGCCGCGGCACCGGTGACCGCGACGACGGGGCCGCGCGCGGCCGGGCTGGTTGAGCGGTTTCGCGCTGCGCGAACCTGTGGATCTGGGGAACTCACCGGGCGTCTCCAGCGGTTGTCTTCAGTAACGGACGCGTGTGACGCGCCCCTACCAGGTGGCATCCATCCTGCCGCAGGCGACGAGTCGGCGAAGCACCGAGGCCCGATCGGGTTCAGGTGTCTACGCTGGGTGGTGTTGTGGGCAGCCGCCGTCGGAACGAACCCGGCGGCCTTACCAGCCGAGGAATCCCGTGAGTGACACCCCATTCGGATTCGGCCTTCCGCCGGAGGAGCCGGAGAACGGCGACGAGGGCAAGAAGAAGGACCAGCAGGGCGGCGGTGGCCAGGGACCTTTCGGTTTCGGGCCCGGAGCCGGTGGTCCCGGAGCCGACAATCCCCTCGCAGCCATGTTCGGCTCGATGAACCCCAATGATCTCGGCGCCGCGTTCCAGCAGCTGGGCCAGATGCTCTCGTACGAGGGCGGTCCGGTGAATTGGGACATGGCCAAGCAGATCGCCCGTCAGACGGTCTCCCAGGGCACTTCTGACGGCACCAAGGACGCGAGCGTCGGCCCCGCCGAGCGGCTCGCCGTCGAGGAGGCGGTGCGTCTGGCCGACCACTGGCTCGACGACGCGACGTCGCTGCCGTCCGGCGCGGGCTCCGCGCTGGCCTGGAGCCGCGCCGAGTGGGTCGAGGCGACCCTTCCCGTGTGGAAGGAGCTGGTCGACCCGGTCGCCGAGCGCGTCGGCGCGGCCATGGGCGACGTCCTGCCCGAGGAGATGCAGGCCATGGCGGGCCCGCTGATCGGCATGATGCGCTCCATGGGCGGCGCCATGTTCGGCACGCAGATCGGGCAGGCCGTGGGTGTCCTGGCGGGCGAGGTCGTCGGCTCGACCGACATCGGCCTGCCGCTCGGCCCCGTCGGCAAGGCCGCGCTGCTCCCGCTGAACATCGCCTCCTTCGGCAAGGACCTGAGCGTCCCCCAGGAGGAGGTGCGGCTCTATCTCGCGCTGCGCGAGGCCGCCCACCAGCGCCTCTTCGCGCACGTGCCGTGGCTGCGCTCGCACCTGTTCGGCGCCGTCGAGGGCTACGCGCGCGGGATCAAGGTCGACACCGCGAAGCTGGAGGACGTGGTCGGCCAGTTCGACCCGCAGAACCCGGAGGAGCTGCAGCAGGCGCTGCAGCAGGGCATGTTCCAGCCGGAGGACACGCCGGAGCAGAAGGCCGCGCTCGCCCGTCTGGAGACGGCGCTCGCGCTGGTCGAGGGCTGGGTCGACGCGGTCGTGCACGCGGCCGCCAAGCCCCGCCTGTCGTCGGCCGACGCGCTGCGCGAGACGCTGCGCCGCCGCCGCGCCACGGGTGGTCCCGCCGAGCAGACGTTCGCCACCCTGATCGGCCTGGAGCTGCGTCCGCGCCGGCTGCGGGACGCCTCACGCCTGTGGGCCTCGCTCACGGACGCGCGCGGTATGGACGGCCGGGACGGCCTGTGGGCCCACCCGGACATGCTGCCCACGGCGTCCGACCTGGACGACCCGGACGGCTTCGTGCACCGCGAGCACATGGACTTCTCCGAGCTCGACAAGATGCTCGGCGAGGCCGCGAGCGGTTCGGCCGGCAAGCCGAACCTGACGAAGGGCTCCTCCGCGGAGGCTGCCGACGCCGAGGACGACGACTCCAAGGGCGACGAAAAGGGCGAGGCAAAGGGCGACGGCACCGAGTGAGCCTGCACGACGACGCGGTCCTCGTACTGAAGAGCCACGAGGGCCAGGACGAGCTGAGCCAGGTCTACCTGGACCACCTGGCCGAGCACCCGGACGGCACATGGAAGTCGTGCCACGCCGGGCACATCACGGCGAGCGCCCTGGTGGTCGACCCCGAGCGGGGCCGCGTTCTGCTGACGCTGCACCGCAAGCTCCGGATGTGGCTGCAGATGGGCGGCCACTGCGAGCCGGCCGACGCGACGCTGACCGCCGCCGCCCTGCGCGAGGCGACCGAGGAGTCGGGCATCCGGGGGCTGACCCTGGCACCGGGAGGCCCCGTGACGCTGGACCGGCACGCCATCCCGGCTCCGTGCCACTGGCATCTGGACGTGCAGTACGTAGCCCTCGCGCCGTCCGACGCGGTCGAGGCCATCAGTGACGAGTCCCTCGACCTGCGCTGGTTCACGTACGACGAGGTCTCCGAGGTGGCCGACGCGTCGGTCGTACGGCTTCTGGAGGCGGCCCGCGCCCGGCTGTGAGCGCGCGCCCGGACGGCACCTGCCGGGCGACCGGACGTACCGGGAGTGACGAACAGGCGAACGGCGTAAGGGGCGACCACCAAGGCGGTCGCCCCTTACGCCGTTCGTCTGTTCGTGCCGCTGTTTCCGAATCGGACCGTCGTACGGTCAGCTCCAGGCGTTGCCCTGGTTCTGCGCCTGGACACCCTGCTGGCCCATGCCGTACTGGGCGCGCAGCCCCTGGCCGATCGCCGCGTTCTGCGGCGGCAGCAGTTCGCTGGGCTGGACCAGTACGTAACCGTTGCCCATGAAACTGAGCTCCCAGCCCTCACCGGTGTTGCCGCGGCGCCGCCACACGCCGGAGGAGTGGGTCTGGGCCTGCATCTGGACGCGCAGGCTCGTGGACCACGCGACGATCGCGTCGGCGTCGCAGTTCACGTAGCGGTCCGGGGTGACCTGCATCATCAGAGGCATCCCGGAGGTCATCAGCGCGACCTTGCCGCGCCCCGTGATGTTGAGCTGGTACTTCCCCGAGCCGGAGATGCCGTACTGGCTGTCCACGGCGATGACCTCGTGGTGGAGCGCGGAGTCCATCGCGAGCACGTAGCTGCTGTCGACGGTGAGGCCGTCCTGGTCCACGTCGACGACGTGCACGTGCTGGGCGAGGTTGGCGAAGTAGACCGTGCCCTGCCCGTGGCAGCGCATCAGGTCGAGCCCCTCACCGGTGTAGGCACGCGCGCGGTGCTGGCCGCTGTTCTGGTACTCGGCGTCGAACTCGACGAGTCCCTGGTAGGCGACCATGGTGCCCTTGCGGGCGAGAATGTCGTCGTGCCCCTCCAGGACGACGCGGAGCATCTGCGAGTTCTGCAGGCTGTAACGGTCCTGGGTCTGCTGGTCGTTGTAGCCGAAGATCGGGCTCTGCATGGTGTCCTGTTCCCCTCAGCCCCGGACTCGGAGGCGGTCGGTGCTGTCCTCGCTGGGCTGCACGACGACGATGCCGGTACCGGAGAACGCCATCTGGTACGCCTCACCGCTGCCGCGGCCGATCAGCGACTGCGCCTTGAAGCTGCGCTTGCCCTTCACCTTGAGGTTCGGGGACCACGCGACGAGCGCGTCCGGGTCGACGTACGTCTCGTCCTCACCGCCGCCGCAGTCGACGACGATGGGCTTGCCCCGGGAGGTCAGCGCGACCCAGCCCTGGCCGGAGATCTTGGTGTTCCACAGACCCTGTCCGGCGAACTTGGCGAGCCCCTTCACCCGCTCCACGCCCCAGGTGAGCTGCGTGTCGAAGGCGAGGAGGTTGGTGGCGTTGACGGAGATCGCATCGCCGTTGAGGTTGATGACGACGACGTCCGCCCCGTAGTCGGCCAGGTAGAGCAGGCCGTCGCCGGAGCACTTCATGAGGGGCGCGCCCTCGCCGGTCATCCAGTCGCGCGCGATCTGGCGTACGGCGGGCGGGTTGGGCTCGTACTGGACGAACCCTTCGTAGGCGACCATCGAGCCCACGCGTGCGAAGAGGTCGCTTCCGCTCTGCATGGCGACCTTCAGCATGTGACTGCCGTGGTTCTCCATGCGCGCGGTGACGGGTGCAGGGGCGAAGCCCGCGAATGGCTGGTTCATGACGGGCTCCCTCAGACCTCGTACGGCTGGACGACGACGAAACTGCCGGGCGCGGCACGGAACTGGAGGTTCACGCTCTCGCCGGTGTCGCCGGGGTAGGCGTTCCGGCGCATCCGCACCTGGCTGGAGACGATCACCTGGGCGGCCGCGGACCAGGCGACGACTGCGTTGCAGTCGGCGAACGTCGTGGGCGTCACCGGCAGGACGACGGGCGCGCCGTGTGTCTTGACGACGATGGTGCCGGTCCCCTGGAACTGCATCGTGAACAGCGCGCCGCCGGGAATGCCGTGCCCCTCGATGCGACGGACCTCGTACTGCAGGGACTCGTCGAAGGCGAGGACGTTCTCCGCGGAGACACAGATCGCGTCACCCTGGAGTTCGATCGGGTGCACATGGGTGGCGTTCTCGGCGAAGAACACCTGGCCCTGGCCGGTGCAGCGCATCAGCTGCATCTCCTGGCCGGTCGCGTTGCCCACGAGCCGGCCGGCGAATCCGGCGCCCTTGTAGCTGAAGTCGACCTTGCCCTGGTAGAGCACCATGCTGCCCTGGCGGGCCAGCACGGGCTGACCGCCGACGCCGAGGTCGACGCGGATGAGCTTCTTGTTCTGCGGAGTCCAGCGCTGGCCGGTCGGCGTCTCCTTGAAGGCGCCGAGAGCCGCGGCCACACCGGCTCCGACCTGCGGAGATCCCTGGGGAACGCCGTAGGGGGAGGGCGCGCCTGGCTGCCCCGGGTGCGGTGCGGGCGCCTGGCCCGGAATCTGCCCGTACTGCGGCTGCTGGCCGTATCCGGGAGGCGCGGTCGGCGCCTGCTGCCCGTAGCCCGGAGGCATCGGGGCCGTCTGGCCGGGCGGCTGCTGGCCGTAGCCCGGCGGCGGGCCGGGAGGACCGGGAGGGCCGGGGGGCTGCGCGTACGGCGCGGGTCCCGGCGGCGGCACCGTGGCTCCGCCCGGGGTGTACAGCGGCGCCACGATGGTGGGCGCCGCGTGCACGGAGGGCGTGGGAGCCGGGGCGGGCGGAGTGGCACCGGGCGGAGGCGCGAACCCCTGGGCCGGAGCCTGTGCGGGTGCCCCGAAAGCGGGCGGTGCGAAGGACGGGGCGGCGCCGGACTGCGGCTGCTGCGCGGCGGGCTCCTCCTCGGCGACCTCGCCGCCGAAGTTCTTCAGCAGCGCGTCGAGGCCGCCGTCGAAGCCCTGTCCCACGGCGGCGAACCGCCATACGTCCTTCAGGTAGAAGTCGCCCAGCATGACGGCGCGCTCGGTGGAGAACTCGGCGCCGCTGAACGCGTACCGGGCCACCTCTTCGCCGCCCGCGACGATGCGCAGATACCCGGGGGCGATCTGCGACATCTGTCCGGCGCCGTCGATGGTCGCCGTGAACGACAGCTTGTGGATCTGCGCCGGGATCCGGTCGAGCGTGATGCGGAAGGACTCGGTGTCACCCGACTGGGCGCCGAGCAGCTGAATGGACTCCTCGGGGGACTTCGGCTGGTTGAAGAAGACGAAGTACCGGTCGTCGGACAGCTGCTCGTCGGCGTCGAGCCCGAAGCAACTGATGTCGAAGGTCAGCCCGGGGCCGGCGATCTGCACACCTACGTACAGATCGGTGCCTGCGGTGAGGTCAGTGATCTTGGCCTTGTGGCCGCGTTGGAATTCCCTGGCCATGCGTAACGACCGTCCCCCATCCCGAATACGAGTGCGTCGCGTCAGGCTAACGGCAAAATCTTGGACTGGACTCAGCCGGTACAGACCCGGTACACAATCGCCCCCGCTCCGGGGTGCCGTCCGATCTCCGCCGGAGGACGGGCGCCCTACTCGTCGCCCGTGGCCGGCATCCGGGGCAGCCGGTCCGCCGCGACGACCCCTTCGAGATAGCCGCGGGCCCGCTCGGTGCGCGGATAGGCCTCCAGGAGACGCCAGAAGCGCGGCCCGTGGCCGGGAACGAGCAGGTGGGCGAGCTCGTGCAGAAGGACGTAGTCGACGACGTACTCGGGCATGCCCTGGAGCCGGTGCGACAGTCGGATGCTGCCCTCGGAGGGTGTGCACGAGCCCCAGCGTGTGTTCTGGTTGGTGACCCAGCGGACCGACGAGGGCCGCGCGCGGCCCTCGAAGTACTGCGCCGACAGCCGCTCGGCCCGTTCGGACAGCTCGGTGTCGCCGAGCACCCGTTTACTCTCCTGGGCGGCCAGCTTGTCGAGCATGACGGTCACCCAGCGTTGCTCTTCCGCCTCGGACATGCGGGCGGGGATGAGCACGACGGTGCGATCGCCCTCGCGGTACGCGGAAACCGTTCTGCGCCGTCGGGCGCTCCTGCGGACCTCGATCGCGCTCGCTCCCGAACCGCTCGTCGGCGGGCTCGTCGTGCTGCGCTGTGGTTTTGCGGCGCGGTGCAGTGGGTCGGCGGGCACGCCCCGACGTTACCCGCTGCACATGGGGGAAGTCCCGTCCCCGGGACGGTTCGGTGCCGATCCGCACCCCCCGTGTTCGATTTGTACGACGAACGATGCCACCTGTGGATAACTTTCGGCGGCGTCCGCACGGGCCGGGCATGCTGGCATCCGGTCCGCGCTGCGGGAGCACCCGGCGGACATTCGGGGACGTACTACGGTCTACGGGGGTAGGTCATGCATCCGATCGTGAAACCCGCGCTGCGGCGCGCCTGGCGGGATCTCAACACGGTGCAGTTCGGCATGGCGCCGGCGCACGCGATGGTGCTGGGCCCGATGGACACGGCGACCGGCAGCTTCCTCGATCTGCTCGACGGAACCCGCGGGATGCCGCTGTTGCGCGAGCAGGGACGCGAAATGGGCCTGCCGGACGGCCACGTCGACGCTCTGGTGGACCGGCTGGCCCGTTCGGGGCTGCTGGACGACGCGACCGGAGGCGGCCCGGCCGCGGACGCGCTGCGGGAGAAGAAGGAGGTCATGGAGCGGATGCGGCCAGATCTCGCCTCGCTCTCCCTCGTCGCTGCCGAGCCGGGCGGGGCCGTCGAGCGCCTCGCGGCCCGCCGTGCTCTGCGGGTCCAGGTGCGGGGCGCCGGCCGGGTGGGGGTGGTCCTGGCCTCGCTGCTCGCGGGCGCCGGGGTGGGCGAGGTGCAGGTGCGCGACCTGGGCCGGGTCGAGCCGGGGGACGTCGCGCCGGGCGGCCTGCCCGTCGAGTCGATCGGTGAGCGCCGTGAGGACGCCGCCCGGCGGGCGGTGCGGCGTGCGGCCCCGGACCGTTCGCCCCGCTCGTCGTCCAGGGAGCGGGAGGGCGAAGCGACCCGCGGGCTGTCCCTGGTGATCCTCGCTCCCCGGGACGCCCTGTCCGTGCACGCACCCGACCCGGTGTCCGCCGAGCCCCTGATCACCTCGGGTACACCTCATCTGTACGCCGGGGTCGTCGAGGCGACCGGAGTCGTGGGCCCCCTGGTCCTGCCCGGTGAAACCGGCTGTGCGGGCTGTCTGGACCAGGTGCGCACCGACCGGGACCCGACCTGGCCACGTCTGGTGGCTCAGTGGCGTTCCGGGCGGCAGCGCCGGGTACCCGCTTGTGATCTCGCCTTGGCCGCGGCGGTCGCCGGACTCGCCGCGAGCCATGCGCTGGCCTTTCTGGACGGAGACGCGCCGTCCGCCGCCGGAGTGCGCTGGGAGGCGTCTCTCCCGGGCTGCGACTGGCATGCGAAGCCGGTCTGGGCCCATTCCGGCTGCCCCTGCGGAGCCGCTGAGAAAACAAAAGGGGAGCGGGCCTCCGAGGACGAGGAGCCGCACGCGACAATGGCAGGGCAACAGCCGCACGCGGCAGGGCTTGCTGGGACCTGGAGGGCGCATGTCTGATCTTCCCCGGAAGGCAGTAACCCGTACTGCCAAACTCGCCGCGTTGCCGCTCGGCTTCGCCGGGCGCGCAACCTGGGGGCTCGGCAAGCGCATCGGCGGGGCGTCCGCGGAGCTCGTGGGCCGCGAGCTCCAGCAGCGCACTGCCGAGCAGCTCTTCAAGGTCCTCGGGGAGCTCAAGGGCGGCGCGATGAAGTTCGGGCAGGCACTGTCCGTCTTAGAGTCGGCACTGCCGGAGGAGGTCGCGGGCCCGTACCGGGCGGCGCTGACGAAACTCCAGGAGGCGGCGCCCCCGATGCCGACGCGCACGGTCCACTCCGTACTGGAGGAGCGGCTGGGCGCGGACTGGGGCGAGCTGTTCCTGGAGTTCGAGGACAAGCCGTCCGCGGCGGCCTCGATCGGCCAGGTGCACCGGGCGGTGTGGCACGACGGGCGCGAGGTCGCCGTCAAGGTGCAGTACCCGGGGGCGGGGGACGCCCTGCTCTCCGATCTGACCCAGCTCAGCCGGTTCGCCCGGCTGCTCGGACCGCTGATCCCCGGCATGGACATCAAGCCGCTCATCGCGGAGCTGCGCGACCGGGTCTCCGAGGAGCTCGACTACGGCTTGGAGGCGCAGGCCCAGGCCGCGCACGCGGAGGAGTTCGCGGACGATCCGGACGTGCTGGTGCCCGCCGTGGTCCACCAGTGCGATCAGGTTCTGGTGACCGAGTGGATCGACGGAGTGCCGCTGTCGGAGGTGATCACCGACGGCACCGAGGAGCAGCGCGACCGCGCCGGTCAGTTGCTGGCCCGCTTCCTCTTCTCCGGTCCGGCCCGCACCGGACTGCTGCACGCCGACCCGCACCCGGGGAACTTCCGTCTGCTGCCGGACGAGGAGAGCGGCTGGCGCCTGGGCGTCCTGGACTTCGGCACGGTGGACCGGCTCCCGGGCGGCCTGCCGCAGACGATCGGCGACTCCCTCCGGATGACACTGGACGGCGACGCCGAGGGGGTCTACGAACTGCTCCGTGAGGAAGGCTTCGTCAAGGAGTCGATAGACCTCGACCCGGACGCGGTCCTGGACTACCTCGTGCCGATCATCGAACCGGCGCAGGTCGACGCGTTCACCTTCACCCGCGGCTGGATGCGCAGCCAGGCCGCCCGGATCGCCGATCCGCGCTCCCCCGCCCACCAGTTGGGCCGGCAGCTGAACCTGCCGCCGTCGTACCTCCTGATACACCGCGTGACCCTCAGCACCATCGGAGTCCTGTGTCAGCTCGGCGCGACGGTCCGGCTGCGCGACGAACTGGAGGAGTGGCTGCCGGGATTCGTGCCGGTGTATGAGGACGAGGGGGCCGAGGGGGACGACGAGGCCGCCGAGCACCTGGACGAGGAGTTGCCCGCCGCCGAGGCCTGAGCCGGCCGGGTTACCACCAGGCCGAGTCGAGGCGGCCCTCGATCGCTCTGAGGTTGCTGCGCGAGCAGGTGTCGCAGAAGTAGTGGCGGGTGCCGTTCTCGACGGAGCAGGCCCACGTCGGCCGGGGGCCGTCTGCCCGGGTGCCGCAGCGGGCGCACACGATCTTCTGGTCACCGCCCGCGTCGGACCGCGGCGTCGGACCCGTGCTGTCACTGTCCCCGGGAAGACTCGTCACCTGGCGACGATATCCCCGCGGTCCACGGATCGCCCCGCACAACGCACCGCGGGGGCCGGTCCGACCGGACCGGCCCCCGCGGGGATGTGGATGTGCCTGCAACTGCTGCGGTTGTCAGAGCGACCGGGGTCGACTACTGCATGACCGCCATGGCCAGCGCCCGGCGGGCACGCAGCGAAGCGCGCTCGGCCCGGCGCTGCATGCGGCGAGCGGTCGCCAGGCGCACGGCCCGGCGTTCCTGCTCAGCCTGGTGCAGTTGCTCGTGCATATGAGCACGAGCCAGGGCTTCTGGGATGAGTTGCATCTCTCGGGTCCTGTTCTGACGCGAGTCGTTCGCGCCGTGAGAAGTGAAGTCTGGGGTCGCGGAGCCGGCGGGCTCGCTCGTGGACGGCTTCATCGGGGCCTGTTTCTTGGGGTCGTTCGTCAGGGGGCGGTCGATCGTTCCTCGGATGTTCATGCCGCAACCGGGTTCTTGCGCGGGCGGCCACGCGGCCGCTTGCGGGCCACGACAACACCCTGGACGAAGAGCTCGCCACCCCAGACGCCCCAGGGCTCACGCCGCTCCTTGGCGCCGGCGAGGCAGGCCTCCATCAGCGGGCAGGTACGGCAGAGGGACTTGGCGTACTCGACATCGGCGGGCGACTCGGCGAAGAAGACCTCCGGGTCGTACGAACGGCAAGGGACGGGTACGCCGAGGCTCTCGATGGCGTCGTCGAGCGCGGTGAGCGCAGTGAGCGGGATCAAGGTGGAGTCCTCCGTGGGGCCGGGCGGGGGGATCGTTTCGGAAGGCGGTACGGACGGGGCGTGCGCTTCGAGTTGCACGGTTGGTCTTCCTCGTCTGGTCGTGCCGGCCGGGTCGGCCGGTTGGCGGCTGGTACCGGGTTCTCTTGTCCCGAGGCCCCTTCGCTCTGTCGTCCCTGGTCGGGGACAAACAAAAGGGCCGCGGATCCCGGGTGGGGTTCCGCGGCCCTGAAGGCGCCGGCCTGATCGAATCAGGCTGGATCACTCCAGGGTTCAGGCCCACGGAAGGCCCACATCGTGTGGTGCTGCTGCGTCTGCTTCAGGGATCCGGCACCGGCTGCCGCAAAGGCATAGGCATGCGCCTCTGCCACTACTGCCGCTTCCAGTGCCTGCGTCGGTCGCTCATTGCGCTCACGGATGGGAAGACCCGCGAGGGACACGGAGGACACCGGGCGGACGGCACTGATGCCGGACAGACCGGTGGCCACGTTCGAGACGCCGAGCGAGCAGGTGGAGACGACGGCCGAGAGATCGGTCATTTTCACGGTCCTGATGAAGCTGGTGTTGATGCTGATCACTGGAATCGCCTCCTCTCGGCGTCTTGAGGGATCGGCGTGAGCCGACCCGACGGTTATTAAGTACAGCACGGAACCAGGGCCTCGGAGAAGGCCGCTGCTGCCGTGGTTAAGAACCTATGGGGATTGCTGGGGCATGCGCAAACTATTTTTTCGACGAGTTTGAATCAGTCACTCTCGTGCTCGTCCCCAACCTCACGACCTGCGCAGATGGCCAGAACATCGGCCCCGAAGCGGTTGAGCTTGCGCACACCGACGCCAGGGATCCGGGCGAGCTCTCCCGCGTCGTCCGGTGCGGTCTCGGCGATCGCCATCAGCGTCTTGTCGGTGAAGACGCAGAACGCCGGCTGTCCGCTGCGCTCCGCCTGCACCGCACGCCACTCGCGCAGCCGCTCGTAGAGCCCCTCGTCCATGTCGGAGGGGCAGCCCTCGCAGCGCATCAGCTTCATTTCACCGGCGTCGGTGAGCGTCCGCCCGCAGACCCGGCAGCGCGCCGGGGTCCGGCTTCTGCGCCCCACGGGGGTGGCGACGCCGCCACGGACTCCGCGCTCGATGCCTCCGGCCCCGATGCCGCCGCCACCTCGTCCGGCCGTGGCGACGGAACCGGGACGCAGGCCGTCCAGGAACCGGCTGGGGCGTCTGCCCGCGCGGCCGCCCGGTGAACGGGCCAGCGCCCAGGAGACGAAGAGGTGCTCGCGGGCCCGGGTGACACCCACGTACAGGAGGCGGCGTTCCTCCTCGACCTGCTCGTCGGTCTTTGCATAGGTGATCGGCATCATGCCCTCGGCCACACCGACCAGGAAGACCACGTCCCACTCCAGCCCCTTGGCGGAGTGGAGGGAGGCGAGGGTGACGCCCTGAACGGTCGGAGCGTGCTGCGCGTTCGCGCGTTCGTCGAGCTCGGCCACCAGGTCGGCGAGGGTCGCGCCGGTCTTGGCGGTCGCGAAGTCCTGCGCGAGGTTCACCAGGGCGGCCAGCGACTCCCAGCGCTCTCTGACCGCACCGGAGCCGGCCGGGGGCCGTGTCGTCCAGCCTTCGCCGGAGAGCACCGCCCGCACCTGCGACGGCAGGTCGTCGGCGTCGTCGAGCAATGCGTCGTTGCCGCCGAAGCGGGCTGCGGCGCGCAGGGCCGATCCCGCTTTGCGCACTTCGGGGCGGTCGAAGAAGCGCTCGGCGCCCCGCAGCTGGTAGGGCACACCGGCATCGGCGAGTGCCTGTTCGTAGGTCTCGGACTGGGAGTTCGTCCGGAACAGGATGGCGATCTCGGCGGCGGGGACGCCGGAGGCGATGAGGTCGCGGATCCGGCGGGCGGCACCCTCGGCCTCGGCGGGCTCGTCCGTGTACTCGGCGTAGACGGGTTCGGCTCCCGGTGGTCGCTGGGAGATCAGTTCGAGGCGGTGCTCGGCGGCCCGGCCGTGGGCCTGGGAGAGCAGGCCGTTGGCGAGGTGGACGACCTGGGGCGAGGAGCGGTAGTCGCGGACCAGCTTGACGACGGTGGCCCCGGGGTGGCGGGTGCGGAAGTCGAGAAGGTGGTCAGGAGTTGCACCGGTGAACGAGTAGATCGTCTGGCTGGCGTCACCGACCACGCAGAGACTGTCCCGCTCGCCGAGCCACAGCTCCAGGAGCCGCTGTTGGAGCGGGCTGACGTCCTGGTACTCGTCGACGACGAAGTGCTGGTATTGGGAGCGGACCTGCTCGGCGATGTCGTGGCGGTCCTGCAGGACGGCGACCGTCAGCAGCAGGACGTCCTCGAAGTCGATGACGGCGCGGTCGCGCTTCAGATCCTCGTACGCGGAGTAGATCTGGGCGATCTCGGCCGGGTCCCTGGGAGCCTCACGGCCGGCCTTGGCGGCGGCCGCCGCATAGTCGGCGGGGATGGTCTGGGTGACCTTGGACCACTCGATCTCGCCCGTGACGTCCCGCAGCTCACCCCGGTCGAGGCGGATGCGACAGGCGGCCGCCGCGTCCGCGACGAGCTGGATCTTGCGGTCCACGAGCCGGGGCAGGCTGCCGCCGACCGCTTTCGGCCAGAAGTACTGGAGCTGGCGCAGCGCGGCGGAGTGGAAAGTCCTCGCCTGCACTCCCCCGGCGCCGAGCTGGCGCAGCCGCCCGCGCATCTCGCCGGCCGCCCGGTTGGTGAAGGTGACGGCGAGCACGCTGGAGGGCTGGAGGATTCCGGCGCGCACTCCGTAGGCGATGCGGTGGGTGATCGCCCGGGTCTTGCCCGTGCCGGCGCCCGCCAGCACGCACACCGGACCGTGCAGGGCGGTGGCGACCTCGCGCTGCTCGGGGTCGAGCCCGTCGAGCACCGCGTCGGCCGTGTCCGGAACCTGCGGGAAGAGGGTGGAGTGCGTTGCTGCTGTCACCCCGCCATGCTGCCAGGTCCACAGAGACGGGTGAGCCGGTTGTCCACAGGGAGGCACCTGCAGTCGTACGAATGCGACAGGCGTCACTGCACGGGCCGGGCCGAGGGGCGGGCGGCAGCCCGGCCGGGAGTCGGGTGCGTGGATACCCCCGGCGGGAATGGCGGCCCGGCCGCTTGCGTTCCACTGGCAGCGAGCACGCACCCGAAGCCGTGAAGGAGCCGTTGGACATGCAGGGCACTGTGACGATGTACAGCACCACGTGGTGCGGTTACTGCCGTCGGCTGAAGAGCCAGATGGACCGCGAGGGCATCACGTACAACGAGATCAACATCGAGCAGGACCCGCAGTCCGCGGCGTTCGTGGAGAAGGCGAACGGCGGAAACCAGACGGTTCCCACCGTTCTCTTCCCGGACGGTTCGACGCTGACCAACCCTTCGCTGGCCCAGGTCAAGCAGAAGATCGGCGTCTGAGCGACGTCAGACGGCGGTCCCCCGCATCGGCAGGGGCTTGCCGTACCAGAGCTCGATCAGGCGGGCCGCAATCGAGATTCCGTAGGGGGGCAGCACCTCCCCGGACTCGAAGGCGGCCCGCAGGTCTTCCCTGGAGAACCAGCGGGCCTCTTCGATCTCCTCGCCGTCGACGTTGATCTCCGACGAGGTGGCGCGGGCCAGGAAGCCCAGCATGAGGCTGGAGGGGAACGGCCAGGGCTGGCTGGCGACGTACTCGACGTCGCCGACCGTGATGCCCGCCTCCTCGAAGACCTCGCGGCGCACGGACTGCTCGATCGACTCACCCGGCTCGACGAAGCCCGCCAGCGTGGAGAAGCGGCCCTCGGGCCAGTGCACCTGGCGGCCGAGCAGGATGCGGTCCTCGTCGTCCGTGACGGCCATGATCACGGCCGGGTCGGTGCGCGGGTAGTGCTCGGCGCCGCAGGCCGGGCAGCGGCGGATGTGACCGGCGGCGGCGATGACCGTGCGCTCGCCGCAGCGGGAGCAGAAGCGGTGCAGTCGCTGCCAGTTCTCCAGAGCGACGGCGTGCACCATGAGTCCCGCGTCGCGGGGAGAGAGCAGGAGTCCCGCCTCGCGCAGCCCGGCAGGGCGGGCGGACTGGTCGATACGGCCGGGCAGCGTGTCCTTCTGGAGCGCGAAGTAGCTCACCCCGTCGTCGTCGGTGCCCAGGAAGTAGCGGTGCGCCTCGGTGAGCGGGGCCTCGAAGGAGGGCGTCATCAGGAGCTCGGTGGCGCCGTCGGCCCTCTCGTCGATGAGCACCTGACCGCCGGAGACCACGAAGACGCGGGTCGAGGGGTGGCTCCAGGCCGCCGCGAGCCAGGCCTCGTCGAGCCGGTGGTGGGCGGCGCGGTCGATGCCGCTCGGCGCGGTGAGCGAGATGGGACGGTCGGCGCTGTGGTCGGTCCAGGTGGTCACGGGTGCTTCCAACTCCCCCGGTGGAACGGTTATTTCGGCGGGCGGTTCAGCAGGACGGGCGTGTGCAGCGCCCATGAGGGTGGGGATCGGCTTGTTCAGTGTGCCTCGCGCCAGTTCTCGGCCAGGTCGCCCCACAGGTGGGCGGCCGTCTCGACGCCCTTCATGAGGAGGTCGAGTTCGACCTTCTCGTTGGGGGCGTGCCAGCCGTCGGAGGGAACGGAGATGCCCAGGAAGAGCACCGGGGCATCGAGGACTTCCTGGAGGTCGGCGGCCGGCCCGGAACCGCCCTCCCGGGTGTAGCGGATCGGCTGCTCGAAGGCGCGGCCCATGGCGCGCACGACGGACTGCAGGGCGGGGTGGTCGAGCGGGGTGAGGCACGGGCGGGTGGCCGGGCCGAAGGTGATCTCGTACCGGATGCCGGCGGGCACCTGGTCGGCCGCCCAGGCGCGGACGGCCTTCTCGATGTGGTCGGGGTCCTGCCCCGCGACGAGCCGGAAGGAGAGCTTCACCAGGGCCGAGGACGGGATGATCGTCTTGCTGCCGGGGCCCTGATAGCCGCCGCCGATGCCGTTGACCTCGGCGGTCGGGCGGGCCCAGACGCGCTCCAGGGTGGTGTGACCGGCCTCCCCGTGGGTGGCCGTCGACCGGGCCGTGCGCAGCCAGCGCTCCTCGTCGAAGGGCAGCTCGGCGAAGAGTTCGCGCTCACGGTCGGTGAGTTCGGTGACGCCTTCGTAGAAGCCTGGAACGGCCACGCGTGCGTGCTCGTCGTGCAGGGCCGCGACCAGGCGGGCGGCGGCGGTCGCCGGGTTGGGCACGGCGCCGCCGAACGATCCGGAGTGGATGTCCTGGCCGGGTCCGTGCAGCTCGACCTCGCATTCGGCGAGGCCGCGCATGCCGGTGCAGACCGTGGGGGTGTCCTCGGACCACATGCCGGTGTCGGAGACGATCACGGCGTCGGCGGCGAGCCGCTCCGCACGCTCTTCGACGAGCCGGCGGAAGTGCGGGGAGCCGGATTCCTCCTCGCCCTCGACGAGCAGTTTCAGGTGCACGGCCGGAGCGGTGCCGCCGGTGGCGGCGAGGTGGGCCCGGACACCGAGTGTGTGGAAGAACACCTGGCCCTTGTCGTCGGCGGCCCCGCGCGCGTGGAGGCGGTTGCCGCGGATCACCGGTTCGAAGGGGTCGGTGTCCCAGCCGTCCTCGCGGGCGGCCGGCTGCACGTCGTGGTGTCCGTAGACGAGGACGGTGGGTGCGTCGGGGTCCTCGGAGGGCCACTCGGCGAAGACCGCCGGGGCTCCCGCGGTGGGCCAGATCTCGCAGGTCGGGAAGCCGGTGTCCCTGAGTTTGGCGGCCAGCCAGTCGGCGCTGCGTGCCACGTCCGCGGCGTGGCCGGGCTGGGCCGAGACCGAGGGGATGCGCAGCCACTCCGTGAGGTCGTCGAGGAAGGCGGCGCGGTGGGCCTCGATGTACGTGCGGACGGTGCTGACGGCGTCGTCAACGGGCTTGCTCATGTTCACGAGCCTAGCGGCCCACGGAGGCGTGTTCGTCCGGCGGTTCTCCGGGGACCCCGTCCGACGGGTCCGCGGGGTCCTCGGTGAGCAGCCGCTCCAGCGCGGCACGGTCCGGGAGGTCGTCAGGGCGGACGACCTCGCCGCCGCGGACGTACACGAAGGCGGCCGTGACGGATTCCAGGGGCACGCCCTGCCGCTCGGCCCAGGCGAGGCGGTACACCGCGAGCTGGAGCGGGTCTGCGGTCCGCTCCCGGCTGGTCTTCCAGTCGACGATCTCGTACGTCGTCCCGTCGCCGTCGCCGTCCTTGTAGACGGCGTCGATGCGTCCGCGCACAACGCGCCCCGCGATGGCGAGCTGGAAGGGTGCCTCGACGCGGTAGGGGGTGCGGTGGGCGTAGGGGGTGCGCTCGAAGGCGTCCTTCAGGGCTTCCAGATCGCGCTCGTCGGCGATCTCGGCATCGCTGCCGGGCAGCTCCTCGGGCTCCAGCATCGGCAGCCGCAGCGCTTCGAACCGGGACTCCACCCACGCGTGGAAGCGCGTGCCCCGGCGGGCGGCGGGCTGCGGAGGGCGCGGCATGGGGCGCGCGAGTTCCTGCGCGAAGCCGTCCGGGTCGGCGGCGAGGCGCAGCAACTGGGAGGCGGTGAGCGAGGCGGGCAGCGGTACGTCGGTGACACTCGCGCGGGCGCGCAGGAGTTCGCCGGTGAGCGCGTCCAGATCGCGGTCCCAGGAGGCGAGGGTGCGGGCCTCCTCGGGCGTGAGGCGTTCGGTGCCGGGGTCCTCGGGGTGGCGGCGCGCGCCGGCGGAAGGTGCGTGGCCCTGGTGCGGGACGGTCGGGCGGCTTGTTCCGTGCCCGGCCGGGCGGTCGCCGGGACGGTCCGTCGCCCAGGAGTCCCAGTCGGAGTCGTCGCTCTCGGGGAAGGGACCCTCGGGAAGGTCGTCCCGCGCGTAGTCGTCCTCGGGGAGGTCGCCCTCCTCGTAGGCGAACGGATCGGTCTCCTCTTCGTCCTCGGGCGGGGGCGGCCATTCCGGATCGTCGTGGGAGGCCGGGTCATGGGTGGCCGTCGGCCGGTGCCCGGCGGTGGCGGGGTGTGCGTCGTCGTGGGACGCGACGCGCTCCAGGTGGGCGAGTACGGTCTCCGCCGCGGCACGCCGCCTGGCGAGAGCCGCGTCGTCGAGCGGAAGCGGCCATGCGTGGTCGGCGGACGCCTCGTGCAGGGCCGGGTTCTCCTCGTCCTCCGTCGGTTCGTCCGCCCAGGCCTCGATCTCGCCGTGTCCGGCCGCGCAGTGGTCGTACAGGGCATGCAGGAAGTCGGACGGGCCGCGGGGGCGTTTCTGGGAGGGGCCCCACCAGTGGCCGGATCCGAGCAGGAGCGATCGGGGGCGGGTGAACGTGACGTAGCCGAGGCGGAGTTCCTCGGTGTGCTGGTGGTCCTTCATGGCCTCGTGGAAGGCCTTGATGCCCCGGGCGTCCCACGCCTCGATGTCGGGCAGGGTGTCCGCGTCGCCGCGCAGGGTGTGCGGCAGGACCTTGCCCTGGGCGGTCCACTTCTCGCGGCCCTGGCTGCTGGGGAAGGTGCCGTTGACGAGGCCGGGCACGACGACGACGTCCCACTCCAGGCCCTTGGACTTGTGCGCTGTGAGCACCTTGACGGTGTTCTCGCCGCCGGGCAGGGCGTTGTCCAGGCCCTTCTCGTACTGCGCCGCGGTGCGCAGGAAGCCGAGGAAGGCCAGCAGGCTCGCCTCGCCGTCGCCGGACGCGAAGGACGCGGCGACGTCCAGGAAGTTCGACAGGGTCTCGCGGCGGCGGGCGGCCAGGGCGTGCGGGGACGCGGAGAGCTCGACCTCCAGGCCGGTGACGGCGAGGACCCGGTGCAGGACGTCCATCAGCGGGTCGGCGAGAGAGCGCCGCAGGTCGCGCAGTTCGGCGGCGAGGCGTGCGAACCGCACGCGCGCGTCCGGCGAGAAGGGCAGCCCGTCGTCGTCCCCCGGGGTCTCGATGGGGGTCTCCAGGAAGGTGTCGAGGGCGTCCGCGAGCGATATCACCTCGGCCGGGTCGACCCCCTCGACGGCGGCGGCGAGCCGGCGGTCCGGGTCCTCGTCGGCCCCCACGCGCGTGTGGGACACGAGCAGCCGGGCCCGGCGTCCGAGGAGGGCCAGGTCGCGCGGGCCGATCCGCCAGCGCGGTCCGGTGAGCAGTCGGACGAGGGAGGCGTTGGCCCCCGGGTCCTGCAGGACCTCGCAGACGGCGACGAGATCGGCCACCTCGGGCAGGTGCAGCAGCCCGGAGAGACCCACCACCTCGACGGGGATGTCGCGGGCGACGAGGGCTCCCTGGATCTCGGCGAAGTCGGTGGCGGTGCGGCACAGGACGGCGATCTCGCCGGGCGCCTTACCGGTGCTTACGAGATGTGCGATGGACTCGGCGAGCCAGTCGATCTCCTCGGCGTGGGTGCGCAGCAGCGCGCAGCGCACGAGGCCGTCGCGCTCGGCCCCGGGGGCGGGCCGCAGGGCCTCCACGCCCGCGTGCATGGCGCGCAGCGGTTCGGCGAGGCCGTTGGCGAGGTCGAGGAGGCGGCCGCCGCTGCGGCGGTTCTCGCTGAGCGACTGGCGGGTGGCGGGACGGCCGTCGGGGCGCGCGAAGTGCTCGGGGAAGTCGTCGAGGTTGGCCACGGAGGCGCCGCGCCAGCCGTAGATCGCCTGGCAGGGGTCACCGACCGCCGTCACGGGATGCCCGGTGCCGTGGCCGAAGAGTCCGGCGAGCAGCACGCGTTGGGCGACCGAGGTGTCCTGGTACTCGTCCAGGAGGACGACCCGGAACTCGTCGCGGAGGATCTCTCCGACCTCGGGGCGGGTGCGGGCGAGGGTGGCGGAGAGGGCGATCTGGTCGCCGAAGTCGAGGAGGTCCCGTTCGCGTTTGGCGGCTCGGTAGCGGCCGACCAGTTCGGCGAGTTCCCGGCGGGCGGCGGCGGCCTCGGGGACCTTGCGCAGGTCCTCGTTGCTGAGTTTGGCGCCTTCGAGGGTGCGCAGCAGTTCGGCGTCGTGGGCGCGCAGGTCCTCGGCCCGTACGAGGTGTTCGGACAGCTCGGAGTCGAGGGTGAGGAGGTCGCCGACCAGGTCGGGGAAGGAGCGGGTCAGCGCCGGGTAGGGGCCCGGCGCTTCGCGCAGCACGCGGGCGGCGAGCTGGTAGCGGGTGGCGTCGGCGAGGAGCCGTGACGTCGGTTCGAGCCCGATGCGCAGGCCGTGGTCGGTGAGCAGGCGGCCCGCGAAGGCGTGGTAGGTCGAGATGACCGGCTCGCCCGGTGGATTGTCGGGATCGATGACGTCCGGGTCCGTGACGCCCGCCTTGACGAGGGCCTTGCGGACCCGCTCGGCGAGTTCACCGGCCGCCTTGTTGGTGAAGGTCAGGCCGAGGACCTGCTCGGGGGCGACCCGTCCGGTGCCGACGAGCCACACCACGCGTGCCGCCATCACCGTGGTCTTGCCCGAACCGGCCCCGGCCACGATCACCTGCGGGGCCGGCGGCGCGGTGATGCACTCCGTCTGCTCCGGAGTGAAAGGGATCCCGAGGAGCTCCTTGAGCTGATCGGGATGGGTGATACGGGCGGGCATGTCCGAGAGGCTAGCGGCGCCCGCTGACAGTGGGGGCCACATCGACGCCCGGGGCAGGAGAACCGCTGGTCAACCCATGTGGTGCCGTACGTCACGTAGGTGACGTACGGCCTTTCGCCCCATCCGGCCCGGCAACCTGCTGTCCGCCTCCGGATACGTCATTCGACGACCTGCCGCCCTTCCGGCCGCGCGCTGCACGACGCCCGGAACGCGCAGTGTGTGCAGTGTTGTCCGGTCGTGGGCGAGAACCGTTCGTCGAGGACCTTGCCCGCGGCGTTCGCCAGGAGGTCGCCGACCCACTCGCCCTCCAGCGGCTCCTGCGCCTGCACCTTGGGAAGGGTCTCGCCGCCGTTCTTCTTGGCGGCGCCCTGGCGCAGCTGGACGAGTTCGGCTCCGCCCGGGTCGGGGCGTTCGCCGTCGAAGACGTCGTCGACGGCGCCTTCGCGGACGGCGAGCTGGTACACGGCGAGCTGCGGGTGGTGGGTCACCTCGGCGGCGCTGGGCGCCTGTTTGCCGGTCTTGAAGTCGACCACGTAGGCGCGGCCCTCGGTGTCCGCCTCGACGCGGTCCATGGAGCCGCGGATGCGTACTTCGTAGGAGCCCGCTTCGAGGGTCACGTCGAAGTCGTGCTCGCTGGCCACCGGGGTGCGCCCGGTGCGGTCCATGACGTGCCACTTCAGGAAGCGTTCGAGTGCCACGCGCGCGTGCTCCTTCTCCTGCGCCGACTTCCAGGGCGCGTCGAAGGCGAGCGCGTTCCACACGGAGTCGAGGCGCTCCATGAGGACGGCGAGGTCGGCGGGGGTGCGTCCGGAGGCGACCTCGTCGGCGAGGACGTGCACCACGTTGCCGAAGCCCTGGGCGGCGGTGGCGGGCGCGTCGGCCTTCACCTCGCGCCCGAGGAACCACTGGAGGGCGCAGGTGTTGGCGAGTTGGTCGAGGGCGCTGCCGGACAGCACGACGGGCTGGTCGCGGTCGCGCAGCGGGACCTTGCTCTCGGTCGGCTCGTACACGCCCCACCAGCGGTAGGGGTGCGCGGAGGGGACCAGCGGCCGGCCGTCCTCGTCGGCGAGGGCGGCGAGGCGGGCGAGACGGTGGGCCGCTGCCTGCCTGAGCCGGTCCGAGACGAGCGGGTCGACCGTCGTGGAGCGCAGTTCGGCGACGAGCGCGGCGACGGACAGGGGGCGGCGCGGGCGGCCGGTCACGTCCTTGGGCTCCACGCCGAGCTCGGTGAGGAAGCGGGACGGCTGGTCGCCGTCGTCGGCCGGTGCCTTCACGGCGGTCACGACGAGCCGTTCACGCGCGCGGGTCGCCGCCACGTAGAAGAGCCTGCGCTCCTCGGCGAGGAGGGCACCGGGGGTGAGGGGTTCGGCGAGGCCGTCCCGCCCGATGCGGTCGGCCTCCAGCAGGGAGCCGCGCCGGCGCAGGTCCGGCCACAGTCCCTCCTGGACTCCCGCGACGACGACGAGCCGCCACTCCAGTCCCTTGGAGCGGTGCGCCGTCATGAGGCGCACGGCGTCGGGCCGGACGGCCCGGCGGGTCAGGGTGTCGGCGGCGATGTCCTCGGCGTCGATCTCCTCCAGGAAGTTCAGGGCGCCCCGGCCTCCGGTGCGCTCCTCGGCGCGCGCGGCGGTCGCGAACAGCGCGCACACCGCGTCGAGGTCCCGGTCGGCGTTGCGCCCGGCCGCACCACCGCGGCGTGCGGCCCGCTCCAGGCGCTGGGGCCACGGCGTGCCCTGCCAGAGGTCCCAGAGAGCCTCCTCGGCGCTCCCGCCGCCCGCGAGACGCTCGCGGGCCTTGCGGAGCAGGGCGCCGAGGCGCTGGGCCCCTCGGGCGTACGCCGGATCGTGCGCGACGAGCCGCTCCGGCTCGGCCAGCGCGCGGGCCAGCAGTTCGTCGGAGGGCGGCGGTACGAGGTTCCCGGCGGCGCGCTCCTCCTCGCGCAACGCCCGGCCCAGGCGCCGCAGGTCCGCCGCGTCCATGCCGGCGAGCGGCGAGGCGAGGAGGGTGAGCGCGGTCTCGGTGCCGAGCCAGGCGGCGACGATCTGCCCGCCGACCGGGCCGTCGGCCGAACCGTCAGTGCTCTCGGAGTCCCGTGTGTCCTCGACGTTCTCGACGTTCTCGACGTTCTCGACGTTCTCGACGGCGCCCTCGGACGCTTCCGCGGTGCTCCCCGTGTCCTGGGCGCCCTCGGTGCCGTCGGCTTCCCCGGTGCCATCGGCGTCCCCGTGCGCGTCGGCTTCCCCGGGCAGGCCGGCGTCCTCGGAGGCAACGGCGTCCTCGGAGCGAACGGCACCCTCGTCGGCCCTCCGGTCCGTGCTCGTGTTCGACTCCGCTCGGGCCACCGCCCGCAGGGCCGTCAGCAACGGAGCCACCGCCGGTTCGTGGCGCAGGGGCAGGTCGTCGCCGTCGATGTCGAGGGGTACGCCGGCGACGGTGAGCGCCCGCCGGACCGTGGGGATCGAGCGGGAGCCCGCACGCACCAGGACGGCCATCTCGCCCCAGGGGACGCCGTCCTCCAGGTGGGCGCGGCGCAGGATGTCCGCGATGTTGTCGAGCTCCGTGCCGGCCGTCGGGTACGTGTACACCTCGGCGACGCCCCCGTCGCGCACCGGGGACAGTTCGCGGTGGGCGCGCACCTTCTCGGCCGGCAGGCGGGTGAGCGGCATGCGCTGGGTGAGCAGACGGGTGGCGGCCAGCAGGGCGGCGCCCGAGCGGCGGGACGTCCTGAGGACCTCGACCGGCGCCGGTCGGCCGTCCGCGCGCGGGAAGGCGTCGGGGAAGTCCAGGATGCCGTTCACGTCGGCGCCCCGGAACGCGTAGATCGACTGGTCCGGGTCGCCGAAGGCGACGAGGGTGCGGCCACCGCCGGCGAGGGCGTGCAGCAGCCGTACCTGCGCGGGGTCGGTGTCCTGGTATTCGTCCACGTAGACGGCGTCGTACTGCGCGGCCAGCCGCCCGACGACGTCGGGGCGCCTGGCGAGGAGCACCGCGCGGTGCACCAGTTCCGCGTAGTCGAGCACGCCCTGCATGTCGAGCACGTCGAGGTACTCGGCGAGGAAGGCTGCCGCCGCGCTCCAGTCCGGGCGGCCGATGCGCCGGGCGAAGGCCTCCAGGGCGTCGGGGCCGAGGCCGAGTTCACGGCTGCGGGCGAGGACCGCGCGGACCTCGTCGGCGAAGCCGCGCGTGGTCAGGCAGGCGCGCAGCTCGTCCGGCCAGCGCACGGAGGCGAGGCCGAGCCGCTCCAGGTCCGGCTGGCCCGCGAGCAGGCCGCGCACCGCCACGTCCTGTTCCGGGCCGGACAGCAGCCGCAGCGGTTCCACGAAGAGGTCGGCGTCCTGGTGGGCTCGGACCAGGGCGTAGCAGAAGGAGTGGAAGGTGGTGGCCTGGGGAGCGCGGGCGGCTCCTATGCGCAGGGCCATGCGGTCGCGCAGCTCGACGGCCGCTTTCCGGCTGAACGTGAGCACCAGGATGCGTGCCGGATCGCCTCCCCGGGCGATCCGTGCGGCGACGGACTCCACCAGCGTGGTCGTCTTGCCGGTACCGGGACCCGCGAGCACGAGAAGCGGTCCGCCACCGTGCTCAACCACCGCGCGCTGCCCTGCGTCAAGACGAGGGGGATCCACCCGGCCCGGGGCGGTGCGCACCAGCCGGTACGCGCCGCGGGTCCCCTGGCGCACCTGAGGGCGCGCCGGGTGCCTGGTGGAAGAAGTGGAGCTCACGTGGTTCGCCGGTCCTGGTGGTCGTACTGGTTGGCGGGCCGTCGCGCAGGGGAGGCGGTGGCCGCGGGGTGAGGAAGATGCGCGCCGACGACGGTACGCCGGTGAGGTTCACGGAAGCAGGGCTTCCGCTTCTTCCCTCACGCCACGTGCGTCCCTCGCCTCACGAACGTACGGCATGTCACGGATGTGCCTCGGTTCCCTCGTACGGGCCTCAGGTTCCCCTTCCGTCCCGTGAATGCCGGAAGCTGTCAGGTGTGACCTTCCGCCCGCTCGCCGCCGTCCCACCGCGCCCGTCTCATGTCGACGCGCGGCAGATGCCCCTCGGCGGACCGGCTCGCCTCCTTCAGGGGCGTGCCCTCCGAGCGGTAGTGGGCCAGCGCGTCCAGTTCGTGGCCGGGCAGCAGGGTCCCGTCGGCGCGGGTGACCCGCCACCACGGCACCGCCCCTCCGTAGAGGGCCATCACCCGGCCCACCTGGCGCGGGCCGCCCTCCTCCAGCCATTCGGCGATGTCGCCGTACGTCATGACGCGCCCGGGCGGGATCAGCTCGGTGACCTCAAGGACCCGCTCCGCGTACTCCGGCAGGGCGTCCGCCGGAAGGCTCTCCTCGCTCATCCGCCCCATCCTGCACCACCCCACCGACAATGTGACGTGGCGGCGACTGTGCGTATGCCTCGCTCAGGGGTGACGCTTGAGGCAGACTGTGCGACCCCGCATTTGCACCCTGATGCCCACGTGTGTCAGTCGGGCATGCCACCATCGTGCGGGCGGTGACTGGTGATACGAGATCAAGAAGAGACCATGAGGCAGCAGGGCGTGCACCCCGAAGACGCGGAGGGCACCTCCGATGCCTCGTCACGCCCGGACACCGGCGGCGTCGACGAGAAGAACGAGAAGGACCCGGCCGGCCCGGCCGAGAAGTCCGCGAGCGGTACGACCGAGCCGAGTGACAGCTCGGCCGAAGCGACCTCTTCCGAGGCCGAGGAAACCGCTCCGGACCCCCTGACACTGGAGAAGCACCAGGCCAGGAGCGAATGCGAGGACGTCGACGAGGCCCACGCGGACGAGGTCGAGGGTGACGAACCCCTCCTCCCCGCGCGCGTGCACCGCCCCTCCGACCTCATGCGGCTCCTTGTCGGCGTGCTCGCCATCGCGGTGCTGCTCGCCATCGCCGCGTTCGCGCATGGCACCACCTCGGGTCTCGAACAGGACATCAACAAGGGCACCGGGCAGGCACCAGATCTTCTGATCAAGATCGCGGGGCTCGCGTCAAGCATCGCGATCCTCCTGGTACCCGTCGCATTCGCGATCGAACGGCTGATCAAGCGGGACGGACTGCGCATCGCCGACGGCGTGCTCGCCGCTGTCCTCGCCCACGGCGTGACCCTCGCCACGGACCTCTGGGTCGCGAAGGGCGCACCCGGCTCCATCCAGGAGGCGCTCACCCAGCCCTCCCCCGGTGACATCCACGCCCTCACCGACCCGGTGCACGGCTATCTCGCGCCGGTCATCGCCTATATGACGGCCGTCGGGATGTCCCGCAGACCACGCTGGCGCGCGGTGCTCTGGGTGGTGCTCCTGCTCGACGCCTTCTCCATGCTGGTGACCGGCTACACGACACCGTTCTCGATCATCCTGACGGTGCTCATCGGCTGGACCGTCGCCTACGGGACGCTGTACGCGGTCGGTTCCCCGAACGTGCGGCCCACCGGACGGACCCTCATGGCAGGCCTGCGGCACGTCGGCTTCCACCCGGTCAGCGCGGCCCGCGAGGAGACGCCCGAGACCTCGGAGAACGGCGACCGCGGCCGCCGCTACTTCGTCACTCTGGAGGACGGCCCACCCCTGGACGTCACGGTCGTCGACCGTGAGCAGCAGGCGCAGGGGTTCTTCTACCGCGTGTGGCGCCGTCTGACGCTGCGCGGCATCACCACGCGCCGCAGCCTCCAGTCACTGCGCCAGGCGCTGGAGCAGGAGGCCCTCCTCGCGTACGCCGCGATCGCAGCCGGAGCCAACGCGCCCAAGCTGATCGCCACCTCCGAGCTGGGTCCCGACGCCGTGATGCTCGTCTACGAGCACACCGGCGGCCACACCCTCGACTCGCTGCCCGACGAACACGTCACGGACGATCTGCTGCGCGACACCTGGCACCAGGTGCAGGCCCTTCAGTCCCGGCGCATCGCGCACCGCAGGCTCGCGGGCGACGCGATTCTGGTGGATCGTTCCGGCAAGGTGATCCTCACCGACCTGCGCGGTGGTGAGATCGCGGCCGGTGATCTCCTGCTGCGAATGGACATCGCCCAACTGGTGACCACCGTGGGACTGCGCGTGGGCGCCGAGCGCGCGGTCGCGTCGGCGGTCGGAGTTCTCGGTCCGGACGCCGTCGCGGACTGCCTGCCCATGCTCCAGCCGATCGCATTGACCCGCAGCACGCGCGCAACGCTGCGGAAGCTGGCAAGGGAACGTTCGCAACGCGAACGGGACGCGGTCCTCGAAGCCTCCCGCCAGGCCAAACTCGCCCGTGCCGAGGAAGCGGCGGAGGCGGCCGCGCCGGTCTCCGAGAAGACCGCCAAGAAGGCCGTCCGCGCCGAACAGCGCGCCGAGAAGCGCGCCATGGACGAAGCGCTCGACGAGGCGCGCGAGGAGGATCTGCTCACCCAGATCCGCCACCAGGTGCTGCTGATCAGGCCGCAGGCACCCGTCGAACCCGCCCGCCTGGAGCGCGTCCGGCCGCGCACCCTGATCAGTTTCATCGCCGGGGCCATCGGCGCGTACTTCCTGCTGACCCAGCTCACCCACATCGAGTTCGGGACACTCTTCGACAACGCCGAGTGGGGCTGGGTCGCGGCGGCCGTGCTGTTCTCCGCGCTGAGCTACTTCGCGGCGGCGATGAGCCTGCTCGGCTTCGTACCGGAACGGGTCCCCTTCCTGCGGACGGTGGCGGCTCAGGTCGCCGGCTCGTTCGTGAAGATCGTCGCCCCCGCGGCGGTGGGCGGTGTGGCCCTGAACACGCGCTTCCTGCAACGTGCCGGCGTGCGGCCCGGGCTCGCCGTCGCGAGCGTCGGCGCCTCCCAGCTGTTCGGACTCGGCTGCCACATCCTGATGCTGCTGTCCTTCGGCTATCTGACCGGTACGGAGAAGACACCGTCCCTGTCGCCGTCCCGCACGGTCATCGCGGGCCTGCTGACGGTCGCCGTGCTCGTCCTCGTGGTGACGTCGGTGCCGTTCCTGCGCAAGTTCGTCTCCACGCGCGTGCGCTCACTCTTCGCGGGTGTCGTCCCGCGCATGCTCGACGTGCTCCAGCGGCCGCAGAAGCTGGTCACCGGCATCGGCGGCATGCTGCTGCTGACGGCCTGCTTCGTGATGTGCCTGGACGCGTCGATCCGCGCCTTCGGCCACGAGGAACCCACGACGCTCAGCCTCGCCAGCGTCGCCGTCGTCTTCCTCGCCGGCAACGCACTGGGCTCCGCGGCACCGACCCCCGGTGGCGTCGGCGCGGTCGAGGCGACCCTCACGGTCGGTCTGATCGCCGTGGGCCTCCCCAAGGAGGTCGCGGCCCCCGCGGTGCTCCTGTACCGCCTGCTCACGCTGTGGATCCCGGTGTTGCCCGGCTGGCTGTTCTTCAACCACCTGACCCGCAAGGGCGCGCTCTAGGACGCGCGCGAAACCCCCTCATAGGGGGTTCGTGGCGCGCCCTCACCCACACGGCTCGCGCCCCGAGCGCGCCGCCGCGTGCGCCCTCAGGATGGGGAACATGCCGAACCCGTCCCAGTTGCGCGCCGCTGCCCTGACCGTCACCGCCGTCCTGCTGGCGGCATGGTCGACCGGCTGCAGCAGCGACTCCACGAACGAGGATCTGACGGCACAGAAGCTCAGCTGGAAGGACTGCCCGGCCCCGTCCGACTCCGAGGGCGGCGGCAGCGCCCCCTCGCCCCTGCCGGGCGGTACGGAGTGGCAGTGCGCCACCATGAAGGCACCCCTCGACTGGGCCGACCCCAAGGGCGACACGATCGGGCTCGCGCTGATCCGGGCGAAGACGAGCGGCGACGCGAGCAAGCGCATCGGATCGCTCATCTTCAACTTCGGCGGCCCCGGCGGCTCGGGCGTCACCACCCTGCCCGCGTTCGGCAAGGACTACGCCGCCCTGCGCACCCGCTACGACCTGGTCAGCTTCGACCCGCGCGGCGTCGGCCGCAGCGCGGGCGTGGAGTGCGAGGACGACCAGCAACTGGACAAGTACTTCCAGCAGGACGCGACCCCGGACGACGACGCCGAGACGCAGGACCTCCTGCGGAACACCAAGACGTTCAACGCGGCGTGCGAGAAGAACTCCGGCAAGGTCCTCCCCCATGTGCGCACCACCGACGCGGCGCGCGACATGGACCTGATGCGCCAGGTACTCGGCGACGACAAGCTGCACTACTTCGGCATCTCGTACGGCACCGAACTGGGCGGGGTGTACGCCCACTTGTTCCCCAAGAACGTGGGACGCGCCGTGTTCGACGGGGTCGTCGACCCGACACAGAACCCGGAGCAGAGTTCGCTCGGCCAGGCCAAGGGCTTCCAGCTCGCGCTCGACAACTTCGCCGACGACTGCACCTCGAAGGTCGAGGACTGCCCCATCGGCGACACCGCTCAGGACGTCAAGGACCGCATCGCCAAACTGCTGAAGGGCCTGGAGACCAAGCCGATCCCCGGAGTCTTCCCGCGCGAACTGACCCAGACCGCGGCGACCAACGGCATCGCGCAGTCGCTGTACTCGAAGGACTTCTGGGAGTACCTGACCGAGGGACTCCAGCAGGCGTACGACGGCGACGGCAAGGTCCTGATGCTGCTGTCCGACTCGATGAACGGGCGCAACGAGAACGGCACGTACAGCAACATCACGGCGGCGAACATCTCCATCAACTGCGCCGACGACAAGCCGCGTTACACCGCGGACTTCGTGCGGTCGAAGCTCCCGGAGTTCCGGGCCGCCTCCCCGCTGTTCGGGGACTACCTGGCCTGGGGCATGGTCAGCTGCACCGACTGGGCGGTACCGGGCGCCGCCGACCACCCGGACGTCAGCGCTCCCGGCGCGGCCCCGATCCTCGTGGTGGGCAACACCGGTGACCCGGCCACTCCGTACGAGGGCGCGCGGAAGATGGTGGACGCGCTCGGCAAGGGCGTGGGCGTCCAGCTCACGTACAAGGGCCAGGGGCACGGGGCGTACGACAGCAAGAACAAGTGCGTGCAGGGCGCGGTGAACGGCTATCTGCTGCAGGGCACCGTTCCCTCGGCCGGGACCGTTTGCTCGTAGATAGTCGCAGGTCAGAGCGTTATCCACAGGTCTCGGCGCGGTCGGCGGCCGACGCCTACTATTGCCTGCATGTGATCCGCGACTTCGGGCGGAGCACGGGCAAGGGGGGACGCTCATGACACGTTTCGCACGGTGGACGGCCGCTGCCGCCGCCGCGTTGCTGGTAGCCGGCTGCGGCGGGGGCTCGTCCGGTGACGGCAAGGACGAGGGGAAGAACAGCGACGGACCGTCGGCCGCGGCGCCGTCCTCCACCGGCTCGCCGGGGCTGCCCGCCTCCCTGACCGCGCAGAAGCTCGACTGGAGTCGCTGCAAGGCCACTTCGGGCGCGCCCGCGCCAGGAAACGGCTGGCAGTGCGCCACGCTCAAGGCGCCGCTCGACTACGCGAAGCCGGACGGCGGGACGATCGGTCTCGCGCTCATCCGCTCGAAGGCGACCGGCGGGCAGAGCAAGCGGATCGGCTCGCTGTTGTTCAACTTCGGCGGCCCCGGCGGCTCGGGTGTCTCCACCATGCCGTCGTACGGAAGCCTCGTCGGACCGCTCCACGAGCGCTACGACCTGGTGAGCTGGGACCCGCGCGGAGTGGCCGCCAGCGAAGGCGTGCGGTGCCGCACGGACAAGGCCATCCAGGCGTCCGAGTCCGTGGACGCCACGCCGGACGACGCGGCGGAGGAAGCGGCGTACTTCCAGGACGCCGAGAACTTCGGCAAGGGCTGCGCCAAGGCGGCCGGGAAGCTGCTGTCCCATGTGTCGACGACGGACACGGCCAAGGACATGGATCTGATGCGCCAGGTCCTCGGCGACCGCAGCATGCACTACTTCGGCATCTCGTACGGAACGGAACTGGGCGGTGTGTACGCCCACTTGTTCCCGAAGAACGTGGGACGCCTGATCCTGGACGCCGTGGTCGACCCGAGCGCCGACACCGTGGGCCACGCCAAGAACCAGACGCTGGGCTTCCAGCGCGCGCTCGACGACTATCTCAAGTCCACCGGCCAGGACCCCGAGCAGGGCTCGCGGAAGATCACGGACCTGCTGAAGCGGATCGACGCGAAGCCGCTGCCCACCTCCGGGGGGCGCAAGCTCAGCCAGACACTGGCCCTCACCGGCATCGTGCTGCCGCTCTACAGCAAGCAGGGCTGGCCGACGCTCACCGAAGCCCTGAAGGACGCCGAGGACGGGGACGGTTCGGCCCTGCTGGACCTCGCCGACGGATACAACGAACGCGACGCCTCAGGGCACTACGGCACGACGACGCATTCACAACGGGTCATATCGTGCTTGGACGACAAGCAGCGGCCGACTCCGGAGGAGACGAAGAAGCGGCTGGCCGAGTTCGAGAAGATCTCGCCCGTGTTCGGGGACTTCATGGGTTGGGACACGGCGGGCTGGTGCCACGACTGGCCGGTGGCCGGGCAGCACGACACCCCCGAGGTGAGCGCTCCGGGCGCCGATCCGGTCCTGGTCGTCGGCAACACCGGGGACCCTGCCACTCCCTACGAGGGCGCCCGCAGGATGGCGGACGAGCTCGGCAGGGGCGTCGGCGTGGAGCTGACCTGGAAGGGCGAGGGTCACGGCGCCTACGGCAGTGGGAGCGACTGTGTCGACTCGACCGTGAACAGCTATCTGCTGGACGGGACGGTGCCGAAGGACGGCAAGGTCTGTTCATGACGATGGCGGGGGTTCCGCGGACACCCGGTCCGCGGAACCCCCGCCATCGAAAGAGCGGGACGTGCCGCCGGTCAGTACACCGGCTTGTCGGGCTCGATCTGGTTGACCCAACCGATCACACCGCCGCCGACGTGTACCGCGTCCGAGAAGCCTGCGGACTTCAGGACGGCGAGGACCTCCGCACTGCGGACACCTGTCTTGCAGTGCAGGACGATCTTCTTGTCCTGCGGCAGGGTCGCCAGTGCGGTGCCCATGAGGAACTCGTTCTTCGGGATCAGCTTGGCGCCGGGGATCGAGACGATCTCGTACTCGTTGACCTCGCGGACGTCGATGATCTCGATGTTCTCGCCGTCGTCGATCCACTCCTTGAGCTGCTTGGGAGTGATCGTCGAGCCGGCCGCCGCCTCCTGGGCCTCCTCGGACACGACGCCGCAGAAGGCCTCGTAGTCGATGAGTTCCGTGACGGTCGGGTTCTCGCCGCAGACCGCGCAGTTCGGGTCCTTGCGGACCTTCACCTGGCGGTACTGCATCTCCAGGGCGTCGTAGATCATCAGACGGCCGACGAGCGGGTCGCCGATGCCGGTCAGGACCTTGATCGCCTCGGTGACCTGGATGGAACCGATGGACGCGCACAGCACGCCCAGGACACCGCCCTCGGCGCAGGAGGGGACCATGCCCGGCGGCGGGGGCTCCGGGTAGAGGCAGCGGTAGCAGGGTCCGTGCTCGGACCAGAAGACCGAGGCCTGGCCGTCGAAGCGGTAGATCGAGCCCCACACGTACGGCTTGTTGAGCAGCACGCACGCGTCGTTGACCAGGTAGCGGGTCGCGAAGTTGTCCGTGCCGTCGACGATCAGGTCGTACTGGCTGAAGATGTCCATCACGTTCTCGGCCTCGAGCCGCTCTTCGTGAAGGATCACGTTCACGTACGGGTTGATGCCCAGCACGGAATCGCGGGCGGAGACGGCCTTGGACCGGCCGATGTCCGCCTGGCTGTGGATGATCTGGCGCTGCAGGTTCGACTCGTCGACCTCGTCGAACTCCACGATGCCGAGCGTGCCGACGCCCGCCGCGGCCAGGTACATCAGCGCCGGCGATCCGAGGCCGCCGGCGCCCACACAGAGCACCTTGGCGTTCTTCAGCCGCTTCTGCCCGTCCATGCCCACATCGGGGATGATCAGGTGGCGGGAGTACCTGCGGACCTCGTCTACGGTGAGCTCAGAGGCTGGCTCGACCAGGGGTGGCAGCGACACGGGGACTCCGTTGGTCGGTCAATCACTACAGTTGTTCTCCCCGTAACACTGCCACGCCCTTCTTCATTCCGAGACACCCGTTCCGATCCGCGAGACGATTTCGTCCCAGTAGCCGGGCATCGTCTCCCAGGGGTCGGCCCTCCCCCCGTGGTCGGAGCGGTCGGTGAAGTAGATCGTGGAGGCGCCCTGCCAGCGCGCGACGCGCAACGCCTCCTCCAGATGACCGCGCGGCACACCGTGCACGAAGTGGCAGAAGCGTTCGGGCGGATAGTCGGCGGTCCACTCGGCGACCTGCGACCAGCGGTACTCGCTCCAGGGCCCGGAGAAGGTGACCAGTTGGTCGGCGTTCTCCGCGTATCCCGGATACGGGTGGGTGCCATGGCCCAGCACGATGTGCGCGCCGTCGCGGAGCGCCCGCAGCGACCCGATCGTGCGGCGGATCTCGGGCAGCGCGGAGCGCTCGGCGGGGCAGCGGTCGAGCAAGAACCCGTCGGCCTGGTACCAGTCGAGATAGCGCTGCGCGTCGGAGACCACGTCGTCGAACGGACGCGCCCCGTAGGCGGTGTCCAGGTGTCCGAGCACCCGGACGCCCGCGTTGCGCAGGCGTCCGGAGGCCTCCAGGCAGCGCGGGTCGGGGCGGTCGCCGGGACCGTTGTCCACGTTCAGGACGACCCAGTGCAAGGGGGTGCCGGGGCGGGTGAGGCCGTCCCATTCGACAGGAGCGACCAAGGGGTGGGCATAGCCGGGGACACCGACGCCGACCCCGGACCGGTCGGTGCCTGCCGTGCCGGTGGCGGTGCTGGTCAGATGCGGCACGCCGCCTCCATCCAGATGTCGGCGAGGGACTCTTCGAGGTTGATCCGGGGCCGCCAGCCGAGCCGGTCGCGTGCGGTGCGCACGTCGGCCTGCTGCCAGCCGCCGCAGCCGTCCGGGTACGGGTGCGCGAGGGGAGCCACGTGGTCGGGTTCCGGGCGGGGGTGGCCGATGGTGGCTCGCAGCACGGGACCGGCCGGGGGGCCGGGCGGCCCGTCGAGTTCGTGCAGGGTGCCGCCGTAACCGGCCACGCGCGCGAGGACGGAGGCGGCGTCGCGGAGTCGGACGGCACGGCCCGAGCCGATGTTGATCACGCCCTGTGCGGCGGAGAGGGAGGCGGCGTGCACGGCGCGGGCGACGTCACGGACGTCGATGAAGTCGCGTTGCACGCCCAGGCCGCCGAGCTTCAGTTCGCCGTCGCCGGACTGCATGGCGCGGCGCAGGGCCTCGGCGAGCCGGCCGAGCGGGGATCCGGCGGGTGTTCCGGGTCCGGCGGGCGAGAAGACGCGGAGCACGACGGCGTCCAGGCCGGAGCCGAGGACGAGTTCGGTGGCCGCGAGCTTGCTCACGCCGTACGGGCCGCCCGGGCGCGGCACGGCGTCCTCGGCGGTGGACGAGCCGGGCTGGCTGGGCCCGTACTCGGCTCCGCAGCCGAGCTGCACGAGCCGGGCACCGCAGCCGCTGCGCCGCAGGGCCTCGCAGACGGTGGCGACGGCGACGGTGTTGTGCCGAGTGAGGTCGCGGGCGCCGCCGCGTGTGGTGCCCGCGCAGTTGATGACGACTCCGGGGTGCACCGCGTCCAGGAAGCGGGTGAGCGCGCCGGGGCTGCCCGAGGCGAGGTCGAACCGTACGTCGGCGTCGTCGCCCCGGCCGAGCGCGGTCAACTGCACGGCCGGATCGGCGAGCAGTCTGTCGGCGACGAAACGGCCGAGATAGCCGTTGGCTCCGATCAGCAGGACCCTCATCGGGCGGCTCCCGGGGCGGATTCTCCGGTTCGGGAGGTGATCATCTGGCTGTCTCCTTCGAGGTGGTGCCGTAGGTCGGGGAGAGGGCCCGCGGTGTCGGCCCCGCGGGAGAAGGGGGCCCGGCTCCGGGATGTGATCCCGAGGGCCGGAGGGGGCTCATGGCGTCGGGTGCCATGGGCCGGGGCGGGACGCGCCGTGCGAGGAGACGGACAGCGCGCCGTGGCGTGGTCGGCCAGGGGCCGCGACCGGCGGAGGGCGACGAGGCTCGGAGCGCGGCCTCGGCCCCGGCCGTTCGGCATGCCGGGGTCGGAGCCGGGGGCGGAGGGCTTCGATCCGTCCCTGGCAACGCAGTTGGGGCCGCCCTGGCCGCGGCGGCTCCGTCCGCCGTGCCCGGACGGCGTCGGGCGGCCCACGGCAGGGACTGTCACCCCGCCCGGGTCAGAGGTCTTCGAGCCGCCTCGGACCGAGTGGTTCGGTCCGCCGTGCGCCGGCTGCTTCACTCCGTGCACGGCGTGGGGCCTCAACGCTGCCCGGGCCCCGCGGTCGAGGACGCCGAAGGCCGGCGGCTCGCTTCGGCCCGTTCGCCGGGTCTCGTCCCCGCCGTTCATGGGGCATCGCCGGTCCGGGCGTGCGCCGAGGCGCGGGTCAGCGTGCGGGAGGCGTGGAGGAGCAGGACGACGGCGCCCGCACCGCACACCAGGGCGGGTACGGCGCCGGCTCCCCAGGTGTGGACAAGGGTGTCGACGGGGGTGGCCAGGAACGAGCAGCCGGGGAGGCGGGCCGCGTAGACGGTGGCCAGGGCCGCGGCTTCCGCCGTGCCCGCGCCGGCGAGTGCCAGGGCCGGGGCGTGGGTGAAGCCGCGAGCCGTCAGGAGCCGTGCGAGCAGGAGGAGGGCGCCGAGGGCACCGGCTCCGGCGTAGGCGGGAGGCTCGTCGAGTGCCTCGCCGCACAGGGCGAGCAGTCCGAGCAGCGTGCACACGAACAGGCCGAACACGCCGAGAAGCAGGGGCTGTACGGAGGCGGCGAACTCCTCCAGACCCCGGCTCGTGGTGAGCCGGCGGCGAGCGCGGCTGACGAACAGGTGGGCGCACCAGGCGGCAGGAGCGCAGGCCAGCGAGAGGGCCAGCACGGGGGCGGTGGCCAGCGGCCAGTTGCCGTCCGGCCCGCCGGTGAGGCCCGCGTACAGCAGGCCGTCGCCGAGGAGGGCGTACGCGACGAGCCAGCACGTCCACGCGAGGGTGGCGCCCGTCATGCCCTGGCTGCTGCTCAGCGGGCCGCGGCGCAGCGCGAGGCGAAGGCCGAACGCGACGGCGAGGGCGCCGAACGCGGCGATGGCGAGGCGCGGTTGTCCGTGCGTGAGCCGCAGCCCGGCGACGACGCCCGCGCCGAGGGCGCCGGGCACCAGGGCGAGGACGGCCCAGTAGGGGCGCGTGCCGGGCGGTGCGGGCCTCGCCACGTCGGGCGCCGCGGCCTCGCCGTCGCGCGCCACGCGTGCGTACATCTCCTCGGCGAGCGAGAACACGTCCCGGTGACGGAAGCGGGCGGCGGTCCGGTCGGTCACGCCGTGGGCCTCCAGACCCGCGGCGATCTCCAGCGAGTCGACGGCTCGTTCGCAGAGTTCGCGGTGCCGGTGCATCAGCGTCTTCACGGGGTCCGCGGCGCCCCGCCGTCCAGCGTTCCTGCGCGCACCGTCGGCGCCCTCCGCGCCGGAACCGGAGCTGGGGCCGAGGCCGGCACCGGGGCTGGGAAGCCTGCGCCCGCCGTAGGCACCCCCCGCACCGATGCCCGAAAGACTGCCCCCACCAAGACTGTCCCCAGCTCCGGCACCCCCGGAACTCCCGCCTTCCGCACCGGTGTCGGAGAGGATGAGCTCCCCGTCGACGGCCTCGGCTCGCGTGCCGACGGCCCACGCCGCTACGCCCGCGTCCTGCACGCTCCCGCTCCCGCGGCCGTCCGGTCGGCCACCGGATCCGGCATCAGGTCTCACACCACGGCGAACGTCACGAACGCTTCTGGCGTCACCGTCCCCACCCCCGCCCCCGCCCGACGCGTCCTCACCCGATGCGTCCCTGCCCGACGCCCCCGCACCCCCGCCCGACGCGCTCTCGCCCGCGTCCGGAGCTTGCGTGCCGTCGAGGTTCGTACCGCCCGGCCCTCGGAAACCGTCGAGGGCGAGTTCGGTCAGGTCGCCGACGCCACCCCGGGCGCCCGCTCCCGCGGTGTCGCCGGTCATGCGCCCTCCCCCGCCGGAACGGTGGCCGTGGCGCGCACCGGTGCCCCGTCGCCCCATCGCGGCCGGCCCGCGGCCATCAGGCGGGCCTCGGTCCAGCCGCCCGGAAGGTGGGCCTCGGCGGGTACGCCGAACGGCAACGGCTCCCCCGCTCTGTTCACGACCGGCCGGCGTACCGGGGAGTGCGAGACGATCTCCAGGTAAATGCCGTGAAATGCCGCGACGTTCTGCTCGACGGTGAAGAGTTCGAGGGCGCGTGCGCGGGCGGCGGCGCCCAGGCGCTCGCGGCGCTCGGGGTCGCGCAGCAGCGCCACGCACGCCTCGGCGAGCGCCCGCGGGTTGCGCGGCGGGACCACCAGTCCCGTACCGCCGATGACCTCGACGACCGCGCCCACGTCGGTGGAGACGGTGGCCCGGCCGCAGAACATCGCCTCGACGAGACTGATCGGGAAGCCCTCGACCACGCTGGAGAGGACGACCAGGGCGCCGGAGGCGTAGGCCTCGGCGAGGCTCGGGACCTCCGGTCCGCCGATCTCCTCGAAGGACACCGGGTTGTCGCCGACCGCGTGGACGCCCTCGGCCTCGTCGGGGAAGAGCTGTGCGGCGAGCGCTTTGCAGTGCGCCAGGTAGGTCGCGCCGTCCGGACCGTCGGCGGGGGCGCCGACGATCCTCAGCCGGGTCTTCGGCTCCTCCTTGCGGACCTCCGCGAAGGAATGCAGCAGGGAGATGAGGTCCTTCGCGGGTTCGATACGGCCGACCCACACCAGCGTGTCGGGGTCCGCGCACCGGCTGCCCTCGGCGCCCTCCCCGACCTCGGCGAAGCGATCCGCCTCCATGCCGGGGTAGACGGTGCGCAGCTTGGCGCGGTCGGCGCCGCAGCGCTCCTGCCAGCGGCGGGCGTGGGCGTTCCCGGGCGTGATGAGGGTGGCCGCGCCGTAGACCTCGGCGGCGAGGGCGCCGTGGAACGCGGCGAGCAGGGCGCGGACGGCGGGGGTCTCCGTGACGGTGGTGGAGGACAGGTAGTGCGCCCGCAGGTGCACGCCGTACTCGGTGACGAGCAGCGGGACTCCGAAGAAGTGCCGGGTGAGGAGGCCGGGCAGGGCCGCCGCTCCGCCGGCCGCGGCGTGACAGAGGTCGACCGCGCCGAGGCCGTCGTCCTCGTACCAGTCCAGGGAGAGGGGGCGCAGGGCGCGCTCGATGTGGCCGGCGACGGCGAGCAGGTCGGGTACGCGCGCCGCGCGGGCGGTCCGCAGCGCGCCGGGCGCGCGACAGGCGCGCTCCAGGGCGCGGACCGCTCCTTCCGACCGGAGGGCGCCGACCAGGCCGCCCTCGTCGCGGGCGAGTTCGGCGAGACCGTACAGCGCGCTGGCGAAACGGTCCGCCTCGACGCCGGAGGAATCCGCCTCCCCCTCCGAGGACTCCGTCGCGCGGGGAGTCACCGGTCCCGAGCAGACGGCCGCCGCCAGGTCCCCGTACGCCTCGGCGAACCGGCGTCGTGCGCGGCGCCCGTGGACCACGCCGTCGTCCTCCGCCGTCCACAGCGGCGCCGTGCGGACGCGGCTGACCTGGGACGGCAGTTGGATCCAGCCCTCGTCCTCCTGGCGCTCGGTGCGGCTGAGCGCGTAGATGTCGAACTCGTGCTGCCCGAGCCCGCGCACGAGCCGGTCGCACCAGAGCCTGGCGTCACCGCTCACATACGGATAGCCACCCTCCGTCAGCAGTCCGATGCGCACGAGCACACCCCCGATCTCCCGTATGGGGAGCCGCCGTTGACCCGGCGGCTCGCAGCGGGACGAACGTATGCGGACATGGCGGTGGCGCGACGGACGGTTGTCCATCGCGCCACCAAAAGGGGTGAACGGTCGTAACTTTCCCGCGCAGGACGCGTTCCGTCGCGCTAAGACATCAAGCAGTCACTTTTTTGCCGGCCGAAGCCCGCGAACCGGGCCGCCGCCCGCGGGCCCCGCGCGCTCACGCCGGCGTCAGTTCCTTGCCGTCGGCCGGCTCCCTGCGGGCGGCGCGTCGGCGCGCCGCGACCTCCGGGTCGAGTGCCGGTACGGCGGCCAGCAGTTGCCGGGTGTACGGGTCGCCGGGACGCTCGTACACGTCGTCGGCGGGGCCGTACTCGACGAGCTTGCCGCGCCGCATCACGGCCACTCGGTCGCTGACCTGGCGTACGACCGCGAGATCGTGCGCCACGAACACCAGGGCGAGCCCGAGTTCCCGCTGCAGCTCGCCGAGCAGCGCGACGACCTGGGCCTGTGTGGTGACGTCGAGCGCGGAGACCGGTTCGTCGCACACGATGACGCGCGGCTCTGCGGCCAGGGCCCGTGCGATGCCCACACGCTGGCGCTGTCCGCCGCTGAACTCGTGCGGGTAGCGGTCGTAGTGCGCCGCTTCGAGCCCCACACGTTCCAGCAGTTCCCTGACGCGCCCCCGGATGCTCCCCTCGTCCCGTTCGCCGCGCGCCCGTAGCGGGTCCGCGACGGACTCGCCCACACTGCGCCGGGGGTTGAGGGAGGAGACCGGGTCCTGGAAGACCATCTGCACCGAGGGGCGCACGCCGGACTGTTCGCGCCCTTCGTAGCGGATCGTTCCGCTCGTGGGCTCCAGGAGTCCCACCAGCATTCTTCCCAGGGTGGTCTTCCCGCTGCCGCTCTCGCCGACGACACCGAGGGTCTCCCCCCTGCGGACGGTGAGCGACACGTCGTCGACGGCCGCGAACCGCTGCTTCCCGCGCCCGAACTCGCGCCGCAGCCCGATTGCTTCGAGCACCACGTCGTTCGACGGAACCTTCGTCGAGCCGCGGCTCTGCACACCACCGCTCTCCGAGCCGCCGGTCTCCGAGCCGCCGGTTTTCGAGCCGGTGGTCTCCGGCCCGACGCCCGCGACAGGCATGGTCGCCTCCGCGGGAGAGGCCGGTTCGACCGAAGATGTCTCCGCCGCTGGACCGGGTCCCTCCACGGACCCGGCCGCCCCGGCACGACCCGGAACGGCAGCCGGTCCGCTCCCGCCGGCCACACCGGTCGTGCGGGGTGTGTCCACGCGAGGCACGGCGCCGAGGAGTTCGCGGGTGTACGTCTCCCGGGGCGCGCCGAGGACGGCGGTGACCGACCCGTGCTCGACCGCGCGGCCGTGACGCATCACGAGGATCTCGTCGACGCTCTCGGCGGCGACGCCGACGTCGTGGGTGACCAGCAGCAGCCCCATCCCGGTCTCCTGCCGCAGGGTGTGCAGCAGGTCGAGGATCTGCGCCTGGACGGTCACGTCGAGGGCGGTGGTCGGCTCGTCGGCGATCAGCAGCTCGGGTTCGCAGGCCAGCGCCATGGCGATGAGGGCGCGCTGGCGCATGCCGCCGCTGAACTCGTGCGGGCGCGCGCGGGACCGGCGTACCGCGTCGGGGATGCCGACCCGGTCCAGCACGTCCACGGCACGCGCGCGTGCGGCGCGTCGCGAGGCCTTCGTGTGCACCCGGTGGACCTCGGCGATCTGGTCGCCGACCGCGTAGTACGGGTCCAGGGAGGAGAGCGGGTCCTGGAAGACCATCGCGGCCTTCCCGCCGCGCAGCCTGCCCAGTTCGTCGTCGGACGCCCGCTGTACGTCCACGCCGGCGACGCGGACCGTGCCGGTGACCCGCGCTCCGGTGCCGCGGTGCAGCGCCAGCAGGGCGGAGGCCACGGTGGACTTGCCCGAGCCGGACTCGCCGACCAGGCCGAGGGCGGCGCCCCTGTCCAGCCGGAAGGACAGCCCGTCGACGGCCCGCAGGTCTCCGAAGTCGACGGACAGGCCGTCCACTTCGACCAGCGGGACCGCGGTACCGGCGTCCGCGGGGACCGCCGCACCCGGAGAGGTCGCGGATGCGGTCGTGGAAGAGTCGCTCATGCGAGCACCACCCGTCGGTCGGCCACCGCGTACAGCACGTCCGCGACGGCGTTGGCGATGACGACGAAGAAGCCGACGACCAGGACCATGCCGACGACGACGGGAAGGTCGACGACGTTCACGGCGTGGACCAGTTCCTGGCCGATGCCGGGCAGTCCGAAGAGCGTCTCGGTGAGGACCGCGCCGCCGATGGCTCCGCCGACGTTGTTGGCGTTGAGCGCGATGATCGGCGCGAACGCCCCGCGCAGCGCGTGCCGTCCGATGATCGACCGCTCGCCGACGCCGTACGCGCGGAAGGTGCGGATGTGGTCCTCGGCGAGCGTCTCCAGCATCGACGCCCGGGTGAGCCGGGCGAATGTGGCGGCCTCGATGAGGGCGAGGGAGAACCAGGGCAACAGCAGGTTCCAGGCCCACTGTTCGGGGTCGTCGGTGAGACCGACGTACTGCGGGAAGGGCAGGAGCCGCAGTTGCCCGCACACGATGATCATCAGGACGAGACCGATGACGAAGACGGGGGTGGCCACGCCCGCGAGCGTCACGCCGGTCAGCACCCGCTCGCTGATCCGGCCTCGCCGCCATGCGGACAGGACGCCGGTACCGACGCCGAGAATGAGCCAGAGGATCATCGCGCCGAACACGAGCGACAGACTGACCGGCAGCTTCGCGAAGATCAGCTGGGTCACCTGTCGGCCGCCCTGGTACGACAGGCCGAGGCACGGCGCCGAGCAGTGCTCCACGGACGTGCCCGTGGAGTAGTCCTGGCCGACGAGGATGCCCTGGAGGAAGTGCCAGTAGCGCACGTAGAGAGGGTCGTCGAGCCTCAACTGCTGTGCCACCTGGTGCACTTGTTCCGGAGAACAGCGGGGGCCGCAGGTGATCTGGGCGACGTTGCCCGGCGTGACGAAGAAGACGACGTAGACGATCACCGAGATGGCGAGGAGGGTGATCACGGTGCCGACGAGGCGGCGCAGGACGAATCCGCCGAAGCCGCTCATGCCCGCTCCTCCTTCCGGCCGGTGACGTCCGCCTCGGTGCTCGCGGACGCGGTGACCTTCCCCGCGTCCGCGGTGGCCTTCCCCGCGTCCGCGGTGGCCTTCCCTGCGTCCGCGGTGGCCTTCCCCGCGACCGCGGTGACCTTCCCCGCGTCCGCGGTGGCCTTCCCCGCGTCCGCGTCCGCCTTGGCCTCACGCCTGCGGCCGGTGCCGATGCTCAGGCGGGAGGCCGCGCGCGGGTCGAGGGCCGTCCGGATGCCGTCGCCCAGGACGGTCAGCGCCAGGACGGTCACGAAGAGCGCGCCGGCGGGCAGCAGCAGGTACTGCGGGGCGGCCTGGTACCAGACGTCGGCGGCGGTGAGCATCTGTCCCCAGGAGGGTGTCGGGGGCTTCACTCCGACGCCCAGGAAGGAGAGCGCGGCTTCCACGCTGATGTTCATCGGGACGAGGAGCGCGGCGTACGTGATGACCGGCGCGGCGAGTCCCGGCAGCAGTTCGCGGCGGGCGATCCGCCAGGTGCCCCATCCGCTGAGCCGGGCGGCGGAGACGTAGTCGAGTCCCTTGAGCGTCAGTGTCTGGGCGCGCACGATCTTGGCGACGTTGCCCCAGGCGATCAGGCCGATGACGAGGGCGACCAGCAGGGGGCGGGGGAAGCTGCCGGGCACGATCGCCAGCAACGCCAGCGACATGATCATGAGGGGCATCGCGATGATGATCTCGGTGAAGCGGCTCAGCAGTTGGTCGACCCAGCGCGCGCCGAGCGCGGCGGCGACACCGACCACGACCCCGATGAGGACCTGTACAACGGTGGCTCCGAGAGCGACCCCGAGGGAGACCCGCGCGCCGTACACGAGACGCGCGAAGAGATCGCGGCCGGTCTGCGGTTCGACGCCGAGCCAGTGGTCGGCTCCGATGCCGCCGAGCGACCCCACGGGCACACCGCCGCGTGCGGAGTCCACCAGCGAGGGGTGGTAGGTGGTGGGGTCCTGGCCCTCGATCGCGGTGAGCAGCGGTGCGGCGATCGCGACCAGGAGGAGGAGTGCGACGACGACGGCCGCGACGAGCGCGGCACGCTGCGCGCGCAGCCGCCGCCAGAACTGGCGGGCCCCCGAGGCCCCCGTGACGGACGGGTCCGTCACGGGGGCCGAGGAGGCGACAAGTACCTCGCTCACGGTGCTACTTCACCGCGACCTGGGAGATGTCCAGAACGCCGGTCCAGTCGCTGATGACGATGTTCTTGACGTCCTTGCCGTACAGGCGCTTGTAGACCGGGTGGAACAGCGGCACGGTGAGCGCCTGCTCTCCGATCTTCTTGTCCAGCGCGCCCCAGCGCTCGGCGGCCTGGTCGAGGTCGGTCAGCTTGTTGATCGCGTCGATCTCGTCGTTGACGGACGGGTCGTTCAGGAAGCCCGTGTTGAAGTTGGCGCCGTCCTTGACGATCTGCCGGCCGTCGAAGATCGGGGCCAGGAAGGGACCGCCGGAGGGCCAGTCGGCACCCCAGTGGGCGAGGAAGAAGCCCGGCTCGGTCTTGACGCTCTGGACCTTGTCGCTGTAGTCGTTCGACTCCAGGCCCTGGAGCTTGACGGTGATGCCGGCCTTCTTGAGTGCGTCCTGGACGGCGGTGGCGATCTCGGGGCTGGTCTCGAAGTCCTTGCTGTTGGAGTGCGTCAGCGTCACGGTCAGGCCGTTCTTGTAGCCGGCCTCCTTCAGCAGCTCCTTGGCCTTCGCGGCGTTGCCGGACGCGCCCGCCGGGAAGTGGTCGTACGGGGTGTAGCCGAAGGACTTCTGGTCCGGCAGGTACGTGGTCGCGGGCTCGGCGAGCGAGGAGCCGCCGGCCGCGTTGACAACCGAGCTGCGGTCGATGGCGTAGGAGATCGCCTGGCGCACCTTGGGGTTGTCGAACGGCTTCACCTTCGGGTTGAAGGCGATGTAGTTGGTGTAGCCGAAGTGGCCGGTGCCGACGCGGGAGGCCAGCTCCTTGTCCCCGGTCACCTTGGCGAGTTCGGCCGGGCCGAGGTTGGTGTCCGTGGTGACGGCGGCGGCGTCCGTGCCCTGGGAGGAGGACAGCCGCTGGTTGATCACGGACGAGTCCAGGCCGGAGCGCACATCGATCCTGTCCGGGTAGGCCTTGCGCTCGGCGTCGGTCGAGGCGGACCAGTGGGTGTTGCGCTCCAGAAGGAGCCGCTCACCGTCGTTCTCGTTCTTGACGACCTTGTACGGACCCGAGGAGACCGGGTGCTCCTCGTACTTGGTGCCGGTGTCCTTGGCCTTCGGGACGGGGGTGAACTGCGTCTGCGTGGCCAGGTAGGGGAACTCGCCCTCCGGCTTGTTCAGGTGGAACACGATCGTCAGGTCGTCGGGCGTCTCGATCGAGTCGAGGCCCTTCTTGTCCTTGTAGGGACCCTGGTAGTCGGCCCCGCCGATGAGCCAGTCCCGCAGGTAGGGGGCACCGCCGGAGAGTTCGGCGGCGAAGGAGCGCTCGATGCCGTACTTGATGTCGGCGGAGGTGATCGGCGTGCCGTCCTCGTACTTGAGCCCCTTCTTCAGGGTGTACGTCCACACGGTCGCGTTCTTGCCGGCGCGGCCGGTGTCGGTGGCGAGGTCGGGCACGACCTCCGAGCCGGCGGCGCCGTTCTCGCGGTTGCGGGTGGTGAGCGTGCGGAAGACGAGCGAGGGCACGTTGCCGCCGCCGGAGGTGTAGAGCCGCGCGGGGTCGAAGTCCGACTGCGGGGTGGAGTTCAGCACGCTGAGCGTGCCGCCCTTCTTCGCCTGGGAGTCACCGCCTCCGGAACTCTTGGCATCGTTGTCCTCAGGGCCGCAGGCGACGGCGCCCGCCGCCACGGCCAGGCTGACGGATGCCACGGCCACGCGGCGGGCTATGAGGGACGGTTGACGCATCGGAAGACGACCTCTCGGATGGCTCGAACAGTGAGACGGATTGACGCGGAATGAGACAGCGGGGCGCAGGGGCCCGCCCAGGGCGTCAGGCGTCGGTGTCCGACCGGACCGGAGGAGGTACGGGCACGCCGAACCGGAGGGGTTCAGGGGCGCACGGAATCGAAACGGGAGAAGAATGCGACGCACTCGCCGTGGGCGGGCGTCAGCTACAGAGGATGTCGGCCACGCACAGTGCGGTCACGCCGATGAGCGCCAGCTCGATGGCGGCGCAGACGGAGGCGTGACGGGGCGACATGCGCCAAAATATGAACGAACTTTCGGCGCATGTCAACGCGGCCCGAGCGACCCCTGTCAACTCCCGGGATAGGCCCAGGGGTTGGCCCGGCAGTGGATTCCGTCGTGGTCGAGGAACTTGGTCTGCTGCTGCATGACCGGGGCGAGCTCGCCGTCCTTGTCACAGGTGACGTGCCCGTATCCGAGCCGGTGGCCGACCTCGTGGTTGATCAGCATCTGCCGGTAGGAGTGAATCTTGTCACCGTAGGTCGTGGAGCCCTGGGCCCAGCGGTACGCGTTGATCATGACGCGCTCGGTGGACGCCGAGTCGCACGAGACGTTGTCCTCCGTGGTGTCGAGGCCCGACTTGGCACACCACTCGGCGGTGGTCCCCGGACTCGCCAGCGTGATGACGAAGTCCGGTTTGCCCGAACTGATCCGCTCGAAGGTACGGGCCCCGCCGTGCGCCCAGCTCCGGCGGTCGTTCAGCGTCTTCTGGACGGCCTCGGCGAAGAGGGCGCCCTCCAGGCCGAGCCCCTGCTCCACGTCGACACGGTAGGTGTACTTGCGTCCCTCGCCGGGCGCCTTGGCGAACCCGGGCACCGCGGCGAACTTCCCCGACCCCTTGAGCTTCGCGCCGAGCGGGTAGGTCTTGGCCATCTTCTGGTCGTACGTCAGGGCGGCCGCGGCCACGCTCGGGTGGCCCGCCTGGGTCGGCCTGCCGTCCCCGCGCGAGGCGGGGTCCTGGGTCACCCGGCCGCCCGCGGCGGACTGGGTCCGGGCACCGGCGTCGTGCTGTCCGGTCGCGACCTGTCCGGCGACGACGACGGCCAGCACGGTGGTGACGGCGGCCGCCGCGATCCCGGTGAACGCCCGTCCCTTGCCCCGGCCCTTCTCCTGCTCGCCGGTCTCGGGCAGCGGCGGCTCACCGGGGCCGCCGACGCCGTCGGCCTCCGTGTCCCACGACGTGACGGAGCCGTACGGGTCGTCGGTCCGGGGGCCGGCCGTCCGGCCCGGAGCGCCCGCACGCGGCGCGAAGAGGTCGTCGTCCTCGTCCGTGGCGACGTCGAACGCGTCGACGTACGCCTGCCGAGGGGCGGTCAGGCGCTCCTGGCGCGGGCGCGGGACCATCGGCCCGGGAGGCGCACCCCGCGCGGCCGCGCCGGTCCTGGACTCCCCCCAGCCGCCGCCCTGTTCACGCTGTTCGGGGTGGCCGCCCCGCACCCGGGGCGTCCCATGGGCGGGCGTTCCGTCGGGAAGTCGTGGCGTCCCGTGGGCGGGTGTCCCGTCGAAAAGGCGCGGCACCCCGTGCGCGGGGGTGCCGTCCTGGATTCTCGGGACTCCGTGCGCCGGGGTCCCGTCGGCGAAACGCGGCACTCCGCGCGCGGGAGTCCCGTCTCCGAAACGCGGCACCCCACGCGCGGGGGTGCCGTCGAAGGCCTGCGGGAATCCGTGGGCCGGAGTCGCGTCGGCGCGCGGTGGTGCGCTGCGGGGTGAGGTCGCGTTCGCGGGCGGGTAGGGCCCGAGGGCGCCGGGACGGGGCGCCGACGCTCGACGGGTCCGGTCCGGGCCCGGCTCCGGTGACGGCTCCGCCTCGGGAACCGCTCGCGTCCGCGAGGTCTCCGGCTTGTCGGCCCGCCCCCGACGACTGTGTCGTCCCACTTCCTGCCTCAGCTCTCCGCGCCGGTTGCCGCCTCGGAGGTCAACTCTCCCTGGTGCGCGAGGAGTTCACGGAAGGCCGTGGCCACCGTCTGTGGATACTCCATCATGGCGACGTGCCCCGCGTCCGGCAGAGTCAGCAGCCGGGAATCGCGGAAGGCACGGGCCGCGCGCTGGGCCATACGGTAGCCGACGAGCTGGTCGCGGCCGCCATAGACCAGCAGGGTGGGGGCGAGCACCCGCTCGGCCTGCCGCCACAGACCGTGCTGGCCGCCCAGCGTGTACGCGTTGACGATCCCCCGCGCGGAACGCGCCATGGCGTCCCAGAAGTAGGGGAGGGCGAGCCGCCGCTCCATCTCCTCGACCGCGTCGCGGAACCCGTCGGGGGTCACGATGGTGGGATCCCCGTAGCAGAGGGCCGTCACCCCGCGCACGCGCCTCTCGGCGCTCCACTCCCTGGTCAGGCGGGTGAACAGACCGGCCACCCCGGGCAGCGCGAGCAACGCGGTCGGCCACGCGCTGCGCTGCGCGCGGATCTCCGGCAGGGCGGGCGAGACGAGCGTCAGCGTGCGGACGAGGTCCGGACGGACGGCGGCCACGCGTGTCGAGACGGCACCGCCGAGTGAGTTGCCGAAGAGGTGGACGGGCCCGCGCCCGGACGCGTCGAGATAACGGATGACCGCGCGCGCGTGTCCGGTGACCGAGTAGTCGCCGTCGTCCGGCGGCGGCGAGTCGCCGAAGCCCGGAAGGTCGAGGGCCTCGCCGTCCACGAGTCCGTCGAGGAGCGACATCAGCGCCGACCAGTTCTGCGAGGAGCCGCCCAGGCCGTGCACGTACAGCGCGGGCGGCAGCCCCTTGCGGGCCGGGGGCCTCGACCGGACGGTCAGCGTGACCCCGGGGAGCCCGACCGACCGCAGCCGCTCGCCCTCCGCGACCCTGACGGCACCGACCCTGGGCGTGACGGTGGAGGCCAGCGCGGACGGGAGTTCGGTCGAAGACATGCCGCAATGTTACGAGACGATCACGCCGGGGCTCATGTGTTCGCCGTCACAGATCGCGGGCGGATCGTATAGCGCCCCGATCGCGCGTCTCCTAGGCTTCGAACGAGGGCACTCGTACGTACGTCAGGAGCGCACTCGTACCGTTCGGGAAGAGGAACCATGACAGTCGACCCGACAGACCCCGCACCGTTCGACGATCAGTTCCGGAACGTCCTCGACGGGGAGGCCCCGGAGGCGGACGCCGCCGAACAGGCCGGCGAGCTGGATCCCACCGAGGACGTGGACCCGGAACCCCCGGGGGATCCCCTCAGCGCCGACGAGGCGGACCGCGCCGAGCAGGCCCGGGTCGTCCGGCTGAACGAGGACGACTACCGGTGACGCGACACCGCTGATCAGGGCCGTAGCGAGGGGCGGGCGCCCAGCTCGTCCCCTTCGGTCCCCTGTGCGCCGCCGCCGTCGGCGTCCGGTCCGTGAAATTCTGCGCTCGCACCGCACACAGCACGGTTACCGAAAAGTACGATGGCGACGCGGCGCACACCGCAGTGGACAATTTTGGGAGGCGGCGTGACAGCCATCGAGCAGACAGAGGCGGCACGCCCGCGGGGCACTCGCCTGCCGCGCCGTGCCCGACGCAACCAGCTCCTCGGCGCCGCCCAGGAAGTCTTCGTTGCGCAGGGGTATCACTCGGCCGCCATGGACGACATCGCCGAGCGCGCGGGCGTCAGCAAGCCGGTCCTCTACCAGCACTTCCCGGGAAAGCTCGATCTGTACCTCGCCCTGCTGGACCAGCACTGCGAGTCCCTGCTCCAGGCGGTCCGCACCGCGCTCGCGTCGACCTCGGACAACAAGCTGCGCGTCCGCGCCACGATGGACGCCTACTTCGCGTACGTCGAGGACGACGGCGGCGCCTTCCGGCTGGTCTTCGAGTCGGACCTGACCAACGAGCCCGCGGTGCGCGAGCGCGTCGACAAGGTGACGCACGAGTGCGCCGAGGCGATCTGCGACGTCATCGCGGAGGACACCGGTCTCTCGCGTGCCGAGTCGATGCTCCTCGCGTCGGGGCTCGGCGGTCTGGCACAGGTCGTGGCCCGTTCCTGGCTGCACAGCGACCGCAGCGTCCCGCGCGACCAGGCGGTGCAGCTGCTGACCTCGCTCGCCTGGCGCGGTATCGCGGGTTTCCCGCTGCACGGCATCGACAGCCACTGAGCGGGCACGGCGCCGGTCATCACTGAGCACACGGAAGCGGGCGGGGGGGCCGCCCCCCCCCCCCCGGGGGGTGCGCCCCCCCCGGCGGCGCCGGGGGGGGCCCGCCGCGCCCGCGGGGCGCCCCCCCCCCCCCCAAATTTGTGTGTGGGGGGCCGGGCCCAA
>NZ_JBIWLU010000009.1:224457-447855 GCF_044766365.1 Streptomyces sp. NPDC102279 | reverse complement strand
ATCGCTGTCGCGGTCAGTACCGGGTCGGGTGCCAGGCTCCGCGAGCGTCTGACGCCGGCACTGCCGGGCGCGACCTGGTACGAGGTCGGCGGCGGCACCATAGACGACGCCGTGCGGCTGGCCGACGAGATGAAGTCGGGCCACCACGACGCCGTGGTCGGTCTGGGCGGCGGCAAGGTCATCGACTGCGCCAAGTACTCCGCCGCGCGCATCGGCCTTCCCCTGGTCGCCGTCGCCACCAACCTCGCGCACGACGGCATCTGTTCGCCGGTGTCCATCCTGGACAACGACGCGGGCCGAGGCTCCTACGGTGTGCCGACCCCCATCGCGGTGGTCGTGGACCTCGACGTGGTCCGTGAGGCGCCGATCCGGTTCGTCCGGTCCGGCATCGGCGACGCGGTGTCCAACATCTCGGCGGTCGCGGACTGGGAGCTGGCCAACCGGGTCAACGGCGAGAAGGTCGACGGTCTGGCGGCCGCGATGGCACGTCAGGCGGGCGAGGCCGTGCTCCGGCACCCCGGCGGCTGCGGCGACGACGGATTCCTGACCGTGCTGTCGGAGGGGCTGGTGCTGTCGGGCATCGCCATGTCGATCGCCGGTCACACCCGGCCCGCATCGGGGGCGTGCCACGAGATCAGTCACGCGCTCGACCTGCTGTATCCCAAGCGGGCCGCGGCCCACGGCGAGCAGGTGGGGATCGGCGCGGCCTTCGCCATGCATCTGCGGGGCGACCGTGCGGGGTCCCGGCTGATGGCGGACACGCTCCACCGGCACGGGCTGCCGGTGGTGGCGGCGGAGATCGGCTTCGGCGTCGAGGAGTTCGTGCGGGCCGTGGAGTTCGCTCCGCGGACCAGGCCCGGGCGGTTCACTGTCCTGGAGCATCTGGATCTGTCGCCGGACCGCATCCGGGAGGCCTACGCCGACTACGTCGCGGCGGTCTCCGGCTGAGCCGGGCCCGGTTTGACCCCGGTGGGGAGGGTCTCGTAACCTGGACCGTCGGCGTGTCCATTGACACGCCACATCCCCGTAAACCTCATTCCTCCCGGGACCAGGCGCGTTCTGCGCGCTTCGAGCCCTGGTAGAGGCCGCTCGCACCCGCCGGCGGCTGGACTGCGGGGGTTCGGTTCCGAGCGAGAGAGAGATCCGCGTGTACGCCATCGTGCGCAGCGGTGGTCGCCAGCACAAGGTTGCTGTCGGCGACATCGTTGAGGTTGACAAGATTTCCACTGCCAAGGTTGGCGACACGGTCGAACTCTCGACCCTGCTCGTTGTCGACGGCGAAGCCGTGACGAGCGACCCCTGGGTCCTGGCCGGCATCAAGGTCCAGGCCGAGATCGTGGATCACCACAAGGGCGTCAAGATCGACATCCTTCGCTACAAGAACAAGACCGGCTACCGCCGTCGTCAGGGCCACCGCCAGCAGTACACGGCGATCAAGGTCACTGAGATCCCCGCGGCTGCGAAGTAAGGGTAGGGACTGAGACATGGCACACAAGAAGGGCGCATCGTCCACTCGGAACGGTCGCGACTCAAACGCTCAGCGGCTCGGTGTGAAGCGCTTCGGCGGTCAGACCGTCAACGCCGGTGAGATCCTGGTCCGCCAGCGTGGCACGCACTTCCACCCCGGCGTCAAGGTCGGCCGTGGCAAGGACGACACGCTGTTCGCGCTGGCCGCCGGTGCGGTCGAGTTCGGCACGCACCGCGGTCGCAAGGTCGTGAACATCGTTCCGGTCGCCTGATCCAGTCCCGTCGAGGCTGATCCGGTTCCACGCGGACCGGATCCACTGCCTCGGGGCCCAGGCTCCGTAGAACAGAGTTCTTCGCGAGGCGGACCTCACTTCCCCCACGGGAAGAGGGTCCGCCTTTCGCGTGTTACGTAAGAGACATTCCGTACGTACAGAAGTAACCGAAGTGCTGGAGGCACCCCACATGACCACCTTCGTGGACCGCGTCGAGCTGCATGTCGCCGCGGGTAGCGGAGGTCACGGCTGTGCCTCCGTACACCGGGAGAAGTTCAAGCCGCTCGGCGGCCCGGACGGCGGCAACGGCGGCCGTGGCGGTGACGTGATCCTGGTCGTCGACCAGTCCGTCACCACGCTGCTCGACTATCACCACTCACCGCACCGCAAGGCCACCAGCGGCAGGCCCGGCGAGGGCGGCAACCGCTCCGGCAAGGACGGCCAGGACCTGATCCTGCCGGTGCCGGACGGCACGGTCGTGCTCGACAAGGCGGGCAACGTCCTCGCCGACCTCGTCGGACACGGCACCTCGTACGTCGCCGGAGAGGGCGGCCGCGGAGGCCTCGGCAACGCCGCGCTGTCCTCGGCCCGCCGCAAGGCGCCCGGTTTCGCGCTGCTCGGTGTGCCCGGTGGCTTCCAGGACATCGTCCTGGAGCTGAAGACCGTCGCCGACGTGGCCCTCGTCGGCTACCCGAGCGCGGGCAAGTCCTCGCTCATCTCCGTCCTGTCGGCCGCCAAGCCGAAGATCGCGGACTACCCCTTCACGACCCTCGTGCCGAACCTGGGCGTCGTGACCGCGGGTGACACCGTCTACACCATCGCGGACGTTCCCGGCCTCATCCCCGGCGCCAGCCAGGGCAAGGGCCTCGGCCTCGAGTTCCTGCGCCACGTCGAGCGGTGCAGCGTCCTCGTCCACGTCCTGGACACGGCCACCCTGGAGTCCGAGCGCGACCCGATCTCCGACCTCGACATCATCGAGGAGGAGCTGACGCAGTACGGCGGCCTGGACAAGCGGCCCCGCATGGTCGTCCTCAACAAGATCGACGTGCCGGACGGCAAGGACCTGGCCGAGATGGTGCGCCCCGAACTGGAAGCCCGCGGCTACCGCGTCTTCGAGGTCTCCGCGGTCGCCCACATGGGCCTGAAGGAGCTGTCCTTCGCGCTCGCCGAGGTGGTCGCCGGTGCACGTGCCGCGAAGCCCAAGGAGGAGGCGACCCGCATCGTCATCCGTCCGAAGGCGGTCGACGACGCCGGATTCACCGTGGTGCAGGAGGAGGACGGCCTCTTCCGCGTACGCGGCGAGAAGCCCGAGCGCTGGGTGCGCCAGACCGACTTCAGCAACGACGAGGCCGTCGGCTACCTCGCCGACCGGCTCGCGCGCCTCGGCGTCGAGGACAAGCTGACGAAGGTGGGCGCCCACTCCGGCGACGGCGTCGCCATCGGCCCCGAGGAGAACGCGGTCGTCTTCGACTGGGAGCCCACCTCCATGGCCGGTGCCGAGATGCTGGGCCGCCGTGGCGAGGACCACCGCTTCGAGGAGCCGCGCCCCGCCACCCAGCGCCGCCGGGACAAGCAGGCCGAGCGGGACGAGTCGCAGAAGGAGTACGACGACTTCGAGCCGTTCTAGACGGACGGCCGTGAGCCGTCCTCCAGGACCGGCGAGACAGCGAAAGCAGCACCGCGGGCCCGACCTCTCCGGAGGCCGGGCCCGCGTTGCTGCGGCGGCCCGCGTCAGGCCGGCGGATCGCGAGGTCCGCTCTCCCCCTGCCTCCGGTCCGGGGGAGCGCACTAAAGAGGGCCGGCGACTCGTGGTCGAGTCGCCGGCCCTCTTTTCAGCTCTGCTCAGCTGCGCCGTGTCACGCGTTGACCGAGTCCTCGGCGCCGTTGTCCTCGGAGTCCGTGTCCGAGCCGAGGCCCTGCTCGGACTCGTGCGCGGAGTCCTCGGCCGCCCCGCGCTGCGAGGGGATCTCCGCGGCGAGACGGGCGGTCATCCGCACCCGGCGCTCGTCCGCCTTCGTGGACAGGTCCGCGATCGCCGCGTCGAAGCGGGCCAGCGACGGCGGGTCCGAGGGGCCCAGCAGGTGCTCCTTGAGGTCGACGCGGGCCGCCGTGAACTCGTCGCGCTCGGGGTGGCGGACCGCGTCCAGGAGGGCCGGGACGCCGTCCGCGGCCGGCGAGAGGATCGCGCCCGCGGACACCGTCGGGAACCCGGCGCGGAAGGCCGCCTCCGTCATGCCCGAGGTGTTGGCGACCGCGTACGGCTTCTCGCTGGAGAGCCAGTCCGAGACGACCGAGGAGACGTCGCTGATCAGCAGGTCGGCCTCGTTGAAGCAGGTGAAGATCGCCGGACGCGGGCCCGTGACGATCTGGTGCTCCCACTCCGGGAAGGACGCCCAGAAGGCGGACTCCCACGCCGTCGTGGCCCGGGCGATCTCCGCCTCGCGGTCGCCGCGCGGCGCGCCCTGGAGCAGCATCCGCTCCATCTCGTCCGCGCTCGTCCGGAAGGCGGTCGAGGTCAGGGTGTCCAACTCGGCCGTGCGGCGCGCCAGTTCGGCGGCGGCCTCCGTGCCGGGGCGGGCGCCGGAACGCCGGGTGTTGGCCTCGCGGATCATCGCCATGATGCGCTCGTTCGCCGCGCCGGCGCGCGGGTCGACGGAGCCGGTCATCGGGTGCGGCTTGTACAGCAGGCGCACCCCCTCGTCGGCGAGCAGGTGGCGCACGATGTTCTCGCCGGCCAGCACCACCGAGGTGTTGCCCGGGTTGCCGTCCCAGCCCTCCCAGGTGGGGGCGTAGAGGACGGTCGTGTACGTGCCGGTGGGCGGGCCCGAGGAGAGGCGTATCGGCGTCAGCTGCGGCCTGCCCACCTCGACGATGTCCTTGTCCCCGACGCCGACCTCGGCGAGCGCGTACCGCTCACGGGCGGCGGGACCGGCGACCCACACCTCGTCGTACGCCTTGGCGTACGGGTTGCAGGAGGACAGCTTGTCGCTCTCGCCGTGGTTGATGAACGCGTGCTTGATCGTGGGGATGCGCAGGACCTGGGAGGTCTTCGCGGCGTTGGCCGGGTGCAGCATCATCTTGAGCGTCGAGTTCTCCAGCGAGAACATCGTGGAGACCTTGGGGAAGCACATGATCGGGACGTCGGTCGCGTCGATCTTCTGCACCATGAAGCGCTCACGCAGCACGATCAGCGGCCGGGCGTCGATCTGCGAGAGCGTCGAGAGCCACATGTTCGCCTGGTACGCGGACGTGGTGCCGCCCGAGAAGTACATGGCCACGGTGGGCTGGTAGTCCGCCAGCCACGAGTCGACCCACTCCATGACCTTCGCCTCGCTCTTGGCGCGCTTCTTGGGAAGCAGCCAGGTGCCGAGGTAGACGGTGCCGCCGAGGGCCAGGGCGACGGCGATGCCCTCGCCGATGCCGCCCCAGAGGGCGTTCGTGGTGGCGGCGGTCACGAGCAGGCCGGCCGTCGCCGGGACGGAGAGCGCCAGCAGCCGGTGTCCCTGGCGGCGGGCCAGGATGCGCGGCGGCGCGGCGGTCAGTCGCAGCGCGGACGCGTCGATGTTGCGGGTGACGACCGGCAGCGTCCTGGTGCGGCGCACCAGGACCGAGACGGCGTGGCACGCGAAGTGCAGGGCGTAGAGGACGCATATCGCGATCAGCAGCGGCGCCTGCTCGTGCGTCGGGTTGATGCCGTCGATCCGCAGCAGCCCCACCATGATCAGCATGTCGCGCAGCAGCTGGCGGACGGTGACGTCGAAGCGCACCTTGCCGAGCAGCGAGAGCAGGCCGGGGTCGCGGTACTGCAGATACACGTCCAGAAGGAGACCCGCCGCGCTCGCGGCGACGAACACCGGGACGTTCGGCAGCAGCGCGGAGACGATCTGGGCCGTGAGGAAGGCGAACATCGCGAACAGCGCGGAAAGCTGCACGATGCGACGGGGGGCGAGGCCTGCGGAGGGCACGGGCTGGGCTCCTGCGAGGGGGATGCAGCGGATGGGGGATCGTGCGGCCGAGCTGTCACCAACAGACGGCCGACGACTGACCGTATGACCTGAAGACCCGGCTAGCAATCTTCCGTGGGAACTATCACTGCATAGGGCACATAATGCCCGGCGACTCTGTGAGCGAGCCCTCAATGGGCCGTGTGCCGACTGGCCCGGCGCGGGTGGGCGACCCCTCCGGTAGCCCCCGGAAACACAGGCCGACAGCACCCCGAGACCTCTCTCCGACACACCCCTGAACCCCCGCATCTGCACACCCCTGAACCCCGCACTCGCACGCCCCGGGCCCCCTCTCCGGCGCGCCCCCGCGCGCACCCCGCACCCCTGAGCCGGCGCGCTCCGGGAACCACGCTCCGTCGCGGGCCGTGAACCCTGGGCGTCCGCCCGTCGGAACGGGCGATCGCCGGGGAGACCCGCTCGCGTAGATTGCAGGCACCGGGCTGGTCGGAACATTGGGGATGGCGTGTCAGCGGCAAGGAATACGGTGCGGGCGGACGTGGCCGAGGCCCACAGGATCGTCGTCAAGGTGGGCTCCTCGTCGCTCACCACCGCCTCCGGCGGCCTCGACGCGGACCGGGTCGACGCCCTCGTCGACGTCCTCGCCAAGACACACGGCGGCGGCGCGCGCGAGATCGTCCTCGTCTCCTCCGGAGCCATCGCCGCCGGACTCGCGCCGCTCGGGCTGCGCCGCCGCCCCAAGGACCTCGCCCGCCAGCAGGCCGCCGCCAGCGTCGGCCAGGGCCTCCTGGTGGCCCGCTACACGGCCTCGTGCGCCCGGTACGGCATCCGCGTCGGCCAGGTGCTCCTCACCTCCGACGACACCAGCCGCCGCTCCCACCACCGCAACGCCTCGCGCACCCTCGACAAGCTGCTCGCGATGGGCGCCCTCCCGGTCGTCAACGAGAACGACACCGTCGCCACGGACGAGATCCGCTTCGGTGACAACGACCGCCTCGCCGCCCTCGTCGCCCATCTCGTCCACGCCGACCTGCTCGTCCTCCTCTCCGACGTGGACGGCGTCTATGACGGGGACCCCAGCCGGCCCGGCACCTCCCGGATCGCCGAGGTCCGCGGCCCCGCCGATCTCGTGGGCGTCGAGACCGGCAGCGCGGGCAAGGCCGGTGTCGGCACGGGTGGCATGGCCACCAAGATCGAGGCGGCCGGGATCGCCGCCGCCGCCGGCATCCCGGTGGTGCTGACCAGCGCCGTCCACGCGGCGGACGCCCTCGCCGGGCGGGACACGGGCACCTACTTCCACGCCACCGGAAAACGCTCCGCCGACCGGCTGCTCTGGCTCCAGCACGCCTCCACCCCGCAGGGCGCGCTCACCCTCGACGACGGCGCCGTCCGCGCGGTCGTCCAGGGACGCAAGTCGCTGCTGCCCGCGGGCATCGCCTCCGTCGAGGGCGAGTTCACCGCCGGGGACCCCGTCGAACTGCGCGACAGCACCGGCAGGGCCGTCGCACGGGGACTGGTCAACTTCGACGCCAAGGAGATCCCCCAGCTGATCGGCCGCTCCACCCGGGAGCTGGCACGGGAACTGGGACCCGCCTACGAGCGTGAGGTCGTCCACCGTGACGACCTCGCCCTGCTCAACCCCTGAGTCACCCGTCCCGGCGTTCACGGCCGCATCCTGGATCAACTGTCCGCTACACCCGTAAACGGCCGATTCCGCCGCCCCCACCGGGGGACGTTCCGTAAAACCGCCACACGACGGCTTCTCACCTGCTCAACTTTGTGACAGGGAGAGTCCGGGATTCGGTACGACCATCGGGTTAAGGAGGCCGTCGTGAGACGAGTGCGCCCTGGGGCGGCGGCGTCCCGCGGTGGTCCCGCCTCCCGTGCGGCGGGCGAGGAGAGAGCCCTCACGAGCGTCGCGGCCGGTGACACCTACGAGGGCGAGCAGCCCGTCGAACAGCCCCGGCTCTGGCACGTCACGCTGAGCGTCTCGGGCGGCGAGGCACCGTTGACCGAGGTCAGGCGCGGTCTCGAACAGCTCGCTCACGACCACCCCTTCCTGCTGACCAGCCGGTACGCCAACGACCACGCGGAGATCCGCTACTGGGAGGAGGCCCGCGACCTGCACGACGCGGCGGCGGTCGCGCTGCGCCTGTGGGGCGAGCACCGGCAGACCGCCAAACTCCCGCCCTGGGAGATCGTCGGCCTGGAGGTCATCGACCGCGAGACCTACCACCAGCGCATCGCCGAGGGGTACGGACCGCTGCCCGCGACCCCCGTCGGAGTTCACCCCTTTTGAGCCTGTCTCGGGGTGTGGGACAACCGCCGAACCGTCGTGCCGGGCGCACTACGCTTCCCCCATGACCACGCTCTCGCCGTACGACTCGATGTCCCCGGTCACCCAGGCCGCCTACCGCGCGAAGTCCGCCGCCGCCGACCTGGCGCCCCTGCCGCGGGCCGAGAAGGACGACGCGCTGCTCGCGATCGCGGACGCGCTCGAGGTCCGTACGAGCGAGATCGTCGCCGCCAACGCCAAGGACATCGCGAAGGCCCGCGAGGCCGGCACCAGCGAGACCGTCATCGACCGGCTCACGCTGACCCCCGAGCGGGTGCGCGCCATCGCCTCCGACGTGCGGGACGTCGTGGCCCTGCCCGACCCGGTCGGCGAGGTCGTCCGCGGCTCGACCCTCCCGAACGGCATCGACCTGCGCCAGGTCCGCGTCCCGCTCGGCGTCGTCGGCATCATCTACGAGGCCCGCCCGAACGTGACCGTCGACGCGGCCGCCCTCTGCCTGAAGTCCGGCAACGCGGTCCTGCTGCGCGGCTCCTCCTCCGCCCACGAGTCGAACAGCGCCCTCGTGCGGGTCCTGCGCGACGCGGTGGGCGGCGCCGGACTGCCCGCCGACGCCATCCAGCTCGTGCCCGGGGAGGGCCGCGAGTCGGTCCGCGAGCTGATGCGCGCCCGCGGCCTGGTCGACGTCCTCATCCCGCGTGGCGGCGCGTCCCTGATCCGCACGGTCGTCCAGGAGTCCACCGTGCCGGTCATCGAGACCGGCACCGGCAACTGCCACGTGTACGTGGACGCCCAGGCCGACCTGGACATGGCCGTCGACATCCTCATCAACTCCAAGGCCCAGCGCCCCAGCGTCTGCAACTCCGCCGAGACCCTCCTGGTCCACCAGGACATCGCCGCGGAGTTCCTGCCGCGCGCCCTCGACGCCCTCGCGGACGCCGGTGTCACCGTGCACGCGGACGAGCGCGTCCTCGCCTACGCGAAGGACTCCCGGGCCACCGTCGTCGAGGCCACCGCCGAGGACTGGGACACCGAGTACCTGTCCTACGACATCGCCGCGGCCGTCGTCGACTCCCTCGACCGGGCCGTGACACACATCCGGCTGTGGAGCTCCGGTCACACCGAGGCCATCGTCACGACCTCGCAGCAGGCCGCCCGGCGCTTCACCCAACTGGTCGACTCCGCGACGGTCGCGGTGAACGCCTCGACCCGCTTCACCGACGGCGGCCAGTTCGGCTTCGGCGCCGAGATCGGCATCTCCACGCAGAAGCTGCACGCGCGGGGCCCCATGGGGCTGCCGGAGCTGACGAGCACGAAGTACATCGTCACGGGCGACGGCCACATCCGCCGCTGATCCGCCGCGACCACAGGGCCCACGGGAGTGCCGGGGCGCCGGGGGCCCGTGGGGCGACCGCACCGGCCTACAGGGGCGCACGGGGCGCACGAGGGGTGGTGCGCGGCCTGCCGCCCGCGCACGACGTGTCTCGTCAGGTGGATGAATTTCCGTACCGTCTGCCCAAATTGACCCCCCAGGTCTACTCTGGATCCGTGCCGGAGGACGTGGGGGGCACGCCGTTCCCTGACGGCTGGGAGCCCGACGACAACCGTGACCGCGGGGGTGCGGACGAAGAGTTCGCCTCCGTGGTCTTCGACGAGGACTTCGTCCGGGCGGCCGTGATCCACGAGCCGACCGCGGTGGAGAGGCTGCTGTCCGCCGCGCAGGCCCGCGCGGAGGCGTCCGAGGCCGAGGCGCGCCGGGCGCACGCCCGCGGCGCCCGCTCCGACGACTACGAGGACGGCTTCGGGCCGGACGACCTCGGCGATTTCGGCCACGATCCCGACCTGGACGACCTCGACGACAGCGACCTCCTCGAAGGCCGCTACGGCGCCCCGGGGACGTACGGCCGGCTCTACGGGAAGCACGCCCGCTGGCACCGCCCGGTCGCCTGGATACTCGCCCTCGTCATGGGCGTCGGCATGGTCGCCCTGGCCTTCACCGCGGTCTACCGCGGCGCTTCCGGCGCCCACGACGAACAGATCCCCTCGCCCGCCTCCACCGGCCTCGAACAGGGCCGCGAGAAGGTCACCGGCACCGTCCCCTCCGCCTCGGCCGACTACTCCCAGCCGGCCGTCTCGGCGGTGCCGCGAACCCCCTGACGGCGAGTCGCCCGGCGGAGCCGTGACGATCCCTCGAACAGCCCGGCCGTCCTGGTGGGAACCTGTCAGAACTTGTCGCACACCGCAGCGTTTACCGAGGCTCCCTGAGACCTACTCTGAAGGTATGGGCGGGCCTGGAGACCCACCTGAGGGGACACCCGAGGGCGCCCCCGCCGGTGGAGAGGACGAATACCGATCCGTCGTCTTCGACGAGTCGTTCGTCCGTGCTGCCCGCCTCCAGGAGTTCTCCGCCCAGGAGCGCATGGCCGACCACAGCCCGGCCGTGCGCCGCCGGCCACCCCTGCGGCGCGGACTGTCCCGGCAGGCACTGGTCCTCGTCCTGCTGATCGCCATCGCCTTCGGCACCGCGATCTACATGGGTGTGCGCCACCCCTACCAGACCCCCACCACCCAGCCGGCCGAACCGCTGCGGATGACCGTGATCCCGCTCGCCCCGCAGACCGCGGTGCCCGGCTCCACGGACCCCGAGAAGCTGTACGCCGACAGCCCGGCCGCCCAGTTCCGCATCGGCGCCGACGGCATCACGCTGCCCGCGTCCCGGCGCACCGCGCACTTCTCCGACAGCCAGGTCGTCAGCGCCCTGACCACCGCCAAGGACTACCTCGTCGAGTCCGCCCTCGACCCGAGCGTCCTGACCGGCGGCGCCACCCGGCCCGTACGGATCCTGCTCGACCCGCGCCAGCTCGACCAGTTCGACCAGAGCTTCGAGCACCCCATGGCCGACGGGCGGCACGCCCCGACCGGCTGGCTGATCCGCTTCGACGCGACCCGGGCCCGGCTCGCCGACCAGCGGATCCGGGTCCAGGGCACCCTCCAGGCCGCGGAGTTCGACGCGAACACCCTGGAGGTCATCGCCGACCACACCTTCGTCTACGCGCTCAGGCCGGCCGGTGCGGAGGCCAAGGCCAAGGCCTCCCTGTTCACCGTCCGGCGCGAGCTGCACTTCCGCTTCGACCGCGACGACCTGCGCATGCACCAGGTCCAGCTGGCGGTGTCGTACGTCCAGGCCGGCCCGCTCACCTGCTCCGACGACTCGGTGAGCCGGCTGCACCCGCTGCTCGCCGGCCAGACGGCCCGGGCGGGCGGCCCCGCCGGAACCGACCCGTACGCCACCGGAAGCGCCACGGCCCTGTGCGGGACCCTGGCCCGGAGCGCCCAGCCGAAGCTGTAGCCGGCGAAATGACCGCAGCCGTCCGACGGCCCGGTCAGCCGCGGCTGTCGGTGCCCTCGTCGTCCGGGCGGCCGTCCCGCGGCGCGTCCGCGGCCCCGCCGTCCTTGCCGCCGCCGGTGTCCTTGCCGGCCGCGGAGTCCGTGCCGCTGCCGCCCCCGAAGCCGCCGAAGCCGCGCCGGACCCGGCCGCCGAGGTCGCCCGCGCCGCCCGCGATGTCGCTGACCAGCTTCATCAACGGGTCCTTGGAGTTCTTCATGTCGGTGGCGTAGCTGGCCGCCGACTGCCGGAAGGAGTCCGACACCGAGGTGTCCTTGTCCTCGTCGCGCCGCGGGTAGTGACCGTCCATGATCCGCTGGTGGTCGCGGGACTCCGCCCACTTCTTCAGCTCGGCCGCGCGGACCGCGGTGAAGGGGTGCGTACGGGGCAGCACGTTGAGGATCTTGAGCACGGAGTCGCGCAGGTCGCCCGCCGACTCGTACTCCTCGGCCTGCGCGAGGAACGCGTCCACGTTCATCTCGTGCAGGTGGTTGCCGCCCGCGATCTTCATCAGGCCGCGCATCGAGGCCCGCAGGTCCTGGCCGACCAGGAGGCCCGCACGGTCCGCGGACAGCTCCGACTTGCGGAACCACTCGCGCAGCGCGGTCACGATCGCCATGATCGCGAGGTTGCCCAGCGGGATCCAGGCGACCCGGACCGCGAGGCTGGTGAGGAACAGCAGGATCGTCCGGTAGACGGCGTGACCGGACAGCGCGTGGCCGACCTCGTGCCCGACGACCGCCCGCATCTCCTCCTCGTCCAGCAGCTCGACGAGTCCGGTCGTCACCACGATGATCGGGTCGTCCAGGCCGATGCACATCGCGTTCGGCTGCGGGTCCTGGTTCACGTACATCGGCGGGACCTTCTCCAGGTCCAGGATGTAACAGGCGTCCCGCAGCATGTCGTTGAGGTGCGTGAACTGGGCGTCCGAGACCCGCACCGAGTCCGACAGGAACAGCAGCCGCAGGCTCCGCTCGGGCAGCAGACCGCTGAGCGCCTTGAAGACCGTGTCGAAGCCGCTCAGCCGGCGCAGGGCCACCAGGGCCGAGCGGTCCGCCGGGTGTTCGTACGCCCGCGACGAGATCCCCTCGAAGCGCCTGCGCTGCCTGCTCGGCACCTTCTCGTGCCCGTTCCGCTCGTGGCCGCCGTCGGACATGTGATCCCCCATGTGCGTCTGAGTGCCTTATGTGCCCCCGAGGCAGGGCCCAGCCTAGGCGGAGATACCGTGGACGGGCAGTACAGCGAAGGAGTCGTACGTCATGGAGCACATCCCCACAGCCGCCTGGCTCACGGAGGCCGCGCACGCGGCGGACAAGCAGGGCCCGGGCAATCTGCTCCGCGTCGTGCTGATCGTCATGGTCATCGGCGTGGTCCTGGCCGCCTGGTTCCTGCTGCGCGGGTACAAGCGCGAGGACTGATCCGGTTCGGGACGGCCGCCGGCCCGGGCGGTCGCGGGCAACCGGCTTCCCCAACGGCGGAGTCGGCGTGTTCGCGGCCGGGGTGCCCGCATACGATGAGCCGACGTCTTTATCCCGCCGACACCGGATAGGTCCTGCCGAGATGAGCTTCCACAGCACCGCCGCCCAGTTGGTCACCGTCGCCGCCGAGGGCGAGAACGGCGGCAACCACGAAAGCCTCAGCCCGTACCTGACCGGCGGCGGGGCCCTGTTCATCCTGCTTCTGCTGCTGTGGATCACCACCCGCTTCAACCGCGACCGCTGAGCCCCACCGGCCCCGTTCAGGGGCCCCTGTCGGCCGGAGCCCGTCGGCCGGGCCGGTAGGGTCTGCACGCATGGGAGAGCAGGACATGCCTACCGGTCCGGCGAGTGACACGGACAGCGGCGCCGACGGCGCCGCCACGGGCGGCGCGAGTGGCACGGCCGGCAGCGCGGCGAAGCGGCTGACGGCCGGCCCCAAGGGCGGCCCCTCGAATCCGGGCAAGCGCCGCCTCGGCGTCATGGGCGGCACGTTCGACCCGATCCACCACGGTCACCTGGTGGCGGCCAGCGAGGTCGCCGCCCAGTTCCACCTCGACCAGGTCGTGTTCGTGCCGACCGGCCAGCCGTGGCAGAAGACCGACCGCAAGGTCACCCCGGCCGAGGACCGCTATCTGATGACGGTCATCGCGACCGCCGAGAACCCGCAGTTCTCGGTGAGCCGCATCGACATCGACCGCGGCGGCCCGACCTACACGACGGACACCCTGCGCGACCTGCGCTCGCTCAATCCCGACGCGGACCTCTTCTTCATCACCGGCGCCGACGCGCTCGGCCAGATCCTCACCTGGCGCTACACCGAAGAGCTGTTCTCCCTCGCGCACTTCATCGGGGTCACCCGGCCCGGTCACACCCTGACCGACCCGGGTCTCCCGGAGGGCGGTGTCTCGCTCGTCGAGGTTCCCGCGCTCGCCATCTCGTCCACAGACTGCCGTGCGAGAGTCGCCAAGGGCGATCCCGTCTGGTACCTGGTGCCCGACGGTGTGGTGCGCTACATCGACAAGCGTGAGCTGTACCGCGTCTAGTGAGCCGAGAGGGGCACCGGTGAACGACCGATACGACGGATACGCGGGCGGCGAACCGTACGAACTCGTCGGCTACGACGAGTTCGGGCAACCCGTGTACCGGCAGGTGCCGCAGCAGCCTGCCCAGGGGTACGACGGCTACGGCGCCCAGCAGCAGGGCTACGGCTACGACCCCTACGCGACGGGCACCCAGGAGCCCGTCCAGCCCTACGACACGGGCCGGCAGCAGCCGGCGTCCCCCTATGACACCGGTCAGCAGCCGACGGTGTCGCCCTATGACACAGGTCAGCAGCCCACGGTGTCGCCCTATGACACCGGTCAGCAGCCGACCGCCCCGTCGTACGGCTCCTACGACGCGTACGGCACCGGTGCGCCCGGCGCCGGCGGGCCCGCCGGGACCACGTACGACCCCTACGGCCGGCAGGGCGCGGGCACCGGCCAGCAGCCCCGGGTCGCCGAGCAGACCGCGTACATCCCGCAGCAGGCCGGGCCCCCGAAGGACGACGACAGCAGTACCGACCGGGACTACCGAACCGAGCAGTTCGCCTTCGTCGAGGAACCGGAAGCCGAGTCCGAGGACGTCATCGACTGGCTGAAGTTCACCGAGAACCGCACCGAGCGCCGCGAGGAGGCCAGGCGCCGCGCGCGCGGCCGGGTCGTCGCGCTGGTCGTGGTCCTCGCCCTCGTCGCGGTCGGCGGCGCCGGCTACCTCTGGTACGCGGGCAAGCTGCCCGGGACGGCCTCGGACACCAAGCCCGGGACCACCACGGCCGTCACCGCCCAGAAACGCGACGTGATCGTCGTCCACCTGCACAACACCAAGGGCGGCGGCACCTCCACGGCGCTACTCGTCGACAACACCACCACCCGCCAGGGCACCACCGTCCTGCTGCCCAACTCCCTGGCCCTGACGGACGACGACGGCTCGACGACCACCCTCGCCCAGTCCGTCGACGGCGACGGCTCGTCCGGCACGCGGGACGCGGTCGACACCGTGCTCGGCACCAACATCCAGGGCACCTGGCGGCTCGACACCCCGTACCTCAACAACCTCGTCGAGCTCGTCGGCAACGTCGACATCACCACCAACGCCGACGTGCCGGACCCCGAGTCCAAGAAGAAGGGCGAGCCCCCGCTCGTCAAGAAGGGCACGGGCCAGACCCTCAGCGGCAAGATGGCCGTCGCCTACGCCACCTACCGGGCCCCGGGCGAGGCGCAGAACGCACAGCTGCAGCGGTTCGGCCAGGTCATGCAGGGAGTGCTGCGCAAGCTGTCCTCCGACAAGCAGGCCGCGACGACCACGGTGCAGACGCTGGCCCAGATCCTCGACCCGTCCCTGACGGACCAGGACCTCGGCGCCTTCCTCGCCAAGCTCGCCGACCTGGCCAAGGGCGGCGACTACAAGACCGCGCTGCTCCCGGTGCAGCAGGACGGCACGCTCAGCGAGAACGCCTCCAACAGCGTGATCAAGGACATCCTCGGCGGTACGGCGAAGAGCCCGGACGCCGACGCCGCGGTCCGCGTCGGCATCAAGAACGCCACCGGCGCCAAGGCGGCCACGGGACAGGCCCGCGTCGTCCTGGTCAACGGCGGCTACACCTACCTGGACGCCGGTTCCGCCGGCGCGGCCCAGAGCGTGTCGCAGATCACCTACGGCGACGCGGCCAAGAAGGGCGACGCCGTGGAGGTGGCCAAGACACTGGGCCTGCCGACCAGCACGGTCAAGAAGGGCACGGTCACCAACAACGCCGACGTGTCCGTCGTCCTCGGCCAGGACTACAAGATCGACACCGTGTCCAAGGGGTGACCGGCCACGCCCCGGGGCGGCCCGGGGCGTGGCCGGCCGAACGCGTGGGGGGTCCTCGGCGGTCCGTGAGACCCTTGAGTCACAACTGACCGCCGACGGAAAGCCGCGTAGTGACCGCCACGGACCGCTCCATCGAGCTCATCAAGACCGCCGCGCAGGCGGCCGCAGACAAGCTCGCGCACGACATCATCGCTTACGACGTGAGCGATGTGCTCTCGATCACCGACGCCTTCCTGCTGGCGTCCGCCCCGAACGACCGCCAGGTCAAGTCGATCGTCGACGAGATCGAGGAGCGCCTGAACAAGGAGCTCGGCGTCAAGCCGGTGCGCCGCGAGGGCGACCGCGAGGCCCGCTGGGTCCTGCTCGACTACGTCGACATCGTGGTGCACGTCCAGCACAGCGAGGAGCGCGTCTTCTACGCCCTCGAGCGCCTGTGGAAGGACTGCCCCGAGCTGGACCTCCCCGAGGAGGCCAAGGCGACCCGCGGCAAGGGCGCCGAGCACGCCAAGTTCCAGGCCGAGGAGGACTCCGCCGAACTGGAGGAGCTGCGGTGAGCAGCGGGGCCGAGAAGAGGCCGGGCGCCGAGAGCGGCGGCAGGCCGGGCCGGGGCCGCCGCGTCATCCTCTGGAGGCACGGCCAGACCTCGTGGAACGTGGAGCGCCGCTTCCAGGGCACCACGGACGTCGCGCTGACCGAGACGGGCGCCGGGCAGGCCCGGCGTGCCGCCCGGCTGCTCGCCTCGCTGAAGCCCGACGCCATCGTCGCCTCGGACCTCCAGCGGGCCGCGAACACGGCCGCCGAACTGGCCGCGCTGACCGATCTCGAGGTCACCCACGACGAGGGCCTGCGGGAGACCTACGCGGGCGTCTGGCAGGGCCTGACGCACGACGAGATCATCGCCCGCCACGGCGAGGAGTACGCCGCGTGGAAGCGCGGCGAGGCGGTGCGCCGCGGCGGGGGAGAGCTGGAGAGCGAGGTCGCCGACCGCGCCGCCCCCGTGGTGCTGCGGCACGCGGAGAAGCTCCCCGACGACGGCACGCTCGTCGTCGTCAGCCACGGCGGCACGATCCGCACCACCATCGGCCGTCTGCTCGGCCTGGAGTCCCAGCACTGGGAGAGCCTCGGCGGGCTGTCCAACTGCTGCTGGTCCGTCCTCGGCGAGGGCGCCCGCGGCTGGCGGCTCCTCGAGCACAACGCCGGCACGCTGCCCGAACCGGTGCTCGGCGACGACGACTGAGCGGTGCTCCGGAAGGCCTCCGTCCGGTCCCGCGGGCCCGGACGGACCGGATTTCACTTTCCGGCTGGTCGCAGGCTAAAGTTCTTCTTGTTCGGCCCGCAGGGCGGGAAGAACGTACGGGGCTATAGCTCAGTTGGTAGAGCGCCTGCATGGCATGCAGGAGGTCAGGAGTTCAATTCTCCTTAGCTCCACAGATCGACTCCGTTTCGAGTTCTCGAAGGGTCGATGATCGCTTGTAAAGATCCCGTCCCCGGCAGGGGGCGGGATTTTTCGTTGTTCTCCGCTTGAGTCAGTTGGCGCCGCCGGGCGTATATCTCTGCGGACACCCTCCTGGCGTGCACGTATGCGCGGGCCGTGACTGCCGCGCCGGGTGCCGTGTCCGGACTGGTACGAAGGCGTCGCTGACCGTATTGCCGCTGCCGTGGCAGAATCAAACGGCCGGAGGGGGCGCGGCCCGACGGGAGGGAGAACCGATGCCTGCCAGCATCCTCGAGGAGGTCGACGATCTCCCCGAAGCGGTACTGACCCGGAAGCCAGCCACCCTCCTCGACTGCCTGTCCTGCGGATCGGTCCACATCGCCCAGGTTCTCGGCGACAACGGCGGGATCTCCTACGTGTGCACGGCCTGCGGCCACAGCTGGAGCTGATCGATGGGTGCACACAGGCGGAAGTGCGATTGGTGCGGCAGTGGTACGCCGATCGTCCGCGACATGGAGCCGGTCAACCACGACTACCAGTACTGGTGCGAGGAGTGCGCGCGGGCACTGATCATAAAAGGCGACCCGATCGAGACGTATCGGGAGCTGGAGGGCGAGCCGATCTACGGACGGCTCCTCGACGAACACTGCACCCTCAAGCGGTTCTACTCGTTCGCCACGGCCTGACCGGGGAGTGCTCGACCCCAATCACCGAATCCGACATATGCCGTCAATCGGCGCGTGCGGGAAACGATTTGGTGGTTCCCCAGGGGGACCGTGTAATGTTGGCGTCGCCGCCGGGGAAACCGGGCGGAACGGCCGAGAAGCGGTTTTACCGCTCGGTCGCGAGGGGCTATAGCTCAGTTGGTAGAGCGCCTGCATGGCATGCAGGAGGTCAGGAGTTCAATTCTCCTTAGCTCCACAGCAGTTGAAAGCGGGCCACCCGGATCGGGTGGCCCGCTTCTTCGTGTTCAGCGTGCTCGCGCGCTCACCGGCCGCTGCCCAGCGCGCGGCGGCCGCGCCCCTGGGACAGCACCGGCAGGTTGTTGCGTGCCGGCGCGGCGGACCGGGTGTCCTCCTCCAGGCGCAGGGCGAGCGCCGGGCAGCGCCGCACCGCCCGCAGGGCCTTCGCCTCGGCGTAGCGCGGCACGGAGGCCTGCGCGACGGTCGGGAAGCCGTCGGCGCCCAGTTCGAAGACCTCGGGGAGGATGTCGGCGCACAGGCCGTGCCCGCGGCACAGCGTCCAGTCGACGTAGATCTTCTGGCGGCTGGAGCCCGTCTCCTGCTCGTCCTGGCCGCCGGGGATGCCCGTGGGGAGCCTGCCGCCCTCGAAGAGCGGCAGAACGCCCTCCACGGGCCGTCCGCAGCCGTTTCCGAGGACGTGGGCGGCCAGGTCGTCCGTGAACGCCTTGAGGGTCGACTCGATGAACATCGCCGAGCCGTCCGGGTGGGAGCACGCGCCGCGCCGCTTCACGGACTTGGCGACCTGCTTCACGGCCTCAAGGGCCGCGGGGCCACCACCGTTCAGGATGTCCTCCAGGCCGCGGGCCGCGGCAGGCAGGCCGAGATAGCAGGGACCGCACTGTCCCGCGCTCTCCTCGGCCAGCCACTGGGCCACCCGCAGCGATTCGCCGAGCGGGCAGGTCTGCTGGGTGATCGGCATGATCGCGCCGGCGCCGAGCGCGCCGCCCACCGCGGCCAGGTTGTCGCGCGAGACGATCGCCTCGTTGACCGCCGCCGCGTCGAGCCACTTGCCGTGGTAGCCGCCGGTCAGCACGCCCTGCGGCATCGGCGGGGCGCCGGCCAACTGAAGGACGTAACGCAGCGGCACGCCGGTGGGGACCTCGATCACCATGGGGCGCGCGACCGCGCCCGAGACCGTGAGCATGACCGTGCCGGGCTCGTCGTACAGGCCCGTGTTGCGGTAGCGGTCCGGGCCGATGCGGGCGGCGATGGCCAGTTGGGCGAAGGTCTCCGCGTTCGACAGCAGGGTGGGCGCACCGCCCACGCCGCTCTGCGACGCGCTGATCTTGCGGCCCGGCGGGATGGCGGGGCCGCCGTCGATCGAGCGGACCAGCGAGGCGGCCGCGCCGGTGACCATCCGCACCGGATTGCGCTGCACGCGTGCGCGCAGCGGCGATCCGCGCCGGTTGCTCAGGCCGCGCTCGGCCAGTGCGGCCTCCATGGAGCGCTGTGTCGACTCGCGGGTCACACCGATCACGAGGGTGCGTGCGCCCATGGCCTCCGCGGCCAGCAGGGCGCCGTCCAGGATGAGGTGCGGGGCACGGTTGATGAGCACCGTGTCCTTGCGGCAGGCCGGTTCGTCCTCGCTTCCGTTGACGACGACCACCGGGCGGATGCCCTTCTTGATGGCCGATTCGGCGACCGAGCGCAGCTTTTTGGCGAAGGGGAAGCCGGCGCCACCGCGCCCCTTCAGGGAGATCGCCTCGGCGAGTCCCGCGAGTTGTTCCCCGCCCATCGGTTCGAGCGGACCGTGCACCTTCAGGTGCATGGGCAGATCAAGACGTTCAACCAGGTCGAAACCCGACGTGAGCTGCGGAAGTCCGACGACGCGGACCTCCGGGACGTCGGGCAGGGCCTCGTTCACTTAAAGCCTCCGGAAGGGGCGTTCCATGATTCACCGGAGCCAGGAGCGTCGAAGGCGCCCGGCAGTACGTCAGGCGTGGGACCGCTGTCGTACGTGTCGTTGGTGTTGTACGTGCGATAGGCCCCGTTCGACTCACCGGTGTCGTACACGTCACTCATGCCGTACGCGTCGACGGCCGGATTGTCATAGACCGGGATGTTGTATCCGGTGTCGGCCAGCGGGTCGTAGGCCGACTGCGGGGCCTCGCCGACGGGGGGCGGCGAGGGGATGGGCCAGCTGCCCGACGTGCTGCCGGTGTCGACGCGGGGGAACACCTCGGTCGGCTGCATGTTCAGCGGCATCTGGAACTGCTGCGTCCCGCCGACCCCGAAGCCGTCACCCCCAGGGGTGGACACGGCCCGGTAGGCCGCGGCGAAACCAGCTGTGTCCGCGTTCGTCGCGCTGGGGTCCGAGGCGGATTCGTACGGCGCGGAGGGGGAGTCCGTGCGCTGGGAGGGGACGAAGTTGCCGCCGACGGGCGGGCGGGCGGAGCGTGCCGAGAAGCCGGGCAGCGGGGCCTCCGCGTTGGCCGCGCGGGAGGCGTCCAGGTCCTCGCGGAACCCGCGGGCACCGGGGCCGTTGTTGTCGCCCATGACCGCCAGGACGCGGGCGGCGACCTTGCGTTTCACGGGGGCGGGCGCCGCCCGCAGGGCCAGCGCCGCCATGACCGCGACGAGGCACAGGCTGTAGAGGATGGTGAAGATCGGCTTCGCCTGTCGACCCGCGTAGAGCCCGTGGATCAGCGCCGCGCACCAGGCGGGGTAGGCCAGCATGTGCACCGCGCGCCAGCGGGCCGCGACCGGTGCCGGGGAGGCGAAGGCGCTGCGCAGCGCACCGGTGATCGCGGTGAAGACCATGAGCAGCCCGGCCAGCGAGCCGAAGCCGATGAGCCCGGCCGTGCCGGTGACGCCGAGCCCGAAGGGGACGAAGGTGGCGAGCAGGGTGGTGTGGTCGAGCGCCAGTTTGACCGTGACGTGCAGCAGCAGGAAGACGACGGAGGAGACGGCGGTGGTCCGGTGCACGGCCTGTGCCACCAGCCGCTGGCGGGTGTTCAGGAAGATCCGGTCGGTGGCGACGAGGCCCCAGATCACCGAGCACGACAGGGCGACCAGCGTCAGTACGCCGGCGCCGAAGTTCAGGAAGTCACGGACTCCATTGCCTCCCGCCAGAACGACCACGGGGATGAGGAGAAGGGCGGCAGCACTGGCCGCCCCGTAGGCCGAACGGCCCGCTCGGGGAAGCGAGCTGTTGTTGCGACGAGGGTTCACGGAGGGTTACTCCCAACGGTTCGGGGAAGCGGTCCCGAAGCCGCACTCTAAGTCGAGAGATACGGGCGAGTTCGAGGTTTGAGTTATTGCGTTGTTACCAAAGGGCCATGAGGTCCTTGTGTTGTCCGCTGGTGTCCGTTACGCGAAGTAATATTTGAACTTTATTCAGCTTTTTCGGTGCTCGGAACGGGTGGCACGCAGTGCCGGACGGCCCCGAAACCTCGTCGCGGCCCGCGCAGGCGCTGCGGTACCCTGACGCCATGCGTGCCGTACGCCTTCTGCTTAGCGAGCCGCGCTGATCAGTCCCGAACCACTGACGAATCGTGGTCGGAATCGGCGCGGCGTCCCCTCCTGTGCGAGGGGCTTTTTCATTTCCTGAGTGTCAGCCGCTGGCAGAGACGATCGATGGAGCTTTGAGGATCATGAGCGAGACGAACACCGCTGCCACCGCCGAAGTGGTAGCGCCGCACCGCTACACGGCCGCCCTGGCGGCCGACATCGAGGCACGCTGGCAGGACTTCTGGGACGCCGAGGGCACGTACGAGGCGCCGAACCCCGTCGGGGACCTGGCGGGCGACCCCGACCTGGTCGCCAAGCCCAAGAAGTTCATCATGGACATGTTCCCGTACCCCTCGGGTGCGGGCCTGCACGTCGGGCACCCGCTGGGCTACATCGCGACCGACGTCTTCGCCCGCTTCCAGCGCATGACCGGTCACAACGTCCTGCACACCCTGGGCTTCGACGCCTTCGGCCTGCCCGCCGAGCAGTACGCCGTGCAGACCGGCACGCACCCGCGCGCGTCCACCGAGGCCAACATGGAGAACATGAAGGTCCAGCTGCGCGCGCTGGGCCTGGGCCACGACAAGCGCCGGTCGTTCGCCACGATCGACCCCGAGTACTACAAGTGGACCCAGTGGATCTTCCTGCAGATCTTCAACTCCTGGTACGACGACGAGGCCTCCAAGGCCCGCCCGATCGCCGAACTGGTCGCACAGTTCGAGTCCGGTGAGCGCGGCGTCCGCGGCGACCGCTCCTGGAACGAGCTGAACGCCGCCGAGCGCGCCGACGTCCTGAGCGAGTACCGCCTGGCGTACGCCTCCGAGGCCCCGGTCAACTGGTGCCCCGGCCTGGGCACCGTCCTGGCCAACGAGGAGGTCACCTCCGACGGCCGTTCCGAGCGCGGCAACTTCCCCGTCTTCAAGGCCAAGCTGCGCCAGTGGAACATGCGCATCACCGCCTACGCGGACCGCCTGCTGGACGATCTGGACGCCCTGGACTGGCCCGAGGCCATCAAGCTGCAGCAGCGCAACTGGATCGGCCGCTCCGAGGGTGCCCGCGTCGACTTCCCCGTCGACGGGGAGGCCATCACGGTCTTCACCACCCGCCAGGACACCCTGTTCGGCGCGACCTACATGGTGCTGGCGCCCGAGCACCCGCTGGTGGAGAAGTTCACCCCGGCCGCCTGGCCCGAGGGCACCCACGAGGCGTGGACCGGCGGCCACGCGACGCCCGCCGAGGCCGTCGCCGCCTACCGCGCGCAGGCCGCCTCGAAGTCCGACGTCGAGCGGCAGGCCGAGGCCAAGGACAAGACCGGAGTCTTCACCGGCGTGTTCGCGACCAATCCGGTCAACGGCGAGAAGGTCCCCGTCTTCATCGCCGACTACGTGCTGATGGGCTACGGCACCGGCGCGATCATGGCCGTCCCCGCGCACGACACCCGCGACTTCGCGTTCGCCCGCGCCTTCGAACTGCCCGTGCGCTGTGTGGTCGAGCCCTCGGACGGCCGCGGCACCGACGCCTCCACCTGGGACGACGCCTTCGCCTCCTACGACGCGAAGATCGTCAACTCCGCCGGCGACGAGATCTCCCTGGACGGCCTGGGCGTCGTCGACGCCAAGGCGCGCATCACCGAGTGGCTGGAGCGCCGGGGGATCGGCCGGGGCACCGTCAACTTCCGGCTGCGCGACTGGCTGTTCAGCCGCCAGCGCTACTGGGGCGAGCCCTTCCCCATCGTCTACGACGAGGACGGCATCGCCCACCCGCTGCCCGAGTCGATGCTGCCCCTGGAGCTGCCGGAGGTCGAGGACTACTCGCCGCGCACCTTCGACCCCGACGACGCGAACACCTCCCCCGAGACCCCGCTGTCCCGCAACGACGACTGGGTGCACGTCACCCTGGACCTGGGCGACGGCCGCGGCCCCCAGAAGTACCGCCGTGAGACCAACACCATGCCCAACTGGGCCGGTTCCTGCTGGTACGAGCTGCGCTACCTGGACCCGCACAACGACCGGAAGCTGGTCGACCCGGTCGTCGAGCAGTACTGGATGGGCCCCCGCGAGGGCCAGCCGACCGGCGGCGTCGACCTGTACGTCGGCGGCGCCGAGCACGCCGTGCTGCACCTGCTGTACGCCCGCTTCTGGTCCAAGGTCCTGTTCGACCTGGGCCACGTGTCCTCGGCCGAACCGTTCCACAGGCTGTTCAACCAGGGCATGATCCAGGCCTACGTGTACCGCGACAGCCGCGGCATCGCCGTACCGGCCGTCGAGGTGGAGGAGCGCGACGGCGCCTGGTACCACCAGGGCGAGAAGGTCTCCAGGCTGCTGGGCAAGATGGGCAAGTCCCTGAGGAACGCGGTCACTCCGGACGAGATCTGCGCCGAGTACGGCGCGGACACCCTGCGCCTGTACGAGATGGCGATGGGCCCCCTGGACGTGTCCCGCCCCTGGGACACGCGCGCGGTGGTCGGCCAGTACCGCCTGCTGCAGCGGCTGTGGCGCAACGTCGTCGACGAGGCGACCGGCGAGGTCACGGTCGTCGACACGGCCGAGGCCGACATCGACGAGAGCACGCTGCGTGCCCTGCACAAGGCCATCGACGGAGTGCGCCACGACCTGGAGGGCATGCGGTTCAACACCGCCATCGCCAAGGTCACCGAGCTGAACAACCACCTGACCAAGGTGGGCGGCCCGGTCGCGCGCCCGGTCGCCGAGGCCCTGGTCCTGATGGTGGCGCCGCTGGCGCCGCACATCGCCGAGGAACTGTGGCGCCGACTGGGCCACACCGCGTCGATCGTCCACCAGGACTTCCCGGTCGCCGACCCGGCGTACGTCGTGGACGAGACCGTGACCTGCGTCGTGCAGGTCAAGGGCAAGGTCAAAGCCCGTCTGGAGGTCTCCCCGGCGATCTCCGACGACGAGCTGGAGAAGGTGGCGCTGGCCGACGAGAAGGTCGTCGCGGCACTGGGCGGCGCGGGGATCCGCAAGGTCGTCGTGCGCGCGCCGAAGCTGGTCAACATCGTCACCGCGTAGCCCGACGGCTTCGTCGCCGCGGCTCGGGGTAGTCCCCTACGGGCAGGTTCGGGGTTCTTCCGGAACTCCGAACCTGCCCGCAGCGTTTACCGTTGAGAGCGCGGCCATGGCTGCCGCGACCGGTCCGAGGAGGAGTGTGATGGGAACAGTGATCACCGTGATCGCCCTGCTCTTCCTGCTGTTCGTGGTGCTGGGCGCGTACGCGACGGTGAAGGTCGTCGGAGCCGCCAAGCGCGGTGTCGACCGCACCATCACGCAGGCCCGCCGCACCGTCGAGGACCACACCCTGCGCGCGAAGACCTTCGCCCAGTTCGGCCCCCAGGGCGAGCTGGCCCAGCTCCGGCTGAAGCTGCGCACCTCGATGCGGGCCACCCAGGAAGCCCTCCAGGCGAGCGTGGCGGAGGACGAGTCCCTCAAGGAGTCCCTGAGCCTCTTCGAGCGGCTCAGCGCACACGGACACGAGCTGGACGCCGAGCTGAAGCGCCTGGAGGCCGAGCCCGACCGGGGCGCCCTCGCCGCCCGGCTGCCCGGACTACGCGAGCGCACCGAGCGCATCACGCGGTCGGCGGACTCCCTGCGCTGGGCCGCCCGCGACCGCGCCCACCGCTTCGCGGACGACGACCTGGACACCCTGAGCAGCCAGATCGACATGGAGGCCGGAGCGCTGCGGCACTGGACGAAGGAGCCGGGGCCCGCCGCTTCCTGGCCCGCCGCCCCCGCGGCGGACGCCGCCACCTCCGGCGGACAGACCTGGCCGGAGACCCCGCAGTCCCGCACGGCGGAGCAGCAGACGCGCTCAGCCATCACGCCCCCGGGCCAACGACCCACCTATCCCTGGCAGAAGAAGCCCCGCCCCGAGAGCACCACGTGATCGGGTCGCCCCGGTCACAGGCCTCGGGGGCCGGGCTGCCACCCACCCGTCCCGACAGGTAACCTCCAGCTCATGTCCCGCCATGTCGCGATCGTCACCGATTCCACGGCCTACCTGCCGACGCGGACGATGGAGCGCCACGGCATCACAGCGGTCCCTCTGACCGTCGTCCTCGGTGACCAGGCGCTCGAAGAGGGCACCGAGATCTCGGCCCGCTCCCTGGCCCAGGCCCTCCAGAAGCGCCGCCCCGTCACGACGTCCCGGCCGAGCCCCGAGATGTTCGCCGAGACCTATCGCCGGGTCGCCGCGTCCGGCGCCACCGGCATCGTCTCCCTGCACCTGTCCTCGGAGTTCTCCGGCACCTACGACGCCGCCGTGCTCGCCGGGCGGGAGGCACCGGTGCCGGTGCGGGTGGTCGACACCGGGATGGTCGCGATGGCCCTCGGGTTCTGCGCGCTGGCCGCCGCCGAGTCCGCCGAGGGGGGCGGCACCGTCGACGACGCGGTGACCGCGGCCGAGAAGCGGGCCGCGGGCATGTCCGCGTTCTTCTACGTCGACACCCTCGACTACCTCCGCCGCGGCGGCCGGATCGGCGCCGCGCAGGCCCTGCTGGGGTCCGCGCTCGCCGTGAAGCCGCTGCTCCAGCTCGACGACGGCCGCATCGAACTCCTCGAAAAGGTCCGCACGGCGTCCAAGGCCATCGCCCGCCTCGAGGAGATCGTCGCGGAGCGGGCCGGCAGCGCCCAGGTCGACATCGCCGTCCACCATCTGGCCGCCCCCGAGCGGGCGTCGGCCCTCGCGGACCGGCTGCGCGCACGCGTGCCCGGCCTCGTCGAACTGCACGTGAGCGAGGTGGGTGCGGTGATCGGGGCGCACACGGGACCCGGGCTGCTCGCGGCGGTCGTCTCACCTCGCTGAGGCACCCGACTCCGTGCCTCCGGCGGACCGAACGGGGCGGCACTCCTGTGGCGCGTCCGGCCCTGCCCGCGTCCGTGTGAGTGACGGAGATATCCACAAGTGGGCCCTCGTCCACCGGAATTGAGCAAGATCATCGCGAGAGGGCCGGGGTATCGGATCCTCGCCGCATGGCACTTCGATCGAGCTCACGCACCGCGACACCCACCAGCGGCCCGGGCCGCGGCCCCGTCTCCGACGGCCGCAGCCGCCACCGCCGACACCCACGAAGCCGCACGCACCGCCACGATGCGTCGGCGGCAGCCCTGCGCCTGCGCGCGGAGGCGCTTCTCGCCCAACGGACCACGGGAATCCGGGAGTTGGGGAGCGATTCGCCGGGGGTGGATCGGAATGTCGGAGACGGCTCGGGGGCGCTTGAGGACCGGGCGGGTCCGGCGGCACCGGTGCGACCCGAGACTTTGGAGGGCCGGGGGAAACCGGAGGACGTGAGGGGGCCGCGGCGTCCGCGCGGGAGCACCGTGCGGGGGACGGGGCTTCTGGGTGGTGGCGAGGGGCTTCGGAAGAGTGCGAGGACTGTTCAGGACGAGGGCGGCGACCGTTCGGGGCAGGGCGGTGACAGCTTCCTTGCCGCACGTGGAACCGGGGCGGCTGTTCCAGGTGGGGAGCGTCACGCGGCGGTGAGTGGGCCGGCGAGGCAGGACCTCCGAGGGGTGGGGGCGTATGCCGAATGGCAGCTTCGGGCGCGCGCCGCGTCGTTACGACCTGACGCGACGCGCGCCGGTTCGACGGAGGGGGCCTCGGGCGACGTGGACCCGTACGCCCGGTCCCGCGCTTGGTCCCCTGCGCGCCAGGGCGCCGAGACCGGCCCGCCGTCCGACGCGCGCTCCGGTCCGCAATTCGGCCCGCTTCTCGGCCCGCGCTCCGACTCTCGGCCCGCGTCGCGTCGCGACACGTCTCCGGGCGCGGTGGCGGGCATGGGTGCCGGTGTCCGTGCCGGTGAAGGTGGCGGAGCGTGGCAGGAGCGGGTGGGGCCGGCTGTGCGGGAGAGGCTGCCGTTGTGGCTCCAGTCGCGGTGCGGTCTTGAGCGCAGGAGCGTGGCGGCGCTGACCGTGCTGCTGGTCGCGGCGGCTGTCTTCGCCGTCCAGCACTTCTGGGTCGGCAGGCCGCAGCCGGTGCGTGCCCCTGAGGTGGTGCGGGCGGCGGCGCCGTTCGGGGCCAGGAGTGGCGAGCGCGAGCAGCCGGGTGCGGCACGGGGAGCGGGTGCCTCGACCGGAGCCTCCGGCCCCGCCGGTGCCGCCGGGAGCCGGATCGTCGTCGACGTCGGTGGCAAGGTGCGGGCTCCCGGGCTCCAGCGGCTGCCGACGGGATCCCGGGTGGAGGACGCCCTGCGGGCGGCCGGCGGGGTGCGGCCCGGTACGGACACCGGCGGGCTCAATCGGGCGCGTCTGCTGGTGGACGGGGAGCAGATCGTGGTCGGAGCGTCGGCGTCCCCACCGGGGGCGGGGCTTGCTGGAGCCGGGCTCGCCGGAGCGGGGTCCGCCGGGGCGGGAGGAGGCGCGGCCGGTGGCGTGCCCGCCGCGCCGGTCGCCCTCAACACGGCCACGGTCGATCAGCTCGACACGCTGCCCGGCGTCGGCCCTGTGCTGGCCCGGCACATCATCGACTACCGCACGGCGCACGGCGGGTTCCGCTCGGTCGACGAACTCCGCGAGGTGAACGGAATCGGTGACCGCCGCTTCTCGGACCTCCGGGACCTGGTGCAGCCATGAGTGATTCCGGATCGAGGAGCGGTGAGAGCGGCGCCGGGTCGGTGGCTGCTGCCGCGCCGCTCGGACCGCCGCCGGGTGCGCGCCCGGTCGGCCCGGCGACGAGCCCACGGCGCAATGGCACGGCGAGCAGTGGGCGGACACAACGCACCGTGGGCCGGACTGGGGAGGACCAGGCGGCGGAAGGACTGACGGGGCACGGAGGGCCGGCAGTGCCGGAAGTACGGGGAGCGCGGGGAGGCCCGAGAGGACGGGGACGGGGACGGGGAGGGCTGGGAGGTCGGAGGGACCTGGGAGGGCCGGAACGATGGAGGGACCCGGGAAGTCGAGGTGGACCGGGAAGTCCTGGCGGACCGGGAAGTCCGGGTGGACCGGGGAGCCCGGCTGGACCTGCGGGGCCGGGGAGTCGGGGTGGGCCCGCGGGGCCGGGGAGTCCGGGTGGGCCCGGAGAATCCGAGGGCTCTGGCGCCGGGCAGTCGGATGTTCTCCGCTCGGTGGGCCGCAGGTCCGTTCACGCCGAATCCGGGAACAGGCTCGGCGCCGCACACCCCCGGGTGGAGGGGCCGGTGGATCTCCGGCTCGTACCGCCCGCCCTCGCGGTCTGGGTGACCGCCGCCGTGCTGGTGGGGGCGTCACCGGGGTGGGTCACGGGCGTGGCCATGGTGTCCCTGGTGGTCGGAGGCGCGTTGTTGCCGGCCGGGCGTGCCGATGCGACTGCGGGGTCGCGAGGTGACACCGCCGGGCCGCTCGGCGACTCCGCGCGCCGACGCGCGGCACCTGTGGCCTGGCGGCGCGGGGGAGCGCGGCCGGGTGCGTGGCCCCGCGTCTCCGCGGCCGCCGTGCTGCTCTGTGTCGCCGCGGCTGCGGCCTCCGCGGGCCTGCACGGCGCGGACGTGCGGCGCGGCCCGGTTCCAGCACTCGCGAAGAGGTTCGCTCATGTGACGGCCGATGTGGAGGTCACCTCCGACCCACGGTTCACCCGGCCCCGGATCACCGGGGACCACATGGCGCCGACGGCGCTGCTCTTCGACGCGCGGGTCAGGAGGATCGTCGAGGCCGACGGCACGGTGCTCGCCACCCGGACGCCGGTGCTGGTGATCGTCGACGCGCGCTCGCGGCGCGGGCCAGCCCAGACGACCGGTGAACGCTCACCCTGGTTGTCGTTGTTGCCGTCCACGCGGGTGCGGGTGGCGGCGCGGGTCGTGCCCGCTCTGTCCGACGGGGGCGACATCGCGGCGGTGCTGCGGGTGCGGGGGAGTGCGCCGCCGGAGGTGGTGGGGGAGCCGTCCGGGCCGCAACGGTTCGCCGGTCGGCTCCGGGAGGGGCTGCGCGAGGCGACCGACGGCCTGGAGACGGACGCGCGGGCACTGCTGCCGGGCCTGGTCGTCGGGGACACCGCACGGGTCACACCGGAACTGGACGAGGCCTTCAAGGCGACCGACCTCACCCACCTCCTCGCCGTCAGCGGGGGCAACTTCACGATCCTGCTCGCCCTGTTCATCGGCCCGGCGGGCCTCGCCCAGCGGGTGGAGCGACGCGGCCTCGCGCCCCGGATCGGTGTCCCGCTCCGGGCGACCGCCCTGCTCGGCGGCGCGATCACCCTCGCCTTCGTGATCGTGTGCCGGCCCGATCCGAGCGTGCTCCGGGCAGCGGCCTGCGGATCGATCGCGCTGCTCGCCATCGCGACCGGGCGCCGCAGATCGCTGATCCCCGCGCTGGCCACCGCGGTACTGCTGCTGGTGCTGTACGACCCCTGGCTGTCCCGCAGTTACGGATTCCTGCTTTCGGTGCTCGCCACCGGCGCCCTGCTGACGGTCGCGCCGCGCTGGAGCGCGGCGTTGCGTCGGCGCCGGGTGCCTCCCCGGTTGGCGGAGGCGCTCGCCGCGGCCGCCGCGGCGCAGGCTCTGTGCGCACCTGTGGTCGCCCTGTTGTCGGCACGGGTGAGTCTGGTGGCGGTGCCGTGCAATCTGCTCGCCGAGTTCGCGGTCGCGCCGGCCACGGTGCTCGGCTTCGGGACACTGGCGACGGCCTCCGTGGCGATTCCGGTCGCCAAGGTCCTGGCGTGGTGCGCCAGTTGGCCCGCCCGCTGGATCGCGGACATCGCGCGCACGGGGGCGGCGCTGCCCGGCGGGGGAGTGGACTGGCCGGGCAGTTGGGCGGGCGCGGGTCTGCTGGCGCTCGTCACGGTGGCCGTCGTGCTCGTCGGGCGGAGACTGCTGCGGCATCTCTGGCTGAGCGGTGCCTGCCTCGTACTGTTCCTGCTCGTCGTGGTGCAGCCGCCGCCGTTGACGAGGGTGATCACGGGATGGCCGCCGCCCGGCTGGAGGTTCGCGATGTGCGACGTGGGACAGGGAGACGCCACAGTGCTGTCGGCGGGTGACGGCAGCGCCGTGGTGGTGGACGCCGGTCCGGACCCGGTCGCGGTCGACCGCTGTCTGAGCACCCTCGGCGTCACCAGGATCCCGCTCGTCGTGCTCACGCACTTCCACGCCGATCACGTCGCGGGACTGCCGGGTGTGCTCGACGGGCGGTCGGTGGGCGCGATCGAGACAACCGGGTACGAAGAACCGCCGGATCAGGCCGAGTTCGTGCGACGGGAGGCGGCCGCGCGACACATCCCCGTGACCCGGGTCGTGGCCGGGGAGCGGCGGCGCACCGGCCGTCTCGACTGGCAGGTGCTGTGGCCGCCACCGGATCCGGCCCCGACGCCGGACGGTCCGAACGACGCGAGCATCGCCCTGCTCGTCCGGTCGGCCGGGCTGCGGCTGCTGTTGCTCGGAGACCTTGAACCACCCGCGCAGCAGGCCCTGTTGAGATCGCCGGCGGCCTTGGAGGTGAGCAAGGTGGACGTTCTCAAGGTCGCCCATCACGGGTCCGCCTACCAGGATCCCGAGCTCATACGCCGGGTGGCGCCGCGTCTCGCGCTCATCTCCTGCGGCAGGCACAACGTCTATGGGCATCCCGCCCCGAGCACGGTGGAGGCGCTGCGGGCCGGGGGTGCGGTGGTGCTGCGGACCGACGAGGACGGGTCGCTCGCCGTCACGGGTGCGGGCACAGGCCTGAGTGTGGCGGGACACTGAGGTCATGAATTCCGCACAGGCCGACGCCTACCTCCGCCGTATCGGGGCTCAGCACCCCGCGTGGCCCACGTCCGACGTGCTGCGCGAGCTTCAGCTGCGCCACCTGAGGACGGTGCCGTTCGAGAACCTGTCGATCCACCTCGGTGAGGAGATCGTGCTGGACGAGAAGAGGCTGCTCGACAAGCTGGTGGGCGCTCGCAGAGGGGGCTTCTGCTACGAACTGAACGGCGCCTTCGGGGCGTTGCTGAGCTCGCTCGGTTTCGACGTGACGTTGCTCGCGGCGCGGGTGTACGGGGACGACGGGAAGCCCGGGATTCCCTACGACCATCTCGCGCTGCGGGTGCGGACGGTGGACGGAGGCGACTGGATCACCGATGTCGGGTTCGGGGCGCACAGCCATTATCCGCTGGCCTTCGGGGAGCGGGGCGAACAGCGGGATCCGGCCGGGGTGTTCGGGGTCGTCGAGTCCGGGCCGGACGCGGCGGGGGTGCGGGGCGCCGGAGATGGGCGAGAGAGCAAGGACCTGGACGTCGTCATGGGCGGCAAACGCCAGTACCGGCTGGAGATGCGGCCGCGGGTGCTGGAGGACTTCGTCGTCGGGGCCTGGTGGCACAGCACGTCGTCGCTCTCGAACTTCTCGCGTTCGCTGGTCTGCTCGCGGGTCACGAAGGACGGGGGACGGATCACGCTCAGCGGCAGGAAGTTCACGGTGACGGCCCCCGACGGGGCGAAGGAGGTGGCGGAGGTCGCCACCGACGAGGAGGTGCTGGCGGTGTACCGGGAGCGCTTCGGTATCGAGCTGGACCGGGTTCCGGAGGTCGGGGCGGCGGGGTGACTCCCGTTCCGGCCCGGGGAGGGGGCCGGGCGTCGGGACCGCTCCGGACGCGGACGCCCGGCCCCGGCCGGGTGCAGTGCGGTCGGGCTCCAGTTCCTCCGGGTACCGGCTCGTCCGGCTCCGCACCTCCTGGTACCGGCCCGTCCGGATGCCGTCGGCGCAGGGTCCGGGGCCGGCTCCCGGTGCCGAGCCCGAGCTGGTGCCCGGGCCCGCGCCCGCGCGCCCGAGCTGGTGCCCGCGCCCGAGCCGGTGCCCGCGCCCGGGCATGTCCCCGTCCTGCCCCCGTCCCTGGCCCCGTTCTGGACCCCCGCTCCTCCGGAGGCCGCCCCGGGGGCCGGTCGCTTCGGGCGTACCGGAAAATGTCCGTGTGAGCGAAGTGAGACATGTGCTGGTGCTGCCCGACCGTGACGCCGCGGAAGAGGCGGCGGAGGCCGTCGGTGACAGGTTCGGACTGCACGAGGAGCCGCAGCTCGTCCGGGACGCGCTGGCCGGCGAGGACGACGCCGAGGACGCGCAGTGGCTCCTCGTCCTGACGGACGCCGACGAGCGGCTGGACCCGAAGGAGCTGGACGAGTTCGCGGGGGAGTGGGACGGCTGGCGCGAGGAGCCGTAGGCCCGGGCGGCCGGATGACCTGAGTCGTCGGGCTCTGTCTGTCCGGTCGCGCACGGCGTCCGTCTCAGGGGCACTGTGCGCCGCTCCGGGGTCGGTTTCCGGGGTCGCTTTCCCAGGGCGGGATCGCGTGGGGTCGGTGGGCACGCGGGGTCGGGTTGTCAGCGGCGCGTGGGATGCTTTCGGGGATGGCCAAGAAGACCGCACAAGACGATCCCCTCGCCCCTGTCACGCTCGCCGTGGGCCAGGAGGACCTCCTGCTCGACCGTGCCGTCCAGGAGGTCGTGGCCGCGGCCCGGGCCGCCGACGCCGACACGGACGTACGGGACCTCACCTCGGACCAGTTGCAGCCCGGCACGCTCAACGAGCTGACGAGCCCCTCGCTGTTCGCCGAGCGCAAGGTCGTGGTCGTACGCAACGCGCAGGATCTGTCGGCGGACACGATCAAGGACGTCAAGACGTATCTCGGGGCGCCCGCCGAGGAGATCACCCTGGTGCTGTTGCACGCGGGCGGCGCCAAGGGCAAGGGGCTGCTGGACGCCGCGCGCAAGGCGGGGGCGCGGGAGGTCGCGTGCCCCAAGATGACGAAGCCGGCGGACCGGCTGGGGTTCGTGCGGAGCGAGTTCCGGGTCCTGGGGCGCTCGGCCACGCCGGAGGCGTGCCAGTCGCTGGTGGACTCCATCGGGAGCGACCTGCGCGAGCTGGCGTCGGCGGTGAGGCAGCTGACCGCGGACGTCGAGGGGACGATCGACGAAGCGGTCGTCGGCCGCTACTACAAGGGGCGGGCCGAGGCATCCAGCTTCACCGTGGCCGACCGGGCCGTCGAGGGGCGGGCCGCTGAGGCGCTGGAGGCGTTGCGGTGGTCGCTGTCGACCGGTGTGGCTCCCGTCCTGATCACCAGCGCGCTCGCGCAGGGGGTGCGGGCGATCGGGAAGCTGTCCTCGGCGCGGGGCGGCAGGCCCGCCGACCTCGCCCGTGAGCTGGGGATGCCGCCCTGGAAGATCGACCGGGTGCGGCAGCAGATGCGCGGATGGACGCCGGACGGGGTCTCCGTGGCCCTGCGAGCCGTGGCGGAGGCGGACGCCGGGGTCAAGGGTGGCGGCGACGACCCGGCCTACGCGCTGGAGAAGGCGGTCGTCACGATCGCCCGCGCGGCCCGCTCCGGCCGCGGCTAGGGACCGTCCCCTGCGGACAGGCCGCCGTCGCCGTCCCCGCTCTCCTCACCACATGCCGAAGGCCCCGCTCGTCTCCCGTAGCGGGAGGAAGCGGGGCCTTCGGCTGGAGCTGGGTGGATCCACGCCCGCGTGGCGAACGCAGATCGTGCGCGGATCCGGGGTGTCGGTCGGGAGCGGGAGAGAGGGCCCGCTCGGGTCCGGCCGACGGTTACGTCAAGTAGGTCAGAGGGTGAGCCCGAGGGGCTCAGCCGACTCAGGCCTTGAGGGCGGCGACCTTCGAAGCAAGCGCCGACTTCTTGTTGGCGGCCTGGTTCTTGTGGATGACGCCCTTCGCGACGGCCTTGTCGAGCTGGCGCGACGCGGCGCGCGTGTACTCGGTGGCCTTCTCGACGTCACCCGCGGCCGAAGCCTCGCGGGCCTTGCGGATCGCGGTCTTCAGGGAAGACTTGACGGCCTTGTTGCGCAGCCGGGCCTTCTCGTTGGTCTTGATCCGCTTGATCTGGGACTTGATGTTCGCCACGAATGAGCCTTTACAGGTTCAGGCAGGCGAGACAGCACGTCTCACCCGCCGTTTGATTTTCTTGGGTGCGTCTCCTGCAGAGAGGGCACGAGACACAGCCACCCAGGCTACCAGCCCCCGTACGACCGGCCCAAACCGGCCTTCCGCCGCCCGCCGGGGAGAGTCCGGGGCGGACGCGGACACCGGCGCGGGGCGCCCCGAACGGGCGGGGCGATCCCCGCACACAAGGCCCAAACCGGTCGCAGCTCCCCGCGCGTGGGACGATGGAGCCTACGTATCGATCCGACCCGAGGCGACAGGCGCCTCAAGAGACAGGACCCTGCGTGCCCGCGACCCCTAACAATGTGCCCGAGCCGAGCCGTACCGACCCGGCTCTGATCCGCAATTTCTGCATCATCGCGCACATCGACCACGGCAAGTCCACGCTCGCCGACCGCATGCTCCAGCTGACCGGGGTGGTCGACCCCCGGCAGATGCGTGCTCAGTACCTCGACCGCATGGACATCGAGCGCGAGCGTGGCATCACGATCAAGTCCCAGGCGGTCCGGCTGCCCTGGGCACCGTCCGAGAATCCGGGCAAGACCCACATCCTCAACATGATCGACACCCCCGGGCACGTCGACTTCACGTACGAGGTGTCGCGGTCGCTCGCGGCCTGCGAGGGCACGGTCCTGCTGGTCGACGCGGCCCAGGGCATCGAGGCGCAGACTCTCGCCAACCTCTACCTGGCGATGGAGAACGACCTCAAGATCATCCCCGTACTGAACAAGATCGACCTCCCGGCCGCCCAGCCGGAGAAGTTCTCCGAGGAGCTCGCGAACCTCATCGGGTGCGACCCCGAGGACGTGCTGAAGGTCTCCGCCAAGACCGGCCTGGGTGTCGAGGCACTGCTCGACAGGGTCGTCGCGGAGATCCCCGCCCCGGTCGGCGTCCAGGACGCCCCGGCCCGCGCGATGATCTTCGACTCCGTGTACGACTCCTACCGCGGTGTCGTGACGTACGTCCGTGTCATCGACGGTCAGCTCAACAAGCGTGAGCGCATCCGGATGATGTCCACCGGCGCCACCCACGAACTGCTGGAGATCGGCGTCTCGGCCCCCGAGATGAAGGCGGCCGACGGGCTCGGTGTCGGTGAGGTGGGCTACCTCATCACCGGCGTGAAGGACGTCCGCCAGTCCAAGGTCGGTGACACGATCACCACCCTGCACAAGGGCGCCACCGAGGCGCTCGGCGGGTACAAGGACCCCCGGCCCATGGTCTTCTCGGGCCTGTATCCCATGGACGGCTCCGACTACCCCGAGCTGCGCGACGCCCTGGACAAGCTCCAGCTCAACGACGCGGCGCTGGTGTACGAGCCGGAGACCTCGGCGGCACTGGGCTTCGGCTTCCGTGTCGGCTTCCTCGGACTGCTGCACCTCGACGTGATCCGCGAGCGGCTGGAGCGCGAGTTCGGGCTCGACCTGATCGCGACCGCCCCGAACGTGGTCTACCGCGTCGAGATGGAGGACCGCAGCGAGCACACGGTCACCAACCCGAGCGAGTTCCCCGAGGGCAAGATCGACAAGGTCTACGAGCCCGTCGTGCGCGCGACCATCCTCGCGCCCTCGGAGTTCATCGGCTCGATCATGGAGCTGTGCCAGACCCGGCGCGGCACCCTGCTCGGCATGGACTACCTCTCCGAGGACCGGGTCGAGATCCGCTACACCCTGCCGCTCGCGGAGATCGTCTTCGACTTCTTCGACCAGCTGAAGTCCAAGACCCGCGGCTACGCCTCGCTGGACTACGAACCCACCGGCGAGCAGGCCTCCAGCCTGGTCAAGGTGGACATCCTGCTGCACGGCGACAAGGTCGACGCCTTCTCTGCGGTCACGCACAAGGACGCGGCGTACGCGTACGGTGTCCGGCTCGTCGCCAAGCTGCGCGAACTGATCCCGCGGCAGGCCTTCGAGGTGCCGATCCAGGCGGCCATCGGCTCCCGGGTCATCGCCCGCGAGACCATCCGTGCCATCCGCAAGGACGTCCTCGCCAAGTGCTACGGCGGTGACATCTCGCGTAAGCGGAAGCTGCTGGAGAAGCAGAAGGAAGGCAAGAAGCGGATGAAGATGGTGGGCTCTGTGGAGGTTCCGCAAGAGGCCTTCATCGCCGTGCTGTCCAGTGACGACAGCGGCGGCTCCGCCAAGGGCAAGAAGTAGTCACCCGGGATGCCGAGTTTCAGGGCCCGTCGCGCTTCCGCGCGGCGGGCCCTGTGCTTGTCTGCGGAGTGTGTCCTGGTCGAAGTGGCGGGCCGAAGCCTCTTACGCACCGGCCGGACGCGTTCTACTCTGATCCCTGCTCGGTAGTTACTCGCGAGTTAACCAACAGCCGCAATTGAGCCAGCCGCAACGCCGCGGGCCCCGGAGGATGTCGTGAGCGACACACAGACCCTGATCGAGAACCGTCCGCCGTCCGTCGCGGCCCTCTTCCTGGAGCGCGTGGCGGCCACACCGGACGCCGAGGCCTACCGCTACCCGGTACCGGCCGGGGGCGACGGCCCCGACGAGTGGAAGTCCCTGACCTGGGGCGAGGCCGCCGAGCGGGTCTTCGCCATCGCCGCCGGTCTCATCGAACTCGGCGTGGAGTCCGAGCAGCGTGTCGCGCTCGCCTCCTCCACCCGGGTCGAGTGGATCCTCGCCGACCTCGGCATCCTGTGCGCCGGCGCGGCCACCACGACCGTCTACCCGCAGACCAACGCCGAGGAGTCGGCGTTCATCCTCTCCGACTCCGCGAGCAGGGTGCTCGTCGCCGAGGACGCCGCCCAGCTCGCCAAGGCGCGGGACAAGCGGGCGGACCTTCCCGAGCTCGGCCACGTCGTGGTCATCGACGGCGAGGGCGTGGAGAGCGACGACTGGGTCCTCACGCTCGCCGACCTGGAGAAGCGCGGCGCCGCCTACCTGGAGAAGCACCCCGAGCTGATCAAGGAGCGCGTCGGCGCGATCACCGCCGACCAGCTCGCCACCCTCATCTACACGTCCGGCACCACCGGCCGCCCCAAGGGGGTCCGTCTGCCGCACGACAACTGGTCGTACATGGCGAAGGCGATCGCCTCCACCGGTCTGGTCGGCCAGGACGACGTCCAGTACCTGTGGCTGCCGCTCGCGCACGTCTTCGGCAAGGTCCTCACCTCCGGCCAGATCGAGGTCGGGCACGTGACCGCCGTCGACGGCCGCGTCGACAAGATCATCGAGAACCTGCCGGTGGTGCAGCCGACGTACATGGCGGCCGTCCCCCGCATCTTCGAGAAGGTCTACAACGGGGTCGCGGCCAAGGCGCGGGCCGGCGGCGGCGCCAAGTACAAGATCTTCCAGTGGGCCGCCGAGGTCTCCCGCGAGTACGCGAAGGTCAGCCAGGACAACTTCCGCCGCACCGGCTCCGCCTCCGTGCCGTTCGCGCTCGGCGCCAAGCACAAGGTCGCCGACACGCTCGTCTTCGCCAAGATCCGCGAGGCCTTCGGCGGCAACCTGCGCGCCTGCGTCTCCGGCTCCGCCGCCCTCGCGCCCGAGATCGGTTACTTCTTCGCCGGCGCCGGCATCCACATCCTGGAGGGCTACGGACTCACCGAGTCCTCCGCCGCCTCCTTCGTGAACCCGGGCGAGGCCTACCGCACCGGCACGGTCGGCAAGCCGCTCCCCGGCACCGAGGTGCGCATCGCGGACGACGGCGAGATCCTGCTGCGCGGCCCCGGCATCATGGAGGGCTACCACGGGCTGCCCGAGAAGACGGCGGAGGTGCTGGAGGCCGACGGCTGGTTCCACACCGGCGACATCGGCGAGCTGTCCCCGGACGGCTACCTGCGGATCACCGACCGCAAGAAGGACCTCATCAAGACCTCGGGCGGCAAGTACATCGCGCCCGCCGAGGTCGAGGGCCAGTTCAAGGCGGTCTGTCCGTACGTCTCCAACATCCTCGTGCACGGCGCCGACCGGAACTTCTGCACCGCCCTCATCGCGCTCGACGAACCGTCGATCATGGACTGGGCGAAGGACAACGGTCTGGAGCGCAGGTCGTACGCCGAGGTCGTCGCCGCGCCCACGACGGTCGCCATGGTCGAGGCCTACGTGAAGGAGCTCAACGGAGGTCTCCAGCGCTGGCAGACCATCAAGAAGTTCCGTCTCCTGCCCCGCGACCTGGACGTCGAACACGGCGAGATCACCCCGAGCCTCAAGCTCAAGCGCCCGGTCGTCGAGCGGGAGTACAAGCACCTGATCGACGAGATGTACGCGGGCGCCCGCGAGGCGTAGTCCCCTGGCCCGGTCCCGCGCCGGCAGCTTCCTCCGCCCCCGGTCCGCCGGGGGCGGAGTCGTGTGCGGAGTCATGTGCGGCCGCCGGGTTCTAGGGCCGGTTCCGGCGCATGTCCCTCAGCAGCGCCTCCATCTGCCGGAGCTGCTCGCGGAGTTCGCCGGCGTCACGGAGGGTGCCGGCCGCGAGCTGCGTCTCGATCCCGCGCAGCCGGTCGGCGAGTTCGTCGAATCGTTCCTCCTCGCGGGCGAGCAGGCGCTCCAACTGCCGGTTCTTGCGGTGCAGATCGAGGAAGACGGTCACCTTGGCGCGCAGCACCCACGGGTCGAACGGCTTCGTCAGATAGTCGGCGGCTCCGGTCGCGTACCCGCGGAAGGCGTAGCCCGCGTCGGCGTCCGTGCCCGTCAGGAAGATGATGGGGACGTCCTTGGTCTGGTCGAGCCGCTTGATGTTCGCGGCCGTCTCGAAGCCGTCCATGCCCGGCATTCGGATGTCGAGCAGCACGACGGCGAACCGCTGCCGCAGCAGCGCCTTCATCGCCTCCTCGCCCGAACGCGCCCTTATCAGCGGCTCGTTGAGGGAGCCCAGGACGGCCTCCAGCGCGACCAGGTTGTCCTCCATGTCGTCGACCAGGAGGATGCTCGCGCGCTCGCCGTTCGTTGCCTCACTCATGATGACGGTGCCTCACTCGGTCCGCGTGCTGTCGGTGCTTCGCCCCCGCGGTGCGTCGGCCGCCGGTTCGGCGGCGACCGCGCCCGGGCCCGCGGCACGCCGCTCGGGTTCCGTGGCGCCGGGGGCGTACCGCTCCCCGTCGTCGTCCGTGACCTCGGAATCGAGGAGGGCGCAGACGACGGTGAGGAGCCGGTCGAAGTCCACCGGTTTCGGAACGTAGTCGTTGGCACCCCGCGCGATGGACTTCTCGCGGTCGCCGGGCATCGCCTTCGCGGTCAGCGCGACGATGGGCAGTCCCGTCCAGCGGGGCGTGCGGCGGATGGCGGAGATCGTCTCGTAACCGTCCATCTCCGGCATCATGATGTCCATCAGGACCAGTTCGACGTCGGGATTGCGCTCCAGTGTCTCGATGCCCTCGCGGCCGTTCTCCGCATACAGCACGGGCATGCCGACGCGGCCGAGCACATGGGTCAGCGCGAAGACGTTGCGGATGTCGTCGTCCACGATCAGCACCCGTCGGCCCGGCAGGACCCGGCCCGCCCGGCCGGCCTGCCAGGCCTCCAGTTTGGTGGGGGCCGGCCAGGTGTCGTCGGCGCCGTGGACCGTGTAGGGCTCGGTCGACAACTGCTCGGTGAGCGCGACGGGAGGACCGTCGCGGGTCGGTCCCGTCGCCGCGTGCCCGGGGCTCACCACCGGCACGTACAGCGTGAAGGTGGAGCCCTTGCCGGGCGTGCTCTCGGCGACGATGCGGCCGCCGAGCAGCCCGGAGATCTCACGGCTGATGGACAGCCCGAGGCCCGTGCCGCCGTACTTGCGGTTGGTGGTGCCGTCCGCCTGCTGGAACGCCTCGAAGATCACGGGGAGCTTCTCCGGCGCGATGCCGATGCCGGTGTCGGAGACGGCGAAGGCGATCACGGTGTCGCCGTTCTCGCGGGTGCGGTCGGGGTCCGCGACGCGGTCGACGCGCAGCTCGACGCGGCCGCTCGCGGTGAACTTGATGGCGTTGGCGAGCAGGTTGCGCAGGATCTGCTGGAGCCGCTGCTCGTCGGACCACATCTCGCGCGGCACGTCCTCGCCGACCGCCACCTCGAAGGCGAGCCCCCGGTCGTGGGTGAGCGGGCGGAAGGTGGCGTGGACGTAGTCGAGGAGCTTGATGAGCGGCAGCCTCTTGGGGCGTACGTCCATCCGGCCGGCCTCGATCTTCGACAGGTCGAGGATGTCGTTGATGAGCTGGAGGAGGTCCGAGCCGGAGCGGTGGATGGTCGTCGCGAACTGCACCTCCTGGCCGGAGAGCCTGCCGTCGGGGTTGTCGGACAGCAGCCGGGCGAGGATCAGCAGGGAGTTGAGCGGTGTGCGCAGCTCGTGCGACATGTTCGCCAGGAACTCCGACTTGTACTGCGAGCTGGTGGCGAGAAGGGCCGCCTTCTCCTCCAGTTCGGCGTTGGACCGCTGCAACTCCGCCTGTTGTGACTGGAGTTCGTCGGAGCGGTCCTGGAGCTGGATGGCGAGCCGCTGGGACTCGCCGAGCAGGGACTCCGTACGGGAGTTGGCGATGATCGTGTTGATGGCGACGCCGATGGTGTTCACGAACTGGTCGAAGAAGGCGAGGTGGACGTCGGAGAAGCGGGAGAACGAGGCCAGTTCGATGACGCCGAGGAGCTTGTCCTCGAAGAGGATCGGGATGATGACGACGCTGGCGGGTGCCGCTTCCCCGAGCCCGCTGTTGATCTTGATGTAGTCGGGCGGGGCCTCCTCGACGAGGATCCGTTTCTTCTCGCGGGCCGCCTGCCGGACCAGGCCGTGCACCGGCATGCCGCCGGTGTCGACGGTCGCGCCCTGTGCCGCGCCGTACCCGGCGATGAAGGCGAGTCCCTTGGCGGGCACGGCCGTGCGCAGCGCGGGTTCGTCCTCCTCGGGGTCGGCGAGGAAGAAGGCGCCGTACTGTGCGTTCACCAGCGGGGTCAGCTCGCGCAGGATCAGGTCGGCGACCTCCATCAGGTCGCGGTGGCCCTGCATCAGCGCGGCGAGGCGGGCGAGGTTCGACTCCAGCCAGTCCTTCGCGCGCGTCGTCTCGCGCAGGTTGGCCACCATCAGGTTGATGTTGTCCTTCAGTTCGGCGACCTCGCCCTGCGTCTCCACGCTGATGGAGCGGGACATGTCGCCCTGGGCCACCGCGGACGCCACCTCGGCGATCGCGCGGACCTGGGTGGTGAGGTTGGAGGCGAGTTCGTTCACGTTCGTCGTCAGGCGCTTCCAGGTGCCGTACACGCCCTCGACCCGTGCCTGGCCGCCGAGGCGGCCCTCCGAACCGACCTCGCGGGCCACCCGGGTGACCTCCGAGGAGAACGACGACAGCGTGTCCACCATCGTGTTGATGGTCGTCTTCAGTTCGAGGATCTCGCCGCGGGCGTCCACGTCGATCTTCTTCGACAGGTCGCCCTGCGCCACCGCCGTGGCCACCTGGGCGATGTTGCGGACCTGCGAGGTCAGGTTGTCGGCCATGTAGTTGACGTTGTCGGTCAGGTCCCGCCAGACGCCCGAGACCCCGAGGACCTGGGCGCGGCCGCCGAGCCGTCCGTCCGTGCCGACCTCGCGTGCCACGCGGGTCACCTCGTCGGCGAACGCGCGCAGTTGCTCCACCATCGTGTTGACGGTGTCCTTCAGCTCCAGGATCTCGCCCCGGGCGTCGACCGTGATCTTCTTCGACAGGTCGCCGTTGGCGACGGCGGTGGTGACCTGCGCGATGTTGCGGACCTGGGACGTCAGGTTCAGGGCCATGAAGTTGACGTTGTCGGTGAGGTCCTTCCAGACGCCCGACACCCCGCGGACCTGGGCCTGGCCGCCGAGGTTGCCCTCGGTGCCGACCTCGCGGGCGACGCGGGTGACCTCGTCGGCGAAGGCGGAGAGCTGGTCGACCATGGTGTTGATGGTCGACTTCAGTTCGAGGATCTCGCCCTTCGCCTCGACGGTGATCTTCTTGCCGAGGTCGCCCTGTGCCACGGCCGTGGAGACGAGGGCGATGTTGCGGACCTGCGAGGTCAGGTTGTCCGCCATGAAGTTGACGTTGTCGGTGAGGTCCTTCCAGACCCCCGACACCCCCCGCACCTGGGCCCGGCCGCCGAGGTTGCCCTCGGTGCCGACCTCACGGGCGACGCGGGTGACCTCGTCGGCGAACGCGGAGAGCTGGTCGACCATCGTGTTGATCGTCGACTTCAGTTCGAGGATCTCGCCCTGCGCGTCGACCGTGATCTTCTGGCTGAGGTCGCCGTTGGCGACCGCCGTGGTGACCTGTGCGATATTTCGAACCTGTGACGTCAGGTTGGACGCCATGAAATTCACGTTGTCGGTGAGGTCCTTCCAGACCCCCGACGCCCCCCGGACCTGCGCGCGGCCGCCCAGCCGGCCCTCGGTGCCGACCTCGCGGGCCACCCGGGTGACCTCGTCGGCGAACGCGGAGAGCTGGTCGACCATCGTGTTCACGGTGAGCTTCAGTTCCAGCAGCTCACCGGTCGCCTCGACCGTCACCGTACGGGTCAGGTCGCCGCGCGCCACCGCCGTGGTCACCAGGGCGATGTCCCGCACCTGGGCCGTCAGCCGGGAGGCCATCGTGTTGACCGCCTCGGTCACGTCCCGCCAACTCCCGGACAGACCCGTCGCCTTGGCGCGGCCGCCGAGCCGCCCCTCCGTGCCCACCTCGCGGGCCACCCGGGTGACCTCCCCGGTGAACAGGGAGAGCTGGTCGACCATCTTGTTCACGGCGCGTCCCAGCCGGCGTAAGTCCCCGCGCAGTTGACGGTTGCCGTCGTGCAGGTCGACGCGCTGGGTCAGATCGCCGCCGGCCACCGCGTCGAGCACACGGGTCGCGTTCGCCGCGGGCGCCACCAGCGCGTCGAGCAGCTGGTTCACGTCGTCGACGCGCGTCGTCCACTTGCCGCCGCCGGGGCTGGCCGCGAGCCGCTCGTCGAGGCGTCCGTAACGGATCAGCTCCCTGCGGACGCGCTGCACCTCGGAGTTGAAGTGGGAACTGCGGTCCATGATCTGGTTGAACATCGTGCTCAGCTCGGCGACCAGACCGTGTGCTGTCTCCGGCACCTTGCTGAAGTCGCCGTCCCGCGCCGCGGTCATCGCGGCGAGCAGGGGACGCAGATCCGATGCTCGAATCTGTCCGTCTTCGAGCACATGCATACCACTGTTCTCACTCATGACGGCCCACTTCGGTGACTCGACGCTTATGGGCGCGGCCAGTCTGTCACCCTGTCCGCACCGGCTGAGGTGTATTCGTCCGAACTGCTCAGGGAGCCGCACAGTGGGGGCCATTCCGACGCAACGCGAGTCCGTGGCGTGCGCCCCGGGTGCGCCCGCGCACCACCGCGCGGGCCAGGACACCGTGGCCCGTACGACCCTGCCGGGCACTCCGCTCGCCCCCGGAGCCGCCCGCCGCTACCTCCGCGACACACTCCTGGGCTGGGCCGAACTGGCCCTGCCCGGGGCCGAGATCATCGACGACCGGCTCACCGGCGACGCCGCCGTGGTGGTGAGCGAACTCGTCACCAACGCCGTCGTCCACGCGGGCACCGACGTCGAGCTGCTGTGCCGCCTGGAGCACGCGCCCGACGGTCCGCCCGGCCCGCTGGTCGTCGAGGTGACCGATCACCACCCCGCCCGCGCGATACGCGACGACAGCCCCGAACGCCCTTATGGGACACCGGAGTACGGGCGGGGCCTGCGTCTGGTCTCCGCCCTCTCCGAGGCCTGGGGGATCACCTACCGCCCGGGCATCAAGACGGTGTGGGCCCGCCTGCTGCTCGACGGGGGCGCCGACGCCCTGCCCGGCGCCGACGCGTTCGCCGCGGCGGACACCCCGTCCTCGGCGGACGTGTTCGCGGTGGCGGGAGGCGGCCTCGCAGGCAGAGGCGGCCACACGGGGACGGACCGCGTCGCGGGTACCGGCGGGACGCCCGGCACGGAGCCCGCGCCGGCCGGTGCCGCCTCCGGGAACCGCCTCGCGGGCGCACGCGGCCCCGGTGGACGGGGCCCGGCCGGCCCCACCTCGACCGCGTCCGTCTTCGCCGCGCCCGTCCCGGGAACGCCCGGAGCGTCCGTTCCGGATGGGGACACCTTCGACCCGTCCGGCTTCCACGCGGCGGCGCCGGACGGCACCGTCCACGGGGCATCCGCCACCGGTGCGCGGAACCCCTCCGAGGGGCGGGACTGGCTCGACCGCGGGGCCCTCTCCTTCCTCGCCGAGGCCTCCGACCTGCTGGCCGGACAGCTCGACGAGGACCTCGTCGCCGCGCTCGCCGGACAACTCCTCGTCCCGCGCCTCGCCGACTGGTGCGCGGTGTGGCTGGAGGACGAGGCCACCGACCGGGCGGGCGGACTCGGCCTCGCCCTCGGGCCCCGCCTGGCCCGCGTCTGGCACGGCAGCGAGAACCTCATCGAGGACCTGCGTGACGCCCTGGAGCAGGACCCGCCGCGGCTGCCCGACGCGGTCCGGTCCCGCGCCGTCCCCGTGCCCTGGCCCGGGGAGGCGCTGGGCCCGCGCGGAGCGAGCGGCGCGGCCCTGGCGTACCGGCTGATCGCGGGCGGCCGTCCGCTGGGCACGCTCGTCATCGGACGGGCCGGACCCGCCGGTTTCGCCGACGAGGTCACCGGGCTCGTCGAGGACCTGAGCCGACGGATCGCGCTCGCCATCGGCGCGGCCCGCCAGTACGCGCGCCAGGCCACCATCAGCCGGGTCCTGCAGCGGGGGCTCCTGCCGGGCGCGGTCGCCGAGATCCCGGGCGTGCGCAGCGCCCTCGTCTACGAGCCGCTCGACAAGGGCGGCCCCAGCGGCGACTTCTACGACGTGTTCCCGGCCGGGGACGGCCGCTGGTGCTTCGCCGTCGGCGACGTCCAGGGGAAGGGCCCCGAGGCCGCCGTCGTGATCGGCCTCGCCCGGCCCTGGCTGCGGCTGCTGGCCCGCGAGGGCTACGACGTGGCGGACGTCCTCGACCGCCTCAACCAGCTCCTCCTCGACGACGCGACCGAGGCCGCCGACGCGGCGGCCCGCGCGCTCGTGGCGGCCGGCGGCCCCGGGCTCGGCACCGACCTCGGCCCGCAGACCCGCTTCCTGTCCATGCTCTACGGCGAACTGGTCCCCTTCGAGGGCGGCGTGCGCTGCACCCTCGCCTCGGCCGGACACCCGCTGCCGCTGCTGCTGGCCCCCGACGGCGACGTACGGGAGGTGGCCAGGCCGCAGACCCTGCTCGGCGTCTTCGAGGACCCCGGCTACACCTCCGAGTCCTTCGACCTGCACCCCGGCGACACCCTGCTGTGCGTCACCGACGGCGTGACGGAGCGGCGCGAGGGGACCCGGCAGTTCGACGACGACGACGGGCTCGCGCACGCCCTCACGGGGTGTACGGGCCTGAACGCCGAGCTGATCGCGGAACGCATCCGCGCACTCGTCCACGAGTTCGGGAGCCGCCCGCCGGAGGACGACATGGCCCTGCTGGTGTTACAGGCCGAGTAGCCCCGCCGGCCCGCTCCCCACGGTGCCGGTCCCGCGATCCGGCCGCCCGCGTCCACAGGCCGGGACCGTTCACTCCGCCCGTGCTGGACAATGGAACGCATGCCTTCCGCACTCCCCGACGGCGAGCCCGTCCCCGACGACGGGGCGCTGCCCGCGCACGCCCTGGCCGGGGCGGCCGAGCGGCCCCTCGGGTTCTACCTCCACGTTCCGTACTGCGCGACCCGCTGCGGGTACTGCGACTTCAACACCTACACGGCGACCGAGCTGCGGGGCACCGGCGGCGTGCTCGCCTCCCGCGACAACTACGCGGACACCCTGACCGACGAGGTCCGCCTCGCCCGCAAGGTCCTCGGCGACGACCCGCGTCCCGTCCGCACCGTCTTCGTCGGGGGCGGCACGCCCACCCTGCTGGCCGCCGACGATCTCGTCCGGATGCTGGGGGCGATCCGTGACGAGTTCGGGCTCGCGGACGACGCGGAGATCACCACGGAGGCGAACCCGGAGTCCGTCGACCCGGAGTACCTCGCGACGCTCCGCGCGGGCGGCTTCAACCGCGTCTCCTTCGGCATGCAGAGCGCCCGCCAACACGTGCTGAAGGTGCTGGACCGCACCCACACCCCCGGCCGCCCCGAGGCCTGCGTCGCCGAGGCCCGCGCGGCCGGCTTCGAGCACGTGAACCTCGACCTGATCTACGGCACCCCGGGGGAGTCGGACGACGACTGGCGGGCCTCCCTCGAAGCGGCCCTCGGCGCCGGCCCCGACCACGTCTCGGCGTACGCGCTCATCGTCGAGGAGGGCACCCAGCTCGCCCGCCGCATCCGCCGCGGCGAGGTCCCGATGACCGACGACGACGTCCACGCCGACCGCTACCTCATCGCCGACGAGGTGATGTCGAAGGCGGGCTTCGACTGGTACGAGGTGTCCAACTGGGCCACCTCCGAGGCGGCCCGCTGTCTTCACAACGAGCTGTACTGGCGCGGCGCCGACTGGTGGGGAGCGGGCCCCGGCGCGCACAGCCACGTCGGCGGCGTCCGCTGGTGGAACGTGAAGCACCCCGGCGCCTACGCGGCGGCGCTGGCCTCCGGCCGCTCCCCGGGCGCCGGGCGCGAACTGCTCTCCGGCGAGGACCGCCGCGTCGAGCGCATCCTGCTCGAACTGCGGCTGCGCGAGGGCTGCCCGCTCTCGCTGCTCCGCACCGACGGCCTCGCGGCCTCCCGCCGCGCCCTGTCCGACGGCCTCCTCGAACCGGATCCGTACGACGACGGCCGCGCCGTCCTCACCCTGCGCGGACGCCTCCTCGCGGACGCGGTCGTCCGGGACCTGGTCGACTGACCGGACGACGCCGGACTCCACCGGACGACGCCGGACCCCACCGGCCGGCACGAACACCGCCGGCCGGCATGGGACGCGTGTCCGGGCCGAGCGGCGCCCGGCCGTGACCCCCGCCTACTCCGGCGCCGTGACGAAGTCGATCAGTTCCTCGACCCGGCCCAGGAGTTCGGGCTGGAGGTCCTTGTAGGAGTGGACCCGGGACAGGATGTGCTGCCAGGCCGCACCGGTGTTCTCCGGCCAGCCCAGGGCCCGGCACACGCCCGTCTTCCAGTCCTCGCCGCGCGGGACCCGGGGCCAGCCCGGGATGCCCACGGAGGACGGCTTCACGGCCTCCCAGATGTCGATGTAGGGGTGGCCGAGCACCAGGGCGTGCTCGCTCGTCACCGCCGCGGCGATCCGGGACTCCTTCGAGCCGGGCACCAGGTGGTCGACGAGCACGCCGAGCCGGGCGTCCGGGCCCGGCGCGAACTCCTCGACGATCGCGGGCAGGTCGTCGACGCCCTCCAGGTACTCCACGACGACGCCCTCGACGCGCAGGTCGTCGCCCCAGACCCGCTCGACCAGTTCGGCGTCGTGGCGGCCCTCCACGTAGATGCGGCCGGCCCGCGCGACCCGGGCGCGGGCGCCGGGCACCGCCACCGAGCCGGACGCGGTGCGGCTGGGACGGACGGGCGCAGCGGCCGTCGGGCGGACCAGCGTCACCACCCTGCCCTCCAGCAGGAAGCCGCGCGGCTCCATCGGGAACACCCGGTGCTTGCCGAAGCGGTCCTCCAGGGTCACCGTGCCCGCCTCGCAGCCGATCACCGCGCCGCAGAAACCGGTGCCGGGCTCTTCGACCACCAGACCCGGGTCCGCCGGAACCTCGGGCACGGGCTTGGGCTTCTTCCACGGCGGGGTCAGGTCCGGAGTGTACTGGCGCATTCGCATGACGATAGGAGAAGCGTGCCGGGCCTCACCGCGACACGCCGAAACGCGCGGCCAACGCGTCCCGCTGCGAGCGCACGAACGCGGCGTCCACCAGCGCTCCGTGACCGGGCACGTACACGGCGTCGTCCCCGCCGAGCGCGAGCAGCCGGTCGAGGGCCCCGGGCCAGCGGGACGGAACGGCGTCGGGGCCCGCCTGCGGTTCGCCGGACTCCTCGACCAGGTCACCGCAGAACACCACCGCCGGGTCCCCCGGCACGACGACCACGAGGTCGTGGGCGGTGTGGCCCTCACCCGTCCGCACCAGCCGCACCCCGACGCCGCCACCGAGTTCCAGGTCCCGGGCGCCCCGGACCTCGTGCCGGGGGCGTACGAGGGCGTCCGCCGCCTCCTGCGCCGCCCGGGGATCCAGCCCGTTGCGCACCGCGTCCGCGCGCAGCTCCTCGCGGCCCCTCTCGTACACCCCGGACGAGCCGTCCGCGACGAACGTCTCGGCGCCCTCGAACGCCGCGGCACCGAAGACATGGTCGAAATGCGGGTGGGTGAGTGCGAGGTGCGTCACGTGCCGGCCCGGGCCGAGCAGTCGTTCCGCGTCGACGCGCAGCGCCTCGCCCTCCGCGAGACGTGATCCCGCGTCGATCATCAGCGCCGCGTCCTCGCCGACGACGAGCCCGACGGTGCAGTCCCAGTCCGGAAGCCGCCGCCGGCCGATCCGGGGCGCCACCCGTTCCCACCCCAGCTCTTCCCAAGTCAGCCTCATACGGCGACGCTAGCGGTGACCGGGTGTCGCGCACGACATCGCAGGCCCGCCCTTGCCGGGGTCGTGCCTCACCGCCGTACACTGGCCCGGGGAACGCTGGCACTCGGGCGCGTTGAGTGCCAGGCGAAAAGCCACGAAGGCCACGAAGACCACGGAGTCGACTTCTGGAGGTGTGCGCGATGCTCAGTGAACGCAGGCTCGAGGTGCTCCGCGCCATCGTCCAGGACTATGTGGGCACCGAGGAGCCGGTCGGCTCCAAGGCGCTCACGGAGCGCCACCGGCTCGGCGTCTCGCCGGCGACCGTCCGCAACGACATGGCGGTCCTGGAGGACGAGGGCTACATCGCCCAGCCGCACACCAGCGCCGGACGCATCCCCACGGACAAGGGATACCGGCTCTTCGTCGACAAGCTCGCGGGCGTCAAGCCGATGACCGCGCCCGAGCGGCGCGCCATCCAGAACTTCCTGGACGGAGCCGTCGACCTCGACGACGTCGTCGGCCGGACGGTGCGGCTGCTCGCGCAGCTCACCCGGCAGGTCGCCGTCGTGCAGTACCCCTCGCTGACCCGCTCGACCGTGCGGCACGTGGAGCTGCTCTCGCTCGCCCCGGCGCGCGTGATGCTCGTGCTGATCACGGACACCGGCCGGGTCGAGCAACGCATGATCAACTGTCACGTGCCGTTCGGTGAGACTTCTCTCGCCGATCTGCGGGCCCGGCTCAACAGCCGGGTCGCGGGCCGCCCCTTCGCGGACGTCCCGCAGCTCGTGCAGGACCTCCCGGACGCCTTCGAGTCGGAGGACCGGGGTACGGTCACGACAGTGCTCTCCACCCTGCTGGAGACACTGGTCGAGGAGACCGAGGAGCGGCTGATGATCGGCGGGACCGCCAATCTCACCCGTTTCGGACATGACTTCCCTCTCACCATCCGGCCGGTGCTCGAAGCGCTGGAGGAGCAGGTCGTGCTCCTCAAGTTGCTTGGAGAGGCCGGGGATTCGAGCATGACCGTGCGAATCGGTCATGAGAACGCGTATGAGGGACTCAACTCCACGTCCGTGGTCTCGGTCGGCTACGGTTCGGGCGGCGAGGCAGTAGCCAAACTCGGCGTGGTCGGCCCGACCCGCATGGATTACCCGGGAACGATGGGAGCGGTACGAGCGGTGGCACGGTACGTCGGACAGATCCTGGCGGAGTCCTGAGTGGCCACGGACTACTACGCCGTACTCGGCGTGCGCCGCGACGCGTCCCAGGACGAGATCAAGAAGGCGTTCCGGAGGCTCGCACGCGAGCTGCATCCGGACGTCAATCCCGATCCGAAGACGCAGGAGCGCTTCAAGGAGATCAACGCCGCCTACGAGGTGTTGTCGGACCCGCAGAAGAAGCAGGTCTACGACCTCGGCGGTGACCCCCTGTCCCAGCAGGGCGGAGGCGCCGGCGGCTTCGGCGCGGGCGGCTTCGGGAACTTCTCGGACATCATGGACGCCTTCTTCGGCACCGCGTCGCAGCGCGGACCGCGCTCGCGCACCCGCCGCGGCCAGGACGCCATGATCCGACTGGAGATCGAGCTGGACGAGGCGGCCTTCGGCACCACGAAGGACCTCCAGGTCGACACCGCCGTCGTCTGCGCGACCTGCAACGGCGAGGGTGCCGCACCCGGGACCTCCGCGCAGACCTGTGACATGTGCCGCGGTCGCGGCGAGGTGTCCCAGGTGACGCGGTCCTTCCTCGGCCAGGTCATGACCTCGCGGCCGTGCCCGCAGTGCCAGGGCTTCGGCACCGTGGTCCCGACCCCGTGCCCCGAGTGCGCGGGCGACGGCCGGGTCCGCTCCCGCCGCACCCTCACGGTCAAGATTCCGGCCGGTGTGGACAACGGCACGCGGATCCAGCTCGCGGGCGAGGGCGAGGTCGGCCCCGGCGGCGGCCCCGCCGGCGACCTGTACGTCGAGATCCACGAGCTGCCGCACTCGACGTTCCAGCGTCGTGGCGACGATCTGCACTGCACGGTCACGCTCCCGATGACCGCCGCGTCCCTCGGCACCAAGGTGCCGTTGGAGACCCTCGACGGCATGGAGGAGGTCGACATCCGTCCGGGCACGCAGTCCGGCCAGTCGATCCCGCTGCACGGCCGGGGCGTCACACACCTGCGCGGCGGCGGCCGCGGCGACCTCATCGTGCACGTCGAGGTCACCACGCCGACCAAGCTCGACCCGGAGCAGGAGCGGGTCATGCGCGAGCTCGCCCAGCTGCGCGGCGAGGAGCGGCCCACCGGCCAGTTCCAGCCCGGGCAGCAGGGGCTCTTCTCCCGGCTGAAGGACGCCTTCAACGGTCGCTGACGCGACGGCGGTACGGGGCGGTGTTCGCGCCCCGTACCCGCCCGCCGCGCCACCGCGTAACCGAGCGGACGGCCGGATTCGGACTTGTACGGAGGACGTGACAACATGCCGTCATGTCCTCCGCGCTGACCGATCTCTTCCCTCACCCGATCGTGCAGGCCCCCATGGCGGGCGGCGTCTCCGTCCCCCAGCTCGCGGCCGCCGTGTCCGAGGCCGGCGGGCTCGGATGCCTCGCCGCCGGGTACAAGACGGCCGACGGCATGTACCAGGAGATCAAACAACTGCGCGGGCTGACGGGCCGTCCCTTCGGCGTCAACCTGTTCATGCCGCAGCCGGAGTACGCGGACTCCTCGGCGGTCGAGGTCTACGCCAACCAGCTCGCCGGTGAGGCGGCCTGGTACGAGACCGAACTCGGCGACCCGGACAGCGGACGTGACGACGGCTACGACGCCAAGCTCGCCGTCCTCCTCGACAACCCGGTGCCGGTCGTCTCCTTCCACTTCGGCGTCCCGGCCCAGGACGTGCTGGAGTCCCTGAACCGCGCCGGCACCCTCACCCTGGTCACCGCGACCACGGCCGAGGAGGCCCTCGCCGTGCAGCGTGCCGGCGCCGCCGCCGTCATCGTCCAGGGCATCGAGGCCGGCGGACACCAGGGCACCCACCGCGACAACCCGGAGACGGACGGCGCGGGCATCGGACTGCTCTCGCTGGTCGCCCAGGTCCGCGAGGCCGTGGACATCCCGGTCGTCGCCGCCGGAGGCATCATGCGCGGCAGCCAGATCGCCGCCGTCCTCGCCGCCGGCGCGGACGCGGCCCAGCTCGGCACCGCCTTCCTCGCCACCCCCGAGTCCGGCGCGAACCGCGTCCACAAGGATGCGCTGACCAACCCGCTCTTCGTGCGCACCGAGCTGACCCGCGCCTTCTCCGGACGCCCGGCCCGCGGCCTGGTCAACCGCTTCCTGCGCGAGCACGGCCCCTACGCCCCCGCCGCGTACCCCGACATCCACCACCTCACCTCGCCGCTGCGCAAGGCGGCCGCGAAGGCGGCCGACGCGCAGGGCATGGCGCTGTGGGCGGGCCAGGGCCACCGCATGGCGCGCGACCTGCCCGCCGGACAGCTGGTGGAGGTGCTGGCCGCCGAACTCGCCGCCGCCAGGACAGCGTTGTCGTCGCCCGGCGACGCCCCGGAGGGGGGCACGGCCCGATGACGGCACCGGTGTTCCTGGTCGAGCACTTCGACGCGCGCGGCGGCGGACGCTACGTCCTCGACGGAGCCGAAGGACGGCACGCCGTCTCCGTGAAGCGGCTGCGCGCCGGCGAGGACGTCGTCCTCACCGACGGGGCCGGACGCTGGGCGGACTGCGTCGTCCTCGACACGGAGGGCAAGGACCGGCTCGTCGTACAGATGGACTCGGTGAGCGAGGAACCGGCTCAGGAGCCGCGGATCACCGTCGTCCAGGCGCTGCCCAAGGGCGACCGCGGCGAACTGGCCGTCGAGACCATGACGGAGACCGGCGTCGACGGCATCGTCCCCTGGGCCGCCTCCCGCTGCATCACGCAGTGGAAGGGCGACCGGGGCCTCAAGGCGCTCGCCAAGTGGCGTGCCACCGCACGGGAGTCCGGAAAGCAGTCCCGCCGGGTGCGCTTCCCGGAGGTCGCGGACGCCATGTCGACCAGACAGGTTGCCGCACTTCTCGCCAAAGCCGACCTCGCCGCCGTCCTGCACGAGGACACCGAGCTGGGCACCGAGTCGTTCGCGAGCGCCGCACTGCCCGGCTCCGGAGAGATCGTCCTGGTCGTCGGTCCCGAGGGCGGGATCTCCCCCGAGGAGGTGGCGCTCTTCACCGAGGCGGGCGCGAGGACGTTCCACCTCGGGCGTACGGTGCTGCGTACGTCGACGGCAGGCACCGTGGCCGCGGCACTGCTGCTGGCCCGCACCGGCCGCTGGTCCTGACCCCAACCGCCCGCCCAACCACGGGGGATCCGCATGGAACTCGCCCAGGTACGGCTGCTCGTCTCCGACTTCGCCGCCTGCTACCGCTTCTACTCCGAGGTCCTCGGCCTCAAGCCCCAGTCGGGCGCGACCGAGGGACCGTACGAGAAGTTCAGCCCCGTCATCGGATCGGCCGGCATCGCCCTCCAGGACCGGGCGATGATGGCCGAGGTGCTGGGCGAGATCGGCGAGGACGTGACCGGGCACCGCTCGCTGGTGGTGCTGCGGGTGGACGACCTCGACAGCTACTGCGAGCAGCTCGTCTCGCGCGGCGCGACCGTGCTGCACGGCCCCGCGCCCATGACCGACCGGATGCGCGTCGCCCACCTCAAGGACCCCGAGGGCAACCTCGTGGAACTCCAGGAGTGGCTGCTCCTCCTCGGCTGAACCGGCCCCGGCCGGGCCGGGAACTCCTTCGGGTGGTTGTGCCCCTCATGGCCGCATGCGGTCTACCGCACCGCGCCCCGCGGTGGCACGCTGCCGTCCATGGGGGCTTTGAGACGGATCAGGAGCCGGACCGGGCGCAGGCGCGCGCTGATGGCCCTCGGGCTGGGCGCGGTGGGCGTGTTCGGTGCGACCGCGTGCGAACCCGGGGACGGACTCAGCGCCGCGACCGTGGCGTACACCACCGACCAGACGGCGACCAAGCAGCTCGAACGGCAGAACGTGGACGTGCGGTGGCTCACCTGCACCGCCAACTACGGCAACGCCAACAAGGTCTACACCCCCGGCAAGTCGCCCGCGCCGACCGAGAACACCGTCGCGACCGTCGACTGCCAGGGCCAGACCGACGACGGACGGGACATCGTCGTCAAGGGCAAGGTCACCCGCGCCGTCGACGGCGCCTGCGTGCGCGGCGACCTGACCGCCACCGTCGGCGGCAGGCAGCGGTTCCACGTGAGCGGCCTCGGCAACTGCGACGCCACCAACAACCCCACCCCGCCCGCAACTTACCGTCCACCCAACGGGCCCGACCCCACCGTCACCGTCACCGTGACCAAGACCATGTGGTGCAAGGGTGACCCCACCTGCTGGCCCGCACAGGGCAAGTGACCTGCCCGGCCGTCCACGGATCAAGTGATCCGAACCCCTGTCGGGCCGCGTCCCGGCTGCATAGGGTGACCGGGTGACAGAGTCCGCACCCTCCGCGTATCTCCGGTTTCCGCATCTGCACGGCGAGTTGGCCGTCTTCACGGCCGAGGACGACATCTGGGCCGCGCCCCTCGACGGCGGCGGCCGCGCCTGGCGCGTCAGCGCCGACAACGCGCCGGTGAACCACCCCCGCGTCTCCCCGGACGGCACGACCGTCGCCTGGACGTCCACCCGCGACGGTGCCCCCGAGGTCTACGCCGCCCCGCTGGCCGGCGGACCCACCAGACGCCTGACGTACTGGGGCAGTTCGAGAACCCAGGTCCGCGGCTGGACCCCCGACGGACACGTCCTCGCCCTCAGCACCCAGGGCCAGGCGAGCCTGCGGCGCAGCTGGGCCCGCGCCGTCCCGCTCGACGGCGGCCCCGCCACCCTGCTGCCCTACGGCCCCGTCGGCGACGTCGCCCACGGAGAGCCCGGAGTCGTCCTGCTGTCCGCCCCGATGGGACGCGAGGCGGCCTGGTGGAAGCGCTACCGTGGCGGCACCGCGGGCAAGCTGTGGATCGACCGGGACGGCGAGGGCGAGTTCGTCCGTCTGCACGAGGACCTCGACGGGAACATCGAGTACCCCCTCTGGGTCGGCGACCGGATCGCCTTCCTCTCGGACCACGAGGGTGTCGGCGCCCTGTACTCCTCGCTCGCCGACGGCGCCGACCTGCGCCGCCACACCCCGATCGACACGTTCTACGCCCGGCACGCCTCCACCGACGGCACCCGCGTGGTGTACTCCTCCGCCGGTGAACTCCGGATCCTCGACGACCTCGACGGAGCCGAACCGCGCCGCCTCGACATCCTCCTCGGCGGGCAGCGCGCCGACCAGCAGCCCCACCCCGTGAGCGCCGCCCGCTGGTTCTCCGCCGCCGCCCCCGACCACACCGGACGCGGCAGCGCCGTCTCCGTGCGCGGCGCCGTCCACTGGATCACGCACCGCTCGGGACCGGCCCGCGCGCTCGCCGCCGAACCCGGCGTCCGCGCCCGGCTGCCCCGCGCCTTCCGCGCCGAGGGCGAGGAACACGTGGTGTGGGTGACGGACGCCGAGGGCGACGACGCCCTGGAGTTCGCGCCCGCCACCGGCGTCGCCCCCGGAGCCACACCGCGCCGGCTCGCCGCCGGAGCCCTCGGACGCGTCCTCGGCCTCGCCGTGGCACCCGACGGCAGCCGCGCCGCCGTCGCCTCGCACGACGGGCGCGTCCTGCTCGTCGAGCGCGAGACCGGTGAGGTCCGCGAGGTGGACCGCAGCGAGGACGGCGAGGTCTCTGGCCTCGTCTTCTCACCCGACTCGGCCTGGCTCGCCTGGTCGCACCCCGGCCCGCGCCCCCTGCGCCAGCTCAGGATCGCCAACACCACCGACCTGTCGGTGACCGAGGCGACGCCGCTGCGCTTCCGCGACTACGCACCGGCGTTCACCCTCGACGGCAAGCACCTCGCCTTCCTGTCGGCCCGCGCCTTCGACCCCGTCTACGACGAGCACGTCTTCGACCTGGCCTTCGTCGGCGGCTCCCGGCCGTATCTGATCACCCTCGCCGCGACCACGCCGTCCCCGTTCGGACCGCAGCGCCACGGCCGCCCCTTCGAGGCCCCGGACAAGGACGAGACCCCCGACAGCGAGGGCACCCCCAGCACCCGGATCGACCTCGACGGACTCGCCGACCGGATCGTGCCGTTCCCCGTCGAGGCCGCCCGCTACTCCACCCTGCGCGCCGCCAAGGACGGGGTGCTGTGGCTGCGCCACCCCGTCCGGGGCGTGCTCGGCGCCTCCCGCGCCACCCCGGACGACCCGGACCCGAGGACGGAACTGGAGCGGTACGACCTCGTCCAGCAGCGCATCGAACACCTCGCCGCCGACGCCGACCACTTCACCGTCACCGGCGACGGCAAGCGGGTCCTGCTGTGGACCGACGGAAAGCTCAAGGTCGTGCCCAGCGACCGGCGCGCGTCGAACGACGACGAGAGCGACACCAACATCACCGTCGACCTCTCGCGGGTGCGCCAGAGCGTCGACCCGGCCGCCGAGTGGCGCCAGATGTACGACGAGACCGGCCGCCTCATGCGGGACAACTTCTGGCGGCCCGACCTCGGCGGCGTCGACTGGGACGCCGTCCTCGACCGGTACCGGCCGGTCCTCGACCGGGTCGCCACCCACGACGACCTCGTCGACCTGCTCTGGGAGGTCCAGGGCGAACTCGGCACCTCCCACGCGTACGTCACCCCGCGCGGCGGACACGGCGGCGGCGACCGGGCCCAGGGCCTCCTCGGGGCGGACATCTCCCGCCACGAGGACGGTAGTTGGCGCATCGACCGGATCCTTCCCTCCGAGACCTCCGACCCGGACGCGCGGGCCCCGCTCGCCGCGCCCGGCGTCGCGGTGCGCGCCGGGGACGCGATCGTCGCGATCGGCGGCCGGCCGGTCGACCCGGTCACGGGCCCCGGCCCTCTGCTCGTCGGCACGGCGGGCAAACCGGTCGAGCTGACCGTCTCCCCGGCAGGCGGCGGCGACCCGCGGCACGCCGTCGTCGTACCGCTCGCCGACGAGGAACCCCTGCGCTACCACGCCTGGGTCGCCGACCGGCGCGCCTACGTCCACGAGCGGTCCGGCGGACGCCTCGGCTATCTGCACGTGCCCGACATGGTCGGCTCCGGGTGGGCGCAGCTCCACCGCGACCTGCGGATCGAGGTGGCCCGCGAGGGTCTGGTCGTGGACGTCCGGGAGAACCGCGGCGGCCACACCTCCCAGCTCGTCGTCGAGAAGCTCGCCCGGCGGATCGTCGGCTGGGACCTGCCCCGCGGTCTGCGCCCCTACAGCTACCCGGAGGACGCGCCGCGCGGCCCCGTCGTCTCCGTCGCCAACGAGTTCTCCGGCTCCGACGGCGACATCGTCAACGCGGCCATCAAGGCACTCGGCATCGGCCCGGTGGTCGGCACCCGCACCTGGGGCGGCGTCATCGGCATCGACAGCCGCTACCGCCTCGTCGACGGCACCCTCGTCACCCAGCCCAAGTACGCGTTCTGGCTGGAGGGTTACGAGTGGAACGTGGAGAACCACGGCGTCGACCCCGACGTCGAGGTCGTCCAGGCTCCGCAGGACCACGCGGCCGGCCGTGACACCCAGCTCGACGCGGCGGTCCGGATCGCGCTCGCCGCGCTGGAGGAGAACCCGGCCAAGACAGCGCCGTCACTGCCGCCGCTGTGACCCCCGTGCGGGCGGCCGCGAGCCGCCCGCCCTCCGGGGCGGCTAGCATGCGCAGGGCAATGATCAGATGGCGTGAGGAGGCACACGCATGATGGGTGAGCCGCAGGACGACTGCCTGTTCTGCAAGATCGTGGCGGGGCAGATCCCGGCGACGCTGGTGCGCGAGACCGACACGACCGTGGCGTTCCGCGACATCAACCCGCAGGCGCCGACACACATCCTGGTCATCCCCAAGGTGCACTACCGGGACGCGGCGTCCCTCGCGGCCGCCGAACCCACCGTCGCGGCGGACGTCCTGCGCGACGCCGGTGAGGTCGCGGCCGAGGAGAAGCTGGACAGCTACCGCATCGTGTTCAACACGGGCGGCGGCGCCGGACAGACCGTCTTCCACGCGCACGCCCACCTCCTGGGCGGCCGTGGACTGCAGTGGCCGCCCGGATAGCCGGCCTTGTCCGCACGTGAACTGGTCGTCCTCGGGACGGCGAGCCAGGTCCCGACCCGGCACCGCAACCACAACGGCTACCTGCTCCGCTGGGACGGCGAGGGCCTCCTCTTCGATCCCGGCGAGGGCACGCAGCGCCAGATGCTGCGGGCCGGCGTCGCCGCGCACGACCTGAACCGCATCTGCGTCACCCACTTCCACGGCGACCACGCGCTCGGCCTGCCCGGCGTGATCCAGCGCATCAACCTGGACCGCGTCCCGCACGAGGTGACCGCCCACTACCCGCTCTCCGGACAGCACTTCTTCGAGCGGCTGCGCCGTTCCACCGCCTACCGCGAGACCGTCGGGATCACCGAGGCGCCGGTCGCGGACGACGGAGTCCTCGCCACGACCCCCGCGTACACCCTGGAGGCCCGCAGGCTCTCCCACCCCGTCGAGTCTTTCGGCTACCGGCTCGTCGAACCGGACGGCCGGCGCATGCTGCCCGAGCGGCTCGCCGAACACGGCATCAAGGGGCCCGACGTCGGAGTGCTGCACCGCGAGGGCACGCTGCGCGGCGTCAGTCTCGACGACGTCAGCGAGGTGCGGCGCGGCCAGCGGTTCGCGTTCGTCATGGACACCCGGCTGTGCGAGGGCGTGGACGCGCTGGCCGAGGGCTGCGACCTGCTCGTCATCGAGTCGACGTTCCTCGACGGCGACCACCGGCTCGCCACGGACCACGGGCACCTGACCGCCGGCCAGGCGGGCCGGGTGGCCAAGGAGGCGGGCGTCCGGCACCTCGTGCTCACCCACTTCAGCCAGCGCTACTCCGACCCCGCCGCCTTCGAGCACGAGGCCCGCGCGGCGGGCTTCGACGGCGAACTGACGGTGGCCCACGACCTGGTGAGAGTCCCGGTCCCCAAACGCCGGTGACGTCCGGCGCCGACGGTCGCCGGCCGGCCCGCGGCGGCGGCGCCTCGTGCCAGGTGCCCGGGGCCGGTGCCCGCGCCGCCGTTCCGGGGCCGCCGTCCCCGCTGTCCGGGCAGGACACCGGTGCCGGGAAGGTGCCGGTTTCGGACTGTCCGGTAACCGACCGTACGATGCTTCGATGTCCCTCCCCAAGGCTGAACTGCACCTCCACATCGAAGGCACCCTCGAACCCGAGCTGGCCTTCGCGCTCGCCGCCCGCAACGGCGTCACCCTGCCGTACGCGGACACCGAGGACCTGCGCAAGGCGTATCTCTTCGACGACCTCCAGTCGTTCCTGAACCTGTACTACGAACTCATGGCCGTGCTGCGGACCGAGCAGGACTTCGCCGACCTGGCCGACGCCTATCTCGCCCGGGCCGCCGCGCAGGGCGTGCGGCACGCCGAGATCTTCTTCGACCCGCAGGCGCACATCGCCCGGGGCGTGCCGATGGGGACGGTCGTCGAGGGGCTGTGGCGGGCGCTCGGGCGCAGCGAGGAGACCCACGGCGTCTCCACCCAGCTGATCATGTGCTTCCTGCGCGACGAGTCCGCCGAGTCCGCCCTGGAGACCCTGGACGCCGCCCGGCCCCACCTCGACCGGATCGTCGGCATCGGTCTCGACTCCGCCGAGGTCGGACACCCGCCGGCCAAGTTCCGCGAGGTGTACGAGGCCGCCGCCGCCCTCGGTCTGCGGCGGGTCGCGCACGCGGGCGAGGAGGGTCCGCCCGCCTACATCACCGAGGCCCTGGACGTCCTCGGCGTCGAGCGCATCGACCACGGGCTGCGCTGCATGGAGGACCCCGAGCTGGTCGAACGGCTCGTCCGGGACCGGGTCCCGCTGACGCTGTGCCCGCTGTCGAACGTGCGGCTGCGCGCCGTGGACGTCCTGGCCGAGCACCCGCTGCCCGCCATGTTGGACGCCGGCCTGCTCTGCACGGTCAACTCCGACGACCCCGCCTACTTCGGCGGGTACGCCGGTGACAACTTCCGCGCGGTCCGCGAGGCCCTGGGGCTCGGCCCCGAGCGGCTGCGGGAGCTGGCGCGCAACTCGTTCGAGGCGTCCTTCCTGGAGCACGACGAGGAGCGCCGCGCCCGCTACATCGCCGAGGTCGAGGCGTACGAGTTCACCTGACCGGGGCGGGCGCCCGGCCGGGGATACCCCGGCCGGGCGTCACACGCCTTCCGCTCCCGACGCTGCCGTCGCCGCTCCGGCGTGCCACGCTCCGGCCGTGCCGCCGGCCTCCCGTCGGGCGGGTACGGCGTCCAGCGGGATCTCGGCGACCGGGATCCCGACGTCCGGCAGCCGCGTGAACGGGTCCTCGGCGCAGGGGCTCTCCGCGAGAAGGTCCGCCATGTCCGCGACGTCCGCGCGGGTGACCCGCGCCGCCGCGATCTCCATGGCCGCGGTCTCCGGTACGGGGATCTCCACGACCGGGATCTCCACGACGGGGATCTCGACAACCGGGATCTCGACGACCTGGCTGCGGCGCGGGCGCCGGGCCACGAGTGTCATCGGGACGGTGATGAGCAGCAGGCCGGCCGCCAGGACCAGACCCATCGCCGGATAGCCCGCCCACGCCGACAGCAGGCTGCCGGCGAGCGGCCCGCACGCCGTGCCGAGCGAGGACGCGGATCCGACGAGGACCGCCCACCGGCCGCGCTGGTCCATCGAGGCGGCGAGACCGATCACGTACGACAGGACCACCGGGTACAGCGTGTTCCAGGCGATCTCGCCCGTCGCGAACGACGTCAGGTCGGACGCTGCCGCGCTCAGCGCGATGCAGCCGGCGATCAGCACCGTGCCCAGGCCGATCGGCAGTGCCCGGCCGAGGCGCGGGCCGAGGACACCCGCGCACACGACGCCGAGCAGTCCGGCACCCAGCCCCACCGCGAACACGGCGCCGACGGTGACCTCGCCCAGCCCCGCCTGCGTGAGACCGATCCGGCCGCTCACGCCCCACAGTGAGTTCTGCGCGAGCGACCAGAAGAGCATCGCCGCGGCGAGCAGCAGGCCGGAGCGGCGGTAGGGCAGCGGGCCGGCGGAGCGCACGGTCCGCGTCGCCGGTGCGCGGGCCGGCAGACGGCCCGTCAGCGGCAGCACGAGCAGGGCCGTGACGGCGATCGCGGCCAACGGGACGCCGTGCGAAGGGCCCAGTTGCGGGATCGTCAGATACAGCGCGCCCGCAAGGGCGGAGACGCCGAGCAGACCCAGCGTGGTGACGCGGTGCGGGTCACGCCGGCCGGCTATCCCGGTCGCGGCGACCGCGGTGGCCGTACCGGAGCCGAAGCCGCCGAGGACCGCGCCGGCCACGACGAGGGGGAGCGCGGTCGACAGCGCGGCGGTGCCGTAGCCGACGACCGCGAGAAGCAGTCCGGCGCGGGCCAGCCGGCGGGGGCCGAAACGGTCGACGCGGGAGGCGAGCAGGAAACCGGCCGAGGCCGAACTCAGCAGCAGGACACTGCCGATGGCTCCGGCCTGCGTCGCCGACAGCGGGAGTCCCGCGTCGAGGCGGCCGACGGTGGTGGGGAGGAGATACGCGGCAAGGTACCCGGCCGTGAAAAGGGCGACGAGGGGCCAGGGCGTGGTGGTGCGGGCGGACACGGGCGTTCCCAGGGCATGCGAAAGGAGCGGCTCAAGAAAGGGGGATCGGGCGGCTGTCGACGGACAGGAACGCGCGGGCAATTTGTATCAAGGCGGTGGCACCCGAAAAAAGGCGGGAGGGTGTGATCTGGAGCACTTCCTGTTTGGAGCGGGAAGCCAGGGGTAGGAGGACCCCCATTTCGTGGGCCGGACGAGGGCCTGGAGCCGTACCCCGCAGGTGGGGGCGCGGTGTTCCCGCAGGTGGGGGAGCGAGGCGCACGGCACCCTCGGAGACCGCCCCAGGACCCCCGCCGGCCGGCCCGCCACAGCGGGAGGACCCACCGGACCGCGACAGCGCCGCGCGGACAGGAGCGCGGAGAGCCGGGCGCCGGGGACGGCCCCGCGGCGGGCGCGTGCGGCACTGCGGACCCGCGTCGGCGACGCCGGTCACCCGGGCGGCGACCCGGCCGGCCGCGACGGCGCCCCGGCGTGACCCACGGCCCGGACGGCCGGTGTGGTGCACACTGGCCAGATCCGCACCACCCCAGGGAGCACACCGTGATCGCGTCCAACGGTGAAGGACCGTTCGGCCAGGCCCATGTGGACCCGCTCGCCGGGCTGCGCACGCCGCAGGACCCGCCCTGGGACGTCTACCTCACGGGCACCGTCTTCCTGGACATCATCTTCACCGGACTCGACTCGGCCCCCGTGCGCGGCACCGAGTCCTGGGCGCGCGGCATGGGTTCGAGCCCCGGCGGGGTCGCGAACATGGCCACCGCCCTGGCCCGGCTCGGCCTGCGGACCTCCCTGGCCGCCGCGTTCGGGGACGACCACTACGGCGAGTACTGCTGGGACGCCCTGGAACAGGGCGAGGGCATCGACCTGTCCGCCTCCCGGACCGTGCCCGACTGGCACTCCCCGGTCACCGTGTCCATGGCCTACGAGGGCGAACGGACCATGGTCAGCCACGGCCACGAGCCGCCCCCCGAGGAAGCCGCCCCCGACTGCCCGCCCCGCGCGCGGGCCGCCGTCGCCTCCCTCACCCCCGGCGTCCGCGACCCGTGGATCGCCCAGGCCGCGAGCCGCGGCACCCGGATCTTCGCGGACGTCGGCTGGGACGACACCGGCCGCTGGGACCTCGCGGGCCTCGCCGACCTCGCGCACTGCGAGGCGTTCCTGCCGAACGCCGAGGAGGCCATGCGCTACACCGGCGCCGACTGCCCCCGCGCCGCGGCCCACGCGCTGGCCGAACACGTGCCGCTCGCGGTCGTCACCCTCGGCTCCGAGGGCGCGTACGCCGTCGACGGCCGCACCGGGGACAGTGCCGCGGTCCCCGCCATCGCCGTCGAGGCGCTCGACCCCACCGGCGCCGGAGACGTCTTCGTGGCCGGCTTCGTCATGGGCACCCTCGCCGACTGGCCGCTCGCCGACCGTCTCGCCTTCGCCGGCCTCACCGCCGCGCTCTCCGTCCAGGACTTCGGCGGATCCCTGTCCGCGCCCGGCTGGTCGGAGATCGCCGCCTGGTGGCGCCGGGTCCAGTCGGTCGACGACCAGGACCCGACGGCGCTGCGCCGGTACGCCTTCCTGGAGGGGCTGCTGCCCGCGGTGACCCGCCCCTGGCCGCTGCGACGCGCGGTGCCGACGATCGGGTTCGGCCGCTCGGTGTGAGGTCACGACCGCGTGACGTGAGGAAAAGCCCTACGGCTCTGTCAGTGCCGCGACGTACGCTGGGAGACGCAACGCTGCCCGTGTGGCAAGCGTGCCGACCGAGGAGGATACGCAGGCCTACAGAGCCGGCCCATGACTCAGACACCCACAGCTCACGGCCCCGCCCAGGGGCAGGCGCGCGCGCACTTCACCGTCCCGGCCAAGCACCCCATGGTGACCGTTCTGGGGTCCGGCGACTCGCTGCTGCGCGTGATCGAGAAGGCTTTCCCGGCGGCCGACATCCATGTCCGGGGCAATGAGGTCAGTGCGGTCGGCGACGCCGGTGAAGTCGCTCTCGTCCAGCGCCTGTTCGACGAGATGATGCTGGTGCTCCGCACCGGGCAGCCCATGACGGAGGACGCAGTGGAACGCTCGATCGCCATGCTGAGGGCGAGCGAGAACGGGGAGGGCGACGGCCAGGAGACACCGGCCGAAGTGCTCACGCAGAACATCCTGTCCTCGCGAGGCCGCACCATCCGCCCCAAGACGCTCAACCAGAAGCGCTACGTCGACGCCATCGACAAGAACACCATCGTGTTCGGCATCGGCCCCGCCGGTACGGGCAAGACGTACCTCGCCATGGCGAAGGCCGTCCAGGCCCTGCAGTCCAAGCAGGTCAACCGCATCATCCTGACCCGCCCCGCGGTCGAGGCCGGCGAGCGCCTCGGCTTCCTCCCGGGCACGCTCTACGAGAAGATCGACCCGTACCTGCGCCCGCTGTACGACGCGCTGCACGACATGCTCGACCCCGACTCCATCCCGAAGCTGATGGCCTCGGGCACGATCGAGGTGGCACCGCTGGCGTACATGCGCGGAAGAACGCTCAACGACGCCTTCATCATCCTGGACGAGGCCCAGAACACGAGCCCCGAGCAGATGAAGATGTTCCTCACCCGCCTCGGCTTCGAGTCGAAGATCGTGATCACCGGTGACGTGACGCAGGTCGACCTGCCGAGCGGCACCAAGTCGGGTCTGCGGCAGGTCCAGGACATCCTGGAGGGCCTCGACGACGTGCACTTCTCACGGCTCACGTCCCAGGATGTCGTCCGGCACAAGCTGGTCGGCCGTATCGTCGACGCGTACGAGAAGTACGACAGCGAGAACGGCACCGAGAACGGCACCCACAAGGGCCGCGGCAACGCCGGACACAAGGGGAAGTAGACCAGCACGACCATGTCGATCGACGTCAACAACGAATCCGGAACCGAGGTCGACGAGCAGGCGATCCTCGACATCGCCCGCTACGCACTCGCGCGGATGCGCATCCACCCGCTCTCCGAGCTCTCGGTGATCGTCGTGGACACCGACGCCATGGAGCAGCTCCACATCCAGTGGATGGACCTGCCGGGCCCGACGGACGTCATGTCCTTCCCTATGGACGAACTGCGTCCGCCGTCGAAGGACGACGACGAACCGCCGCAGGGCCTGCTCGGCGACATCGTGCTCTGCCCCGAGGTCGCCGAGACGCAGGGCAAGGACGCCGAGACGCAGCACTCCATGGACGAGGAGCTCCAGCTCCTCACCGTCCACGGAGTGCTGCACCTCCTCGGCTACGACCACGAGGAACCCGACGAGAAGGCCGAGATGTTCGGCCTGCAGGCCGCCATCGTGGACGGCTGGCGCGCGGAGAAGGGCATGACGGGTCCCTCTCCGGCCCCGACCGTGTCATGAGCCCACAGCTTGTCATCGGTGCCATCGCCCTCGTCGTCGTCGCCTGGCTCGCCGCCTGCGCGGAGGCCGGGCTCGCCCGCGTCTCCAGCTTCCGCGCCGAGGAGGCCGTCCGCAGCGGCCGGCGCGGCAGCGCCAAACTCGCCCAGATCGCCGCGGATCCGACGCGCTACCTGAACGTCGCGCTCCTCGTCCGCATCACCTGCGAGATGGCGGCCGCCGCGCTCGTCGTCTACGCCTGCCTCAAGGAGTTCGACAAGACCTGGCAGGCCCTCGCCGTCGCGATCGCCGTCATGGTCCTCGTGTCGTACGTCGCGGTCGGCGTCTCGCCGCGCACCATCGGCCGTCAGCACCCGCTGAACACGGCGACGGCCGCCGCGTACGTGCTGCTGCCGCTGGCCCGGGTGATGGGCCCGATCCCCCCGCTGCTGATCCTCATCGGCAACGCGCTCACCCCCGGCAAGGGCTTCCGCCGCGGCCCGTTCGCCTCCGAGGCGGAACTGCGGGCGCTCGTCGACCTCGCCGAGAAGGAGTCCCTCATCGAGGACGAGGAGCGCCGCATGGTGCACTCCGTCTTCGAACTGGGCGACACCCTCGTGCGCGAGGTCATGGTGCCGCGCACGGACCTCGTCGTCATCGAGCGCTACAAGACGATCCGGCAGGCCCTCACCCTGGCCCTGCGCTCCGGCTTCTCGCGCATCCCGGTCACGGGGGAGAACGAGGACGACATCGTCGGGATCGTCTACCTGAAGGACCTCGCCCGCAAGACGCACATCAGCCGGGACGCCGAGTCCGAGCTGGTGGCCACGGCCATGCGGCCCGCCACCTTCGTGCCCGACACGAAGAACGCGGGCGACCTGCTGCGCGAGATGCAGCAGGAGCGCAACCACGTCGCCGTCGTCATCGACGAGTACGGCGGCACGGCCGGCATCGTCACCATCGAGGACATCCTCGAGGAGATCGTCGGCGAGATCACCGACGAGTACGACCGCGAACTGCCGCCCGTCCAGGACCTCGGCGACGACCGCTACCGGGTGACCGCCCGCCTCGACATCGGCGACCTCGGCGAGCTGTACGGCTTCGAGGCGTACGACGACGAGGACGTGGAGACCGTCGGCGGCCTCCTCGCCAAGGCCCTCGGCCGGGTGCCCATCGCCGGCGCCTCCTCGGTCGTCGCACTCCCCGACCGACGCGAACTGCGGCTCACGGCGGAGTCCTCGGCAGGCCGCCGGAACAAGATCGTCACGGTGCTCGTCGAGCCCGTCGGCCCGGACGGTCCCGCGCCGGAGGAGAAGCCGGAGTGACCCCGCGGCAGCTGCGCGCGCTCTGTCTGTCCTTCAACGCGTCGGTCGAGGACTTCCCCTTCAACCCGGAGACCTCGGTGTTCAAGGTGCTGGGCAAGCTCTTCGCCCTGACGAACCTGGACGCGCGCCCGCTCACGGTCAACCTCAAGTGCGACCCGCAGGACGCCCTGCGCCTGCGCGAGCAGCACCCCGAACTGATCCTCCCCGGCTACCACATGAACAAGCGTCACTGGAACACGGTGACGGTGGACGGCGAACTCCCGGACCGTCTGGTCCGGGAGCTCATCGAGGATTCGTACGATCTCGTCGTCGCCGGTCTGCCGCGTGCCGAGCGGCTGCGGCTCGACCGGTCCTGACGACCGGCGGCCCGGGGACGCGCCCCGCGGGGGGTCAGCGGGCCCGGCCCGCGCCGCGTCGCTCGAGCCCGACCGCGACCAGCACCGCCGCCGCGAGGACGATCGCCGCGTCCAGCGTGAGGACCGTGTGGACGCCGGCCAGCAGGTCGTCCGACGTCGTCGCGAGGACACCGAGGAGCGGGATGCCGATCGTGATGCCCACCTGCTGGGTGGACGTCACCAGGCCGGTCGCCAGCCCCTGTTCCTCGTCCGGAACCCCCGAGGTGACGGTCAGCCCGTACGAGATGATCGCGCCCAGGTGGCACATGCTCGCCAGCGACACCGCGGCGGTGGCGATCCACACGGACCAGCTGTGCGTGCCGAGCAGCAGCAGCCCCGCCACGAACAGGCCCTGCCCGGCGAGCGATCCGACCAGCGTGCGGCGAGCACCCACCCGGCCGATGACCTTCGGCGCGTACATCCCGGCGACGGCAGACAGGACACCCTGCGCCCCGAACACCAAACCCGTCTCGAACGCCGACAGGCCGAGCGTCTCCTGGAGGTACAGGGTCAGCACGAACACGACCGTCGACATCATCGAGAAGGTGACCAGACCGCCCAGGTTGCCCCACGCCACCGTGCGGCGGCGCAGCATCGGCAGGCTGACCAGCGGGTCGGCGGCGCGGGACTCGATCCGGACGAAGGCGCCCAGCAGCAGCACACCGGTGACGAGCGAGACGATCACGTCGGCGCCGCCGAAGCCGTTCTCCGCGGCCGTGGACAGGGCGTAGATCAGGGCCAGCAGTCCGCCCGTGACGGCGACCGCGCCCGGCACGTCCAGGCGGGGACGCTCAGGGGTCCGGGACTCGGGCAGCAGGCCCGGCGCCAGCGGCAGCACGATCAGCGCGAACAGCGACAGCAGGCCCATCGTCGAACGCCAGCCGAGGACGTCGGTCAGGACACCGCCCGCCACCATCCCGACGGTGAAGCCGAGCGACAGGACCGTGCCCGAGACGCCGAGCGCCCGGTCACGCGCCGGGCCCTCCGCGAACGTCGTGGTCAGCAGCGACATGCCGGTCGGCACGATCGCCGCGGCGCCGAGCCCCTGGAGCGCCCGCCCGGCCAGGAAGGACGCCGGGTCCCAGGCGAAGGTCGCGAGCAGCGAGGCCGCCCCGAACAGGGCGAGGCCGGAGAGGAAGAGCCTGCGGCGGCCGTACAGGTCGCCCATGCGGCCGAAGAGGAGCAGGAAGCCGCCGGACGGCAGGGCGAACGCGGTGACCGCCCACTGCAGCGCGGACCGGCTCATGCCGAGGTCGCCGCCGAGCACGGGCAGCGCCACGTTCAGGACGGAGAAGTCCAGCGCGACCATGAACTGCGCGGCGCACAGCACGAACAGGACGAGCTTGTCGCGCCGCGACAGCCGTTCGGCCCGGGGTGGTCGGTGCACCCGGGCGGGGGCGGCCGGGGTCCCGCGGTCCTCGGCGGTGTCCGGCACGCGGCCGGCCGAGGGGGAGTCGGTGGTGGTGTCGCCGGTGGTCTGTGTCGTCGTCTCGATGGGCATGGCAAGAGCATCCGGCGGCCGGAACATCCGTGGGGAGCCGCAACTTATGCTGGTGGTCGCACCACCAGTCACCGAAGGGGACCGGTACGTGCACCGGAGGGGGAGGCAGACGTGACGGAGGACGTCCTCAGGACCCATCGGCGCAGGGAACTGCGCGAGTTCCTGATGAGCCGCAGGGCGCGGGTGTCACCCGCCGAGGCCGGGCTCCCGGACGGCGGCGCGCGCCGCCGCACACCGGGGCTGCGCCGTGAGGAGGTCGCCGTCCTCGCGGGCGTGGGCGCCTCCTGGTACCAGTGGCTGGAGCAGGGGCGGGACATCTCCGTGTCGCCGCAGGTCCTCGACGCGGTCGCCCGGGTGCTGCGGCTCAGCAACACCGAGCGGCGCCATCTGTACACGCTGGCCGGACTCAACCCGCCGGCGCCCGAAGTCGCCCCCGGGGACCGCGACATGTGCGACGGGCTGCGCCGGCTGATCGACACGTGGATGCCGTATCCGGCGCACATCATGGACCCGTACTACAACTGCGTGATGTACAACGACGCCGCCTCGGTGGTCCTCGGCATGCGTCCGGAGAACACCCAGAACTGCATCGTCGACTTCTTCACCGACCCGCTCTACCGGGGCCGTTCACGCACCTGGGAGCGGAACGCGCGGACCGTCGTCGCCCAGTTCCGTGCCTCCTGCGCCGCCGCGCCGGACGACGAGGGCTTCCACGAGGTGCTGGCCCAACTGACCGATGTGGGCGAGGAGTTCGCGCGACTGTGGGAGGAGCGGGACATCGAGGACGCCGGTCAGATCCGCAAGGAGCTCGACCATCCGCTGGTGGGGCTGCTCGCCGTCGAGTCGACCGCGATGAAGGTGCCGGTCCGTCCCGACCTCACCATCGTGCTGCACACCCCGCTGCCGGAGGCGAACACGGCGGCGAAGCTGGAGTGGCTGGCGTCGCCGGAGGGACGGCGGGGGTCGATGTACCCGGTGGCCGGGTGACCGGCGCCCCGCGGTGACCTGCCGCGTCCGCCGACCCGTCGGCGGGGGTCGGCTCCCGCACTTCGTATGCTCTGGTCATGACCGACAGCAACGCGCTCGACCCCGAGGACCGCAAGATCGTCACCCTGGCCCGCTCCGCGCGGGCCCGTAACGGCGTGCCCGAGGGGGCGGCCGTCCGGGACGAGACCGGGCGGACGTACGTCGCCGGGACCGTGGACCTGCCCTCGCTGCGGCTGAGCGCCCTGCGGACGGCCGTCGCGATGGCCGTGGCGTCCGGGGCGAAGTCGCTGGAGGCGGCGGCCGTGGTCTCCGCGGCGGAGGCCCTCGCCGACACGGACCGTGCGGCCGTGTCCGACCTCGGCGGCCCCGGGACCCCGGTGCTGCTGGCCGGGCTCGACGGCGCCGTCCGTCTGACGGTCACCGCGGGCTGAGCCCGGTTCCCCGCCGGCCGCCGCGCCGGACCCGGGGGCCCCGCAGGGGACTTCGCCGACCGCTCAGAAGCCGAGCTTGCGGAGCTGGCGGGGGTCCCGCTGCCAGTCCTTGGCGACCTTCACGTGCAGGTCGAGGAAGACCGGCGTGCCGAGGAGCGCCTCGATCTGCTTGCGGGACTTGATGCCGACGTCCTTCAGCCGCTTGCCCTTCGGGCCGATGATGATGCCCTTCTGGCTGGGCCGCTCGATGTAGACGAAGGCGTGGATGTCGAGCAGCGGCCTGTCGGCGGGCCGGTCCTCGCGCGGCAGCATCTCCTCGACCACGACCGCGATGGAGTGCGGCAGTTCGTCACGCACACCCTCCAGGGCCGCCTCGCGGATCAGCTCCGCGATCATGACCTGCTCGGGCTCGTCCGTCAGGTCGCCCTCGGGGTAGAGCGCGGGTCCCTCCGGCAGCAGCGGGACGATCAGGTCGGCCAGCAGACCCACCTGCTGGTCGGCGACCGCCGACACGGGCACGATCTCCGCCCATTCGAATCCCAGCTCACGCCCGAGCTGGTCGATCGCGATGAGCTGCTCGGCGAGCGTCTTGCTGTCGACGAGGTCGGTCTTCGTGACGATCGCGATCTTCGGCGTCTTCTTGATCGACGCGAGTTCCTTCGCGATGAAACGGTCACCCGGGCCGAGCTTCTCGTTCGCGGGCAGGCAGAAGCCGATCACGTCGACCTCGGCCCACGTCGTGCGGACGATGTCGTTGAGCCGCTCGCCCAGCAGGGTGCGGGGTTTGTGCAGGCCAGGGGTGTCGACGAGGATCAGCTGCGCCTCGGGCCGGTGCACGATGCCGCGCACCGTGTGCCGGGTGGTCTGCGGCTGGTCCGCGGTGATCGCCACCTTCTGGCCGACCAGAGCGTTCGTGAGGGTGGACTTGCCCGCGTTGGGGCGGCCCACGAAGCAGGCGAAGCCGGCGCGGTGGGGTCCCGCGGCCTCGGGGGCGTGCGAGGTGCCCCCGTCCTCGGACGGCTCGGATGACTGGTTGCGAACGCTCATGGCGCCCATTGTCCCTGATCGTCGGGGGCCCGCTGTACCAAGCTGTTCGAGTCGCCGGAACCGGGTCCCCGGCCACCTGGGTGAAGACCCGCGGAGATCTTACGGAGCGGGGCGGGAACGCCTACGATCACCGGGGTCCCGGGCGACGGCACCCCGGTTCCGCCGCCCCTCCCCGCCGCCTGTCCCACCCGCCGCGCAGAAGGTCGAGCCCGGGCATGAAGCTCATCACCGCGATCGTCAAGCCCTACCGGCTCGACGAGGTCAAGACCGCACTCCAGGAGATCGGCGTGCACGGCCTGACCGTCACCGAGGCCAGCGGATACGGGCGCCAGCGCGGCCACACCGAGGTGTACCGCGGCGCGGAGTACCGGGTCGACCTCGTTCCCAAGGTGCGGATCGAGGTCGTCGTCGAGGACGCGGAGGCCGACGCGGTCGTCGACGCGGTGGTCAAGGCCGCGCGGACCGGCAAGATCGGGGACGGCAAGGTGTGGATCGTCCCGGTGGAGACGGTGGTGCGGGTCCGGACGGACGAACGCGGACCCGACGCCCTCTGAGCGCCGAAGGACGGCGGCCGCCGCGCCGGTCGGGCCGGTCACGCCGGTCCGGCCGCCGCCGTCATGTTCTGCAGGCCCACCACGCGCAGCAGTTGCAGGCGCTCGTGGGACTCGCTGCCGGGGCGTGCCGTGTGGACGACGAGGAGCTGGTTGTCGCCGGAGCTGAGCAGGAACTCGCAGTCGAGCTCCATGACGCCGACGGTCGGATGGACGAACCTCTTCGTCGCCGCGCGCCGCACCGCGACCTCGTGCGACTCCCACAGCGCGGCGAACTCCCGGCTCGCGGCGAGGAGTTCGGCCACCAGCGCGGCCGGCGCCGGATCGTGCGGGCGGGCCGCGGTGACCGCGCGCAGGTTGGCGACGTGGGAGCGGGCGTGCTCGGGACGGTCCTCGGCGGGGAAGAGGACCTGGGAGCGCGGGTCGGCGAAGAACCGCCGGACGACGTTGCGCCCCGGCTCCGCCTCCCCGGTCAGCGCGGCCGAGAGGGCGTTCTGCGCGAGGACGTCGCCGTAGTCGGTCATGACCATCGCGGGCGCGTCGTGCAGCCGGTCGAGGATCAGCAGCAGCCCGGGGCGGACGTGCGTCGACGCGCTGCCGGCCCGTGGCGGCTCCTCGCCCACCAGGTGGAAGAGATGGTCGCGCTCGTCCGCTGAGAGCCGCAGTGCCCGCGCCAGCGCGCCCAGCATCTGGCGGGAGGGGCGCGGACCGCGTGACTGTTCGAGGCGGGTGTAGTAGTCCACCGACATGCCCGCCAGTGCCGCCACCTCCTCGCGGCGCAGGCCCGGTGTGCGGCGCCGGGCTCCAGCCGTCAGCCCCACGTCGGCGGGGTCCAGACGGGCGCGGCCGCGGCGCAGGAAGTCGGCGAGTTCGGCTCGGTTCACCCCTCCAGCGTGACCCGGATCGCCGGACTTATCCAGGCACTGCCGATCCCTGGATCAGGAGGTCTCTCCCGTCCGGCCCGGCAGCGGGGGACGGTGGAGGCCGACGAGAGGAGCACAACATGCTGACACTGGTGACCGGAACGACCGGCGAGGTCGGACGCCGCTTCGTCCCCCGCCTCCTGCGGCAGGCGCCCGCGGGGGACCGGGTCCGCGTCCTGGTCCGCGACGAGGCCCGCGCGGCGGACCTCGCCGGCCTCGGTGCCGAGATCGCCGTCGGCGACCTGCGCGACACCGAAAACCTCGGCAAGGCCCTGGCGGGCGTCGACGCGGTGGTGAACATCGCGGCCGCCTTCCGGGGGGTACCGGACGAGGAGGCCCGGGCGGTCAACCGGGACGCCGCCCTGGAGCTGGGCCGCGCCGCCGCGGCCTCGGGCGTCCGACGGTTCGTGCAGGTCAGCACGAACCTGGTGTACGGGAAGGGCCGTGGCCGTCCGCTGACCGAGGACGACGAGAGCGTGCCCGGCGGCGAGATGTGGGGCACCTACCCGGCGTCCAAGGCGGAGGCGGAGCGCGGTCTGCTCGCGCTGGAGGGCGGCATGGACGTCCGGATCGGGCGCCTCGCGTTCGTCTACGGGGAGGGCGACCCGCACCTCGCCGCGTCGATGCGGTGGGCCGGGAACTGGGCCGCCGGGCAACGGCTGCAGATGGTCCACCACGCGGACGTCGCGCAGGGCCTGCGGCGCATCCTGTACGCCCCCGGCGCGGCGGGCCGGATCTACAACATCGCCGACGACGCCCCCGTCACCGCCGTCGACCTGCACCGGATCAACGGCGTCGAGGTGCCGCCCGCCCTGTACGAGCGGACCGACCCCGACCCCTGGAACGGTGTCGTCTCCACCGACCGCATCCGCCACGACCTGGGCTTCCGCCCGATCCACCCCACCGTGTGGAGCGCCCGCGACGCCGGCGCCCTGTGACCGGGCGCGTCCGGTGCCGGGCGGTCGCGGGCGGCGGATCGGGCGCGGTCCTCGCTCAGTCCGTCGGTTCGGCGATCAGCGCCGTCGCCACGCGCGCGAAGCCGAGGCGGGCGTAGACCCGGGCCACGTCGTCGTCGCCCGCCGAGAGGACACCGTGTCGACACCCCTCGTGCCGGCGTCGGCGACGAGCGCGGCGGTCACGGCGAGGGCGAGTCCGCGGCGGCGGGCGGCGGGCAGGGTCCCCACCCCCGCGACCTCGGTGACGCGCCCGACCGGCAGCTGCATCCCGGAGCAGAGGACGGCGCCGTCCTCGACCGCGGCGGCCAGGACGGTGCGGCCGGCACGGACGCGTTCCGCCGCTGCGGGCAGCTCACCGGCCCGTTCGCCGACCACGGTGGCCAGTTCCCCGGGACCAGGGGTGCCGACGGCCGTGGCGGAGTGGCGAAGGACGCGTGCGGGACGGCCAACGCGGCGGCCAGGAAGGGGTCTTCGGCGTCGAGGACCCGGACGAGGGGGTGCGGCTCGGCAGGGGCGGCGTCGGCGCCGTCCAGGACCATCAGGGGGTGAGCGTTCGGCACCCGAATACGGGCCCGCCGGACCCCGTTCGGCCGGAACCGGCCCCCGGCCCGCCCCCTCCCTCGACGCGTTCAGCCCGTCCAGCCCGTTTTCAGTCGACCCCCTTGACGCGCCCCACCAGCACCGCCCCCGCGAGTCCGATCACCGCCGCGACCGCGTACAGCATCCGGTAGCCGCCCAGATACGTCACGATCGGCGCCGCCAGGACGGGCGCGGCGACCTGGGGGAGGGCGTTGGCGATGTTGATGACACCGAGGTCCTTGCCGCGGTCGAGGGCCGTCGGCAGGACGTCCGTCATCAGGGCGAAGTCCACGGAGGTGAACACGCCGAAGCCGACGCCGAGGACGGACGCCGCGACGATCGCGCCGGGCCAGGTCTGCCACCCCGCCAGCGCCGCGGTGGCCACCGCCATCAGGACGCCGGACCAGACCACGAACGGTTTGCGGCGGCCCACCCGGTCCGACCACGCTCCGCCGACCACGACGGTGGCGAGCAGCGTGACGCCGTTCACCGCGGTGAGGATGAGGACGCCCTGCTCGGGGTCGTCGTGGTGCAGCCGGTCGCGCAGGTAGTAGAGCAGGTACAGCAGCACGAGGGCGTTGCTGAGGTTGATGAGGAAGCGGGTCAGCCACGCCCACGCCAGGTCGGGGTGGGCGCGCGGGCTCAGCCGGAAGGAGCCGAGGAAGGCCCGCCAGGACCAGAGGGGCCGGGCCGCCGCCGGAAGCCGCAGATCCTCGTACCGCAGCACGTACGGCAGGACGCCCACCAGCGTGAACACCGCACAGGCCGCGTAGCCGCCCCCGGTGCCTCCCGCCGCCGTCGCCAGTGCCGTCCCGCCGACCACGCCGAGGATCTGCGCGGCGCCCAGCCAGCCGCCCACCGAGCCCCGCTGGAACCGGGGCACCCGGTCCGGGACGGCGGCGGTGACCGCGGCGAACGCGGCGTTCAGCGTCAGCTGGACCAGGCACCAGCCCGCCGCCGCCGTCCACGGACCGTCCGCGCGCCCCAGGAGCAGCAGGGACAGTGCGCCGCCCGCCGCTCCGGCCACGATCCACGGTGTGCGGCGGCCCCGCCGCGACGTCGTCCGGTCGGAGAGCGCGCCGAACAACGGGTTGGCGATCAGCGAGACGACCGCGCCGGCCCCCGTGATCCAGGCCAGCAGCGACTCCTTGGACATGCCGGTGCCGGGCGCGAAGTCCTCCGCCTGCGCGGCGAGAAGGATCTGCAGGGGCCCGTACCAGCCCACCCAGATCGCCCCGTTGGCGAGTGAGAGCGCCGACGTCCAGCCCCGGCCCACCCGTTCGACGGGCTCGGCGAGCGCCCCGACGGGCACGGCCGGTCCGGTCGCGGTCATCTCCGTGTCCGCAGCGCGTCCCGCAGCCACCGGTAGGAGGCCTTGGGTGTCCGCTCCAGGGTGTCGAAGTCGACGTGGACGAGACCGAAGCGGCGCGCGTACCCCTCCGCCCACTCGAAGTTGTCCAGAAGCGACCAGACGAAGTAGCCGCGCACGTCGACGCCCTGCTCCGACGCCCGGTGCAGCGCGCGGACATGGCCGTCCAGGAAGGTGATCCGTTCCTGGTCGTCGATGCCGTCGTAGGAGCAGCCGTTCTCGGTGATGACGACGGGCGGCAGCCTGTCCCCGTAGCGCTCGCGGAAGCCCGTGAGCAGTTCGGTGAGCGCCTCGGGCACCACCGGCCAGCCGAAGTCGGTCACCGGGTACCCCTCCAACTCGTGCACGGTGAAGGGGAGTTCGGCGGGCAGGCGGAACCCGCCGAACCCGATCTCGGTTCCCTCGGGGGCGCCCACGCGCGTCGGCTGGTAGTAGTTGATCCCGTACCAGTCCAGGGGCTCCCCGATGACCTTCAGGTCCGCCTCGACGTCGCCGGGCATCAACGCCTCGATGCCTTCGGGATAGCGGCCGAGCAGGACCGGGTCGGCGAACAGGCGGTTGAGCAGCAGGTCGTAGAAGTCGGCCGCCGCCACGTCCTCGGCGCGGGAGGAGGCGGCCCAGGTCGGGCCGTGCGAGTTGGCGATGCCGATGTCGCCCGCGCCGGCCGCGCGCAGCGCCCGGACGGCGAGACCGTGGGCGAGGAGCTGGTGGTGCGCCACCGGCAGCGCGTCGAACAGGAGCCGTCCGCCCGGGGCGTGCGCGCCGAGCGCGTGGCCCAGCAGGGTGTGTTCGGCGGGCTCGTTGAGGGTGATCCACTTCGTGACGCGGTCACCGAGGCGTTCGGCGACGGTTCCGGCGTACGCGGCGAACCGCTCGGCGGTGTCCCGGTCCAGCCAGTCGAGCTCCACCGGCAGGTCCCAATGGAAGAGGGTGGGAACGGGCCGGACGCCCGCCGCGCAGAGGGCGTCGACGAGACGGTCGTAGAAGTCGAGACCGCCGGGGGAGTTCACCCGGGGCCAGGAGACCGAGAAGCGGTACGCGTCCACGCCCAGCTCGGCGAGCAGCTCCACGTCCTCGGGATAGCGGTGGTAGTGGTCGCAGGCCACCGCCGCCGTGGAGCCGTCCTTGACGTGGCCGGGCTCGGCGGTGAACGCGTCCCACACGGACGGGGCGCGTTCACCGGCGGCCCCCTCGATCTGGTGGGCCGAGGTGGACACGCCCCAGAGGAAGCCGGGCGGGAACTGCGGGAGGGGGTTCGTCGCCATGCGCGCGATCATCCGTACCCCGGGTAACGGAAGTCAACGGTGCTGCGCCGACAGGAAGTTGACGCTCCCGGCCCGGATCCCGCCCGTCGTGCCGCCCGCTAGGCGCCCTCCTTGAGCACCCGGGAGATCAGCTCGCGCTGGTCCTCCGTGAGGCTCGGGTCGGCCGCGTGGACCGTCGTGCCGTCCACCGTGATCCGGTAGCTGAAGCCGTCCGGGACGCCCGGCGGGGGAGCGCCCCGGCCGGCGGCGACCGTCCGCTCGGCCAGGACGTGCCAGTCGGCCGCGTCGGGCCGTCCCGCGGTGTCCACCTCCGCACGGCGCTCGATGCCCGCGAACCCGCCCGTGCGCCTCACCTGAATACGCATGGGTCCTGTCTAGCCGAGTCGGACGCCCGCGGCCACGGCCCCGGCGCGGAACGGCACCCTCTACGTGGCCGGAACTCCCACCTGCTCCCAGGCCTTGGCGACCGCCTGGAACTCCTCCCCGTCGCTGTACCGGGAGCGCGCCGCGGCCAGCGTGAGCCGCGCGAAGTCCGAGAACAGGGCCTGCTGCGGCAGCTCCCCACCGGTCAGGACGTCGTACCAGATCTGCCCGGCCCGCTCCCATGCGTGCCCGCCGAGCGCCTCGGCGACGAGGTAGAAGGCGTGGTTGGGGATGCCGGAGTTGATGTGGACGCCGCCGTTGTCACGGCCGGTGCGGACATAGCCGTCCATCGTCCCGGGCTGCGGGTCCTTGCCGAGCACGTCGTCGTCGTACGCGGTGCCCGGCTCCTTCATGGAGCGCAGGGCGGAGCCGGTGACGCGCGGGGCGAGGAGCCCGGCGCCGATCAGCCAGTCGGCCTCGGCGGCGCTCTGGCCGAGCGTGTACTGCTTGATCAGCGAACCGAACACGTCCGACATGGACTCGTTCAGTGCGCCCGGCTGGCCGAAGTAGGTGAGGTTCGCCGTGTACTGGGTGACCCCGTGGGTCAGCTCGTGTCCGATGACGTCGACCGGGAGGGTGAAGTCGAGGAAGATCTCGCCGTCCCCGTCGCCGAACACCATCTGCTCGCCGTTCCAGAAGGCGTTGTTGTAGCCGTTGTCGAAGTGCACGGTGGCGTCGAGCGGCAGGCCGTCGCCGTTGATCGAGGAGCGCTGGTACGCGTTCAGGTAGAGCTCGAAGGTGGCGCCGAGGCCGGCGTACGCGCGGTTGACGGTGGCGTCCTTGCCGGGCTCCTCGCCCTCGCCGCGGACCCGGGTGCCCGGGAGGTCCTGCCCGTGGCGGGCGTCGTAGATCGTGCGGTGCGGCTGCCCGGCCGTCGCGTCCGGCGGGGCGGCGACGGAGGGCGCGCCGAGGACGGTGGTCAGCCGCCGGTGGGTGCGCTCGTACGCGTCACGCTCCAGGGTCTGGCGGGCGGGACCGGCGAGCGCGGGGTCCTCGCTGCTCGCGAGCCGGTCGAGGACGTGGGGCGGCACGATGGTGCAGAAGACGGGCTCGAAGCCCCCGTTGGTGGTCATGCCCGGCACCCTTGCACTGAGTTATGCCAGTGTCACTACCTGCAACCATGATTGGTGAAATGCGGCGAAAGGGAGCCGGACCGTCCGCTCCGAAGTGGTATGACGCACGTTTTGTCCTCTTCGCCGCCCGTGATCCCGCATACTGATACGGCCCTCCGCGGCAGGCGTGACTCGGCTAGGCTGCGCAGCATCATGCGTTTCGGGCTGCTTCTCCTTAGCTGCCGCGGCGAGGGCCTGTAGTCGAGGTCGACCCCCTCCCCGCGGAGTCTGGTGTTGCGCCGTCGGCCGTCCTTTCGGACATCCTGAGGAGCCCACGCATCATGGCGAACAGCCACAGCAGCGAGCAGACCCGTGCCAACCGCCAGCGTCCCACGTCGATGCCGGTCCACAAGTACGGCCGGTACGACCAGGTCGACATCCCGGACCGCGACTGGCCGAACAACCGGATCACCGTCGCCCCCCGCTGGCTCTCCACCGACCTGCGGGACGGCAACCAGGCCCTCATCGACCCCATGTCGCCCGCGCGCAAGCGTGAGATGTTCGACCTGCTGGTGAAGATGGGCTACAAGGAGATCGAGGTCGGCTTCCCGGCGTCGGGCCAGACCGACTTCGACTTCGTCCGCTCGATCATCGAGGACGAGACCGCTATCCCCGACGACGTGACGATCTCCGTACTGACCCAGGCCCGCGAGGACCTGATCGAGCGGACCGTCGAGTCGCTGAAGGGCGCCCGGCGCGCCAACGTCCACCTGTACAACGCGACGGCCCCCGTCTTCCGCCGCGTCGTCTTCCGCGGCTCCAAGGACGACATCAAGCAGATCGCCGTCGACGGCACCCGCCTGGTCGTCGAGTACGCGGAGAAGCTGCTGGGCCCCGAGACCGAGTTCGGCTACCAGTACAGCCCCGAGATCTTCACCGACACCGAGCTGGACTTCGCCCTGGAGGTCTGCGAGGCGGTCATGGACGTCTGGCAGCCCGGCCCGGGCCGCGAGATCATCCTCAACCTGCCCGCCACCGTGGAGCGTTCGACGCCCTCCACGCACGCGGACCGCTTCGAGTGGATGGGCCGCAACCTGTCCCGCCGCGAGCACGTCTGTCTGTCGATCCACCCCCACAACGACCGCGGCACCGCCGTCGCCGCCGCCGAACTGGCGCTGATGGCCGGCGCCGACCGCGTCGAGGGCTGCCTGTTCGGCCAGGGCGAGCGCACCGGCAACGTCGACCTGGTCACCCTGGGCATGAACCTGTTCTCGCAGGGCGTCGACCCGCAGATCGACTTCTCCGACATCGACGAGATCCGCCGTACGTGGGAGTACTGCAACCAGATGGACGTCCACGCCCGTCACCCGTACGTCGGCGACCTCGTCTACACCTCCTTCTCCGGCTCCCACCAGGACGCCATCAAGAAGGGCTTCGACGCCATGGAGGCCGAGGCGGCCGCCAAGGGCGTCACCGTCGACGACATCGAGTGGGCCGTCCCGTACCTGCCCATCGACCCCAAGGACGTCGGCCGCTCCTACGAAGCCGTCATCCGCGTCAACTCGCAGTCCGGCAAGGGCGGTATCGCGTACGTCCTGAAGAACGACCACAAGCTGGACCTGCCGCGCCGGATGCAGATCGAGTTCTCCAAGATCATCCAGCAGAAGACGGACGCCGAGGGCGGCGAGGTCACCCCGAAGGACATCTGGGCGACCTTCCAGGACGAGTACCTGCCCAACCCCGCGAACCCGTGGGGCCGCGTCCAGGTCAGGACCGGCCAGTCCACGACGGACAAGGACGGCGTGGACGCCCTCACCGTCGAGGCCACCGTCGACGGCGCGGACACCGTCCTGAGCGGCACCGGCAACGGCCCGATCTCCGCGTTCTTCGACGCCCTGCAGTCCATCGGCATCGACGTACGTCTGCTGGACTACCAGGAGCACACGATGAGCGAGGGAGCCTCCGCGCAGGCCGCTTCGTACATCGAATGCGCGATCGGCGACAAGGTTCTGTGGGGAATCGGCATCGACGCGAATACGACACGTGCCTCGCTGAAGGCCGTCGTCTCCGCCGTCAACCGCGCCGCCCGCTGACCCGTTCCACCTGCGTCTTTCCGGCCCCGTCCGCCTTCCGAGGCGGGCGGGGCCGCGGTCGTGTACCGGCCAAACCGGGCCGGGGTCACGGACGGGTCTCGTCCGGGGTACTGACGGCGCCTCGGCAATGTGGCTAACATCACGCCAGCGCGGCGATGTTGCCGTGGCGTTACGGAGGTGTGCGACGTGCTGCCAGGATGGGGACGAAACGGTCGCTCGGTTCAGGTTCCCCGCATCCTGGGCACCCGTACGGCGTGGAGCACCGTCGGCGACGGCGAGTTCTTCTGCCCCGGCTGCGGGGGCGACCGCAACTACCAGCGGCTCACCGGGCGCCGCCGCTTCACCCTCCTCGGCCTCCCCGTGCTGCCGCGCGGCGAGACCGGGCCCGTCGTCGAGTGCGCCGCCTGCCACCGCCACTACGGCGCGGACGTCCTCGACCACCCCACCACCACCCGCTTCTCCGCGATGCTCCGCGACGCCGTCCACACCGTCGCCCTCGCCGTCCTCGCCGCGGGCGGCAACTGCGCCCGTACGTCCCTGGAGACCGCCGCGTCCGCCGTGCGCTCGGCCGGCTTCGACGACTGCACCGAGGACCAGCTCGGCGCCCTCGTCGAGGCGCTCGCCGCCGACACCGGCCGCCTCTTCGGCGAGCCCTGCGGAGCGAGCCTGGCCATAGAGCTCCACGAGGCACTGGACCCGCTGGCCCCGCACCTCGCCCCCACCGGCCGCGAGGCGATCCTCCTCCAGGGCGCCCGTATCGCCCTCGCCGACGGCCCCTACACCCCCGCCGAGCGGGACGTCCTCGCCACCGTCGGCGCGGCCCTCACGATCTGCTCGGACGACGTCACCCGCCTCCTGGCGACGGCCCGCACCCCCTCCTGAATCCCCTCCGGGGTGTCACCGCCCCGCCGCCCGTCCCGGCTCCCCGCCCGGTGTCCGCGCGCATCCGCCACGACATCGGAGTGAACCGACACCCCGTCAGTGCGTCGCCGCCTCAAGGGTATTGATGTGTCACCCGACGCCCACTAGCTTCTCCCAGGACATCCCACGTCCCATGTCCGACGTGGTCCGCGCAGTCCGCGTAGTCCAGGGAGTGCCATGACCGTCACGACCCGTATGGCCGCGTTCGCCAGTGCCGCAGGACTCCTCACCGCCCTCGCCGCCACCGCCTCCGCCACGCCCCTGCACGGCCGGGACTGCACCTCCTCCGTGCCGTACACCGCGGGCCGGAGCGGCTACGACACCTACCGCATCCCCGCGACCGTCACGACCCGCGCGGGCACCCTGCTGGCCTTCGCGGAGGGCCGGCACAGCGGCGCCGGCGACACCGGCAACATCGACGTCGTCCTCAGACGCTCCTCCGACAGAGGCTGCACCTGGGGCCCCCTCCAGGTCGTCGCCTCCGGCGACGGCGACACCCGCGGCAACCCCGCCCCCGTCGTCGACCCCCGCAGCGGCCACGTCGTCCTGCTCACCTCCTACAACAGCGGCGCCGTGAGCGAGGCACAGATCATGCGCGGCGAGGTCACCGCGGAGCAGAGCCGCCGCGTCTTCGTCCAGAGCAGCCGCGACGACGGCCGTCACTTCACCGCTCCGCGCGACATCACCACCGACACCAAACTGCCCGGCTGGCGCTGGTACGCCACCGGTCCCGGCCACGCCGTCGCCCTGCGCCACGGTCCGCACGCCGGACGCCTCGTCGTACCCGCCAACCACTCCGCCGCCCCGCCCGCCGGCTCCACCGACACCGGCCAGGAGGCCAGGTACTACGGCGCCCACGCCCTGTACAGCGACGACGGCGGACTCACCTGGCGACTCGGCTTCGTCGACGACTCCTACGACGGGAGGGACAACTCCAACGAGAGCGCGGCCGCCGAACTCCCCGACGGGCGGCTCTACTTCAGCGCCCGCGACCAGAACGGCACGAGCCCCGGAAACCGCCTCGACACCTACTCCAGTGACGGCGGCGAGACCCTCGACCGCCCCTACGCCGTCCAGCCCACCCTGAACGACGTCCCCGTCGTCCAGGGCAGCGTCCTGCAGCTCACCGGCGGCCCCACCGCACCGCTCCTGTTCGCCGGCCCGTCCGTCCCCACCGCCCGCCGCTCCATGGCCCTGTGGCGCAGCACGACCGCGGGCACCACCTTCACCCGGGCGGCCACCCTGTCCGCGGACCCGGCCGCCTACTCCGACCTCGTCCAGCTCGGCCCGTCCCGCGTCGGGATCCTCTACGAGACCGGCGTCACCGGCCCCTACGAGACCATCACCTTCCGGCGCCTGCCCGTGAACGGCCTGCCCGGATAACGCGAACGCGGACCACGCGAACCCGGGCCACGCGAACCCGGGCCACGCGAACCCGGGCGGCGTGAGTCCGGGCGGCGCGGGCCGGGCGGCGCCGCCCGGCCCCCTACAACAGCCCGGCCCCCGCCAGGTACTTGCCCACCCGCTCGACCTCCGCCTCCGACAACGGCACCTGGGGCTCCGCCGTCGCCGCACAGGCGATGACGCCCCGCAGGAACAGCGCCGCCTTGAACGCGCCGAGCGCCGACGAACTCCCGCCCATCCGGGCGGGATCGCCCACGTCCACCATCCCGAACAGCTCGCACAGCCGCTCCTGCTCCGCCCGCGCCCCCTCGACGTCGCCCGCCGCGCACAGGTCGTACAGCCGCACGTAGCCCGCCGGGTCGACGTTGGCCAGCCCCGGCACCACGCCGTGCGCGCCGAGGGCGAGCGCCGCGTCGACGACGACCTCGGAACCGGTGAGAGCGGTGAACCCGCCGACACCGGGCAGATCACGGGCCCCGGTGACGACCGAGCGGAAGGAACCGAGGTCACCGCTGGAGTCCTTGAGACCGGCGAGGACACCCTCCGCGGCGAGACCGAGGACCAGCTCCGGGTGCAGCTTGGTGTGCACGGAGGCGGGCAGGTCGTACGCGAAGACCGGCAGCCCCGCGCCGGCCGCGACGAGCCGGAAGTGCCGGGCGATCTCGGCGGGATGGGTGCGCGTGTAGAACGGGGCCGTCACCACGACCGCGTCCGCGCCCGCGGCCCGCGCGGCCCGCGCGTGGTCGAGGACGCGCGGCGTCGTCATGTCGATCGCACCGGCCAGCACGGGCAGCCGCCCCGCCACGTGCCCGGCCGCCGTCTCCACCACCAGCCTGCGCTGCGCGTCCGTCAGATAGGCCACCTCCGACGTCGAACCCAGCACGAACAGACCGTGCACCCCGGCGTCCATCAGATGGTCGATCAGCCGGACGAGCGACGGGACGTCCACCTCGCGGTCCGGTGTCAAAGGAGTGCAGACGGGCGGTACGACACCGGTCAGCGGGGCGGGAAAGGTCATGAAGGCTCCCTGATGTGCTGCTGGAACATGGCGTCGGCCATGGCGGTGGCCGAGGCGGCGGACTCGGCCTGCGCGACCAGGGCGCGTGTCGACCGGCCCTCCTCCACAGGATGGTGACACCGGAAGCGGTGCCCCGGCGCCGACGCGGCCGTGAACTCCGGCATCCGCTCCGCGCACTCCTCGTCCGCCTTCCAGCACCGGGTGCGGAACGGGCAGCCGCTCGGCGGGTGCGTCGCCGACGGGACGGGCCCGGTCAGCGGAATCGGATCGATCGGATCCAGCAGACCCGGCGTGGCCGAGAACAGCGCACGCGTGTACGGGTGCCGGGACCGGCCGGTGACCTCCCCCGCCGGCGACTCCTCCACGACCCGCCCCAGATACATCGTGATCACCCGGTCGCTCATCCGCCGCACCGTCTGGATGTCGTGCGACACGAACACCAGCGCCAGACCGAGGCGTTCCTTCAGATCGAGGAGCAGGTTGAGGATCTGCGCCCGCACCGACACGTCCAGCGCGCTCGTCGGCTCGTCCGCCACCACCAGACCGGGATCCAGCGCCAGGGCACGCGCGATCGCCACCCGCTGGCGCTGCCCGCCCGACAACTGGCCCGGCAACGCGTCCGCGAGGGCCCGCGGCAGACCGACGAGAGACATCAACTCCCGCACCCGGTCCTCCCGTTCGGCCGGTGTGCCGCGCCGGTGCACGTCCAGCGGGTCACGCAGGATCCGCCGCACGGGCAGCCGCCGGTTCAGGGCCGTCGACGGATCCTGGAAGATCATGCCCGTGCTCGCGCCGACCGCCGTGCGCCGCGCGTCCGGCTTCAGCGACCACAGATCGGCGCCGTGGAACGTCACCGTGCCCGACGTCGGCCGCTGCACCCCCACCAGCACCTTCGCCAGCGTCGACTTCCCGCACCCCGACTCGCCGACCACCCCGACCGTCTCGCCGGGCGCGACCGAGAGGTCGACGCCCGTCAGCGCGTACACCCGGTCCCGGGTGAACACCCCGCCGCTGCGTGCCCGGTGCACCACGTGCGCGTCCGTGAGCCGCACCAGCGGCTCCGCCCCGAAACTCGCCCTCTCCGTCACCGGCCCGCTCATCCGAGAGCCCCCGGCGCCTGCTGCGCAGCGTTCACTTCACGGCCTCGCTCTCCGTGCTCACCAGGTCGACGGCAGGACGGTGGCAGGCCGCCGTGTGCGTGGGCGTGCCCACCAGGTCCGGCGCGGTCGACCGGCACACCTCGCTCGCCAGCGGACACCGGTCGGCGAACCGGCAGCCGGCCGGGAAGTCGGCGGGGGAGGGGACCACCCCCTTGATCTGCGTCATCCGCTCCGCCGCCGACTCCAGCGACAGGACACTGCCCAGCAGCCCCCGCGTGTAGTGGTGGGCCGGTGACTCCACCAGGTCCGCCGTCACCCCCGTCTCGACGATCTGCCCGCCGTACATCACCACCACCCGGTCGGTGACCGCGGAGACCAGCGCCAGATCGTGCGACACGAGGACCAGGGCGAAGTCCAGCTCCGCCCGCAGGCGCAGCAGCAGCTCCATGACCTGAGCCTGCACCGTCACGTCCAGCGCCGTCGTCGGCTCGTCGGCGACGATGAGACGCGGTTCGCGGGACAGGGCCATCGCGATCAGCACCCGCTGGCGCTGCCCGCCCGACAGCTCGTGCGGATAGCTGCGCAGGGTCCGTTCGGCGTCCAGACCGACCAGCCCCAGCAGTTCGGCGGCGGTGCGCCTGCCACCGCGCCGTATCACCTGCTTCAGCTGCGCCCTGATCGTCATCGCCGGGTTCAGTGACGACAGCGCGTCCTGGTAGACCATCGCCATCTCGTGGCCCAGCAGCCGGCGCCGCACCCGCATCGGCTCGCCCACCAACTGCCGTCCCTCGAACCGGACCCGGCCGCGGACCCGGGCACCCTTCGGCTCCAGGCCCATCACCGTCAGCGCGGTCAGCGACTTCCCGCACCCCGACTCGCCGACCAGGCCCAGCACTTCACCGGGATACACCTCGAAGCTGATCCCGTCGACGATGTCCACCCCGCCGTGCCGGTCGTCGAACCCGATCGCCAGGTCCTCGACGGCGAGGACCGGGTGCGCGGCGTCGGGCCGGGGGCGGGCCCGGGACCGCAGCCGCGCGGCCGCCTCGGCGAGCCCGGGCAGTTCGAGGACGGTGCCGCTGCCCGGTTCCGGGGCCTGAAGCCGGTCCTCGGCGGGCGGCACCGACACCTCCCGGGCCGCGGGCGCCGCCCACGCGTCGGAGACCCCCTCGGAGAGGATGTTCAGACACAGCACGGTGAGCAGCATCAGCAGCCCGGGGAAGACCGTCGCCCACCAGCCGCCGGTCAGCACCATGTTCTTGCCGTCGGCGATGACGCTGCCCCAGGACGGGTCCGGGGGCCGCACGCCCGCGCCGATGAACGACAGCGACGCCTCGAACACGATCGCCTCGGCGACCTGCACGGTGCAGAACACCAGCACCGGCGCCGCACAGTTCACGGCCACGTGCCGCAGCACGATGTGCGGGGTACGGGCGCCGATCACCTGCTCGGCCGTCACGTAGTCCTCCCCGTACTGGTCGAGGACGTTCGCGCGGACGACCCGCGCGACCGGCGGGGTGAACAGGAACGCGATCGCGCAGATCAGCACGGTGATGCCGCCGCCGAACACGGCGACCAGCACGGCGGCCAACGCGATGCCGGGGAACGCCATCACCACGTCCAGGCAGCGCATCAGCGTCTCGTCGACCCCCTTGCGGGACGTCGCCGCGAACGCACCGAGCAGCGATCCCACCACGAGGGCGAGCGCGGTGGCACCGAGACCGATCGCCAGCGACCAGCGCGCCCCGTACATCAGCCGGCTCAGGATGTCCCGGCCGAGACTGTCCTGCCCCATCCAGTGGCCCGCGGACGGATGCCCCGTACCGTCCACCGGCGGCAGCTGGTCGAGCGGGTCGTGGGGGGCGATCAGCGGCGCGAACAACGCCACCAGCACGACCACGGCCAGGAAACACACCGCGATCCGCGACAGCGGCGGCAGCCGGCGCCAGCCGCGCAGCCGGACGCCGGGCCGGGCGAGGACCCCCGCCAGTTCCTTCCGCGTGAACATCAGGACGCTTCCCTCAGTCGGGGGTTGACCAGCAGGTACAGGAGGTCGATGACGAGGTTCACCACCACGAAGCCGGTGGCCGTGGTCAGGACGACGCCCTGCACGACCGCCGGGTCGCCGTTCTGCACGGCGTCGATCATCAGCTTGCCCATCCCGGGCAGCGAGAAGATCGTCTCGATGACGACCGCGCCGCCCAGCAGATAGCCCACGCGCAGGCCCAGCACGGTCAGCGGGTTCATCAGCGCGTTGCGCAGCACGTTGCGGCCGACGACCACCCGGGGCGGCAGCCCGCTGCCGATCGCGGTGCGCACGTAGTCCTTGTCGAGCTCCTCCACCACGGACGTCCGCACGATCCGGGTGAGCTGCGCGGCGACCGGCAGGGACAGCGCGAGCGCGGGCAGCGCCATCGTCCTCAGCCAGGCGGTGAGCGAGTCGGCCGGGTTGATGTAGCCGCCGGTCGGGAACCAGCCCCGGTCGACGGCGAGGTACTGGATCATCAGCAGCGCCAGCCAGAAGCCCGGCGCGGCGACCCCGGTCAGCGACACGACGCGGATGACCTGGTCCGGCAGCCGGTCCCGGTAGATCGCGGCGGTGACCCCACCGAGCAGCGCCAGCACCACCGCGATGCCGAGGCCCAGGAACGTCAGCTGGAGGGTGAGCGGCAGCGCGGTGGTGACCTGCTCGACGACCGGTGCCCGGGTCAGCGCGCTGGTGCCCAGGTCGCCGTGGAGGAGGTCCCCGACGAAGTGGGCGTAGCGCACGGGCAGCGGGTCGAGCAGGCCGTTCTGCTCCCGGAAGTCGTGCAGCTGTCCGGGGGTGGGGTTGGCGCCCTGGAAGAACGCGGACGCCGGGTCGACGTCCGAGAACCGCATGACCAGGAACACGAACAGGACGATCCCGAGCATCAGCGGCACGAGCAGCGCGACGCGGCGCAGCAGGATCCTGACGATGACGACCACGTACCGACTCTCCCGTCGCCTAGACCCACTTGGCTTGCAGCAGGTTGATGCCCGGGTAGGGCTGTGGCCTTATCCCGGTGAGCCGTTGCGGGTTCCACGCGGTCATCAGCTCGTTGTGGACGACCGGGTAGAGCACGGCCTGTTCGGCGACGACGTCGATGTAGTCCTGGATCATCGTCTTCTTCCGGCCCGCGTCCGGCTCCCGGGTCGCCCGGTCCATGTCCTGGAACAGCTTCCTGGCGACCGGGTCGCCGGCCCAGCGCGCGTAGCCCATCCACAGGTTCTGCGGCCCGTAGTTGTAGTGCATGATCAGGTCGGCGTCGAGGCCGAACTGGTTGGGGTTCGAGGCGGCGGCGACCACCTGGTAGTCCTGCTTCTGGTCCATCTTGGTGAAGACGGCCGTGGTCTCCTGCGGGGCCAGCGTCGTCTTCACACCGATCGCGTCCCAGGACGCCTTGATGGTCGGCAGGCAGTCGACGATCCAACTGACGTTCACCGCGAGGATCTCGATCTTCAGCCCCTCGACCCCGGCCTCCTTGAGCAGCTTCCTCGCCTTCTCCGGGTCGTAGGAGTAGACGGTCTTCGCCGGCCGGTAGGCCGGGTTGGCCTCGTTGAGGAACGACGTCGAGGGCCTGCCGTGCCCCTTGAGGGCGACCTCGACCATCTTCCCGGTGTCGATGGCGTGGCGCAGCGCCTGCCGGACGCGGACGTCGTCGAACGGCTTGTGCCGCGTGTTGAACATCAGGAACAGGTTGTTCATGCCCGCGCCGCCCCGCACGGTCATGCCGCCCTTGGTGAGCTGCCCGATGTTGGCGTACGGGATGTTGTCGGCGATCTGCGCGCCGGCGCTCGCCCCGGAGATCTTCGCCACCCGGGGCGCCGCGTCCACTATGGTCAGCCAGTTCATCTTCTTGAAGGCGGCCCGGCGCGGCCCGTTGTACGCGGCGAACTCCTCGAACGTCGTGTTCGACTTCGGGTGGTGGGCGGTCTGCCGGTACGGCCCCGAACCGATGGCCTTCCCCCTGATGGCGTCGTCCCAGGCTCCCGGCAGCGAGAACACGTGCTTGGGCATGATCTTCGCGAGCGTGAGCCGGGCGATCCCCTCCGGGAAGGGGAACTTGAGGACCAGCTCCACGTTCTGCGCGTCGATCTTCCGGACCTCCTTCAGCCAGCTCGCGAAGAAGCCCTTGGCCAGCGTCTGGGTCTTCGGGTCGAGGATCCGGTCGAAGACGAACACCACGTCGTCGGCGGTGACCGGCTTCCCGTCGTGGAACGTGGCGCCCGCCCGCAGCGTGAACCTCCACGAGGTGCCCGTCAGATCGGCGGGGACCCGGGTGGCGAGCGCCGCGTACGGCTCGCGCGAGATCGGGTCCGTGTCGAGCAGACCCTCGTAGATGTGGTTGTTGGCGGCCATGCAGAACGCGGAGGCGGTCTGCGTCGGATCCCAGCTGCCGTCGTTCCCGTAGCCGATCACGGCCGTCAGCGTGGCGTTCCTGCCGCTGCCCGAGTTCCCCGTGTCGTTCGTGGACTCCGGCCCGGACGAACAGGCCGCCAGCGACGAGGACAGCGCGGCGGCGGCGCCCAGGGCGCCCGTGTACTTCAGGAACGACCGGCGGTGCAGCGCCGGAGCGATGGTCACGTCGCGCACGGTTCCTCCAGCAAGGAGTGGTCCAGTTGAGCGGTCCGGTGAAGCGGTGGAGCGGTGGAGCGGTCCGTGCCCGGGCGCCGCGGACCCGACTCATCGGAGAGCCGCCCCCGGGGGCCCGCGAAGCAGGAGATACGACGTCCTACGTCATAGGGGGCAGCGCGACCATAAAAGGGGCCGTCGAGGGGGTCAAGGGATCGCACACGAATGGCGTATCTTCCACTGGTGGGACCAATGACGGCTTGAAACAGGGGCAGTTGGCCGAACCAGGACTTTAATCAGCCCGGAGGTGGGACGTCCGATGTCCAGCGAGCGTACGATGCGGCGCATGCCTGAGGAGACCGGGAACCGGAGCCGAGCCGAGCGTCGGGTGACCAGCCAGATCCAGCGCGAGGTCATGCAGCTGATCCTCGACCGGGGGCTCCCCGCCGGCTCCCCGCTGCCCACCGAGACCGAGCTGATGAACGACCTCGGGGTGAGCCGCAACTCCGTCCGTGAGGCCCTCAAGGCGCTCCAGGCACTCGACATAGTGGAGATCCGGCACGGCTACGGCACCTACGTCGGCGAGGCGTCCATGACCCCCCTCGTCGACGGCCTCACCTTCCGCACCCTCGCCCGTCCGGACGACCCCACCGGGGCCCTCGCCGAGATCCTCCAGGTCCGCGAGGTGCTGGAGGAAGGCCTCATGAGCCGCGTCGCCCAACTCCTCACCGAGGACGAACTCGACCGGCTCGAAACCGTCGTCACCCGGATGGAGGCCGCCGCCCGCGACGGACGTTCCTTCCCCGAACTCGACAGCGAGTTCCACGAACTCCTCTACGCCTCCCTCGGCAACCCCCTCGTCCCCCAGCTCCTCCACGCCTTCTGGACCGTCTTCCGCCGCGTCGCCGCCGTCCGCGGCTGGACCGACGACATCACCCCCGAGGTCACCGCCCGCCGCCACCGCGACATCCTCACCGCCCTGCGCGCCCGCGACGTCGAAGGTGCCCGCGACGCGATGTCCGACCACTTCCGCGGCATCGAGGCCCGAGCGGCCCAGGGCGCCCGCGGCGTGAGCTGACCCCCGGCCGAACCCACCCGTCATCAGGCGTCCCCACCCGTCATCAGGCGTCCCCACGAGTCCGTCTCCACGAGTCCGTCTCCACGAGTCCGTCCCCACGGGTCCGTCCGTACGGGCCGTGCTACGGCGCCCCGTGCGAGTTTTGAACACCCAACGCCCCTATCCTGCAATGCCGTTGGGGCCCGATGACGCACGGTCCTCGGGGATCCCGGCAGTGCGTCTGCCGGTGGGCCTCGGCGCCCACCTCGTCGCCGGACCCCGACACCGCCTCGCCCCGGCGCCCCGCCCCCTACCCTGACCCCATGGCCGAAACCGGACCCGAACCCCAGCCCCGCGCACGGCCCGACTCCGGTGCCGGGAGCGGCACTTGGGAGCCGGGTGGCGCGGGTGTCCTGTGGCTGCCCTCCGGGCGGACCGTCCGCGGACGGGCGCTGCGGCGGCCCCTCCCGGACGACGGCACCCCGCCGCCCACGTACGCCGTCCACCTGCTCGGCAAGGAGCCGCCCCCGGTGCCCTGGGAGGCCCGCTGGCTGCGCTGGCCCGACTTCCGGCTCCCCGCCGACCGTGCCGAGGCCCGCGCCGTGCTGACCGAGGCCTGGCGACGGGCGGCCGGCGAACGCGTCGAGATCGCCTGCGGAGGCGGCCGGGGCCGCACCGGCACCGCCCTGGCCTGCCTCGCCGTCCTCGACGGCGTACCGCCCGCCGACGCGGTCGCCCACGTCCGCCGCCACTACGACCGCCACGCTGTGGAAACCCCCTGGCAGCGCGCCTACGTACGCCACTTCGCCCCGTGGGACCAACGGCGGGCGCCAGCCCCGCGGGACTAGCGGCGGGCGCCCGGACCGGTCCACCGGCCGGTGTGGGGGCGCCGCCCGGACACCCGGCCGCTCAGGCCGTCAGCTCCGTCTGCGGCGGATGCGCGACGCCGGTCCCGTGGCGGACGAACCACTCCGTGGCCATCAGCCTCCGCCGCTCCTCCGGAGGGAGTTCGGCGAGCCGGCCCGGCAGCGCGCCGCGCTCCACCTCGGCGCGGTGGGCGAACACCGCCTCGATCTTCCGGTCCAGCCAGGGACCGGCCTCGACCGTCGCGGTCACCCACGCGTCCGGGACGCTGAACATCGGCCTGCCCTCCCGGACCAGCAGCGGGCCCAACTCCCGCGCGGCGGAGTCGGGATGCGTGGCCAGATAGAGGGCGGCCGGCCGCCACGCGGGGCCCGCGTCCGGGTAGAGCTGGTCCCACCCGGCGGCCTGCGCCGCGAGCACCGTCACACGGTGGGTGTGCACATGGTCCGGATGACCCGTCAGCCCGCCGTACGCGTCGTGCGTCACCACGATGTCCGGCCGCACCTCCCGGATGTGCGCCACCAGCCGCCGTACCGCCTCGTCCAGCGGCGCGTCGCAGAACCGGACCGCCCCCGGCGCCGAACCCGGGAAACGGGCGTCGGCGTAGCCGAGCAGACGGGGCGCGCCCGCGCCGAGGACGCGTAGCGCATCGGCCAGTTCCGCCGCCCGCCGGGTGTCCTCCGCCCAGGTCGCCGTCACGACCGCCGTACGGGCTCCCGACGCCGCGTGCCGGGCGAGCACACCGCCCGCCGACAAGGACTCGTCGTCCGGGTGCGCGAACACCGCCAGAAGGCTCGGAAGGGGCATCGCCGGCTCGTCCTCCCCTGCGGAACGGCTCGTTCACAGGCCAGTGCAGGCTACCCTTCCCCGACCTCCGGCCGGCCCGCGTCACCCGTCCGCCGGTACCCCCGTACACCCGGCGGCCCCACCGCCCTCGCCCGCACCCGCCGCCAACCCCCGTGCCCCGCACGGCACTTGCCACGGGCTCATCCCGCCGAGTGTAGATGCGCAGCGTCACCACCACGATGCGAAGCGTGAAACCGGGCGGCACAGGGGAGCAGGGTGAAAGAAGAACAACCCACGGTCACCCGCACGGGCCCGCCCACGGACACGGGCACCCGCACCGGTACCGGCACACTCCGACAGGAACCAGGTACGACAACACCCGCAAGATCACGTACGCGAACACGCACCACTCGGGGGACGACACTCGGCGCACCGCGCCGAAGAGGCGGAGGAAAACGTGAAGGCGCCCACCCACGCCGACACCACGGCGCTCGCCCACGCCGACACCACGGCGCCCACCCGCGCCGACACCACGCCACCGGTCCCGCGGACCGCCCCGCCGGCCACGACACCCCGGGCACCCCGCCCCCCGGTCGTCCGCGGCGGCCGGTCCGCCGGAGCCGCCCCCCGGCGACCGGCGGCCCCACGATGAACCCCTCGACGCCGCCGCCACCGGTCGGCTCGTACGCCGTCGACACGCACACCGGGAAGGTGGGCATGGTCACAGGACACGAGGGGCCCCGCGTCCGGCTGAGGCCGCTCGGCGGCGGCAGGGAATGGGAGTGCCCGCCCGACGCCGTCCGCCGCGCCACCGCCGCGGAAAGGATCAGCGCCGCGACCGCCTACGCCAACGCCCGCAGCCGCGGCGAAGTCCCCTAACCGGGCCACACGGCACCCACCGCACACGCGACCCTGAGACCAGCCCGCCCCGCGAAGCGGCCCCGGCCACCGCCGCCGCCCGCCCGGAGTCCGCCCCAGCCCCCGGCCGGACACCCCGAACCGGCCTTCCGCACACAATCGAGCCCACCGGGGCCGGGGCGCCGACACCGTAGGCGAGAATGGGCAGCATGAGTCTGTTCCGCGACGACGGCATCGTGCTGCGCACCCAGAAGCTGGGCGAGGCGGACCGGATCATCACCCTGCTCACCCGCGGTCACGGCCGCGTACGCGCGGTGGCACGCGGCGTCCGGCGCACCAAGTCCAAGTTCGGCGCCCGCCTCGAACCCTTCTCCCACGTCGACGTCCAGTTCTTCGCCCGCGGCAGCGAACTCATCGGACGCAGCCTCCCGCTGTGCACCCAGAGCGAGACCATCGCCCCCTACGGCGGCGGCATCGTCACCGACTACGCCCGCTACACCGCAGGCACCGCCATGCTGGAGACCGCCGAACGCTTCACCGACCACGAGGGAGAACCCGCGGTCCAGCAATACCTGCTGCTCGTCGGCGGACTGCGCACCCTCGCCCGCGGCGAACACGAGTCCCACCTCGTTCTCGACGCCTTCCTGCTGCGCTCCCTCGCCGTCAACGGCTACGCCCCCAGCTTCGGCAACTGTGCCAAATGCGGCATGCCCGGACCGAACCGGTTCTTCTCGGTCGCCGCGGGAGGTTCCGTCTGCGTCGACTGCCGCGTCCCCGGCAGCGTCGTACCCTCGCCCCAGGCCCTCGAACTCCTCGGCGCACTCCTCACGGGAGACTGGGAGACCGCGGACGCGGCCGAACCACGCCACGTCCGTGAGGGCAGCGGACTGGTGTCGGCCTACCTGCACTGGCACCTGGAACGCGGACTGCGCTCCCTGCGTTACGTGGAGAAGTAACCGGCCACCGCACCGGCACGGACAACCCCGGCCACCGGCACGACAGCGCCGAACACCGGCAACACCGCACGAGAGCAAGACCAAGAGGGAGACGAGAAGCACATGGTCGTACGCGGGATCCTGGGACGCCAGCGCCGCGAGTACAAGACGCCGGAACCGCACCCCTCGGGTGCCCGCGCGCCCAAACTCCCCGGCGAACTCATCCCCGGCCACGTCGCCGTCGTCATGGACGGCAACGGCCGCTGGGCCAAGGAACGCGGACTGCCCCGCACCGAGGGCCACCGCGTCGGCGAAGGCGTCGTCATGGACGTCCTCAAGGGCTGCATCGACCTGGGCGTGAAGAACCTCTCCCTCTACGCCTTCTCCACCGAGAACTGGAAGCGGTCCCCCGACGAGGTCCGCTTCCTCATGAACTTCAACCGCGACGTCATCCGCCGCCGCCGCGACGAGATGGACGCCCTCGGCATCCGGATCCGCTGGGTCGGCCGCATGCCCAAGCTGTGGAAGTCCGTCGTCCAGGAACTCCAGGTCGCCCAGGAGCAGACCAAGGACAACGACGCCATGACCCTGTACTTCTGCGTCAACTACGGAGGACGCGCCGAACTCGCCGACGCCGCCAAGGCGATGGCCGCCGACGTCGCCGCCGGCCGCCTCGACCCCGACAAGGTCTCCGAGAAGACCATCCAGAAGTACCTGTACTACCCGGACATGCCCGACGTCGACCTGTTCCTGCGCCCCAGCGGAGAGCAGCGCACCTCCAACTACCTGATCTGGCAGTCCAGTTACGCCGAGATGGTCTTCCAGGACGTGCTGTGGCCCGACTTCGACCGCCGCGACCTGTGGCGCGCCTGCGTCGAATACGCCCAGCGCGACCGCCGCTTCGGCGGCGCCGTCCCCAACGAGGACCTCCTCGCCATGGAACAGGGCATAAGGGGCGACGGCTCGTAACACCCACCGCCCGGCCGGTTGTCCGGACCTGACACCACGATCACGGCTCACACCACCGAACGGGGGAGGGGCCGTGACCGAGGGGCACGGCGCCGCGCAGGACTTCCCGCCGGTCAGGATCGTCCAAGGCATGCTCCTGGCCGGGTTCACGCCCCGGCTCCCCGCGCACACCCGAGGACGCGGACCGGCTGCCGCCGATCCTCGGCCGCGCACCACGCGCGTCCGAGCGCCTCGGGCCGGAACCTGCCCCCGGCTCAGCCCTTCGCCGCCGCGCAGTCGGCGCACGTACCGAAGATCTCCACCGTGTGCGCCACGTTCACATAACCGTGCTCCGCCGCGATGGCCTCCGCCCACTTCTCGACGGCGGGCCCCTCCACCTCCACGGCCTTGCCGCACACACGGCAGACGAGGTGGTGGTGGTGCTCGCCGGAGGAACAGCGCCGGTAGACGGACTCGCCCTCCGACGTCCGCAGGACATCGACCTCACCGGCGTCGGCCAGGGACTGCAGCGTGCGGTAGACCGTGGTGAGCCCGACCGAGTCGCCCTTGTGCTTGAGCATGTCGTGCAGGTCCTGAGCGCTGCGGAACTCGTCGACCTCGTCCAGCGCGGCCGCCACGGCGGCACGCTGCCGGGTGGAACGGCCCCGAACGGGCGATCCAGCGGTTGTCACCGTTGCCTCCTCACGTCTGCCCTTGCCCGGCCATTGTGCCAGCCCGCACTCCGCCCGGTCAGACGCCGACCGTGCTCTCCGGCCCCCGCGACGCCGGAATCGCACACTCCACCGGATCCCCGGCCTCCCGGACAGCCGCCGCGGCCCGGGCCCGCCGCCGCGCCACCGGAGCCGCCAACGCCGTCAACGCGATGAACGCCCCGATCGTCAGCAGCACGATCGTCGCCCCCGGCGGAACATCCTGGTAGTACGACGTCACCGTCCCCCCGATCGTCACACTCACCCCGATCGCCACCGCGATCGCGAACGTCGCCGCGAAACTCCGGCTCAGCTGCTGCGCCGCCGCCACCGGCACCACCATCAGCGCGCTCACCAGCAGCAGACCCACCACCCGCATCGCGACCGTCACCGTCACCGCGGCCGTGACCGCCGTCAGCAGATTCAGCGCCCGCACCGGCAGACCCGTCACCCGCGCGAACTCCTCGTCCTGGCTCACCGCGAACAACTGCCGCCGCAGCCCCAGCGTCACCAGCACCACGAACGCCGCCAGCACACAGATCGCCGTCACATCCGACTCACTCACCGTCGACAGCGAACCGAACAGATACGACGTCAGGTTCGCGTTCGAACCACCCGGCGCGAGATTGATGAACATGACGCCACCCGCCATACCCCCGTAGAACAACATCGCCAACGCGATGTCACCCCGCGTCCTGCCGTACCAGCGGATCAGCTCCATCAGCACCGCACCCAGCACCGACACCGCCGTCGCCATCCACACCGGCGACCACGACAGCAGAAAACCGAGACCCACACCCGTCATCGCCACATGACCGATCCCGTCACCCATCAACGCCTGACGCCGCTGCACCAGATAGATACCGACGGCAGGCGCCGTGATCCCCACCAGCACCGCCGCGAGCAGCGCCCGCTGCATGAACGCGTAATCAAGGATCTCCATCAGCTCAGCAGCCCCGTCCGGATCGGCCCGGCGTCGTGCGCCGCGTGCGGATGTACATGGTCATGACCGGGCAGCGCGTGCTGACCCACCGCCCTCGGCGGCGGACCGTCGTGCAGCACACACCCGTCCCGCAGCACCACCGCCCGGTCGATCAACGGCTCCAGCGGTCCCAGCTCGTGCAGCACCAGCAGCACCGACGCGCCCTGTGCCACCTGGTCACGCAACGTCGCCGCCAGCACCTCCTGGCTCGCAAGGTCCACCCCCGCCATCGGCTCGTCCATGATCAGCAACTCCGGCTCGCACGCCAGCGCCCGCGCGATCAGCACCCGCTGATGCTGCCCCCCCGACAACGCGTTCACCGAGTCCCTCGCCCGGTCCGCCATCCCCACCAGCTCCAGCGCCCGCCGCACCGCCGCATGATCGGCCTTGCGCAGCACACCGAAACGAGCCCGCGACAACCGCCCCGACGCCACGATCTCCGTCACCGTCGCCGGCACACCACCCGCCGCCGTCGTCCGCTGCGGCACATACCCCACCCGCCGCCAGTCACGGAACCCGCGCCGCGGCACACCGAAGATCTCGATCTCCCCGGCACTCACCGGAACCTGCCCGATGACACTGCGCACCGCCGTCGACTTCCCCGAACCGTTCGCCCCCAGCAGCGCGACCACCTCACCGCGGCGCACCGTCAGATCCACACCCCGCAGCACCGGACGCGAACCCAGCTCGGCCCGCACCCCGCGCAACGACACCACCGCATCGCCCACGGCCCTCACGTCCTCCACCGCCGTCACCTCGCCCCCAGAGCCGTCCGCAGCGCCTTCAGGTTCGACCGCATGACCTCCATGTAGTCGTCACCCTTCGACTTGCCGGTGATCCCCTCGATCGGATCGAGGACATCCGCCCGCAGCCCCGCGTCCCGCGCGATCGTCCGGGCCGTCTTGTCACTCACGAGCGTCTCGTAGAACACCGTCGTCACCCCGTCGGCCTTCGCCAACGTCTCCAGCCCCCGCACCCGCTTCGCGCTCGGCTCCGACTCCGGATCCAGACCGTTGATGGCCTCCTCCGTCAGCCCGTACCGCTCCGCGAGATAACCGAACGCCGCATGCGTCGTGATGAACGTCTTGGTGCCCGTGTGCGCCAGCCCGTCACGGAAGTCCTGGTCCAGCGCGTCGAACTTCTTCCGCAGCGCCGCCATGTTCTTCTCGTAGGCCCCGGCATGCCGGGGATCGGCCTTCTCCAGCCCCTTCGCGACGCCCTCCGCCACCTCGGCGAACCGCACCGGGTCCAGCCAGACGTGCGGATCGGCCGCCCCCGACTCCTCGCCCGGGCTCTCATCGTGCTCGGCCGCGTGCCCGCCGACCTCGTTCCCGTGCTTCTCCAGCGTCGTCAACGACGCCGCGTCGATCTTCGTACCCACCTCGGACTGGGCCACCGCGTCGTCGACGGCCGGCTGCAGGTTCTTCAGATAGAGGACGGCGTCCGCATCCTGCAGCCGCGCGGTCTGCCGCGCGCTGATCTCCAGATCGTGCGGCTCCTGACCGGGCTGCGTCAGGTTCGTCACGCTCACATGCGACCCGCCGATCTCCTCGGCCAGGTACTGGAGCGGGTAGAACGACGCCACCACGTCGAGCTTGCCCCCGCTCCTGCCGTCGGCCGAAGCCGAACCCGAGCAGGCCGAGAGGGCCCCGAGACCGAGGGCGGTGGCCACCAGGGCGGCGGACCCGGATATGAGGCGTCGTCGTACGTTCATGACAGTCATTTTCAACAAAAGTGGAAACGATTGTCAATAGCTTGAACTGCGGGCACCCCCGAACCCCCCACACCCACCCCGACCCCCCACCCGCACACCCCTCGAAAACACCCACCAACCGGATGTAACCCCCAGCGAGCCGCCCACTCAGCGAACCGATTTGATACAGAGGCGGGCCACGCCGGTAACCTGAAGCATTCGCTGCCGTCCGTTCGTAATGAAGAGAGCACCGTGGCCGCCGACAAGATCGACACCATCGTCAGCCTGAGCAAGCGCCGTGGCTTCGTTTTCCCCAGTAGTGAGATCTACGGCGGACAGCGTGCCGCCTGGGACTACGGCCCGCTCGGCGTCGAACTCAAGGAGAACATCAAGCGCCAGTGGTGGCGCTACATGGTCACCTCGCGTGAGGACGTCGTCGGTATCGACTCATCGGTGATCCTGGCCACCGAGACCTGGGTCGCCTCCGGACACGTCGCCACCTTCTCCGACCCCCTCACCGAGTGCACCTCCTGCCACAAGCGCTACCGCGCCGACCACCTGGAGGAGGGCTACGAAGCCAAGCACGGCCGCCTCCCCGAGAACGGCCTCGCGGACATCAACTGCCCCAACTGCGGCAACAAGGGCATGTTCACCGAGCCCAAGCAGTTCTCCGGCCTCCTCTCCACCCACCTCGGCCCCACCCAGGACAGCGGCTCCGTCGCCTACCTGCGCCCCGAGACCGCCCAGGGCATCTTCACCAACTTCGCCCAGGTACAGACCACCTCGCGCCGCAAGCCGCCCTTCGGCATCGCGCAGATGGGCAAGTCCTTCCGCAACGAGATCACCCCCGGCAACTTCATCTTCCGCACCCGCGAGTTCGAACAGATGGAGATGGAATTCTTCGTCAAGCCGGGCGAGGACGAGAAGTGGCAGGAGTACTGGATGCAGGAACGCTGGAACTGGTACACCGGCCTCGGCCTCAGCGAAGAGAACATGCGCTGGTACGAGCACGCCCAGGAGAAGCTCTCCCACTACTCCAAGCGCACCGCCGACATCGAGTACCGCTTCCAGTTCGGCGGCAACGAATGGGGCGAGCTCGAAGGCGTCGCCAACCGCACCGACTACGACCTCGGCGCCCACTCCAAGGCCTCCGGCCAGGACCTCTCCTACTTCGACCAGGAAGCCGGAGAGCGCTGGACCCCCTACGTCATCGAACCCGCCGCCGGCGTCGGCCGCACCATGCTCGCCTTCCTCCTCGACGCCTACATCGAGGACGAAGCCCCCAACGCCAAGGGCAAGATGGAGAAGCGCACCGTCCTGCGCCTCGACCCCCGCCTCTCGCCCGTCAAGGTCGCCGTCCTCCCGCTCTCCCGCAACCCGGAACTGTCGCCCAAGGCCAAGGGCCTCGCCACCGCGCTGCGCCAGCACTGGAACATCGAGTTCGACGACGCCGGCGCCATCGGCCGCCGCTACCGCCGCCAGGACGAGATCGGCACCCCCTTCTGCGTCACCGTCGACTTCGACACCCTCGACGACAACGCCGTCACCGTGCGCGAGCGCGACTCCATGAAGCAGGAGCGCGTCTCCCTCGACCAGATCGAGGGCTACCTCGCCAGCCGCCTCGTCGGCTGCTGACCTGCCCCACGCACCACGAAGCCCCCGGCTCCCACCAGGGAACCGGGGGCTTCGCGCTGCCCGGACCAGGCCGCCCTCAACGACCCCGCAACCGAGCCGTCACCCGCCTCAACGGCCCTGCAACGCCTTCACGTTGTCGCCGAACGTCCAGTTCTTCGAACCGTCCCAGTTCACCGACCAGGTCATCAGCCCCTTCAGGCCGGTCCCGTAGTGCCTCCACGCCTGCGACACCAGACTCGGCGCCATGTAACCGCCACCCGCCCCCGACTGCGCGGGCAACCCCGGCACCTGCTTGTCGTACGGCACCTTGACGGTCGTCCCCTGCACCACAAGACCCTTGTTCAGACAGTCGGTCTGCGCCGTGAACCCCTGCACCGTGCCCGCCGAGTACGAGTCACCGGAACACCCGTACATGCTCCCGTTGTAGTACTGCATGTTCAGCCACCACAGCCGGCCGTTGTCCGCGTACTTCTTCACGATCGGCAGATACGCGCCCCAGATCGACCCGTACGCGACGCTGCCACCGGTCACGTACGCCGTCTCCGGCGCCATCGTCAGCCCGAAGTTCGACGGCATCTTCGACAGCACCCCGTCGACGATCCGGATCAGGTTCGCCTGCGACGCGGACAACTGGCCGATGTTCCCGCTGCCGGTCAGGCCCGTCTCGATGTCGATGTCGATCCCGTCGAAGTTGTACTTCTTCAGGATCGGCACGATCGTCGCCACGAAACGGTCGGCGACCGTGGACGAACTCAGATCGATCCCGGCGGCCGCGCCACCGATCGACATCAGGATCGTCTGCCCCGACGCCTTGGCCGCGCACATCTCGGCGGGCGTCGCGACCTTCACACCCACGTCCATCCCGTCCTCCCACAACGCCGTCCCGTCCGAACGGATCACCGGGAACGCCGCGTTGAGCACGTTGTAACCATGCTGGGCGATACGAGAATCGGTGATCGGCGTCCAACCGAACGGCGGATGCACACCGTTGGACGAGCCGTCCCAGTTCTCCCAGTAGCCCTGGAGAACCTTGCCGGCGGGACGAGACTTCACGGCACAGGTGTCGGCCGCGGCGGCACTGGGCGCACCGGCCACCGACAAGGGGGTCAGGACCGCCGCTGCCAGGGCGACGGCGAGCAGGCGAAGCTTGCGACGAATCATGCGAGGCCTCCCGGTGGGGGTGCGGTGAGGTGTCGAGGTGTCGTAGGCATGACATTCGCGCGGTCCAGACCATTCGTCAATAGGTCTGGACCAGGGTTCGGGGCGCGTGACGGATGTCAGCTGACAGATAACAGATGACAGATATTGAAATCTGTCAGCTGTCGTGCGAGGGTAAAGGTGTACCGCCCCTCCAAGGACCACCAAGGAGCTCTCATGCAAACCCGCCCCCTCGGAACCACCGGCCCCCAGGTCTCCGCCCTCGGCCTCGGCTGCATGGGCATGTCCGCGCTCTACGGGGACGCGGACCGGGCCGAGTCGGTCGCGACGATCCATGCAGCGCTCGAAGCGGGTGTGACCTTGCTCGACACGGGCGATTTCTACGCGATGGGCCACAACGAGATGCTGATCGGGGAGGCGCTGCGTTCGGCGCCGCCGGCGTTGCGTGAGAAGGCGCTGACCAGTGTGAAGTTCGGGGCGTTGCGGGATCCGGACGGGGGTTGGTCGGGGTATGACGGGCGGCCTGCGGCGGTGAAGAACTTTGCCGCCTACTCCCTGCAGCGCCTCGGTGTCGAGCATATCGATGTGTACCGGATCGCCCGGGTCGATCCCGGAATTCCGATCGAGGAGACCGTCGGCGCGATCGCGGAGCTGGTGGAGGCCGGGCATGTGCGGCACATCGGGTTGAGTGAGGCCGGCGCGGACTCGATCCGGCGTGCGGCGGCGACGGCGCCGATCTCGGATCTGCAGATCGAGTACTCGCTGATCTCGCGGGGCATCGAGGGGGAGATCCTGGCGACGACCCGTGAGCTGGGGATCGGGATCACGGCGTACGGGGTGCTGTCGCGCGGTCTGATCTCGGGGCACTTCACGGCGGACCGGCAGTTGGGCGCGAACGATTTCCGGGCCATGAGTCCCCGTTTCCAGGGGGACAACCTGCGGCACAATCTCTCGCTGGTGGACGCGCTGCGGAAGATCGCCGAGCAGAAGGGGGTCAGTGTCGCGCAGATCGCGATCGCGTGGGTGCTGTCGCGGGGCGAGGACGTCGTGCCGCTGGTGGGTGCGCGGACCCGGGAGCGGCTGGCGGAGGCGCTGGGCGCTCTGGATGTGACGCTGGAGGAGGCGGACCTGGCGGCGATCGAGCGGGCGGTGCCGGTGGACGCGGCTGCGGGTGACCGTTACCCGGCGGCGCAGATGGCACATCTCGACAGCGAGCGCTGACAGTACCGGCAGGTACGGTCTTCGTCATGGCACAGACCGGTGAAGTACTGACGGCCGAGCGCATCCTCGAGGTGACCGAGGAGGTGCTGCGTCGTCACGGCCCGGCCAAGGCCACGGTGGTGGACGTGGCGCGTGCGCTGGGTGTCAGTCATGGCAGTGTCTACCGCCATTTCCGTACGAAGGCGGCGCTGCGGGAGGCGGTCACGAAGCGGTGGCTGGACCGGACGTCGGCGACGCTGGGGGAGATCGCCGGGTCGGCCGCGCAGCCGGCTCCGGTGGCTCTGGAGCACTGGCTGGGCGCGCTGTTCACGGCGAAGCGGCACAAGGCGGGGGACGATCCGGAGCTGTTCGCGACGTACACGGTGCTGCTCGGTGAGGCGAGCGCGGTGGTGGAGGAGCACATCGCGGAGCTGGTGGAGCAGGTGACGCAGATCGTGTTCCGGGGTGTCCAGGAGGGCGATTTCTCGTCGGTGGACGGTGATTCGGCGGCGACGGCGCGTGCGGTGTTCGACGCGACGGGCCGTTTTCATGATCCGGCGTACGCGGGTGAGTGGGAGCAGGCGGGGATCGAGGCGGAGTTCGTGGCGGTGGTCCGTCTGCTGTTGCGTGGGCTGCGTCGGCGTATCGACTGAGGTTCGTCGCCCGGGGTCGCCCGGGGCTGTTGTGTGGACCCGGCGGGGTGGGCTCGCCGGGGTTTCAGTGTTCCTTGGGGTCGACGGTCGCCTGGTGGGCTTCGGCGAGGTGTTCCTCGGCTTTGAGCCAGGGGAGGAACTGGGCGTTCTTGCGCCAGTCGCAGGTGTCGCATCGGATGGTGCGCTGGACGCCGGTGCGTTGGACGCGGACGGTGTGTTCGCGGCCGTGCTGGTCCCAGCGGCTCACTTTGCTCTGGTTGATCTGCAGCATGGCACCTCCTGGTTGACCGTTTCGTCTGCGCTAGGAGTGTGCAGCATCGCGAAGATCAACGGGGGCTGTCGGGCGGTGAGTTCGGTGGGGGGCCGGGTGGGTCAGGAGGGCGCGAGGTGTCCTTCGGCGGCTTCGACGGCGGCGGTGGTGACGTTGACCTGGTGTTCTATCTGCCGGTCCACGGGGACCCAGGTGGCGGTGAAGCTCGTGGAGTAGGCGGCGCACCAGCGGGTGATGAGGGCTTCCAGTTCGGCGCGTTGGGGTGCGGTGGCGGGGGTGGGGGCGTGTTCGTCGAGGAGGCGCAGGAGCATGGCGGCGGCGCGGAGCGGGGTGCGGCGGGCGAAGCCTTCGATGCTGGCGGTGCGGGCGCGGGTGAGGTCGGGCAGTGGGGTGTAGGTGGGGTGGGTGGGGTCCCAGCTGTCGGCGAGGGGGCCGCAGACGCGGAGGGTTTCGGCGATGGCGCGGCGGATGCTGAAGGCGGGGTCCGGGCCGGGGGGCGGGAGGTGGGGGCGGGCGCGTTCGTAGTGGGCGCGGGTGGTGTGGGTGTGGGCGCGCAGGCGTTCGGCCCAGTGGCGCAGGCGTTGTTCGGGGGCGGGGTCGGGGGTGAGGTCGGCGAATCGGGTGGCGGCCCAGACGGGGACTTCGATGACGGCGGTGACGCCTCCGTAGGCGTGGGGGGCGAGCCAGGTGGAGCGGTGGGCGTTCTCGGGGAAGGCGGTGGGGCGTTCGGGGGCTCCGGGGGGTGGGAGGACGAAGACGCCGGGGGCGGTGGCGGGCCAGTGGAGGGCGTCGAGGGGGGCGTTCTCGACGGGGATGCCGAGGCGTTCGGCGGAGGTGGTGAGGGTGCGGTCGAGGCCGGGGACGTCGCGGGTGAGTTGGGCGAAGGTGCCGCCGATGTCGGTGCTGTGGAGGGAGATCTGGACGTAGGGGCGGATGCGGCGGATGACGTCGAGGAGGGCGCGGCTCTCGGGGAGGAAGCGGGGGCGGGGGAGTGCGGGTGCCCATTCGGGTTGTTCGTCGGGGGCGGGGCGGAAGAAGTGGCGGTAGTGGTCGAGGAGGGTGTCGGCGTGGTGGCCGCCTTCGTTGAGGCGGGCTCCGTCGGGGTCGAGGCACAGCACGAGGTGCCATACGGTCCCGGGGTGTTCGCCGGCCAGTGCCCGGTGGGCCAGCGCGAGGAGGGTGCCGCCGCCGACGTATTCGTTGGGGTGGGCGCCCGCGACCACGAGTGCGTGCCGTGGGCCTCTTCCGACGCTGAGCATCCGTAAGGGGGTGCCGCGGCGGGAGTGGCCGATCGTGGTGAGTCGGCACTTGTCGGGGTGTCGGGTGGCGAGGGCCCTGGCGGTGCGGGTGACGTCGGCGGGTGTGGGGTAGTTCAGTGTCCGGTTCCGCCGGCGGCCGTGGTGGGCCTCTGGTCCGGTGTGTGGATCTTGGTGTGGGCCACGGGGCCTCCTCGGATCGCGGAGCGGTCGACGGGGGCGTGCGGCTGGGCGGTCGCCGGGCGCGGTCCGTTCGACTTCAGTGCGACTCAGTACGACATGGTGTGCGGGGAGTGTCAACAGCCCCTGGGGAATGGGTAGTTGACGGCATGACGGGTGCATGTGCCGGTGGCCGCAAGGGGGCGCGCGGGTGGTGTCGCCACGAGCGGTGGGGTGGGGTCCGCGGTCAGGCGATGGTGCGGGGGAGTCGCAGGCTGAGCGCGGTGGTGAGGGCGATGCCGACGAGTTGGACGAGGAGGGTGGTGACGAGGGCGTTCCGCATGCCGTGGGTGGGGGCGAGGGACAGGAACAGGGTGCCGAGGGTGGCGACGCCGATGGCGAGGGAGGCCTGCTGGGTGGTGGCCATGACGCCGCTGCCGACGCCGGCGCGGGCGGCGGGTACTTCGGAGAGGACGATCCGGATGAGGACGGGGAGCTGGAGTGCCTGTCCGGCTCCGGCGACGGCTGCTCCGGGGAGGAGTTGCCAGACGCCGAGGTCGGGCCAGGACCGCCAGGCGGCGATGGCGATGAGGGCGATGCCGATGCCCTGGAGGATTCCGCCGGCGGTGACGACGCGGGTGCCGTGGCGGGCGATCAGGCGGGGGCCGCACAGGGAGGTGACGAAGAAGACGACGGCGAGCGGGGCGAGGGCGAGTCCGGCGGGGACGGGGCCGAGGCCCTCTCCCTGTTGCAGGGCGACCGCGATGACGAACATGAAGCCGCTGAAGCCGATGGAGAACGGCACGATCATGATCAGGCCGCGGCGCAGTGAGGTCAGCCGGAACAGGCTGGGCGGGACGAGTGGGGTGCGGCCGTTGCGGTCGGCGTGGCGTTCGACGAGGTAGAAGGCGGTGGCCGCGAGGGGGAAGAGGGCGAGGGAGAGCCAGGTCCACAGGGGCCAGCCGGCGGCGCGGCCCTCGGTGAGGGGGGTGAGCAGGGCCAGCAGGGTGACGGCGAGCAGGACGGTGCCGGGGGTGTCGACGGGTTCGGGGTGCCGGGAGCGGGTCTCGGGGACGGCGCGGGCGGCGAGGAACAGGCCGAGGGCGACGACGGGCACGTTCACGAGGAAGACGGAGCGCCAGCCGCTGCCGGCGATGTCGGCGGCGACGAGGACGCCGCCGAGGATCTGTCCGGCGACCATGGACAGGCCGGCGGTGGCGCCGTAGAGGCCCATGGCCTTGGCGCGGCGCGGTCCCGCGGTCGTGGCCTGGATGGTGGCGAGGACCTGGGGAAGCATCGCGGCGGCTGCGGCGCCCTGGGCGACGCGGGCGGCGACGAGGGTCCAGGCGGTGGGGGCGAGCCCGCATGCGAGGGAGGTCAGGCCGAAGGCGGCCATGCCGCCGAGGAAGAACCGGCGCCGGCCGAAGAGGTCGCCGAGGCGTCCGCCGAGGACGAGGAGGACGGCGTAGGCGACTCCGTAGCCGGCGACGACGAGTTCGAGGACGGACTCGCTCGCGTGCAGGTCGTGTCCGATGGTCGGGAGGGCCACGTTGACGATGAAGAAGTCGATCAGGGGCAGGGCCGCGCCGAGCAGCACGGTGAGGAGTCCGAGGCTGCCGAGGGCGGGTGGGGCGGCAGGGGCGCGGACGGTGGTCGTGAGAGCTCCGGTTTCGGTCACGTCCTCCAGACTTCTCCCGGTCTCAGGCTGGTACCAGAGTCTTCTTATCCTGGTAGAAGGACTACCTGGCAACAGGCTGCGGTGAGCGGCAGGCTGGAGGCATGACGACGATGGCACAGGATGCGATCACGGGTTCGGCGGGGGCACGGTCCGCGGTCGGGCCGACGGGGTCCGCGGGGGCCGCAGGAGCGGGGGTGGCGGGGAGCGTCGAGGCCGTCCCCGGGCAGGTGGTGTCGTCGGGTGCCGCGGCGGGGCGGGGCAGCGAGATCCGGCGGCACGAGCTGGCGATGTTCCTGCGCAGCCGCCGTGAGCGCATCACGCCCGAGCAGGTGGGGCTGCCCCGGGGGCGCCGGCGGCGTACTCCGGGGCTGCGCCGGGAGGAGGTCGCGCAGCTCTCGGCGGTGGGGGTGACCTGGTACACGTGGCTGGAGCAGGCGCGGGCCATCCAGGTCTCGGAGCAGGTCCTCGACGCGCTGGCGCGGACCCTGTTGCTGGACGCCGGTGAGCGTACTCATCTCTTCCAGCTGGCCGGTGCCGTGGATCCGTCGCCGGCCGCGCAGTGTTCGGGGATCACGCCGGCGCTGCGTCTGATGCTGCGGCAGCTGGAGCCCGTTCCGGCCTGTATCCAGAACAGCCGGTACGACATCCTGGCGTACAACCGCACGTACGCCCGGCTGATGATGCGTGACCTCGACGCGGTGCCGCCCGCCGACCGCAACTGTCTGGTGCTCGCGTACACGAACGCGGAGTGGCGTGAGTCGATCGTCTTCCTGGACGAGGCGATGCGGCTGATGGCGGCGCGGCTGCGGGTGTCGATGGCCGGGCATCTCGGGGAGCCGGCGTGGAAGATGCTGGTGAAGCGGCTGCGGACGGAGTCGGCGGAGTTCCGGGAGATCTGGGAGCGGTACGAGGTGGTGAGCGCGCGCGGCAAGACGAAGCAGTTCGTCAGCCCGTACGTCGGTCTCGTGACGGTCGATCACACCGACCTGTGGCTCGCGCCCGCGCAGGGCGCCCGCATGGTGATCTATCCGCCGGCCGACGAGCAGAGCCGTGAGCGGCTGGAGCGGTTGCACGCGATCGCCCTGGAGGCGGAGGCCGAGGAGGCCGGAGCGGCGTGACGCTCCGGGTGCGGCCCGGCCGGCGCCGGCCCCTGTCCCGCCGCGGGCGGTGAACGGTCCGGGCCTGTGCGGGCCGCGGCCGTTCACCGTCCGGGGTCAGGCGGCCGTGGTGTCGTGGGCCCTTGCGCTCACCGGTTCCGCCACCTCCGGCGCCTCCAGCAGGCGGGCCGTGCGGTCGGCCGTGCCGCGGGCCCAGCGTCCGCTGGTGAGCGCGCCGAGGACGAGGACGGCGAGGCCGCAGGCGGCGATGATCCACCAGCCGGGGCGGGCGGCGGAGACGAAGGTTTCGCGGTAGGCGGAGGCCTGGATGCCGGAGGCGAGGGCCGCGCCGATGACGGCGACGCCGAGGGTGCCGCCGATCTGACGGCTGGTGGAGGCGACGGCCGCGGCGACACCGGCCTGGGTGCGGGGCATGCCGGAGACGGCGGTGTTGGTGATGGGGGCGTTGACGAAGCCGAAGCCGAGGCCGAAGAAGACATAGCCGATGACGAGGGTGACGTTCGACGTCTCGGCCTCGAAGGCGGCGAACAGGACGCCGCTGATGGTCATGGCGACGCCGGCGATCAGCAGGGACAGGCGGGGGCCGCGGCTGCCGACGAGGCGGCCCGAGATGGGCGCGCAGACGAAGCAGAAGGCGGCCATCGGCAGCATCCACAGGCCCGCGTGCAGGGCGTCGAGGCCGCGGACGTTCTGCAGGTAGAGCGTCGACAGGAACAGGAAGCCGCTGAGGGCGGCGAACGCGCTGACCGCGATGACGGTCGCGCCGCTGAACGGGGCGGAGCGGAAGAAGCGCAGGTCGATGAGGGGTTCGTCGCGGCGGGGCTCGTACCACAGGAGGCCGAGCAGGGAGGCGAGGGCGATCGCGCCGAAGGCGAGGGTGTGGGTGAGGCCGGAGGTGGGCGCCTCGATGATCGCGTAGGTGAGGGAGCCGAGGAGCGCGATGACGAGGAGCTGGCCGACCGGGTCGGGGCGGCGGGCCTTGGGGGCGCGGGACTCGGGGACGAAGCGCAGGGTCAGCAGGAGCGCGGCGAGGCCGACGGGCAGGTTGATCCAGAAGATGGAACGCCAGCCGACGGTGTCGACGAGCAGTCCGCCGACGAGGGGGCCGGCGGCCATGGAGATGCCGACGACGGCACCCCACACGCCGATCGCGCGGGCGCGTTCACGGGGGTCGGTGAAGGTGTTCGTGATGATCGACATCGCGACCGGGTTGAGCATCGAGCCGCCGACGGCCTGGATCATCCGGAACACGATGAGGGTGTCGAGGCTCGGGGCGAGCGAGCAGAGCACCGAGCCGATGGTGAACAGGACGAGACCCGCCATGAAGACCTTGCGGCGGCCGATGCGGTCGGCGGTGGAGCCCGCGAGCATCAGCAGGGAGGCCAGCACCAGGGTGTACGCGTCGATCGTCCACTGCATGCCCGCGACGCTCGCGTGCAGTTCCCTCTGCATCGAGGGGAGGGCGACGTTCAGGATGGTGACGTCGAGGCTCACGATCAGCAGACTCATGCAGCAGATCGCGAGCACCAGCATGCGGTGGCGGTGGCTGAGCTCAGGCATCCACTCAGGGTACGCGGACGTCGATAGTGTGTCTAACTAATGACCCCTACACGATCTTCTGCGCGGGCACCCCGCTCCGTACGCCACAATGGGGGAATGTCCACGCCCACGTCCACCGTGAACTCCGTGCTGTCGATCGGTCCCCACCAGGTGCAGCCGCCCGTCGTCCTCGCCCCCATGGCGGGCATCACGAACGCGCCGTTCCGCACGCTGTGCCGCGAGTTCAGCGGCGGCAAGGGTCTCTTCGTCAGCGAGATGATCACCACGCGGGCACTGGTCGAGCGCAACGAGAAGACCATGCAGCTGATCCACTTCGACGCGACCGAGAAGCCGCGCTCGATCCAGCTGTACGGCGTCGACCCCGCGACCGTCGGCAAGGCCGTCCGCATGATCGCGGAAGAGGACCTCGCCGACCACATCGACCTCAACTTCGGCTGCCCGGTCCCCAAGGTGACCCGCAAGGGCGGCGGCTCCGCGCTGCCGTACAAGCGCAACCTGCTGCGCGCGATCCTCCGCGAGGCCGTCAGCGGCGCCGGGGAGCTGCCCGTCACCATGAAGATGCGCAAGGGCATCGACGACGACCACATCACCTTCCTCGACGCCGGACGCATCGCGGTCGAGGAGGGCGTGACCGCGATCGCCCTGCACGGCCGGACCGCCGCCCAGCACTACGGCGGCACCGCCGACTGGGACGCCATCGCCCGGCTGAAGGAGCACGTGCCGGAGATCCCCGTCCTCGGCAACGGCGACATCTGGTCGGCGGACGACGCGCTGCGGATGGTCCGCGAGACCGGCTGCGACGGCGTGGTCGTCGGCCGCGGCTGCCTCGGCCGGCCCTGGCTGTTCGGCGACCTGGTCGCCGCGTTCGAGGGCCGCGAGGAGTACGCCCGCCCGACGCTCCGCGAGGTCGCGGCCGTCATGGTCCGGCACGCCACCCTGCTCGGCGAGTGGATCGGCGACGAGGCGCGCGGCGTCATCGACTTCCGCAAGCACGTCGCCTGGTACCTGAAGGGCTTCTCCGTCGGCTCCGAGATGCGCAAGCGGCTCGCCGTCACCTCCTCCCTCGCCGAACTGTCCGACGGACTGGCCGAGCTGGACCTCGACCAGGCGTGGCCCGCCGGCGCCGACGGCCCCCGCGGCCGCACCTCCGGCAACAACCGCGTCGTCCTTCCGGAGGGCTGGCTGAAGGACCCCTACGACTGCGCGGGCATCGGCGAGGAAGCGGAACTGGACACCTCCGGCGGCTGAACCCCCGCGGCTGAACCCCGGCGGCTGAACCCCGGCCGCCGGGTCACGGGCGCCCGCCGCTCCCATGGCCCGCCCTCACCGGCCGAACCGGGCGACCCGCCCGCGGCGCGGGCCGCCGAGTCGCGACGGGACCGTGGCGCGCTCGCGCACGGACCAGTGCCGAGCGCCGGGCCCGGACCGTCCGCCGGGCCTCGGCCCCCACCGTCCCCGGCACCGGGCCGCCCCCACCGTCCCCGGCACCGGGCCGCCTTCAGCGGGCTGCCCGGTAGGCGGGGTGCGTCCGCGGCCCGCTCGCCGGCCGAACCGCCCGCGGCGCGGGCCGCCGAGCCCCGACGGGACCGCGCACCACCCGGCCCGCGGCTTCCCCCCCCGGCCCCTCGACGGACCTCAGGCGCCGCCGACCGCCGTGAGCAGCGCCAGCGGAGCCGCCGCCGAGCGGGACTCCCGGACGCAGGCGTGCGGATAGGGCACCGGTTCGGCGTGGGTCTCCCGGTCGTAGCCCGCGATGACCTCGGGCAGCCGGTGGCCGGCGGCCGTCGCCGCGTCCACCAGACCGTGGGCCACCGTCCGGGCCTCGTCGTGCAGGCCGTACCGCGCGAGCCCCAGCGCGATGAGCGCGTTGTCGTGCGGCCAGACCGAACCGCGGTGGTACGACAGCGGGTGGTACGCCGACTGGCCCGAGGCGAGCGTGCGGACGCCCCAGCCGGAGAAGAAGTCCGGCTCCAGCAGCCTGCGGCCCACCAGTTCGCCGTACTCCTTGTCGAGCAGACCCGACCACAGCAGATGGCCCGCGTCCGACGCGAGCGCGTCGACGTGCCGGCCGTCACCGTCCAACGCCAGCGCGGGGAAGGCGTGTTCGCTCATCCAGAAGTCCCGCTGGAAACGGTCGCGCAGGTCGGCGGCGGCCTGTTCCAGGAGCGCCGCGTACACCTCGTCGTCCCAGACGGTCCGGGCGAGGTGCGCGGTGCGGCGCAGCGCGTCGTACGCGTACCCCTGCGCGCCCGCCGCCATCACCGGACCGCTCGGACGGCTGCCGTCGGCCGAACAGATCGCGCCGGGGGAGTCCTTCCAGTTCTGGTTGGCGAGACCGCCGCCGTCCGCGCGGTAGACGAGATAGCCGCGCGAGGTCAGCCCGCCGTGGTCCAGCATCCAGCCGATCGCCGCACGGGCGTTGGGCTCCAGCCGGCGGGCGAGGGCGGCGTCGCCGGTCTGCTCGGTGTACGCGCCGAGCAGCACCAGGAACAGCGGGGTCGCGTCCACCGAACCGTAGTAGCGGCCGAACGGCACCTGCCCGAAGTGCGCGAGCTCGCCGTGCCGCACCTCGTGCACGATCTTCCCGGGCTGCGCGACCGTGTCCGCCCCCACCTCGACGGCCTGGGTCGCGGCGAGCGCGGGCAGGGTGGCGGCGGCGAGCTGCGGCCGGTAGGGCAGCGCGAAGAGCGAGGTGAGCAGGGCGTCCCGGCCCAACAGGGTGAGGAACCAGGGGACTCCGGCGGCCGGCACCCGTAGCTCCTCACCGTCCGGGCCGCGGGCCGGGACCTGGAGCACGGCGAGGTCGGACAGGCCCCGCGCGCAGGCCGCGGCCAGCTCCGGCCAGCCGGTCGGGAACGGCACCCCTTCCGCGAACTCGCCCTCCAGGGCGAGCAGTCGCTCGTTCGCGGCGGCGGGCGAGGCGGGGACGCTCGGCTCGTGCGCGGCGCCGTGCGGGCGGGCCGCCACCCGCAGGGCCAGCTCCGCCGAGCCGTGCGGTTCGAGATCCAGGGACCACACCAGACGGCGTGCGCCGGTGCCCGTCTCCTCCACCCCGTCCGGAGCGGGCTCGGCGGTGACCGTCGTACAGGACCGCCACTCCCCGCGCCGGTAGCTGAACTCCACCCCGTCGTCGAGGACCTGTCGCCGGCGTACGACGCCGGTCTTCGCGTACGTGCGGTAGTCGGAGCGCAGTTCGAACTGGTCCGTGAAGTCGGCGTCCGCGGTGACCGCGATACGGACCGTGGTCGGCGTCGGACGGTTGCTGGTGACGCGCAGCGCCTCCACGAACGCGCCCTCGGCGACGGCCTGTTCACGGAAAAGGGTGTACGCGGGCGGCTCGTTGCGGCCGCCCCGCGGCACCAGCACGCAGCGTGCCGTGTCGCCGTCCGCGACCGGGGTGAGCGCCTCGGGCACCGCCCCGTCCACCGTCAGCTGCCACCGGCTGAGGTGCCGTGCGTCCCGCACGAACAACCCGTCCGGGGAGCTGCCGCCCCGCACACCGCTGATGTCCCCGCCGTCGCCCACGGCGGCGAACGTCCCACCGTGCACGAGCAGATGATGCCGTTCCGTCATCCCCGGTCCCCTCCCTTGGCGCCCGTCCCGGCGTCGTACGTGCCCTGTAACGCAGTGCTGTGTGCCGTGTTCACCAACGTGTCCGGCTCCGCCTCGGACACGACCGGCTCCGGTCCGCCGGTGGTGTGCAGCAGGTCGAGCGTCAGTGCCGCCGTCCAGCTGAAACCGAGTGCACCGCAGGCCTCGCCGGTGTACGGGTCCACGTACTCGGCGAACTCCGATTCCGCGGCCGTGTCGAGCAGGGCGGTCCGCAGGGCGTCCGCCCGCCCGTGCTCCCCGTGCAGCCGCAGCCCGCGCTCCAGCAGCCAGTTGGTGTTGAACCAGGCCGGCCCGCGCCAGTACCGGTGCGGGTCGAAGGAGTCGCCGGTCAGGTCGTAGCTGGGCGTGAGCCGTGCGGCCCCGCCGAGTGCGAAGTGCGGGCCGCCCGCGGTCCGTACGAGCGTGGCGGCGATCTCGCGCGGCAGCGCGGGCAGGATGAGGGGCAGTAGTCCGGCGACGCTGCGCTCGGGGATGAGCCCGCTGCCGCGGCCGTCCGGGCCGCCGCGCTCGTCCCGGCAGAAGAACAGGCCCTCCGCCGGATCCCACAGCCGGTCCACCAGGGCCGCCGTCAGCCGCTCGGCGCGCGCGTGGCGTGCGGTGCCCGCCGCGCCGAGCTCCTGCGCGATCTCGGCCAGCGCGTGCTCGGAGGCGATCAGCAGGGCGTTGAACGCCGGGTCCTCGACGGCGAACTCGCCGCCCCCGTCGGCGTATCCGCGGTCGCGGTAGTCGGCGGCCAGCCGCACGTACCGCCCGTAGTCGAGGTCGGTGGGCCGGTCCTCGGGGGCGCCGTGGTCGAGGTCCGCCCGCCGGAAGGACCGGGCCGGCGCCGGGGTCACGCGGCTGAGCGGCGCGTCCCAGCACGGACTGTTGTCCATGCCCTGCTCCCAGGGGTGGACCACGCTGGCGAGACCGCCGCCGCCCAGGTCCCGGCGGTGCAGGAGATAGCGGTGCCAGGCCGCCAGGCGGGGATACATCCGTGAGAGGAACGACCGCGACCGCGAAAGGCCCGGATCCGCGCGGTGCACCAGCCACACGGCGAGCGCGTGGACCGGTGGCTGCACGATGCCCGACGTCTGTACGGTGCGCGGGGCGCCCGCCGCGCGGCCCGCGGTCGAGGAGCGCCAGAAGTCGGGGCTCGGGAAGTACGCGTCCAGCGGGACGGAGGGGTTGAACACGATGTGCGGGACACGCCCGTCGGCCCACTGCGCGCCGAGCAGGGTCTCCAGCTCCGTCTGCGCCCGCAGCGGGGACAGATGACGCAACCCGATCGCGATGAACGCGGAGTCCCACGACCACTGGTGCGGGTACAGACCGCGCGAGGGCACCGTGGACGTTCCCGTCCAGTTGCCGTTCAGCACCCGGGACGCCTTGAGGTGCAAGGAACCCGACGGCCCAGCGGGATCGTATACAAGTGGTCCGGTACGGGCGATTCCGCCCGGACCGGGCGGAGTGGGCGGGCCGGAGGCGTGTACGGGAGTGCCGGTGGGGCGCAAGGAGGCGGTGAGCCCCCTGCGCAGGGCGGTGAGCTGGGTTGTGCTGTCCACTCAGGTCTCCCCGAAGACGTCCGTCCGACCAGTTCGGCAGTAGCTGCCGTAGGGTTACGTCTATTTAACACGCAAAACTCAATATGTAATGCAGAGTTGAGGAACGCAAGGGGGTGCGCATGACCGGAAGGGCGGCGAGGACCGTGAACCAGGCAAGCGCCGGACAGCTGCTCGAACTGGTGCGCAGCGGCCGGGCGACCACACGCGGCGCGCTCCAGCAGGCCACCGGCCTCTCCCGGGCCACCGTCGGCCAGCGCCTGGAGCGGCTGTTCCGCGCCGGGTGGCTCCGCGAGGGCGCCGGCGGCCCCGTCGACTCACCGCTGGGCGGCCGCCCCTCCATCACGCTGGAGTTCGACGACGAGCACGCGGTCGTCCTGACCGCCGACCTCGACACCCGGCACGGCCGCGCCGCCGTGGTGACCCTGACCGGCGAGATCGTCGCCGAGCACGCGGGCCTCCTGGTGATCGACGAGGGACCCGAGGCGGTGCTCGGTGAACTGGGTCGCTGGTTCGCCGAACTGCTGGAGAAGTCCGGCCGGGGCCCCGACGCCGTCTGCGGCATAGGGCTCGCGGTGCCGGGCCCCGTCGACATCGACACCGGGCGCGTGGTGCAGCCGCCGATCATGCCGGGCTGGGACGGTTACGACATCCGGGGCCGGCTGGCCCGCGCCTTCGCCGAGCACGCGGGCACCGACCGCTGCGCCCTCGTCCCCGTGCTCGTCGACAACGACGCCAACCTGATGGCGTACGGAGAGCAGCGCGCCGGCTACCCCGACTGCTCCGCGTTCGCGCTGGTCAAGGTCTCCACCGGTATCGGCGCGGGCATGGTCGTCGGCGGCACGATCTACCGGGGCGTGGACGGCGGGGCCGGCGACATAGGGCACATCCGGGTGGGCGCGGAGGCGCTCTGCCGGTGCGGCTCGTACGGCTGTCTCGCGGCCGTCGCGAGCGGCGGTGCGGTGGCGCGGCGGCTCGCCGAGGCGGGCGTGCGGGCGGCCTCCGGCTCCGACGTGCGGGACCTGCTGACGGCGGGTCACCCCGAGGCGATGGCCCTGGCCCGGGAGGCCGGCCGGCAGGTCGGGGACGTCCTGGCCACCGTCGTCACGCTGCTCAACCCGGGCGTACTGATGATCGCCGGAGACCTGGCCGGAACACCCTTCGTCACGGGCGTGCGCGAGCTGCTCTACCAGCGGGCGCTGCCCCGCTCCACCGCTCATCTGGAGGTGGTGACCTCGCGGCTCGGCGAGCGGGCCGGACTGGTGGGCGCCGGGGCGCTGGTCGTCGAGTACCTCTACGCCCCGGAGCGCGCGGAGGAGCGGCTCGCGGCCCTCGGCGTGTGACAGCCGCGTGTCATGTCCGGATCGTGGTCCGCATGGTGAAACCGGGCCGCTCCGCGGGGCGTGATTCTCGCCACCCTTGATAGGGGTGTCGCTCAGATGAGCGGATCATGGGCGGCTGCACTTCCCTAAGGGGTGGCACTCAGTGCCACCCCTTGATCGTTCATCGATTAAACTCAGACGTGCCGAGGGCCGCTCACCTGAGCGTGCTCAAGGGTCTACGGGCGTCGACGCGTTCAAGAAGTGAAAACACGGGCGCCGGATGGCTTGCCAAGCTTTGACTTTCGATCTGGTGGCGGACGGGTGGTTACAGGCGCATGACGCGCAAGTGGACGTACCCACGCGCCTTCGATCTGGGTATGTTCCCCCTCGTCAGGGCAGCCACCGCGACGTCGAGGAGTCGAGACTCGTGTCGGAAAACAAAGATCCCCACGTAGCTGAGAACGGCGACAGCGGCGTCGGCGGAGCGAAGTTCGTTTACGACTTCACCGAGGGCAACAAGGAACTCAAGGACCTTCTCGGAGGCAAGGGTGCCAACCTCGCCGAGATGACCAACCTGGGTCTTCCCGTCCCGCCCGGTTTCACCATCACCACCGAGGCGTGCAAGACGTACCTCGACAGTGGCGAGGAGCCGGCGGCACTGCGTGACGAGGTGAGTGCGCACCTCGACGCCCTCGAGGCGAAGATGGCCAAGAAGCTCGGCCAGGCCGACGACCCGCTGTTGGTGTCGGTCCGCTCCGGGGCGAAGTTCTCCATGCCCGGCATGATGGACACCGTCCTGAACATCGGCCTCTCCGACAAGTCGGTCCAGGGCCTCGCCAAGCAGGCCGGCGACGAGCGCTTCGCGTGGGACTCCTACCGCCGCCTCATCCAGATGTTCGGCAAGACGGTCCTCGGCGTGGACGGCGACCTCTTCGAGGACGCGCTGGAGGCGGCCAAGGAACTCAAGAAGGTCGCGGTCGACACGGACCTCGAAGCGGCCGACCTGAAGAAGCTCGTCACCAAGTTCAAGAAGATCGTCAAGACCGAGGCCGGGCGGGACTTCCCGCAGGACCCGCGCGAGCAGATGGACCTCGCCATCCACGCGGTCTTCGACTCCTGGAACACCGAGCGCGCCAAGCTCTACCGCCGCCAGGAGCGCATCCCGCACGACCTCGGCACCGCCGTCAACATCTGCTCGATGGTCTTCGGCAACCTCGGCCCCGACTCCGGCACCGGCGTCGCCTTCACCCGCGACCCCGCCTCCGGCCACCAGGGCGTCTACGGCGACTACCTCCAGAACGCCCAGGGCGAGGACGTCGTCGCCGGTATCCGCAACACGGTCGCGCTCGCCGAGCTGGAGTCGATCGACAAGAAGTCGTACGACCAGCTCATGCAGATCATGGAGACCCTGGAGAACCACTACAAGGATCTCTGCGACATCGAGTTCACCATCGAGCGCGGCCAGCTGTGGATGCTCCAGACCCGCGTCGGCAAGCGCACCGCGGGCGCTGCCTTCCGTATCGCCACCCAGCTCGTGGACCAGGGACTCATCGACGAGGCCGAGGCCCTCCAGCGGGTGACGGGCGCCCAGCTCGCCCAGCTGATGTTCCCCCGCTTCGACGACGAGGCGAAGGTCGACCAGCTCGGCCGGGGCATCGCCGCCTCGCCCGGCGCCGCCGTCGGCAAGGCCGTCTTCGACTCGTACACCGCGATCAAGTGGTCCCGCTCGGGCGAGAAGGTCATCCTGATCCGCCGCGAGACCAACCCCGACGACCTCGACGGCATGATCGCCGCCGAGGGCATCCTGACCTCGCGCGGCGGCAAGACCTCGCACGCCGCCGTCGTCGCCCGCGGCATGGGCAAGACCTGTGTGTGCGGCGCCGAGGAGCTCGAGGTCGACACCAAGCGGCGCCGTATGACGGCCCCCGGCGGGGTCGTCGTCGAAGAGGGCGACGTCGTCTCCATCGACGGCTCCACCGGCAAGGTCTACCGGGGCGAGGTCCCGGTCGTGCCCTCCCCGGTCGTCGAGTACTTCGAGGGCCGCATGCACGCGGGCGCCGACGACGCCGACGAACTCGTCGCCGCCGTGCACCGGATCATGGCGTACGCCGACCGGGTCCGCCGCCTGCGGGTGCGCGCCAATGCCGACAACGCCGAGGACGCGCTGCGCGCCCGCCGCTTCGGAGCGCAGGGCATCGGCCTGTGCCGCACCGAGCACATGTTCCTCGGCGACCGCCGCGAACTCGTGGAGCGGCTCATCCTCGCGGACACCGACGCGGAACGCGAGGAGTCCCTCAAGGGCCTGCTGCCCCTCCAGAAGCAGGACTTCATCGAGCTGTTCGAGGCGATGGACGGCCTCCCGGTGACGATCCGTCTCCTGGACCCGCCGCTGCACGAGTTCCTGCCCGACATCACCGAACTGTCGGTACGGGTCGCGCTCGCCGAGTCCCGCAAGGACGCCAACGAGAACGACCTGCGCCTCCTGCAGGCCGTGCACCGGCTGCACGAGTCGAACCCCATGCTGGGCCTGCGCGGCGTCCGCCTCGGCCTGGTCATCCCCGGCCTGTTCACCATGCAGGTACGGGCCATCGCGGAGGCCGCCGCCGAACGCAGGAACGCCAAGGGCGACCCGCGCGCGGAGATCATGATCCCGCTCGTCGGCACCGTCCAGGAGCTGGAGATCGTCCGCGAGGAGGCCGACCAGGTCATCGCCGAGGTCGAGGCCGCCACCGGCATCCGGCTGAAGCTGGCGATCGGCACGATGATCGAACTCCCGCGGGCCGCGCTGACGGCCGGCCAGATCGCCGAGGCCGCCGAGTTCTTCTCCTTCGGCACCAACGACCTCACCCAGACGGTGTGGGGCTTCAGCCGCGACGACGTGGAAGCCTCCTTCTTCACGGCGTACCTGGAGAAGGGCATCTTCGGCGTCAGCCCCTTCGAGACCATCGACAAGGACGGCGTCGGCTCCCTGGTGAAGTCCGCGGTGGAGGCCGGCCGCGCGACCCGCCCCGACCTGAAGCTCGGCGTCTGCGGCGAGCACGGCGGCGACCCGGAGTCGGTCCACTTCTTCCACGAGGTCGGACTCGACTACGTCTCCTGCTCCCCCTTCCGCATCCCCGTGGCCCGCCTGGAAGCGGGCCGCGCGGCCTCCAGCTCGAAGGGCAGCGACCACCGCTAGAAACCCCCGGAGCCCCGCCGGCCACCCACCCTCACCGGCCCGGCGGCATCCGGCGTCCACAACGAAGGGGCGGCACCCTGTGCGGGGGTGCCGCCCCTTCGGGTCGTCCCGTGTTCCGGCTCCGCCCCGCCTAGGGTGGGGAGCGCCGTCGTCCCCTCCCCATGAAGGAGCCACCCATGCCCCGCTGGAACGCTCAGGACGTGCCCGAGCAGAGGGGGCGGACCGCTGTCGTCACCGGGGCCAACAGCGGGCTCGGGTACGTGACCGCTCGGGAGCTCGCCCGTAAGGGGGCCAGGGTCGTGCTGGCCTGTCGGAGTGCGGAGCGGGGTGCCGAGGCGGGTGACCGGATCGTCGCCGAGGTGCCGGGGGCCGATGTCGCGTTCCTGCGGCTCGATCTGGGGGACCTGGACTCCGTGCGGGAGTTCGCCGCCACGGTCGCGCGGACGTACGAGCGGCTCGATCTGCTCGTCAACAACGCCGGGGTCATGGCGCTCCCGCGCGGCCGCACCGCCGACGGGTTCGAGACCCAGTTCGGCGTCAACCACCTCGGGCACTTCGCGCTCACCGGGCTGCTGCACCCGCTGGTCGCCGACACCCCCGGCGCCCGGATCGTCACCGTCTCCAGCATGGTCCACGCGCTCTCCAACATCGACCTCGACGACCTGAACAACGACCGTCAGCCGTACCGCAAGTGGATCGTCTACGCCCGGTCCAAGACCGCCAACCTCCTCTTCACGCACGAGCTGGCACGACGGCTGTCCCGCGCCGGCTCCGACGTCGTCGCGGCCGCCGCCCACCCCGGCTACGCCTCCACCAACCTGCAGACCGCCGGGCCCCGGATGGAGGGACGCCGGGGCGCCGAGCGGCTCATGGAGCTCGGCAACCGCGTCTTCGCGCAGAGCGCCGAGGCCGGGGCGCTGCCCAGCCTGTACGCGGCCACCGCGCCGGGCGTGGCACCCGACACCTTCGTCGGGCCGTCCTTCGCGATGTGGCGCGGCTCGCCCGCGCCGTCCTGGCGGACACCCTGGACCCGAGACGACCGCGCGGGCGAACTGCTCTGGGCCGCCTCCCGGGAGCTGACCGGCGTCAGCTTCGACGGGCTCAAGTAGGGGCACAAGGACCGGTCCGGGCCCGGCACCGTCCGCGAAAGCCGCTGGTCCGAACCTCAGAACTCGCTCAAGCCTGCCGAGATCCATGGACGGCACACGCACCGCGTCCATAGGGTCGCGATCATGCCCGACATATCGCTGACCACGGTCCTCGTACTCTGCGTCGCCGCCCTGGCGGCCGGCTGGATCGACGCCGTGGTCGGCGGCGGGGGCCTGCTCCTGCTGCCCGCCATGCTGCTGGGCCTGCCCGCGGGCACCTCCGCCGCGTACGCGCTCGGCACCAACAAGGCGGTGGCGATCGTCGGCACGACGGGCGCCGCGGTGACGTACGCGCGCAAGGCACCCGTCGACGTTCGGCTCGCCGTCCGCATCGGCGTGGCCGCGCTCGCCGGTTCGACGGCGGGCGCGTCCGTCGCGGCGGGGCTCAGCACCGAGGTGCTCAAGCCGGTCGTCATGGTCGTCCTGCTCGCCGTCGGCACCTTCGTGATCCTGCGGCCCGCGTTCGGCACCGCGCCGGCGACCACCCCGGTCTCCGCCCGCCGCGTGCTCGCCGCGATCGGCCTCGCGGGCCTCGGCATCGGCTTCTACGACGGTCTCATCGGCCCCGGCACCGGCACGTTCCTCGTGCTCGCGCTGACCGCGCTGCTGCACCTCGACCTGGTGACCGCCTCCGCCACCGCCAAGATCGTCAACTGCTGCACCAACGCGGGCGCCCTCGCCACCTTCGCGTGGAAGGGCACCGTCTTCTGGGAACTCGCCGCCCTGATGGCCGTGTTCAACCTGGCCGGTGGCATGGTCGGGGCACGGACCGCGCTCAAGAAGGGCAGCGGCTTCGTCCGCGTCGTACTCCTGACCGTGGTCTTCGCGCTGGTCGCGAACCTCGCGTACGAGCAGTGGCTGGCCTGACCCGAACCCCCCGGCGGGATCCGGCGTCCGGCCCACCGCTCAGCGGCTGCCCGTGAGATGGGCGAAGACGACCACGTTGCCCTGGTAGCCCGTCGACCTGGAGTAGCCGCCGCCGCAGGTGATGACCCGCAACTCCGGCCGGCGGGCCGCGCCGTACACCCTGGCGTCGGGGAAGGCCCGCGCGTCGTACACCTCGACCGCGTCGACCGTGAACACGGCCGTGCTGCCGTCGAGCCGGTCCACCTCGACCGTGCTGCCCTTGCGGACGGCGCCGAGGTCGTAGAAGACGGCGGGGCCCTCGGCGTTGTCGACGTGCCCGGCGACGATCGCCGTGCCGCGCTCGCCGGGTGAGGTGCCCGACTCGTACCAGCCGGCCAGGTTCTTCTTCTCAGCGGGCGGCACGTCCAGGCTGCCCTGCGGGGTGAGACCGAGGCCCATGAGCGGGGTGTCCACACCGATCGCGGGGATACGGATGCGGTCCGGCGGGGAGTGCGGCAGTGCTCGCGCGGCGGACGGCGCGCGGTTCCCGCCGGTCCCCGCCTCGGCCGCCGACGGCTGCGGCGGCGGATGGGGTTCGGAGCCGCTGCGCAGCAGCCAGGCGCCCGAGCACAGGGCGAACACGGTGACCGACGCTATGGCGATGTTGCTGACCCGGCGCACACGAGCCTCCTCACGGGGTCCCTATCCGGGGGCCGGGGGCCGGGGGCCGGCCGGGCCCGACGGCTGGGACGGGACACGATCGGTCCCCTTCCCCCTCCGCGCCGCGAGGGGCGTCGGGCCACGGAGGGGGAGGGGACGGCGGTACCGGCGGACGGACGGCGGAGGGTGTCCGTCAGATCCCGTCGCCTCTCGCCCGGCGATGCAGGAGCCAGGTACCGCCCGCGGCGGCGACGGCCAGCGCCGCCACTCCCGCCGCGGTCTGGACGGGGTCGGGGCCCAGCGCGCCGCCGACACCGGTGTTGACATGGCCGCGCGGCTGGACCTGCTCGCGCGTCGAGGTCAGGGTCACGATCAGGTCGCCGGTGACGCGCCGGCCGTCCGCGCACTTCGCGACGATCTCGTACGTTCCCGGCTGCGCGCTCGGCGGCACCTGGAACTGACCGATCGCGTCCTGCTCGTGCGCGCTCGCCGCGAGCGTGAAGGTCCCGGCGCCCACCGCGTCGGCGTCCCCCATCGCGGTGCCGTCCCCGGGGCAGGCGGACGTGTTGACGGTGACGTCGGCACCCGGGACGACGGTGGAGGGGAACACCTCCAGGCTCCCGCCGTCCTCTCCGTACACGGGCGCGGCGGCCAGACCCGCGGCGACGACGGCGAGCGCGGTACCGGTCAGCAGCCGGGCGGTACGTCGCATCGTGCTAGCTCCTCCGAGGGGGCCCGGCCCGCGACACCCCCAAGTGCCGCTGCGTCGGTCGTGCCCCTGCTCTACCGAGGTAAGTGGCACCGCCCCGTACCCGCTTCCTGATGGGGTGTCAGAAATGAGGTGAACGGGTGTCAGAAGCCCCCGCCGCACGGGCGGGAGCGTCGGCGTTCCCGCAGGTCACCGACGTGTGCCCGGCGTGTCGGACAGAAGAACCCGAAGGGTGCGGCGCCGAGGGTGTGAACGGGTGACCTGTGGCGTGATGCGGCGGCCTGGTGCGGCCGTGGACGCGATGGAGGGGTCCCGGTGTCCCCATGACCCGGCGGCGCGCTTGACCTCAAGAATGGTTGAGGTACGAGGCTGTGCGGCATGAGGACAGCCACCGTCGCAGCCCCGTCCGCAGCCGCAGCCGCAGCCGCAGCCGCAGCCCCAGCCCCAGCCACAGCCCCGTCCGTGGCCGCGGTGCAGGCCGCGTTGTCCGCCGAGCCCCGGGCCGAACCCGCCGTTCCGGGCCCGGTGGCCGAGCCTCCCGTACGGGTCGCCGTGGTCATCGGCAGCAATCGCGAGGGCCGGTTCGGTCCCGTCGTGGCCGGCTGGCTGCTCGACCGGATCGCGGAACGGGACGACTTCCTCCCCGAGGTCCTCGACGTCGCCTCCGTCGACCTCCCCACGGCCCTGTCGTCCTCCCCGTCGCCCGCGGTGGCCGCCGAGCTGGCGAAGGTGACGCCCGCCCTCGCCGACGCGGACGCCTTCGTCGTCCTCACCCCCGAGTACAACCACTCCTTCCCCGCGGCCCTGAAGAACCTCGTCGACTGGCACTACGGCGAGTGGCGGGCCAAGCCTGTCGCCCTGGTGTCGTACGGGGGTGTCTCCGGAGGACTGCGGGCCGTCGAGCACCTGCGTCAGGTCTTCGCGGAGCTGCACGCCGTCACCGTGCGGGACACCGTGTCCTTCCACGGCGCGGGCGCCGCGTTCGACGAGGCCGGCCACCCGCGCGACCCGGCGGGCCCCGCCGCCGCGGCGAGCACGATGCTGGACCAACTCGGCTGGTGGGCACGGGCATTGAAGGACGCGCGGCGGCGACGGCCGTACGCGGGGTGAGATGTGCACCGAAGGGCGGGAAAGCGCGGGGGCGCCCGGAGGCGTCCGCGGCGGGGGCGCCGGGCGGGGACCGCCGGACCCGTCGGTGGGGAACGGGCCGTGGGCAGACGGGCGTTGGCGCCGCCTGCCCACGGTGAGCGGTGTTCCGGGATGCGGAGGGGTCAGGCGACCGAGACCGCCGACCAGGCCGCCGCCACGGCGTTGTACTCCGTACTGCCCGCGCCGTAGAGGTCCTTGGCCGCGTTCAGCGTGGCGGTGCGGGCGCCCGCGTACTTCGTCGACGACGTCATGTAGACCGTCAGCGCGCGGTACCAGATCTTGCCCACCTTGTCGTGCCCGATGCCGGACACCGTCGAGCCGTTGCAGGTGGGGGAGTCGTAGCTGACGCCGCCCACCGTCTTCGCCCCGCTGCCCTCCGCGAGGAGGTAGGCGAAGTGGTTGGCGACGCCGGAGGAGTAGTGGACGTCGAGGTCGCCGACCGAACTGCTCCAGCAGTCGGCCGAGTTGCCGTCCTTGGAGGGCTTGTCCATGAAGCGCAGGGCGGGCTTGCCGAAGCCCGGGCGGACGATCTTCTCGCCGATCAGGTAGTCACCGGGGTCCGCGGAGTTGTTCGCGTACCACTCGACCATGGTGCCGAAGATGTCGGAGGTCGCCTCGTTCAGGCCGCCGGACTCGCCCGAGTAGGTCAGCGCGGCGGTCTTCGAGGTGACGCCGTGCGACATCTCGTGCCCCGCGACGTCGAGCGCGACCAGCGGCCCGAGCGTCGTGCCGTCCCCGTCCCCGTACGTCATGCAGAAGCAACTGTCGTCCCAGAAGGCGTTGTTGTAGTTGTTGCCGTAGTGCACCCGGTTGTAGGAACCCTTGCCGTCGCCGGCTATGCCGTTCCTGCCGTGCACGTTCTTGTAGTAGTCCCAGGTCTTGTCGGTGCCGTACTGCGCGTCCACCGCGGCGGACGCGCGGTCCGCCGTCGCGCCGGTGCCCCAGTGGTTGTCCGTGTCGGTGAACAGCGTCGCGGGCGCCCGGCTGATGCAGATCCCGAAGATGCACAGGTCCGTCTTGTTCGCCGCGTCGCCCGTGTACGTGTTCCCGCGCGTCGGGTCCTTCAGCTGGTTCGTGGATCCGGACGGAGTCGTCTCCAGCGAAACCGTGCCGCTGTACAGCGACTTGCCGTCGCCGGTTGCCGTCTCGATGGTGTCCCAGGCGTCGATCCGGGCGCCGGTGCGGGCGTCGGTGAGGACCATGCGGGCGACCGGGTTGCCGAGGGTGTCCTGGGCCACCACGGTGGTGCGCCAGGCGAGTTTCGGCGCCCCGTGCAGCGCGTCGACCACGAGCTGCGGCTTGGCCGTCACCTTGCGCAGCGCCTCGCCCGGGTTGGCGGTGCGCAGCGCGGCCGCCGCGAGGTCGGCGGCCTTCGGGGCGGACAGCGCCGGGGTGACGCCGTTGAGCGAGACGGCCTTCGTGGTGGCCCGGTCGGCGCCGCGGTACGTGCCGCCCGGCGCCAGGTGGATCACGAAGTCGCCGCCGAGGACGGGTAGGTGACGGTACGTCCGGTCGTAGCGGACGTGCTGGGTGCCGTCCTGGTCGACGACGACGTCCCGCACGGAGGTGTCCTGTGCGGAGGTGAGGCCCAGGCCCGTGGCGTGGTCCACCAGGGCGGCGGTCGCGTTCGCGATGGCGGCGGCCCGGCCGGGCCGGGCGTCGGCGTGCGCGGTGGGCGCGAGCGCGGCGGCCAGCAGGGCGGCCGCGGCCGCGGCGGCGCCCGCGGTGGCGAGAGAGGAACCTCGGATGTGCCGTGTCCGACTCATCGGTCTCCTTGGGAAGGCCCCTTGGGGAGGGCGCGTGGGGGAGGCGCCGTACAGCGGCCTCGGAGGCGCTGCACAGCTGCCTCAGATTTAAAGGTTCATGACATGTCATGTCCATAGCGCCTACGCGGTGGACGCGGGATCGGGCGAGAATCGTTTCCGTACCCCCACGAAGGGAGACGATCATGGAGACGCCGGCCTGCCTGGCCGTTCTGACCACCACCGACTCGGCGGAGAAGGCGGCGGAGTTGGCCCGTGGCGCCGTGGCGGGGAGGGTCGCGGCCTGCGCGCAGATCTCGGGACCGGTCACGTCCGTCTACCGGTGGCAGGGCGCGGTCGAGACGGCCGTCGAGTGGCAGATCCACTTCAAGACGACCGCGGTCCGCTACCCCGCCCTGGAGGCGTACCTCCGCGAGGCCCACGCCTACGAGACGCCCGAGATCATCGCGACCCAGGTCGTCGCGGGCGGCGCGGACTACCTGCGGTGGGTGGGGGAGGAGACGACCCCGTGAGCGGAACGGGACCGCCCTTCTTCGTCTACGGCACCCTGCGCCCCGGCGAGCGCAACCACGACCTGTTCCTGCTCGGCCGGCCCCGCTCCGAGCAACCCGCGCGGATGACGGGGCTCGCGCTCCACCCGGGGCCCGGATACCCGTACGCCGTCGAGGAGCCCGGCGGCACGGTGACCGGCGACCTCGTGACCGCGCTGCCCGGGGCGTACGAGGAACTCCTCGCGGAACTGGACGCGTTGGAGGAGTACGCGCCGGGCGATCCGCACAACCTGTACGAGCGGGTCACGCGCGATGCCGTCCTCGCCGACGGCAGGGCCGTCCCCGCCTGGGTGTACATCGCGGCGCCAGGCGTCGCCGCGCGCCTGCGGGCCGGCGGACGCCCGATCGGGAGCGGCGAGTGGCACGGCGCGACGGCGGACGGGCCCGCACACCGCCCTGCCTAGCCGCGCCCGCACACACCCCGGCCGGGGAACGCCCGCCGGTTTGGTGTGCACCCGTGCGGGTGGCCGGTCCGCGCGCCCCGCCCGCGCGGGCGCCGGCACCCCCTAGGGTCCGGCCATGACCGACCGCGACCTCACCAGACGACGTGTCCTCGCGCTCGGCGGCGCGGCCGTCGGCGCGGCCCTGGGCATCGGGCTCAGCTCCTGCACCGCCGATCCCGAACCGGACGCCTCACCGGGCCCCCGGGACGCCACCGCACCGAAGCGGTCCGACGGGACGGCCGGAGCGGAGGGCGCTGACGGCGCGGGCGGGAACTGACGCTCCCGTCCCGCCGGTCGCTCCGCTGCCCGTTACGCGTCCGCTGCGTCTACCGGCCGGCCGCCAGCGCCCGGGCCACCCCGTGCTCCTTCCGGCCGAGGAACCGCGGGTCCGGCCGGAACACCGCGTCCAGCGCGGCCTTGCCCGCCGCGAAGATCTCCCGGGTGCCGCCGTAGTACCAGGTCGCGTCGTGCTTGGCGTCGACGCCGATGCCGTACGAGCGGACGCCCGCGGCCCGGCACAGGGCGACGGCCCGGCGGATGTGGAAGCCCTGACTGATCAGGACCGCCTCGTGGACGCCGAAGATCCTGCGCGCCCGGACGCACGAGTCCCAGGTGTCGAAGCCCGCGTAGTCGCTGACGATCCGCCGGTCCGGCACCCCGTGCGCGGTGAGGTAGGCGCGCATCGCGTCCGGCTCGTCGTAGTCCTCGCGGCTGTTGTCGCCGGTGACGAGGACGACCTCGATCCGGCCCGCCCGGTACAGCTTCGCGGCCGCGTCCAGCCGGTGCGCGAGATACGGGGACGGCTCGCCGTCCCACAGACCCGCGCCGAAGACGACCGCCACCTCGGTGCGCGGGGCGTCCGCCGTCGTCCGCAGCCGGTCGCCCGTCGACACGTACATCCACGTCATCGGGAGGAGAGCCAGCACGCACAGGACCATCAGCGCCTGCACGCAACGCCGTTGGCCCCTGCGGGTCCGCGGCAGACGCACCGCGCGCAGCAGTCGGAGCGGACGCGGCCGGCGCAGGACCGGACGCTTCGGACGCGGCAGACGCGGCATGGTCGATGTCCCCCAGGTGACGTCACGCGTGGGTGCGGGCCCGGCCCCGGGGTCGGGGCCGACAGACGCTGATTCTCATGTACGTGTTCGACACATGAGGACGCGGCGCAAGTCCGTTCGGTTCGCCGGGGCGTCGTGAGTGCTGTCACCCGCGACCGGGGAACCGCAGGTGGGAGGCGCTCGTCCGGCAGGCGTACCGTACGGTGAACCGCCGGAAAACGCCCGACATGCCCGTGCAACGGCCCGGCAACCTCCTACCGCGAGGATCGCCCCCATGACGGCGTCGTATCCACCCCGAGACGAGTCCTCCGCCCGCTCCGCGGGGCCGCCGCCGCGCGCCGACCGGTTCGACGGGCAGCTCGACACCACGGCGCAGCTGATGAACCGGATCACCAGTCAGCTCGGCAGCCAGCTCAGCCTGGTCTCGCTCAACGGCACCCGCCGTCCCGCGCCGCCCACGCTCGTGCTGGCCGCCCACGGCAGCCGCGACCCGCGCGCGCTCAGCACCGTCCGCGCCCTGGCCGAACGCGTCCGCGAGCTGCGCCCGCACCTGACCGTGCGCCTCGGGCACATCGACGTGAGCGACCCCCCGCTCTCCGGCACGCTCGCCTCGCTCGGCGGCGGGCAGGGCGCCGGCGCCGTTCTCGTCCCGCTGCTGCTCGGCCGCGGCCACCACGTCCGGCGCGACCTGCCCGAGGCGGCCGCCGCCGCCCCCGGCCCGCCCGTCCGCGTCGCCGCCCCGCTCGGCCCGCACCCGCTGCTCGTGGAGACCCTCCACGACCGGCTCGTGGAGGCCGGCTGGCCGGCCGCGATGAGCGACACGGTCCGCCGCGCCAGTGCCGTCGTCCTCGCGTCCGCGGGTTCCCGGCTCGTGGAGTCCGCCGCCGACACCCGCCGCACCGCCCAGCTGCTCGCCGAGCGGCTCGGCGTGCCCGTCGTCCCCGCGTACGCCTCCGGCGCCGCCCCCACCGTCCCGGCCGCCCTGCGCGCCCTCGCCGCCCGTGGCCGCCACCGGATCGCCGTCGCCTCCCACTTCACCGCCCCGGGCCGGCTCGCCTCCCGGTGCGCCGAGGCCGGCCCGTGGATCCGCGCCGAACCCCTCGGCGACCACCCGGCGATGGTCCGACTCGTCCTGCACCGCTACGACCAGGCCCTCGCGGCCCCCGAGCCGGCCCCGGAGCGCGCCCTCACCCCGGCCTGACCCCGGCGGTCCCGCGCCGGCCCGCGCCCGCCGCCGCCGGTGCCGGGCGCCCCGCTTGTCACCGGCGGCGTTTACTGTCGGTGCATGGAAGGCATGGAACGGCACGCAGCAGGACCCGCACCGAAGGCCCCCGAGAACCCCGCCGCACACGACGAGTACGACGTGTCAGCCGTCGAGCGCCGGGCCGTCGAGCCCGACAAACACCCCGGCCGCACCGCCTTCCAGCGCGACCGCGCCCGCGTGCTGCACTCCGCCGCCCTGCGACGCCTCGCCGGCAAGACCCAGGTCGTCACCCCCGGCACCCTGCCCCAGGTCCTCGGCCCCGCCCGCACCGGGGAGATCCCCATCCAGGTGTGGGACGCCAGCCCCCGCACCCGGCTGACGCACTCCCTGGAGTGCGCCCAGGTCGGCCGCGACCTCGGCGCCGCCCTCGGCTGCGACCCCGACCTGGTCGAGGCGGCCTGCCTCTCGCACGACCTCGGCCACCCGCCCTTCGGGCACAACGGCGAACAGGCACTCAACGAATTCGCCGAGGACTGCGGCGGGTTCGAGGGCAACGCCCAGTCGCTGCGGCTGCTCACCCGGATCGAACCCAAGCGCTTCGTGCGCAGCGACATGGTGGCCTCGGCGCCCGCCGACGCCGACGAGGACCTCGTCAGCGTCGGCCTCAACCTCACCCGCGCCGCCCTCGACGCCGCCACCAAGTACCCCTGGCCCAGAGGCGCCTGCCCCACCGACCCCCGGTCACCGAAGTTCGGGGTCTACGAGGACGATCGGCCGGTCTTCGACTGGATCCGCGAGGGCGCCCCCGGCACCCGGACGTGCTTCGAGGCCCAGGTGATGGACTGGTCCGACGACGTGGCCTACTCGGTGCACGACGTCGAGGACGGCCTGCACGCCGGCCACATCGACCCCGCCAGCCTCACGTCCAGACCGGAGCGCGCGGAGATCTTCGACGTCGCCATCGGGCGGTACGTGCCCGCGGACACCGATCCGGGCGAGCTGGCCGAGGCCCTCGACCGGCTCCTCGGCCAGGAGTGGTGGCCGCACCGCTACGACGGATCGGCCGTCGCCCAGGCCCGGCTGAAGGACGCCACCAGCCAGCTCATCGGCCGGTTCTGCCTGGCGGCGGAGGGCGCCACCCGGGCCCGCCACGGCAGCGGCCGCCTCACCCGGTACGCGGCGGAACTGGTGGTGCCCCGCGCCGCCCGGCACGAGTGCGCCGTCCTCAAGGCGGTCGCCGACCGGTACGTGATGCAGCGCGCCGAGCAGGAGCGGCTCCGCGCCGACCAGCGGGTCGTCGTCGCCGAACTCGCCGAGGCGCTCACCGCCCGCGCGCCCGAGGTCCTCGATCCCCAGTTCCGGGCCCTGTTCGAGCACGCGGCGGACGACCGCGCCCGCAAGCGGGTGATCGTCGACCAGATCGCATCCCTCACGGATGCCTCGGCGCGTTCCCTGCACCTCAGGCTCACCACGCGTTCCCATGGAGGCGCCGGAGTGTGACCCTGAGTGGCCTGATCGGGCCACTCCCCCTTCCCGCATCACGCTGCGTGCGGGACTCTCGCATATGGCGACATCCTTACGAGGAGGCATCAAGTGGTCGACGCGGATCAGACATTCGTCATCGTCGGAGGAGGCCTGGCAGGCGCCAAGGCGGCCGAGACGCTCCGAGCGGAGGGCTTCACCGGACGCGTGATACTGATCTGCGACGAGCGCGACCACCCCTACGAACGTCCGCCGCTGTCCAAGGGCTACCTCCTCGGCAAGGAGGAACGCGACAGCGTCTTCGTCCACGAACCCGCCTGGTACGCGCGCAACGACATCGAGCTGCACCTCGGCCAGACCGTCGACGCGATCGACCGTGCGGCCAAAACCGTGCGCTTCGGGGACGACGGCACCCTCGTCCACTACGACAAGCTCCTCGTCGTCACGGGCTCCGAGCCGCGCCGCCTCGACATCCCGGGCACCGACCTCGCGGGCGTGCACCACCTGCGCCGCCTCGCCCACGCCGAGCGGCTCAAGGGCGTCCTCGCCGCCCTCGGCCGGGACAACGGCCACATCGTCATCGCCGGAGCCGGCTGGATCGGCCTGGAGATCGCCGCGGCGGCCCGCGAGTACGGCGCCGAGGTCACCGTCGTCGAGCCCGAGGCGACCCCGCTGCACAGCGTGCTCGGCCCCGAACTGGGCCAGGTCTTCGCCGAGCTGCACCGCGAGCACGGCGTGCGGTTCCACTTCGGCGCCCGGCTCACCGAGATCATCGGCCAGGACGGCATGGTGCTGGCCGCCCGCACCGACGACGGCGAGGAGCACCCCGCACACGACGTCCTCGCCGCCATCGGCGCCGCCCCGCGCACCGGTCTCGCCGAGGCCGCGGGGCTGGAACTCGCGGGCCGGGAGCACGGCGGGGGCATCGCGGTCGACGAGATGCTGCGCACCTCCGACCCCGACGTGTTCGCCGCCGGTGACGTCGCCTCCTTCCAGCACCCCCTCTTCGGCACCCGGCTGCGCGTCGAGCACTGGGCCAACGCCCTGAACGGCGGACCGGCCGCCGCCCGCTCCATGCTGGGCCGCGGCACGCCGTACGACCGGGTGCCCTACTTCTTCTCCGACCAGTACGACGTCGGCCTGGAGTACTCGGGCTGGGCGCCCCCGGGGACGTACGACCAGGTGGTGATCCGCGGTGACGCCGGAAAGCGGGAGTTCATCGCCTTCTGGCTGAAGGAGGGCAGGGTGCTCGCCGGGATGAACGTGAACGTGTGGGATGTCACGGACCCGATCCAGCAGCTCGTCCGGTCCCGGATCCAGGTGGACGCCGACGCGCTCGCCGACCCGCACGTCCCCCTGGACAGCCTGGTCCCGTGACGCACGGCGGCACCCGCCGCCCACCCCTTCCGTGCCGGGGTCCGGAGCAGTTCCCCCGGACCCCGGCACGGCGTCCCTCACCTGGCCCCAGGAGTGTCGGTCCGGCCCCGTAGAATCACCACGTGGCCGGCAGGATCAACGACGAGGACGTGAAGGCGGTTCGGGACGCGGTCCCGATCGACGCCGTGGTGTCCGAGTACCTCCAGCTGCGCAACGCGGGCGGCGGGAATCTGAAGGGCCTGTGCCCCTTCCACGACGAGAAGTCACCGTCGTTCCAGGTCAGCCCCAGCAAGGGCCTCTTCCACTGCTTCGGCTGCCAGGAGGGCGGCGACACCATCACGTTCGTGATGAAGGTCGACCACCTCACCTTCTCCGAGTCGGTGGAGCGCCTCGCCGGCCAGGCCGGCATCACCCTGCGCTACGAGGAGGGCGGGTACAACCCCTCCCACCAGCGCGGCGAGCGGATCCGGCTGGTCGAGGCGCACAAGGCCGCCGCCCAGTTCTACATCGAGCAGCTCGGCACCAGCCCCGAGGCCGACACCGGCCGCACGTTCCTCGCCGAGCGCGGCTTCGACCAGGCCGCCGCCGCCCACTTCGGCGTCGGCTACAGCCCCCAGGGCTGGGACCACCTCACCCGCCATCTGCGCGGCAAGGGCTTCACCGACAAGGAGCTGGTCCTCTCAGGCCTCTCCCAGGAGGGCCGCCGCGGCCCCATCGACCGCTTCCGCGGCCGCCTCATGTGGCCCATCCGCGACATCGGCGGCGAGGTCGTCGGCTTCGGCGCCCGCAAGCTCTACGACTCCGACAACGGCCCGAAGTACCTGAACACGCCCGACACGGCGATCTACAAGAAGTCCCAGGTGCTGTACGGCATCGACCTCGCCAAGAAGGACATCGCCAAAAGCAGCCGGGCGGTCGTCGTCGAGGGCTACACCGACGTCATGGCCTGCCACATGGCCGGCATCACCACCGCCATCGCGACCTGCGGCACCGCGTTCGGCAGCGACCACATCAAGATCCTCCGCCGCCTCCTCATGGACAACGGCTCGGCCCGGGTGATCTTCACCTTCGACGGCGACTCGGCCGGTCAGAAGGCGGCCCTGCGCGCCTTCGAGGACGACCAGAAGTTCGCCGCCGAGACGTACATCGCCATCGCCCCCGACGGCATGGACCCCTGCGAGCTGCGCCTCGCCAAGGGCGACGAGGCCGTCGCCGACCTGGTCGAACCGCGCACACCGCTCTTCGAGTTCGCGCTCCGCCAGATCGTCCTGCGCTACGACCTGGAGACCCCGGCCGGGCGCGCCGCCGCCCTCGACGAGGCCGCCCCGATCGTCGCCCGCATCAAGAACAGCGGGGCACAGCACGAGGTGGCCGTCCAGCTCGCGGGCATGCTCGGCATCCTCGACACCCAGTTCGTCGTCAAGCGGGTGTCGCAGCTGGCCCGTTGGGCACGCGACCGCGGCGGCAGGGGACCCGCGCCGGCGGCCGGGAACCGCTCCCAGCAGACGCACACCGCCGCCCAGGCCCCCACGAACGGCGGCCCGGCCCTCACCCTGCGCAACCCCGTCTTCGCCACCGAGCGCGAGCTGCTCAAACTCGCCCTGCAGCGGCCCGAACTGGTCGCCCCGGCGTTCGACGCGTACGGCATGGACGAGTTCACCGCACCCCCGTACGCCGCGGTGCGCCAGGCCGTCATGGACGCGGGCGGCGCCGATCACGGCGTGCAGGACCCCCAGGAGTACCTGATCCGCGTCCGCGACGCCGCCCCGGACGACGCCGTGCGGGCGATGGTCACGGAGCTGGCGGTCGAGGCGATCCTGCGCAAGACCGTCGACGAGACCTATGCGGGCGACCAGCTCGTCGCGGTCCGCCGCCGCGCCGTCGACCGCCGCATCCGCGACGTCCAGGGCTCCCTGTCCCGGCTCAGCGCGGGCGGCGACCCGGCCCAGCTGGCCGCCGTGCAGAACGAGTTGTGGGTGCTCCAGCAGTACGGCCAGGCGCTGCGCGAGAAGGGCGTCGAAGCCCTCTGAGGCCGGCCCGGCCCCGCGTGCCGGGGTGGTGCGCGGCCGCGCACGGGGGCGGGGCGCCCGGGCACGGGACGCGTCCGCGGGGCGCCCGGGGCACGGGACGCGTCCGCGGGGCCCCGGCACATGCCAATCCCGGACCGGCCCCCGCCGCTTGCGGCTCCGCTGAACTGCGCACTCGTCCGCAACGGTAACCAGGCGGTCACGGACCGGACGCAAAAAGTCACCGCACGCCCCTCGTGGCGGCGATGTGTCGTACTCCACACTGGGTTCCGGTGCCTGAGTCCTCGGAGCGCGGCAGACCCGCACGCGACGGGTTCCCTTTTCCCGCGGTTCCGCCAAACGACTACGGGATGGACAGCGGCGAGGCCGTCGAGCCCATCCCGGACGTACCGCTGCCGCACGACTCAGCAGCGACATTCCTGGAGGTCGCCCCCGTGCAGACCCAGACCCTCGCCGAGACCGACAACACCACCGTCACGGACGCCGACGTCGTCGCGGCGGTACCCGCGCAGAGCCGTGCCGCGCACCACCCCGAGGCCGACCCGGACGGCCCGTCGCAGACTCCCGGGGCAGAGGCGGAAGTGGAGACCGAGGCCGAGGAGCCCGCCGAGGTGCCGCGAGGCCGCGCCGCCGACACCGGCGGCCCGTCGTCGGACCTGTTCCGGCAGTATCTGCGCGAGATCGGGCGGATCCCGCTGCTCACCGCGGCCGAGGAGGTCGACCTCGCCCGCCGCGTCGAGGCCGGACTCTTCGCGGAGGAGAAGCTGCGTCTCACCCCGGACCTGGACAGCCAGCTCGCCCTCGACCTGGACAAGATCGTCGTCATGGGCCGGATGGCCAAGCGTCGGCTCATCGAGTCGAACCTGCGGCTCGTGGTCTCGGTGGCCAAGAGGTACGTGGGGCGTGGGCTGACCATGCTCGACCTGGTCCAGGAGGGCAATCTCGGGCTCATCAGGGCGGTCGAGAAGTTCGACTACGCCCGCGGCTACAAGTTCTCCACGTACGCCACCTGGTGGATCCGGCAGGCCATGTCCCGCGCCCTCGCCGACCAGGCACGCACCATCCGCGTCCCCGTGCACGTGGTCGAGCTGATCAACCGGGTGGTCCGCGTGCAGCGGCGGATGCTCCAGGAGCGCGGCTACGAACCCAGTCCCGAAGAGGTCGCCGCCCATCTCGACCTGACCGGCGAGCGGGTCAGCGAGGTCCTGCGGCTGGCCCAGGAGCCGGTGTCCCTGCACGCGCCCGTGGGGGAGGAGGACGACGTCGCCCTCGGGGACCTCATCGAGGACGGTGACGCGGCCTCACCGGTCGAGTCCGCCGCGTTCCTGCTGCTCAGGCAGCACCTGGAGGCGGTGCTGTCGACGCTCGGGGAGCGGGAGCGGAAGGTCGTGCAGCTGCGGTACGGGCTGGCGGACGGGCGTCCGCGGACCCTGGAGGAGATAGGCCGCATCTTCGGTGTCACGCGCGAGCGCATCCGGCAGATCGAGTCCAAGACCCTGAACAAGCTGCGGGACCACGCCTTCGCGGACCAGCTGCGCGGATACCTGGACTGACGGGCCGAGGGCACGGGCGCGGGTTCCGCCCTCCGCCTCTGCCCGTCCCGTTCCGGGGGCGCCGCCCCCGGACCCCCGCTCCTCCGTCGCCGCAGGGGCTGAAGAACTTCAACGGGGTCCAGGGGGGAGGCACCGGGCTAGTCGACCTCGGCGACCGCCTGGGCGAACTGGGCCTGGTAGAGGCGGGCGTAGGCGCCGCCGGACTCCAGGAGTTCGGTGTGCGCGCCCTGCTCCACGATCGCGCCGTCCTCCATCACGAGGATCGTGTCGGCGTCCCGGATCGTCGACAGGCGGTGGGCGATCACGAACGACGTCCGGCCGTGCGCCAGCTTCGCCATCGCCTTCTGGATCAGCACCTCGGTCCGGGTGTCCACGGAGCTGGTCGCCTCGTCGAGCACCAGGATGACCGGGTCCGACAGGAACGCCCGGGCGATCGTGATCAGCTGCTTCTCGCCCGCGCTGACACCCGATCCCTCGTCGTCGATCACGGTGTCGTAGCCGTCGGGCAGCGTACGGACGAACCGGTCGGCGTGCGCGGCGCGCGCCGCCTCCTCGATCTCCCCGCGGGTGACCTCCCGCGCGGCGCCGTACGCGATGTTGTCGGCGATCGTGCCCCCGAACAGCCAGGTGTCCTGGAGCACCATGCCGATCGCGGCCCGCAGTTCGTCACGGGAGATGGACGCCACGTCGACCCCGTCGAGGGTGATGCGGCCGCCCGTGACGTCGTAGAACCGCATCAGGAGGTTCACCAGGGTGGTCTTGCCGGCCCCGGTCGGGCCGACGATGGCGACCGTCTGGCCCGGCTCCACCGTCAGCGAGAGGTCCTCGATGAGCGGCTTCTCCGGGTCGTAGCGGAACGACACGTGCTCCAGCGCCACGCGCCCGCGCAGCTCGGCGGGGCCGGCCGAGACCGCCGGGTCCGCCTCCTGCTCGTCCGCGTCGAGGATCTCGAAGACCCGCTCCGCCGACGCCACACCCGACTGCACCAGATTCGCCATCGACGCGACCTGCGTCAGCGGCATCGAGAACTGGCGGGAGTACTGGACGAAGGCCTGCACGTCACCGATCGACAGCGTGCCGGAGGCGACGCGCAGTCCGCCGACGACCGCGACCAGCACGTAGTTCAGGTTGGAGACGAACATCATCAGCGGCTGCATGATCCCGCTGTTGAACTGGGCCTTGAACCCGGCCTGGTAGAGCTTGTCGTTCTGCTCGGCGAACTGCGCGGCCGACTCGTCGGCCCGCCCGAACACCTTCACCAGGTTGTGGCCGGTGTACATCTCCTCGATGTGGGCGTTGAGCTTGCCGGTGGTGCGCCACTGCTGCACGAAGTGCGGCTGCGAGCGCTTGCCGATCCGGGTGGCGACGACGAACGACAGCGGCACCGTGACCAGCGCGACGAGCGCGAGCAGCGGCGACACCCAGAACATCATCGCGAGCACCCCCACGATGGTCAGCAGCGAGTTGACGAGCTGGCCCATCGACTGCTGGAGGGTCTGCTGGATGTTGTCCATGTCGTTCGTGGCCCGGCTGAGGACCTCACCGCGCTGACGCTTGTCGAAGTACGACAGCGGCAGCCGCGACAGCTTCGCCTGGAGGTCCTCGCGCATCCGGTAGACGGTCCTGTTGACGGACCGGTTGACCAGCCGCGTCGCGACCGCCATCAGCAGGCCGGCCAGCAGGAACGTACAGAGCGCGAGGAGCAGGACGCTGCCGACGGCGTGGAAGTCGATGCCCTCACCGGGGGTGAAGTCCGTGCTCTTGAGCATGTCGGCGACGGCGCCCTGGCCGTGCGCGCGCAGCGAGTCCAGGGACTCGGCCTTGGTGGCGCCGGCCGGCATCTGACGGCCGACGATGCCCGCGAAGACCAGGTCGGTGGCGCGGCCGAGGATCTTCGGGCCGACCACCGACAGGCCGACGCTGAAGACGACGGCGACCAGCATCACGTACAGCGTGGCGCGCTCGGGCTTGAAATGGGTGAGGAGCCTGCGGCCCGACACCTTGAATTCCATCGAGCGCTGGTCCGGGCCGCTCCCGGCCATCATGCGCCCCATCGGCCCGGCCATCAGGCGGCCTCCGCTTCCGTCAGCTGGGAGAGGACGATCTCCCGGTAGGTCTCGTTGTCGGCCATCAGTTCGTGATGGCGTCCGGTGCCGACGACCCGGCCCTCGTCGAGGACCACGATCCGGTCGGCGTCGCGGATGGTCGACACCCGCTGGGCGACGATCACCACGGTGGCCTCGGCGGTCTCCTCGGCGAGCGCCGCGCGCAGCGCCGCGTCGGTCGCGTAGTCGAGGGCCGAGAAGGAGTCGTCGAAGAGGTAGATCTCGGGGCGCTGCACCAGGGTGCGGGCGATGGCCAGGCGTTGGCGCTGGCCGCCCGACACGTTGGTGCCGCCCTGGGCGATCGGCGCGTCCAGGCCGCCTTCGAGGCGGTCGACGAAGCCCTTGGCCTGCGCGACCTCCAAGGCGTGCCACAGCTCCTCGTCGGTCGCGTCGGGGTTGCCGTAGCGCAGGTTCGTGGCGACGGTCCCGGCGAACAGGTACGGCTTCTGCGGGACCATTCCGACCGTTCTGGCCAGCAGCTTCGGGCCGATCGTCGCCACGTCGACGCCGTCGACGAGGACCTCGCCGTCGGTGGCGTCGAACAGCCGGGGAACCAGGCCGAGCAGCGTCGACTTGCCGCTGCCCGTCGAGCCGATGACGGCGGTGATCTCCCCCGGGCGCGCCACGAGGTCGACGGACCTCAGGACCGGCTCCTCGGCACCCGGGTAGCGGAAGCCCGCCGCGCGGAGCTCCAGGTGGCCGTGGCGGCGCAGCTCCAGGACGGGCGCGACGGGCGGGACCACGCTGCTGTCCGTGCCCAGGACCTCCTGGATGCGCTCGGCGCAGACCTCCGCGCGCGGCACCATCATGAACATGAAGGTGGCCATCATCACGGACATGACGATCTGCATCAGGTAGGCGAGGAACGCGGTGAGGTCACCGATCTGCATGCCGCCGCTGTCGATGCGGTGGGCGCCGAACCAGACGACGGCGATGGACGACACGTTCACCACCGTCATGACGATCGGGAACATCAGGGCGAGCATCCGGCCGGTGGCCAGCGACGTCTCGGTGAGGTCGGTGTTGGCGCCCTTGAAGCGCTCCTTCTCGTAGCCGTCGCGCACGAACGCGCGGATCACCCGGTTGCCGGTGATCTGCTCGCGCAGCACCCGGTTCACGGTGTCCAGGCGCACCTGCATGGTGCGGAAGAGCGGGCGCAGCCGGCGCACGATGAGCGTGACGCAGATACCGAGGGTGGGCACCACGGCGATGAGCACCGCGGACAGCGGTACGTCGAGGCCGAGGGCCAGGATGATGCCGCCCACACACATGATCGGGGCCGACACCAGGAGGGTGAACGTCATCAGTGCGAGCATCTGCACCTGCTGGACGTCATTGGTGGTGCGGGTGATCAGCGAGGGTGCTCCGAAGTGACCCATCTCACGTGCGGAGAAGGACTGGACGCGGTCGAACACGGCGGCCCGGACGTCCCGGCCGACCGCGGACGCCGTCCGGGCGCCGTAGTAGACGGCCCCGATGTTGCAGACGACCTGCGCCAGCGAGATGCCGATCATGAGGGCACCGAAGGACAGGATGTAGTCCGTGTCCCCCTTCACGACACCGTTGTCGATGATGTGCGCGTTGAGCGTGGGCAGGTAGAGCGTGGCGCAGGTCTGCAGGAACTGCAGCAGCACCAGTAGGGCGATCGGTTTCTTGTACGGACTCAGGTGGGTCCGCAGGAGTCGTATGAGCACGCGGGGTCTCTCGGAATCGTCGACGGCTGGGTGATCGGCGGGCGCTGGATGGTGCACCACCCCCTATCGTCGGACACTCCACCGGTGTTACCTCAACCGATTGACCCAAGTGCGGACCAAGAACGGACCATGGCTCCGTCCCTGGACGTACGCCGGTCGGGCGCCGGGAAACCGGCTGTGGACCGTTACGCCCGGAACGCCCCGGGATGCGTCTGTTCCCGTACGGACACGTACTGCTGTCGTACGGCCTGGCCCACGGCGAGTTCGTCGCCGGGCTCCAGCACCTGGGCGACCGGACCCTGCCAGGCGGGCGGGTTCCGCCGGTCGAGAGTGCCCTGGGAGGCGCCGAGGGCCCAGGCGGCCTGGCGGGCCGCACCGAGCGCCGCGTAGTCCGCGGGCTGGGGCACCACGACCGGCGCGCCGAACAGCGCGGGCGCCACGGCCTGCACGGCGGGCAGCTCGGCGGCCTGGCCGAGCAGGAAGATCCGGCGGACGTCGACGCCGCGCCCGCGCAGGACGTCGAGCGCGTCCGCGAGACCGCACAGCATGCCCTCGAAGGCCGCCCGTGCCAGGTGCTCGGGCCGCATCGACTCCCGCCGCAGTCCCGCCAGCGTCCCCGCCGTGTGCGGCAGGTTCGGCGTGCGCTCGCCCTCCAGGTACGGCAGCAGGACCAGCCCGTGCGAGCCCGGCGTCGACTTCATCGCCAGGTCGGACAGGCCCTCCAGGTCCGGCACGCCGAGCAGCTCGGCGGCGCCGCGCAGGGCCCGTACGGCGTTGAGCGTGCTGACGACCGGGAGGTGCATGCCGGTCGCGTCCGCGAGGGAGGTGATCATGCCGGTGGAGTCCACCAGCGCTCCGGTGTGCACGGCCATCACGGAACCGGAGGCGCCGAGCGACACCACCGCGTCGCCGAGCCCGATGCCGAGCCCGAACGCCGCCGCCATGGTCTCGCCGGTGCCGGCGGATATCAGCAGCCCCTCGGGCGTGGTCCCCGCCGCGTCGGACGGGCCGAGCACCTCGGGGAGCGCGGCGTGGTGGCCGAGGGCGAGTTCGATGAGGTCGGGGCGGTATCCACCGGTCGCCGCCGACCAGTAGCCGGTCCCGGAGGCGCCGCCCCGGTCCGTGGTCCTGCGCACCGGCCGCCCGAGCAGCTGCCACACCAGCCAGTCGTGGGCCTGCAGCAGCATGGCGGTCCGCCGCGCCGCGTCGGGTTCGGTCTTGTTCAGCCAGCGGAGCTTGGTCACCGGCTGCGCGGCCTGCGGGACGCTGCCCACGGCCTGCGCCCACGCCTCGCGCCCGCCGAGCGCGTCGATGAGATCGGCCGCCGCGACCTGCGCCCGCTTGTCACCGCCGACCAGCGCGGGCCGCACGGTGTTGCCCTGCGCGTCCAGCGGGACGAGCCCGTTCTGCTGTGCGGACACCCCGATGGCCTGCACGCCTTCGAGCAGGCCGCCGCCGGCGGCCTCGCCCAGGGACAGCAGCCAGGCCTGTGGATCGACGTCGGACGGACGTCCTCCGCCCTCGGCGCCGTCGAGCGGATGCGGCGCGTAGCCCTGCCGCAGCACGGTGCCCGTGTCCGCGTCGCAGACGACGATTCGAGTGAAATCGGGCGAACTGTCCAACCCGGCGACTATCCCCATGGCGGAAATTCTGCCGTACGACAGAGGGTGGCGGCGCCGGGCGGGTGCACGAGATCCGGCGCGGCCCTTGATTCCTCCGGTGTGACGGGTGTGCCGGTCAGGTGTTGCTGGTGCCCCAGTCGTCCTGTCCGGTCCCGCCCGTGTTCCGCTGCCGGAGCGAGCGGACCCGGTCGGTGACCGAGTCGGGGACGCGGTCGCCCACCTTCTCGCTCACCGTGTGGAACGCCTTGCCCGCGATCGCCCGGCCCTGCTGGGCCGCGGTCTCGGCGGTGTTGCGCACCGCCGGGTTCTGCGAGACCTGACGAGCGGACTTCCTCAGCTGCTCGTACCGCTCTCGCCCGGCGCGCGTGCCGAGCACGTACCCCAGGGCCAGTCCGGCGACGAATGTGAGCTTGTAGCGCATGACAGCCACCCTTCCCTTGCGTCGGCATCGGTACGGAGGGAACCGATTGGCGGAGCACCCCCCTGCTTGCGCTAATGTATGTGTCGCAGCGAGCACACGCTTCCTGGCGAATACCCAGGTAGGTGCGTTCGATGCAACGAGACATTCCCCTGTAGCTCAATTGGCAGAGCAGCCGGCTGTTAACCGGCAGGTTACTGGTTCGAGTCCAGTCGGGGGAGCTCGGTCTCCTGTAGCTCAATTGGCAGAGCAGCCGGCTGTTAACCGGCAGGTTACTGGTTCGAGTCCAGTCGGGAGAGCAACGGAAGAGGACCCCTCAGGGGTCCTTTTTCATGTCCGGTGGAACCGCCCGGGGCACGCCGAAGTCCTCATGGTCGTGCGATGCCGACCATCCGAAGCAGGAGATCGTATGAGCGGCTATGCTGCGGCAGACGGCGCGCACAAATGTGCGCGGCGCGCCGTGACGGGGCGGTAGCTCAGCCGGTTAGAGCAGCGGACTCATAATCCGTCGGCCGTGGGTTCGAGTCCCACCCGCCCCACCACACGCTACGCGGGAAGAATCGATGCGACCAGCAACTTCGCTGGCGGATCAGGCGAGTTGAGAGCCCGCGAGGGCGCCCCGCCCAACCGAGGAACCCCGGTCGCACCGCCCTCGCGGAGGCCCCCGTTCCGGCCAACTCGCCCCTCACCCGAACGGCCTGACCGGCCCTCGGACGGAGTACACCGAAACCGCCCCGAGGCCGTCCCGGAGGGGCCCGCGGCACTGATCGCCGGGACGCCGGAAGCCCCCCGCGGACGGCTCGCACCGACCGGTCCCCCCACCCGAGCCGTCGGCACCCTCCCGAGCGCGGGGCCCGGCTCCTCCCCGCGGGCCCCGCACTCGGGAGGGTGCCGTACGGAACATCCTGCTCGGAGGGTAGGAGCGGTTCTCCGTGGGCACCATGCGTCTAAGCGCGTCGGCGACGACGCGGGGGATCGTCAGTCATGAGGAGGGGTCATGAACCGTCAGATCCGGATTCGCGTCAGCCGCCGGCCCGCCGCGCCGCGCGAGATGCCGATCGACCGCAGGACCCCTTCGGGACGCATCCTGCCGTACTGACCCGGCCGTTCCCCCTCTTCCCTCCCGCTCCCGGCCGGAGCGCTCGTGGCCGCAAGTGGCTTGATCTGGCAGTCAGGTTGACCTGCGAACTCGTTTCGTCGTACACCCGGGCGGGCAGGCACTCGGCAGCGTTTGTCCCGGTCCGTCCGGACCGAGGGAGGGGGAGCGCTGTGCGTGACCATGTGCGTTCGGCGGACGGGCGGTTGCTGCGCGTCGAGATCTCGGGGGATCCACGGGGACGCCCCGTGTTCCTGCTGCACGGCATGCCCGGCAGCCGGGTCGGGCCGCGGCCCCGGTCCATGTTCCTGTACCAGCGCGGCACCCGTCTGATCAGCTACGACCGCCCCGGGTACGGAGGATCGGACCGGCTCCCGGGACGACGGGTCGTCGACGTCGTGCAGGACGTCGCGTCCATCGCGGACGCCCTGGGCATCGACCGGTTCGCCGTGGCCGGCCGGTCCGGAGGCGCCCCGCACGCGCTGGCCTGCGCCGCGCTGATGCCGCAGCGGGTGACCCGGGCCGCGGCACTCGTGGGGCTCGCCCCGCGCGGCGCCGAGGGGCTCGACTGGTTCGCCGGGATGGCGCCGTCGAACGTCAACGAGTTCCGGACCGCGTTCACCGACCCGGACCGCTTCACCGCCCGGCTGATCCCGCGGTCCGCCGCCATCCGCCGGGACCCGGTGCGCCTGCTGGAGGATCTGCGGCCCGAACTCACCGCGGACGACCGGCAGATTGTCTCCGACAACACCATCCGCTCGATGCTGCTGCGCAACTACCGCGAGGCGCTGCGGACCTCCCCGTACGGCTGGATCGACGACGCGCTCGCCCTCACCGGGAACTGGGGCTTCGAGCCGGCGGACATCCGGGTGCCGGTGCTGCTGTGGCACGGGGTGAAGGACGTGTTCTCCCCGGCGTCGCACTCCTCGTGGATGGCCGCCCGGATTCCCCGGGCCACCGCCGTCCTCGAACCCACCGCCGCCCACTTCGCCGCGCTGCGGGCACTGCCCAAGGTGCTGGCTTGGCTGCTCGCGGACACTCCGGTGTGGCCCGGCAGCAGGCGGGGCCGCGCGGTGACCTCCGGCGCGGGCGCCCACGCCGGTCTCCCGCCGGCGCCGACCGGCCGGGCGCGCTCGCAGGCCGCCACCCCGCTCTGAGGATCCGGGCGTCGGGCACCCGCAACGGTCACCGATGCCCGGCCGGTCACCGGGCTCCGGCACGACACGCGGCCCACGGGAACGCGCCTCCGCCGCGGGACCCCGTCGTCGGGGCGCGCGGAGAAGCCGTCGGCCGGTCTCTCCGGGCGCCCCGTCCGGGTCTCACACCGCCAGGGGTTCCAGGTCCCGGTAGATACGGCGGTCGTCCGCGGCGACGCGGGTCATGCCGTTCTCCTCGCCGAGGAGCGCGCGCAGTTCCGTGAGGGCCGCGTCGCGCATCATGCGGGCCTCGTCCCTGCGGCCGAGCGCGGCGAGGGTCAGGCCGGCGTTCGCGACGATGGCGAGCGTCTCCGGGTGGTGCGGGCCGAGCACCGTACGCAGGGTCACGACGGCCTTCTCCTCCAGCTCACGGGCCTCGGCCAGCCGGCCCTGGTCGGCGAGGACGTTGGCGTAGTTGATGCCGGTGAACAGGGTGTGCGGGTGCTTCTCGCCGAGGACCTCGCCCATCCGCCGCAGCACCTTGCGGAACACCCTCTCCGCCTCCTCGGCGTCGCCGCAGCCCCAGTGGAAGATCCCCAGGTTGTTCAGCGCGGCCTGGGTGTACGGGTGGGCCTCGCCCGGCACCTTCATGTACTCCGTGAGGGCCTCCCGGGCGACCTCGCGCGCCGCCTCCCGCTCGTCCGCCGCGAACAGGTCCGCCGCCATGTTGAGGTCGCAGGCCAGCGAGTCCGGGGTCGGTGCCTCGTACTGCTGCCGGTACTGCGCGCGCGTCGCCGTGGTGAGCCGCCGGGCGTCCTCGAACTCGCCCGCCCGCCGCAGCGACACCGCGAGGGACTTCGCACAGCTCAGCGTGCCCGGGAAGTCCTTGCCGAGGATGCGCTTGTGGGCGTCGTAGGCGCGCGAGAGGAGGGACACCGACTCGCCGTAGCGGCCGACCTCGCGCAGGTCGCGGCCCAGACGCGCCGCCGAGGCGAGCGTGTACGGGTGGTCGGGGCCGAGGACCTCCGTGCGGCGGTCGAAGGTCTCCTGGTCGAGGACGCGGGCCTCGCCGTAGCGGCCGACCATGCGCAGTGCGAGCGCGAGGTTGTTGGCGGCGCTCAGGGTGCGGCGGTGCGACTCGTGGAAGATCTGCCGGAACCCGTCGTGCGCCTCGCGCGCGAACTCCACCGCCGACTCGTACACCCCGAGCGCCGCGAGGTCGCTGGCGAGGCCGGACATGGTGACGTACGTGTGCGGGTGCGTGGGTCCGAGGACCCGCTGCTGGCGTTCCAGGAGCGCCGTGTTGATGTCCCGGGCCTCCACGTAACGCCCCTGGGAGCGCAGGACGTTGCCGAGCTGGCAGCGCAGGTACAGGAACTGGACGTCGTCCTCGCCGAGGATCGGCTCCCAGTGGGCGAGGAGTTCCTCGGCGAGCGCCTGCGCGCCGGGGAACTCACCGCGCTTCCACAGGTAGCGGACGCGGTCGATGAGGAGCCTGCGGGTCGCGGAGTCGGTGCAGTTGCGGGCGTCCGAGGCCGCCAGGTGCGGCCAGATGACCGCGAAGCGCGGCCAGGTCTCCGGGTCGTCGATCGGTTCGTCGCCGTCCGGCCGGCAGCCCGCGAGGACCGTGTGCACCACGTGCCGCGCCTGCCGCTGCTCCTCCTCGGTGAGCTGCGAGCGGATGACGGCCTGCACCAGCCGGTGGACCTGGATGCTGTTGCTGACCTGGTCGACCTTGGCGAGCGCGAACCGGCCGATCTCCCGGATCACCCGGCCGAGCAGCAGACTCTCCTGCAGCGCCGGGTCGTACGGCCTGAGGGCGTCGATCATCTCCTTGCTGTAGAGCAGGTGCGAGGAGATCGGCTCGGCGGCCAGGAACGCGCACAGCTGGAGCAGCCGCACCGAGGCCGGGGAGCGTTCACGCAGTCGGGCGATGGAGATGTTCCAGGTCGCGGCCACCGTCTGCGGGTAGTCGGCGGGCTGGTTGAGGTCCAGGACCTCGGTGGTCTGCTCGGCGAGCTGGCGCAGGTACTCCTCGATCGGGGTGGCCGTCTCCGCGAGCCAGGCCGCCGCCTGCTCGACGGCCAGCGGCAGGTCGCCGACCGCGGTCGCGACCCGGTCGGCCTCCTCCACGGTCAGCCCGGAGGCACGCCGGGTGAGGTGATCGATGCTCTCCTCGCGCAGGAACACGTCGATGGGCAGCGAGGCGCCCTGCTGCGCCCACGCCTGGTTGCGGGAGGTGACGAGGATGTGGCCGCCGCCCCCGGCCGGGAAGAAGCGGGTGAGGCGGGCCGGGTCGTCGGCGTTGTCGAAGATCAGGATCCACCGCTTGGTCGGCGCCCCGCGGGCCAGCATCTGCACGGCTTCCTGGCTGGCCAGGTTGATGTCCTCGCCGCTGGGCGCGCCGATGCGGGCCGCGAGTTCGGCGAGCGAGGAGACGACGTTGCCGGGGTCCTCGGCGGAGATCCACCACACCAGGTCGTAGTCGGCCATGAACCGGTGCACGTACTCCAGCGCCACCTGGGTCTTGCCGACGCCGCCGAGTCCGTACAGCGCCTGCGGCTGCGGCAGGACGACGGAGATGCCGCCGCCGAGCTGGTCGCGGACCCGGTTGAGGATGACGTCGCGGCCGGTGAAGGTGTTGTTGCGCTGCGGCGCGCTCCAGATGGCCGGGGTGCTGCCCGGGAACCGGGGTCCCGCCGCGCCGGGTTCGACGGGCCGGCCCGGCAGTTCCAGGGCGCCGAGGAGCGCGCTGACGCACTGGGCCTCGTCGAGCCGGTGCAGGTCGACCGGATTGCGGTCGAGGTAGGACTGCGGCAGGTGCACCTCGTCCACCCGGACGGGGACGACGCTGCCGTGCGCGGTGTCGTGCGGGGCCACGTCCTCGGCGTCCGTCAGGGCGCGCCAGAGGGGGTCGGCGTGCCGGGACTTGCGGAACGCCTTGGACAGCAGCACCAGGGTGCGGGTCGCCGGGTCCGGGCGGTCGCCGGGGCCGGACGCGATGTCGTGCGGGGTGACCCGGCAGCCGGCCCGCTTGAGGAGCGACTCGATCCAGTCGGCCCAGACCCGGTTCTCCGCCGTGTACGCGATCACCACGTCCGCCGCGGTGGAGATCGGCCGCCTCCTGAGGAACGCGTCCCGGCAGCGCAGCCGTACAGCCTCCGGAACCGGCGGCAGGGCGGTCACGGTGCCGTCGGTGATGACCGCGGTGAGCCGCTCGAACGCGGACAGCAGCGAGTTGGCGATGCCGCTCTCGTCGCCGACGGTGGCGAGGGTCTCCTCGTAGGCGTAGTACGGGCGGTACGGGATCTCGACGGCGCCCCAGTAGGCCGTCAGTTCCTCGCCGGCCAGTTCCTCGCCGCCGAGCCCCTTGGGCAGTCCGTCGAACTTCAGACGGGCCAGCGCCCGGCCGGCGTCCACCTTCTCCTTCTCGCCCTCGTCGATGCGCATCGGCACCGGCAGGACCCGGATCGGCCGCTTGCGGTAGCCGTCCTCCACGCTGCGGGCGACGGCCGCCGCGCCGTCGAGGGACTGGTCGCTGAGCGTGAAGCAGTCCACCAGCACGTCGGGCATCTGGATGGTGCAGATGTCGGCGTTGTCGGAGAGCCCGGTGCGGCTGTCGATCAGCACGTAGTCGTAGGAGGCCCGCATGTCGTCGCGCAGGGCGTCGAGGAAGAGGCCGCCGCCGAGCCGTTCGTAGAAGTTGTCCCACTCGAAGGACGAGACGCTCGCCGAGTACGAGCGGTCCTGGCGCCCGGCGGAGAGGAAGTCGAGCGAGCCGCCCTCCTGGAAGCGCAGTCCGAGGCGTTCGGGCGTCAGGGAGATGGCGTGCTGCTCGACGCGCGCGTAGTCCCGGTGCCATTCGCCGGAGCGCTGGGTTCCGGTGGTCGCGGCCCATGCGTACTCGTTGATGATGTCGATGACGCCGGTGGTGGCCGCGAGCGCGTTGGGGTCGAGGAAGGGATGGAAGAAGCGGTGCAGGCCGGGGGCCTCCAGGTCCCAGTCGACGGCGAGGACGCGCCTGCCGTTGGCGGCGAGGATCCAGGCCGTGTTGGCCAGGGCCATGGTGCGGCCCGTGCCTCCCTTGTACGAGTAGAAGGTGATGATCCGTCCGTCCTGCACGGCCGTCATGCTTCTTCTCCTCCGTGGTCGGATCCGCCTTCGGGCAGCGGCCGGTGGGTGGGGCCCATCAGGCGGGGCCGGCGGACGGCCGGGCCCGCGGGCGGATGCGCCTCGGCGTGCTTGAGGTACTGCCGGGTCGCGTGCGCGACGACGACAGGGAGTACGTCGGTGAAGGCCTTCAGCGTGGGTACGCCGTTGACGGCGACCCGGCAGTCCGCGCGCCGCCCCCGGTCGAGGATCAGCGGCAGGGTCCGTTCGAGTTCCGCCGCCAGGCGCCGGCCCTCCTCGCCGTGGCACTGGATGTCGGTCCGGTTCCACGGGACGACCGCGCTGATCCAGGGCCGGGCGCTGGCGTCGAACGCCTTGAGCCTGCGGGCCCGTTCCTCGTCGGTGAGCGCCCAGCGGTCGACGAGCAGGATGCCCGGGTGGCTCGGGCCGGCCTTCTCCGTGTCGTCCGCGCCCAGGTCGTCGTCGGTGGTCTCGTCGTCGAACGAGGACACCGTGATCCGGTAGTCGAGGGAGCGGATGAGTTCCTCGGCGAGAGCGGGCAGCGAACGGGTCGACTCCGAGTGGTACGGGTTCCAGTCCTGGGCGTCCTCGCCGTAGGGGCGGGCGTCCCGGTGCTCGGGGATGCTGTGCCGGGTGGGTGCCGCCACCGTCAGGTGGATGCGCCGGGGACCCTCGCCGCGCGGCTTGAACGCGCTCGGCGTGCTCTCGTAGGGGCGCGGTCTGCTGGAGGGCAGCGGAGAATCCTGCGCGATCTGCACGATCCGCTGGGCGAGGCCGAGGACCGTTTCCTCGTACTCGTCGCGCAGCCGGTTCAGTTTGATCAGACCGTAGATGCCGTTGGCCGCGTAACGGTCCCCGAACTGGGCGTGGTCCACATGGATGTGCCGTACGGAATCCGGGAGTTGGGCGTAGTCGATATGCGTCCACAGTGCGGGGACGATCGCCTGCACCGCGCCGTTGCTGGTGGCCCGGGCCCGCAGAATGCGTTCGTTGAAGGCGAACCATTCCCGGCCGCAACTCTCACTGGTGAAGTAGCGCGGCGAGAACAGCGGCACGAACACCCGGCAGTTGGCGAGGTTCTCGCTGAGTTTCTCCGGCCAGCCGTCCCCCGAACGCATCTCCCGGTCCATGAACCCGGCGGGCACGCCCGCGGGCAGGTCGGTCAGCGCCATGATGTGGTCGCACAGATCCGTGAAGAGGACCTGCACCCAGTGGTCCGGATCCCCGCCACCGGGCCCCCAGGCCGGTGTGTGGGCGTAACTCAGGAAGAAGTACGGCCGGTTGTCCGATGCCCGTTCAGGTATGTCCACGCGCCCCCCTGCCTGTGGATGAGACCCCTACGGGATGTTCACCTGGCCGGAACCCACAATCTTCCCGACCGAGGCCCCGTGCGGGTCGCCTCTTTCACGTCAATCCCTGGCGATATCCAGACATCTGGACCCCGGCCAGGTCGACGGCCTCCCGCATCCCGAAGAGCCGCACCGCTCTCCCCGCCATTTCCCGTTCCGCCGGGAGATCACGCGGCAGCCGCGCCCCGATCGCCCCGAAGTCCCCGTCGTACAGGGTGATGTCCTCGTACGAGGTCCAGCGGCCGGTCCCGCCCGTCACGCAGGAGTACGAGCGGAGCGGCGGCGCGGGCCGCAGCCGGTACTCGGCGAGATGGAACGCGCTGCACACCTCGAACCCCACCCGGAACAGCAGGACGTGGGCGTGGGCCGCGTAGAGCGCGCCGAGCGGGGAGCGTTCGCCGAGATGACAGTCCGGGTCGTGGACGGCGAGCAGCTCGGCCGCCCGCGGGCCGAGTCCGGCGAGCGAGGTGTGCGGGTGGCCGCTGCGCACGGCGCCCGGTGCGGTGCGCACGCACTCGGCGAGCACGCCCATCGTCGGGCAGGGGGTGGTCGCGGTGTCGAACGGCGGCCGGGACGCGCGGAACGCCCGCTCCCGCTCCTCGGGCATCCCTGCGGTGAGCTCCTTGTAGGCCCGTGAGGTGAAGGAGTTCTCCGGGGAGAAGGCGGGCACGACGAGGGTGCCGTCCGGTCCGAGCGCGTCGAGCAGCGCGTCCCGTACCTCGGCGGCCCGCAGTCCGCTGCCGCCGAGGGAGGCGTGCACCATGACGACGCCTCCGCGGGGGATGCCCAACTGACTGAATAAGTAGCCCAGTTGAGGGGAGTCAGTCACGTCGGCCGGCCCATCCGGACGAGGCCGTGCTCGCCGCCTGCTTCAGTTCGGCGCGCAGCTCGTCCGCCAGTACCGCGCCCGTGGCGGTGAGTTCGCCGGCGGGGCGGGCCGCCAGCAGGTCGAGGGCGCGGGCAGCCCGCTCCAGGGCGGCGGCCCGCTGGGCCGTCCCACCGGCCCAGTAGGCGGCGTTGCCCAGCTCGCCGCTCGCCTCGTCGAGCAGTCGGCCGGCCCGGTTGCCCGGCACGTTCAGGTCGGCCGTCTCGCGCAGCGCCCTGAGGCGGGCCAGCCGTGCGGCGCGCGGCAGTTCCCGGACCAGGTCCTCGGGCTCGAAGTCCACGGCCAGGCCGATCGCGCCGAGCCCGTGCGCGCCGAGCCGCACGCCCGTGCCGGCGGCGAGTGGGGTGACGGTGGTCAACGCCGCCACGTGGACGCCGTCGCGCTCCTGTGGGTGCCGCTCCTCCAGCAACTCGTAGGCTCCGCCGAGCCGTTTGGTGAACATGGCGCGGTCGCTGGAGCCCAGCGGCTCGGCGACCGGTACGGGGTAGCAGTCGCGGAGCGGGTCGGCGTCGTCCAGGAGCAGAAGGGTGCCGCCCGCGACGGGGACCGTGTGCAGGGGCCGCCAGGGGGAGCGGCCGTCGCCGGGGGAGTGGGTGGTGCCGGCCCGGGTGCGTACCCGTAGCTCCCCGGCGGTCACCGAGACGTCGACGGGGCCCGGACCGGGGAGGCCGAGGGTGCCCAGGGTGGGCAGGTGCAGGCCGGCGGTGGGCTCGTCCCAGGAGAGCGTGAGGTCGGCGCCGGCGCGGACGGCCGCGGCGGTGATCGCGCGGGCGAGCGGCGCCGGTTCGGCGAGCCGGCCGTGCAGGCAGTTGTTCAGTGCGGTGTGCAGATAGGGGTGCGCGAGGATCTCGTCGACGTACGGCGCGGTCGACGGGGCGCCGTCGAGCGCGAGGAACGCCCGCCACACCGCGTCCCAGCCGGGCTCGCCGGTGTGCCGGGCGGCGACGACGGGGACCAGGGTGCGGACCAGCTCGCCCTGCGCGTACCCGAGTTCGTGGCGGTCGTGGACGGCGGGGCTCAGGGAGTGGTCGGTGACGCGCTCGGCGACTCCGTCCACGAAGGCCTTCAGGTCCGCGCAGAAGACGCTCGGGTTCGCGAAGCCGTGCCCGGTGCTGTACCGGTGCGCGTAGAGGCCTCCGCCGCACGACTCGACCACCGGGCAGCGCCGGCAGGTCGCGCCGACGCCCGCGAGGCCCAGCTGCCGGGCGCGCACCCCGGGGTGCCCGGCGAACTCGGCGAAGGTGTGCCGGTCGACGTCGTAGCCGGTGGACGGGGCACCGTCGTACGCGGTCTTCAGGGAGTCGGCCTGCTCGAAGCTGCCGTCGGTCTCCACCACCGCGAGGTCGCTCGGCGCGAGGCCCATCGCCTCCGTCAGCGGCGGGCCGCCCCGCAGGGTGCTCAGGACCGACTCGAAGGTCCGCACCCCGACGGTGCGGCCCTGGGCGTCCCACCGGTCGAAGATGCTCAGCAGCCAGTCGGCGTAGGCGGTGGGGGAGCCGTCCGGCCGGGGCGGGGGACTGTCCCACGTGGAGTGCGGCAGCAGGTAGTCGACACGGGGCGGACGCAGGGCGGACAGCGCGTCGTGCACCGCGACGGGATCGTTGGCCACGTCCACCGTGCACAGCAGGCCGCTGTAGAGGTGCCGGTACTCGGGCGTGCGCAGCAGGTCGATCGCGCGCAGCACCCGGTCGTGGCTGCTGCGGCCCCGCCGGTCGCGCCGGTGCCGGTCGTTCGCGGCGCGGTCGCCGTCGAGCGAGATGCTGACCTTGACGTCGAATTCCTTGAACACATCGAGATAGCGGGTGTTCAGCCGCACGCCGTTCGTGTGAATTCTGAGATCGAGGTCGGTCGCCGGGGTGATGGTGCGGACGAGTTCCGCACAGATGTCTCTCATACGGACGGGGCCCACGAGAAGGGGTTCGCCACCGTGAAGGATCACGGAAACGGACGGGAGTTTCTCTTCCCTGGCATAGTCCGCGAATCTCCGGGCCACTTTTCCGAGTGTTTCTTCGGAAATGAAGGTGGGGCGGCTTTTCCAGCTCTGATCGGCATGCTCGTACACATAACAGTGATCACAGGCCAGGTCGCACCGGCTGTGAATCTTGAGGACGAGTTGCTGGAGCTTCACCCGGTGAAGGGTAATACCGGGGACGCGCCCCCTGTACCGCGAACTCCTTGATCCGCAAGGCCTGTTGGGGGATCGGGGGCGCGCGGACGGGCGCACCCGGCGGGGTGACCCGGATGCGCCCGTACGAAAGCGGTGGGGGTGCCTAGAGGGCCGAGTCGAAGGTGATCGGCCTGGCCGGGCGGCGTCCGGGGATGTCCGTCACTCGTCCGGCGGACCTCACGGCGGCGGTCCCGAGCGGGTCGATCGCCGACAGCGGGGTGTGCGGCCGGCGCATGGGCCTGGGGGCGGCGGAGCGGTGCGTCGCCTGCGTCACCGGAAGGTTCATGTGAGGACTTTCGCTTGATGGGCTGCTATCGGGCGGAGAGTACCAGTCGGATCTATCGCGCAACCTGCACTTCCTTCGATTTCAGACTTAGTCGCGAGTGGCGCTTTACGCAATGCGAGCGCGGCCGGCCGGATGAATCCCGTGAACGTGTCGGAACGGGGTACGGCGAGGGAGACGTCAGTTCGGCGGGTGCCGGGTCCTCACAGCGGTGACTGCCAGGTGAACGGGGTGGCCGTGCCGCCGCCGGGGACCGGGGAGTCGTCCCGGACGGTGAGTCGTACGGCGGGACGGCCGTCCGGCAGGGCGGCCGTGGCGTCGACGACGACCTCGATCCGGGAGACCCCGGCACGTCGCGAGGCGACGGCGAGGGCGCGGCGCAGGGCGGCGACGAGGTGCCCGGCGACGGACTCCGGAACCCGGTCCTCTACGGGCCCGGTGAACCGGGCGGACGGCTGGAAACCGAGCAGCGCCCCCGCGCCCGCCGTCTCGCGCAGCACCTTGCCACGGAAGGTGGTGGGCGCGTCGGCGGGCGGCTGCTGAAGGGCGAAGATCGCGGTGCGGACCTCCTGGATGGTGGACTGCAGCTCGTCGACGGCGTGGCCGAGCGTCGCCCGCACCTCCGCGGCGCCGCCGTCCCCCGGCTCCCTCGCTCGCGCCCCCTCCGTCGCTCCGCCGGCTCCCTCGGCCCGGCTCCGGCGCAGCGTGGACTCCAGCATCATGCCGGTCGCGAACAGGCGTTGGACGACCAGGTCGTGCAGGTCACGGGCGATGCGGTCGCGGTCCTCGTAGACCGCGAGACGCTCCCGGCTGTGCCGGGCGCCGGCGAGGACGAGCGCGAGCGCGGCCTGCGAGGCGAACTGGGTGGCCAGCAGGCGTTCGACCCGGGTGTACGGGCGGTCGCCCCGCGCGCGCGGCAGGGCCAGCGTGCCGATGAGCCGGCCCTCGGTCTGCAGGGGCAGCATCATGCTCGGCCCGAACCGGGACCGCACCGGCGTCGTCATCCGCGGGTCGGTCGCCGAGTCGTCGATGAACACCGGCTCTCCGCCGAGGAGTTGTTCGAGGACGGGGCTGCCGGGCGCGATGGTGGTACCGACGATGCCGTCCGGGTCCTGATGCGTGGAGGCGGCCACGATCTCCATGCCGCCCTCCGGCGTGGGCTGGAGGATCACACCCGCCGCCGCGCCCGCGAGGAGCCTGGCCCGCTCGGCGACCGTCAGCAGGGCGTCGTCCGCGCTCTCCCCGGTGAGCAGGGCTGTGGTCACGGCGGCGGCCCCCTCGATCCAGCGCTCCCGCTGCCGGGCCGTCTCGTACAGCCGGGCGTTGGCGATGGCGATCCCGGCCTGCGTGGCGAGCAGCCGCACCACCTGCTCGTCCTCCGGGGTGAAGGGGCCGCCGGACCTGTCCGCGAGATACAGGTTCCCGAACACCTCGTCACCGACACGGATGGGCACGTCCAGGCAGATCTCGGGAACGGGGTGCGGGCCGGTGCCGGCCTCGGCACCGGTGGCCGCCCCGCTCTCGTCGTCGCCGTCGTGGCCGTCGGTCTCGCCGTCGGTGTCCGTGCCGGGAGGCCGGGTGCGCGGATCGGTCACCGTCCTGCGCAGGCGTACCAGGCCGTCCCGGCCCGGGTCCTTCGTGCCCAGGGCCGCGGACCGGGCGCCGGTCAGCTCCGCCGCCGCGTCCACGATCCGCTGGAGCGTGGCGCGCAGTTCGAGGTCGGTGCCGACGCGCAGGACCGCTTCGAGGAGGGGCGGGAGCCCGGGGACGGGATCGGACCCGCCGCCGGGTACGTGTGCGGGACCGGTCATGCGAGACCCCTGGGCGTCAGGCGGCCAGCGGGTCCAGGATCAGCGGCTCGATCTTGCCCTCCAGCATGTAGCCGAGTCCCTGGACCGCGCACACGTCGGGCCGCTCCGCGATGTGGACGGGCATCCCCGTCGCGTGCCGCAGCATCTGGTCGAGGCCGGGGAGCAGCGCGCTGCCGCCGACCATCATGATCCCGCGGTCGGCGAGGTCGGCGACCAGGTCGGGCGGGCAGGAGCGGAGCACCTTGCCGATGCCGTCGAGCACGGCGGTCAGCGGGGTCTGGATCGCGTTGCGCACGGCGGCGGTGTCGACCTGCACGGAACGGGCCAGCCCGGTCGCGACGTCCCGGCCGTGGATCTCGGTGAGGGCCGGGCCGTGCGGGGTGAGCCCGTTGCCGGACAGGGCGATCTGCAGGGGCCGTACGGCCTGGCTCGGCAGCATCAACTCGTGCTGGTGGCGCAGGTGCTGGACGATCGCGTGGTCGACGGCCTCGCCGCCGACCGGGATACGGATGGCCGTCACGATCGAGCCCAGCGACAGCACGGCGAGCTGGGTCGCGGCGGCCCCGCACACCATGATCATGGTGGCCTCGGGCCGCTCGACGGGCAGTCCGCAGCCGACCGCGGCGGCGATCAGCGTGTCCACCAGCTCGACCCGGCGCGCCCCCAGCCCGACCAGCGTCTCGATCGCGGCGCGCTGCGCCAGCGGGTCCGCGTCGTGCGGGGTGCAGGCGGCGGCCCGCAGCCGGGGCTTGCGGCGCAGTGCGCGGCGGACCTTGTCGCCGAGCAGGTGACGCAGCATCCGCTGGGCCATGTCGATGTCCACGACGGTGCCGCCGGACACGGGACGCACGACCCGGATGTAGTCGGGCGTACGGCCCGTCATCTTCTCGGCGAACTCGCCGACCGCGATCAGCGCGCCCGTCTTCGTGTTGATCGCCGCGACGCTCGGCTGGTCGACGACCAGACCCGCGCCCTTCACGTACACACGGGTCCTCGCGGCGCCCAGGTCGACGGCGAAATGGCAGCGGCGCAACTGCTCCAGGCTGGCGGTCATGGCGGGTCCTCCCGAGAGCGCAGACCGTGTGGGGCTCCGCCGGGCGGCGGTCCTCTCTTCGCATCCTCGGCCCACGGGGCGGATGCCGCCCTTTGTGGGGGGCCGGGCGGGGTGCCGCTGGACGGGTGGTCTTCCGTCGCATCAGGGACCCAGCGAAGGGCGGCGCTCGCGCGGGCCGGCGGAGCGGGTCCCCCGGCGGGGCCGGACTCCGGGGCGTGCACCCCGAACGCCACGCGAGGATGACGGGCCGTCAGGTGGCGCGAGGCGATCACCGCGTCGTCCGTGACAGCCCGTCGACGACCGCGTCGACGACCGCGTCGCCCACCGTGCCGACGACCAGGTCGACCACCGCGCGGTCCGCGACGCCCGGTCGGCGTCCGTGCCGCGGACCGCGCGCGAACCTGTCCCGGTTTCTGCCGCTCCTACCCCCCTGTCCCCGTCCCCGCCCTGGCGGGAAGCCGCCAGGGCGCCTTCCCGCCAGGTTCCGTCAACACCCCCGCAACACAAGCCCCCCGACACTCTTCGCAAGCCCCGGGCACCACCCCCGTCCGGCGCGGTACGGCGATGAAGAGAGGGCACCAATGACCAGAGGACCAGCGAGACGTCCGGCGGCGCTGCTGTCGGCCGGGCTCGTGCTCGCCCTGCTGCCCATGGGGCGGGCCGGCGCGCTCGACGCCGCGGGAACCGGCGACACCGGCACCCCGGCATCGACGCGGGCCGCGTCCGCGGCACACACCGTCACCCTCGTGACCGGCGACAAGGTGACCGTCACCGATGTCGGCGGCGGCAAGAAGACGGTGTCCGTGGTGCGGCCCCGCGGTGCCACCGGAGCGGTGCGCACGCAGGTGGCCGACGGTGCCGTGACGGTCGTACCCGACGAGGCGCTGCCGTATCTGCGGGCGGGCACCCTCGACCGCCGGCTGTTCGACGTGAGTGAGCTGATACGTCAGGGACTCACCGACCAGAAGACGCACGAGCTGCCGCTGATCGTCACCTACGACGCCAAGGCGCGTGCCGCGATCCCGGCCGGGGCCGAGCGGACCCGGGCGCTGCCGAGCATCCGCGGTGCCGCCGTCGACGCGGACAAGGGCCGGACGTTCTGGAAGGCGATGACCCGCCAGGACGGCATCGGCAAGGTGTGGCTCGACGGGCGCGTCAAGGCCGACATGGCCGAGAGCAACGCGCAGATCGGCACCCCCGAGGCGTGGGAGGCCGGCCTCACCGGCAAGGGCGTGACCGTCGCCGTCCTCGACACCGGAGTCGACACCGGCCACCCCGACCTGGCCGGCCGCGTCGCCCGGACCAAGAGCTTCATCGACGGGCAGGAGGTCGCCGACCGCAACGGGCACGGCACGCACGTCACCTCCACCGTCGGCGGCAGCGGTGCCGCCTCCGAGGGCAAGGAGAAGGGTGTCGCGCCCGACGCCACGCTCGCCGTCGGCAAGGTGCTCAGCGACGAGGGCTCGGGCAGCGACTCGCAGATCATCGCCGGCATGGAGTGGGCCGCCCGCGACGTGCACGCCAAGGTGATCTCGATGAGCCTCGGCTCCACCGAGCCCAGCGACGGCACCGACCCGATGGCCCTGGCCGTCGACAGCCTCTCGAAGGAGACCGGCGCCCTCTTCGTCATCGCCGCCGGCAACACCGGCGCCCGCTCCTCGATCGGCTCGCCCGGCGCCGCCGACTCCGCGCTGACCATCGGTGCCGTCGACTCCGCCGACGAGGCCGCCTACTTCACCAGCGCGGGACCGCGCCACGGCGACAACGCCCTCAAGCCCGACCTGTCCGCGCCCGGCGTCGACATCCTCGCCGCCCGCTCGACGCTCGTCGACGGCAGCGGCCCGTACACGACGATGAGCGGTACGTCGATGGCGACCCCGCATGTCGCGGGCGTGGCCGCGCTGCTGGCGCAGCAGCACCCCGACTGGACCGGCGCGCAGCTCAAGGACGCGCTGATGTCGACGTCGAGGCGGCTCGACGCCTCCGTCTACCAGCTGGGCGCGGGCCGGGTCAGCGTCCCGGACGCGACCGGCGCGAAGATCACCGCCACCGGCAGCGCCGACCTCGGCTTCCACGGCTGGCCCTACGAGGACGACAAGCCCGTCACGAAGACCGTGACCTACACCAACTCCTCCGACGCGGCGGTGCGGTTGACGCTCGCCGCGGAGGGGGCCGGCGAGGGTGTCGCCACCCTCGCCGACACCACGCTCACCGTGCCCGCGCACGGCACCGCCTCCACCACGGTCACCGGCGACGCGTCGACGGCTCCGGTCGGCGACACCTCCGGGCAGATCGTCGCCTCGGTGGACGGCACCCCGGTCGCCCACACCGCGTTCGGGCTGGTCAAGGAGGAGGAGCGGTACACGCTCACCGTCCATGTCAAGGACCGGGACGGCAGGCCGGCCGCCGCCGACCTCGCGGTGCAGCAGTTCGCCGCGGGCGTCGACCCCTACCCGGCGTCCGTCGGGGAGTCCGGCACCGTGCGGCTCCGGCTCGCGCCCGGCACGTACGGGCTGACGTCGTTCCTCGACGTGCGCGGCAGCCACGGCGCCGACTCGCTCGGCCTCGGCTTCCTCGCCGCACCCCAGATCACCCTCGACCGGGACCGCGAAGTCACCCTGGACGGACGGACGTTGCGGGAGATCGCCGCCAAGGTCGACCAGCGCACCGAGACCCGCCAGCTCCTGATGGAGTACGACCGCGACGCCGGCGGCTCCGACCTTTTCGGCGCGGTCCAGGTGCCGATCAAGTACGACAGCATCTTCGCCGCGCCGACCCGCAGGGTCACCGAGGGCAGCTTCGACTACCGGACCGTGTGGCGCCTCGGGAAGCCCCTCCTGGAGGTGAAGGGCGTCGGTGACCTGCTCGCCCAGCCCGGTGCCACCCTGATCGAGGGCCGCAGCAAGCTGTCCCTCGTCGATGTCGGCGACGGACCGTTCACCGGGGTGCGCGGCAAGGCCGCCCTCGCCACGCTCACCGACGGCGTCGAACCGGCCGCGCTCGCCCAGGCGGCCCAGGACGCGGGCGTCAAGGCGCTGTTCGTCACCGACGACACGGCAGGGCGGCTGAACACCTGGTTCGGCACCGACGACTACACGGACCGGCCGCTCCAGATCGCCACCGTGAACACCGCGGACGCGGCGAGGCTCCGCTCCGCCCGAACCGTCGAGATGACCGGCACTCGCGACACCCCCTACGTGTACGACCTTTCGCAGGGCTACGAGGACGCCCTGCCGGACCGGAGCCTGACGTACGAGCCCACCCGTCGTGAACTGGCCGTCCTCGACACCAGGTTCCACGCCGTGAAGCCCGTCCAGGGCAGCGAGTTCCGCTACTCGATCGCCAGTCCGTTCCCGATCGGCATCGGATTCCAGGAGCGCGTCGACTTCCCGGCCGAGCGCACCGACTACGTCTCCACCGGCCCCGGCCAGACCTGGACGGAGTCCGCGTTCGTCGGCGAGGGCACGCTGGAGGAGCGCAGCGGCCTGGTCCCCTATCGGGGCGGCACCCACGACACCCTCGACTGGTTCAAGCCGGTCTGGCACCCCTGGCTCGGCACCGGGCTCGGCTGGGGCCAGCAGCGCAACGGCAACCAGATCCAGTTCAACACCCCCGGCTGGGGCGACTCCGGACCCGACCACACCGGCTTCGGCGACGTGTGGAGCGAGGAGTCGGGGATGACCCAGACCACCTCGGTGTACCAGGACGACGTCCTCGTCGACCGGGGCACGAGCTCCGCCGCCTACGTGTGGGACGCGCCCGCCGACGAGCACACCTACAAGGTCGTCACGGACACCGCCCTCGACCCGGAGCGCTGGAAGCTCTCCACCGAGGGGCACACCGAGTGGACCGTCCGGTCGGCGGCCACCCCCGAGGACCGCTCCACCTTCCTCCCGCTCCTCAACCTCGGCTTCGACGTCGGCACCGACCTCACGGGCGACGTCCGGCACGGCCTCGTCCCGGTGGGCCTCTCCGCCGAGTACGTGAAGGGCGCGCCCGGCACCGGCACCATCGGCGGCGGAAAGCTGGAGGTGTCCTACGACGACGGGAAGACCTGGAAGAAGGTGCCGCTCCTCGGCCACCAGGCCTCCTGGAAGGGCCTGTTGGCGGTCCCGCGCGGCGCCGGCTTCATCTCGCTGCGGGCCTCCGCACGGGACGACCGAGGCGGCACGGTCACCCAGGAGATCATCCGGGCGGTGGGCGTGAAGTGACCGGCCGCCGCGCGGCGCCCCTTCGACCGGGGGCACCGCGCGGCCGGCCCACGAACGGGAGACCCCGGCATCCCGGTCCCTCCGCGCAGGAGGGACGCGGCGTGCCGGTCCCCCGGGCGGCCGTCGGTTCCCCTTGGGAGGGGGGAGCCGGCGGCCGCCGTCCGTTCACCCTCCGAAGGGCTCCGCGATGCCCCGGATCACGCCGAGGTCCAGCAGGTCCTGCGGCCGGACGCGGAGCTGGTCGGCGGTCGCGTGGACCTCGCCCACGGGCCGCTTGAGAATCGCCGCGGCCGCCTCCGGAGCGATGACGGAGAAGTAACTGTCCGGCGTGGCCCACGTGTTGCCGGGCGCCGCCAGGGCCAGCGCGCCGCCGGAGCCGCCCTCCCCGATCACCAGCGTGGTGACCGGAGTCCGGGCGGTCGCGACCGCGGCGAACAGGTCGGCGATCGCCGGACCGGCACCCTGCCGCTCGGCGTCCGCGTCGTTCGCCGCCCCCGGGGTGTCCACCAGGGTCAGCACCGGGATGCCGAGCCGGCCCGCCAGCCGGACCAGCCGGGCGGCGGTGCGATACCCCGCGGGACGGGTCGCCGTCCCGCGCTGGGCGGCGAACGCGACCGTCCGCCCGTCGCGCGTGCGGCCGAAGCCGCACACCATGCCCTCGTCGGTGCCGCCGCAGCGGTCGCCGCCGACCGTCGCCCGGCGGCTGAAGTACGCGTCCAGATAGGCGTCGGCGCGCGGACGTCCGCCGGCGCGGGCGCGTTCCACCGCGTCCCAGCCGGTGGCGGGCAGCTCGGTGGCGCCCAACGCGCCCGGGACGGGCGCCGGTTCGGCGGACGGCCTGCCGAGCAGGTCCAGCCAGAGGGCGAGCGTCTCCCGCAACACTTCCCGGGGGACGAGCGCGTCGACCGAGCCCGACGCGAGCTGCGCCTCCGCCGTGTACGCGGCCGGGTCCGCGTCGGCCGGCCGGACCCGGGAGCCGGCGAAGGCGACCTGCGCCCCGGGCAGCGCCAGGGTGATGTCGGCCCCCGCGCCGAGCGTGGCCCAGCCGCCGCCCGTCGTCGGATCGCGCACGACGGCGACCTGCGGGAGTCCCGCCTCCCGGGTGAGCTCCGACTGCCGCGCCAAGCGCTGGAGTTGGGTCAGCGCGACCATGCCCTCCTGCATCCGGCTGCCGCCGGTGGCGACGAGCGAGACGACGGGCAGACCATGGGCGCGGGCGTGCGTGTGGGCCGCCTCCAGGCGGGCCCCGGTGCGTTCGCCGAGGGAACCGCCGAGGAAGCCGAACTCGAAGGCGACGAGGACGGCGGTGACGGGGCCGAGCGGCTCCCTGCCGTCGGTCGTCGTGCCGAAGCTCGCCGTCCCGAACGTCGCCGTGCCGCAGACGACGGACTCCTCCTCGCCGGTGCGGTAGGCCGCGCGGTCCCGCGCCGCGTCGTACCCGTCCCAGGACAAGGGACCGTCCGGGCCGGACTTCCCCTCGGGAGGCGGGAGTTCGGCGAAGCTGTCGGTGACCTGGGCGATGGCCTCGCGGGCCGAGAAGCGTTCAGTCACGGGGCAGCTCCCGCTTCAGGATCTTGCCCATGTCGTTGCGGGGCAGCTCGTCCAGGAACCGCACCGTGCGCGGCCGCTTGTGCGGCGCGAGACTGCGGGACACATGATCGGCCAGCTCCTCGGGGGACGGCGGACGGCCCGGGTCGGCCGGCACGACCCAGGCGGCGACCCGCTCCCCGAGGTCGGCGTCGGGCTCCGCGGCGACAGCCGCCTCGCGCACACCGGGGTGGTCGAGAAGCGCGTTCTCGATCTCCCCGGCGCCGATCTTGTGGCCGCCGCTCTTGATCAGGTCGGTGGCCTTGCGGCCGACGATCCGGACGGCGCCGTCGGGGTCGAGGACCGCCATGTCGCCCGTACGGAACCAGCCGTCCGCGGTGTACGCGGCGGCCGTCGCGTCGGGCCGGTGCAGGTACTCGGTGAACAGGTTCGGCCCGCGCACCTGGATCTCGCCCACGCTCGTGCCGTCGTACGCGCCCGTCGGGGTGCCGTCGGCCTCGTACCCGGCGATCGTCGTCCCGTCCTCCTCGACGAGCCGCAGCCCGACACCGGGCAGCGGAACGCCCACCGTGCCGGGCCGGCCCTCCGCGTCCGCCCGCACGCTGGTGTTCATCAGCGTCTCCGTCATCCCGTACCGCTCGACGACCCGGCGCCCGGTCGCGGCCGCGATCCGTTCGTGGTCGTGCAACGGCAGCGCCGCGGACCCCGACACGAGCAGCCGCGCCCGGCCGAGCGCCGCCGCCAGCTCCGGATTCCCGTCGAGTTCCCCCGCGAGCCGGTGGTACATCGTCGGCACGCCGAACAGCATGGTCGCCCCGGCGTTCAGCTCCCGCGCCACGCCCTCGGTGCTGAACCGCCCGAGGTGCCGTACGGACCCGCCGCGCCGCAGCGGGCCGAGGACGCCGAGGATCAGCCCGTGCACATGGAACAGGGGCAGTCCGTGCACGAGCACGTCGTCGCCGGTCCACTGCCAGGCGTCGGCGAGCGCGTCCAGCGTCGAGGCGACCGCCCGGCGCGGGATGACGGCACCCTTGGGCGGCCCGGTGGTCCCGGAGGTGTACACGACGAGGGCGGCAGCCGTGGGGTCGGTGACCGAACCGGCGGACGCGAAGGCGTCCGACCCGCCGGTGCCGTTCGTGTCCGAAGAGCGTTGCTCCGCAGCCGGGTTGGCGCCGCCGGTGCCGGGGACCTCGACGTCGATCCTGCGCAGTTCCGCGAGCGGGGCGGGCAGTGTCTCGCCCGGCGCGGCGAGCACCAGGGACGGCGCGCTGTCGCCGAGGATGTGCCCGAGTTCCGCCACTCCCGACTTCGGGTTGAGCGGCACCGCCGGTACTCCGGCGAGCAGCGCGGCGACGACGCCCACGGCCGTCTCCAGGGTCGGGGTCGCCCACACGGCGACCCGCCCGACGCCGTCGAGCCGCGCGGCCAGCGCCCCTGCCGAGGCGGCGAGTTCCGCGTACGTCAGGGACCGATGACCGAAGCGCAGCGCGGACCGGTCCGCGACCGAGCCGCTCACCAGGGCCGGGAAGAGGGAGAACACGAGGACTCCTTGCCGTGAGACTGCACCGGGACGGACAGCCTCTTCCTACACGATGACGGTCCCGCCGCGGGTGGTCGGCCGGGTCTCCGCGTCGGGGACGTGGAGGGCGGGTGCGGACGCCGTGACGATCGCCCGGGATGCGGGCACGATCGTCCGGGAACCGTGGCGCCGACGGACCGGGCCCCGTAGTGTCGGCCGGGCGCGACAACTTGATGAGTCAACTGCCGGGAGCCCTTTGGTGAGTCAGTCCCCGCCACCCCGTCCCGAGACCCGCGAACGCCTCGACGCGCCGACCGCCGGGCAGGGCCAGGACCGGGGCGACGTCCTCGTCCCGTACGCCCTGTCGTCCCGGACGGTTCCGCCCGCGGAGAAGCTCCGGGCGGTACGGGCGGCCGGGCCGGCGCGTGACGTCCGGGCGGGCGGCGAGGGGGCGGACCGGTGACGCGGCCGGCGGGCGCCGTCGGAAGGCTGCTGGCCGCGCTGCGCCCGCGCGGCGCCCGCTCCCGGACGCGGGCGCTCGCGGTGGAACTCGGCCGGGTGCTCCGGAGCAGGATCGACGCTCCCGTCGACGTGCGCGAGCTGGCGCTCGCGCTGTGCGAGGAGATGAGCCGGCGCCGGGCCGGCCGCCCCGTCCAGCTCCGTTTCGAACGGTTCCCCGACGAGATCGAAGTGACCGGCCTGTGGATGGAGTTCGGCGACTTCGACCTGGTCGTCGTCGAGGAGCGAGCGGAGACGGTGCAGCAGCTCGTCATCCTCGGCCACGAGCTGTGGCACATGAGGGAGGGGCACCGCGACCACCACGTGGACGGCGCGGCCGCGGTCGCGCGCGCCGCTCTCTCCGGCCGTCCCGACTGGACCGGGGCGGGCACGCCGACGCGGCGCGAGTTCGCCCTCACCGTCGCCGCCCGTGACGGATCACGGCAGGCGGACGAGGCCCAGGCCGAGGAGTTCGGTCTGCACCTGGCGAGCGTGTTCCGGTCGTGGCTGACCCGGCCCGGCGGCCGGGGCCCGGTCGATCCGGTCGGCCGCGCCATCCGCACCTCGCTGGGCTACGGCCCCCAGGACTGACCGGCGGGCGGCCCCCGCCCCACTCCGCGGACCGACACGGGCCCGCCCCGCGTGCCGAGGAGACGGCCGGCAGGGGCTTGGCCCGGCGGCGCGGGTGGTTGTTAGCCTGCGGCGGGATCGTCCCGAGGTGGCGTGCCGGTGGGCGCGTCCGAGGCCGTACGCCGGTGTCGTACGAGGATGGAGTCGTCGTGGCCCGTATCGCGCTCGTCACGTACAACCCGGGCGAGGAGCCCACCGTCGACCGGGACCTGGCGGTGCTGCGGGAAGCGCTGGAGGCCGCCGGTGCCGAGGCCGCCGTCGTGCACTGGGACGACCCGGACACCGACTGGGCCGCGTTCGACCTTGCGCTGATCCGGTCGACCTGGGACTACAGCTGGCGGCTCGCCGAGTTCGTGGAGTGGGCCGAGCGGTGCGCGGGCCTGACACGGCTCCTGAACCCGGCGCGGGTCGTGCGCTGGAACACGGACAAGCGGTACCTGGGAGACCTCGCGGAGGCGGGTGTCCCGGTCGTCCCGACCCGGTACCTCGCGCCGGGGGACCCCGTCGAACTGCCCGGCGAGCACGAGTTCGTCGTGAAGCCGACGGCCGGGGCGGGCGCCCGCTACGCCGCCCGGTACACGCCGAAGGAGCGCGAGACGGCGGTGGGCCAGCTCGCGCGGATGCACGCCGAGGGACTGACCGCGATGGTCCAGCCGTATCTGGCGAACATCGACGTCCGGGGCGAGCGGGCCCTGCAGTTCTTCGGCGGACGGCTGCTGCACGCCAGCCGCAAGGGAGCGGTCCTGGAACAGGGCACCCCCTACGACGGCGCCAAGACGCCGCACCCCCGGCTGGAGGCCTGGGAGCCCACGGCGGCCGAACGGGCCGTCGCCGAGCGGGCGCTGGCCGCCGTCCCGGGCGGCGCGGACGCCGTGCTGTACGCGCGCGTGGACCTCGTCGACGGTGACGACGGACAGCCCCTGGTGATGGAGCTGGAGCTCGTCGAGCCGAACCTCTTCCTGTTCCTGCACCCGGAGTCGCTGCCCGTCGTCGTGGACGCGATCATCGAGGCCGCCGCCCCTCAGTGACCGGGCGGGCCCGGTTCGGGCGCGGGGCCCTTCACCGCCACCCGTTGCAGCAGCCCCCAGGTGAACTCGGCGGCGCACTCCTGGCGTACGCCCGACGCGTCGGGGGCCGTGAACGCCAGCCCCCAGCGGGTCGGAGCCGTGCCCTCCAGGGGCCGGACGGGGGCGAAGGCGCGCGCCACCTCGTCGACCGTGCAGGACCAGGGCGCCAGGTCGTCCAGGGTGGTGAGGGCGGGGCCGTCGGCGCCGGGGGCCCGCACCAGCCACTCGTTCCAGGCGACGCCGTTCCCGGTGACCAGGACCTCGAAGCGCAGCGTCGGCCACAGCGGGACCGGCCACTGGAGGGCATCGCAGGTCAGGTCGCCGATCCGGCGTTCCGCCGAGGACTCCGGGGTCCCGAGGATCGAGCGGTAGCGGGAGGCCGCGGACCGCCCGCGCGGCGCGTGCAGCATCGCCTGCCAGCGGCGGTTGGCCTCGCGCATGTCGGCGATGGACACGCCCAGGGCGTGGCGGGCGTCCTCGACGAGGTCAGGCTGGTGGTCGGCCATGCGGCGCAGCAGGACCAGCTGGAAGTCGAGCGGGGTGAACGGGGTGGTGGGGCGTCTGGCCGGCATGCGGTCCATCGTCGCGCACCGGCCCCTCTCCCGGACGCCGGCCGTCCGGCAGGAACAGCACCGAGTTCACGTACCGGGGACCGCGCGGCGGCAGCACCCGGCGCAGCAGCCCCTGCCCGACGACGTACGCCGTCCGCGCCTGGTGCTCCTCCAGCGGGAAGGAGGCGAGCGGCAGCCAGCTCCGGCCGGGCAGCACCCAGCCCGCGTACCCGAGCCCGGCCAGCTCCTCGACGACCGGGGCGACCGGCTGGATACGGGACTCCAGTTCGACGAACAGGGCGGGGCGGTCGCGGGCCAGCAGGTTCCGGGCGCCGCGCAGCACGGCCGGCTCGTTGCCGTCCACGTCGATCTTGATGAAGCCGACGTCTTGGAGGTCCAGGCTGTCGAGGGTGAGACAGGGCACCTCCAGGGCGCGCGCGTGGATGTCCCGGCGGACGAGCGAGGACACCCCGCGGTCGCCCGCGTCGTCGGCGGGCAGCCACAGCCGGGCGGTGCCCCGGTGGTCGGAGGCGGCGGCCCTGACCACGCTCACGTTGCCCGGGGCGCCCGACGCGAGCAGCCGGGCCAGGTGCGGCACGGGTTCCACGGTCACCACGCGGCGCGCCCGGCCGGCGAGGCGGTGCGTCCAGGGGCCGTACCAGCCGCCGACGTCCACCGCCGTGCCGCAGTCCGACGGGCAGAGGTCGGGGAGCCGGGCCAGCTCGGGTTCGAAGCGCGGGTAGACGAACCGGGCCGCCGCCGCGACGAGCCGGGTGGGCACGAAGGGGGCGACGCGCGCGGCGAGGGTGCGGTCCGTGCGGCCGCCGCCTGATCCGCTCACGGGGTCATCCGCCGCAGGAGTGCCCGGTGTTCGTCCTCCGTCACCTGCTGTCCGGAGGACGGCAGGAGCTGGGGGATGCCGTCCACGACCGGATAGCGGCGGCGCAGACGCGGGTTGTAGAGCGCCTCCTCCGTCCGCTGCTCCTCGTCGGGCGGCAGCAGGTGCAGGGGCCCCTTGTCGAGGGGGCAGGCGAGGATCCTCAGCAGCGGGTCGTCGGGGTTCATGGGGGTGTCAACTCCTTGGCGCCGAGCGGGGTGTGCGGCACCGCGTCCTGTTTGGGCATGGCGAGCAGGACGGCCACCGCGAGGACGGTGCCGGCCAGCCGCAGGGTGAGCCGGACCGGGTCGTGCGGCAGCGCCTCGCCGAACGTGAGGGTGCCGAGCACCGCCGTGAACAGACAACTCACGGTCGTGCAGACCGGCACGATCAGCGACGCCCGGCAGCGCTGCAGCGCCGCCTGCGACATGACCAGGCCGAACGCGCCCGTGAAGAGCAGGAGATAGGGGTACGGCGAGCGCAGCAGCCCGACGATCGCGCCGGTCGGGTCGTGTGTCGTCAGCCGGCTCGACACTCCCTTCACGGCGAGCGAACTCACTCCGTACAGCAGACCCACCGCCACCCCGTACGCGACGCCGCTGGGCGGTGCGCGGTCCGGTTCCCGGGAGCGCCGCTCCGCGCGCCCGTACAGCCACACGCCCAGGGCGAGCGACGGCAGGCAGACGGTGAGGACCAGCGGGGCGGGAGCGCTGCGGCTCACCGTGTCCGAGCCCTCGCGCAGGGACAGCACGACCATCAGCAGGGCCAGCAGGATCGCCCCGAGCGCGAACCGTTCCCGGCCCGTCGTCCGCTCGCCGAGCAGCCGGGAGGAGAGCAGCACGAGCAGCACGAGTCCGGAGACGAAGATGCCCTGGGCGGCGGCGATCGGCAGGGTGCGGTACACGGCGAGCTGCGCGGCGAACCCGGAGGCCAGCGCGAGCGAGCCGCCGATCCACAGCGGACTGCCGAGCACCAGCCGCAGCAGCCGCGCGGGCCGCCGGAAGTCCACCTCGGGCAGCGTGCCGAGCGCCCGTTTCTCCAGGACGAATCCGCTGCTGTACAGCACGTTCGCGAGCAGCGCCGCGATCACTCCCCACCACATGGCTACGTCCTTCGCGCGTGCAGCAGCAGGATCGAGGACAGTGACGGCGCGGCACAGGCCAGCCGGTCCAGCGGACGCAGCGGGCGCGGTACGCCGTGGAAGGGGGCGCCCGCGAGCCGGACGACCTCGAAGCCCGACGCGGCGACGAACTCCCTGAGCGCGCGCGCCGTGTAGAGCCGCAGATGGCCCACGACCTCCCGCCCGGGACGGCCGTGCACGGCACGCAGGCTCACCTCGGAGAACACGGGCTGGATCCCGGCGAGCAGCAGGCCGCGGTTGTACCAGGCGGCGAGGTTCGGGGTGGACAGCATCAGGTGCCCGCCGGGGCGCAGCACCCGGCGGATCTCGTCGAGCGCCCCGTCCGGGTCCACGAGATGCTCGACGACCTCGCTGAACAGCACGGCGTCCGCCGACGCCGGGGCGAACGGCAGCCCGCCGCCCGTGAGTTCACCGCGGACCGCGTACGGGACGCGGGTGCGGGCCCGGCGCAGGGCGTCCTGCGACCAGTCGACGCCGACCACCCGGTGCCCGGCGAGGAGAGGGGCCGCGGCCTGGGCGGCGGTGCCGTCGCCGCAGCCGATGTCGAGCACGGTCCGCGCGCCCGAGGTGGCGGGGCCGAGCGCCGTGGCCAGCATCCGCGCCTGGCGCAGGGTGCGCGCGGCACCGGAGGCGACGGGGACGGCAGGGTCCTCGTAGAAGTCCCGGAGTCCGCCGGGGCGGTGCCGAGCGGCCGTGGCCGGGGCGGGTTCCGTCGACCGGGCGCGGGTCGTCATCGGCCGCTCGCCTCCGTCTCCTCGGTCGCGCGCAGGTAGTGCTCGAAGAGGTCGCGGAGGTGGGCCCCGTCGCCGTGCCCGAGCAGCGAGCGCGACCAGCGCAGCGAGACGTGCAGGCGCCCCGCGGTGGACGCGGTCGTGACGGTCAGCCCGCGCGGCGTGCGGGCGGGCGCCGAGAACCAGACGGCCCGGGCGCGGCCGGCCTCCTCACCGAAGTCCAGGGCGTACGGGATGCGGCCGATGTTGCTGAGCAGGCAGGTGGAGGTCCACGGGCCGGCCGCCCTGCGCAGCCCCCGGGTGGCCGCGGCCCGCCAGGCCACCGGAACGACCGGCGCGGTCAACAGAGCTGCGCCGTGACCGAGTTGGGGCCGGTCGACGGACTTCAGGGCGCGCGTTCGGGTGGCCGTGCGGCGCAGCAGCTCGCCCATACGGGAGGCGTCCACCTCCGCGGGGGCGAACGTGACCTCCACCAGCCGGGTCCCGTTGCCGATGGGCATGTCCGCGCCGCGCGGCCGGTCGTCCACCGGCATCGTGATGCGCAACGGCCGCGGCCGCGCCCCGTGTTCGCGGTTCCAGTGGGCGACCGTCAGCGCGGTGGCGGCCATCAGCTGGTCGTTGACCGTGTACGGAGAGCCTTGGGGGCGGCGTGGCACGGAGAGTTCGGTGACGATCAGACCGTTGCCCGGAGGGGACTCGGGCGCACCGGGGGCGACCCGGGCGGGCGGCGCCCACACGGACGGGGCGTCTCCGCCCCCGGGCTCGACCGCGTCCGGAGGCCGTACGGGCGGCGCGGCCGGGGTGTTGTCCCGGCCGCCGTACAGTTCCGCCGCGGTGGCGAGCACCCGGAGGCAGGCGGGGCCGTCCAGGGCGGTGTGGTTGATGGTGAGGAAGAGGACCGTGCCGGTGCCCGTGGGGGCGCTCGCGCCGAGGTCTGCGCGGGGACCCGGACCGGCGGTCGCGCCCGTACGGCCCGTGTCCCGGGGGCCGGGACCCGTCCCCTGCGGCAGGGGGCCCGTAACGCCGCTGTCCCGGGCGCGGTCGCGGCCGGGGACGCCCACCGCGTCCGTCGCCTCGCTGCCCACCGCGAGGCCCGTGCCCTCCACCACTTCCAGGCGGACGGGCGGGGACGCGGACAGGGACGGGGCCGCCTCCAGGCACCTGGTCCGCGCGGCCCGCAGGGAGTCCCGGCCGGGCGGCGTGAAGGACACCACGGCCGTGTCCGGCTCCTCGGTCAGCTCCCACTCGTAGCGGCGGCGGTACCAGCGTCCCGGGGCCTCGCGCATCAGCACCCGCGGGTGGCGGCGCAGCGCCTCGGTGAACGCGGCCGTCAGCCGGTCCCGGTCGAGCGGACCCGGGAGATGGATCTCGATGTGGACGGTCTCCGGCTCGGCCTCCTGGAGGCAGTGCCGGGCGACCTCGTCCACCACCGGGAACGGAAGGCGCACCGGACGCCGCGCGGGGCCGCCCGTGCCGTCGCGTGCGGGATGGTCCACCGTGGTCATGAGGACGGCCCCTTCCCCTGGTCGTTCCGGATCCCCTCGGGCGGCGCGGCCCGCAGCCCCGGGGTGCGGAACGCTCCGCGGAGCGCGGTCCGCGCCCCGGCCGGCTCGCCTTCGGGCCGCACCGGTTCGGGCCCGCGCGCGGACACGATGGGTCCGGCGACGATCCCCGACTCCCTCGGCCGGGCGCCCCCTTCGGGCTCGGAGTGCCCGGACTCCGACGGACCGGCGGGACCTTCGGGTGGGGTGCCACCGGACGGGCAGGCGCCGCCGCGGGACGCGACCTCCCCGGACCGCCGCCGTACGAGGCCGCCTTCGGGGGCGGCGTTACCCGAACCGCCTTCTCCGGTCCGGACTTCGGCCCCCGTGCCGCCGGACCCGTCCTTCCCCGAGCGGACTTCGAGGTTGCCCGCACGAGATGCGTGAGGTGCACGAGATGCATGAGATGCGCGAGGCGTACCGGCCGCGCCCGCCGCACCTATCTCCAGCGGCCCCGCGGCCTCCCGGTCCGCCGCCGGGATGCCGGACTCCGCGGCCGGCGCGGGGACCGCCTCTGCCTCCGGTCCCGCGGGCCGCTCCCGGTCCGGCCCCGTATCGGGGTTCTCCCGTTTCGACAGGTCCGCTCCACGGCGGGCCCTGAACCCCGCCGGGAGGGTGCGCGGACCGTGGGCCCCGCCGCGTTCCCGGCGGGGCAGCGGAGCCGTCGGGGCCGGCGCGGGGTCCGGTGCCGCTCCGGGCGTGGCCGGCACGCTGCGCCCCCGTGACTCACCCACGCCGACCAGGCCGGCGAACAGGCCGATCAGAGCGAGGAGTTGGGCGGCACCGCCGAACGCCCCCTCGCCCGCCGAGGGAGGCGAGCCCGCACCCGTCGCGGCGGCGATACCGGCCCCGGCGAGCGCGAGGAAGGCGATCGGGACGAGGAGCGTGTGCCGGCGCCGGACGAGCAGCGCGAGGACCGGGACCAGCAGGGCGAGGAAGCCCGCGATCACGACGCCGACCAGGGTGAGGGCGACCAGGCCCAGCCAGATGCCCGGTGCGGGCGGCGCCGGCTGCGGCTCGTCGGGATTGGGCGACCGGCGCCGCCACACCACCAGGCCCACGAGCAGCAGGATGCCGACGCCGCCGGCGATCAGCCCCGCCTCGTACGTCGTCGCGGGCTCGTACGACAGGGTGACCCTGCCGCCCGCGCCGGACGGGATCCGCCAGCCCTGCTGCCAGCCGTCGAGCCGTACCGGGGTCAGCTCCTTGCCGCCCAGAGTGGCTTTCCAGCCGTCGTTGAAGTTCTCGTACGTCGTCAGGTACGAGGCCGCGCCCGAGCCGACCGTCACCTCGCGGCGGTCGCCCAGCCAGTCCCGGATCCTCAGGCCCCGCTCCGTGCTGCCGGCCTCCTCGGGGGTGCCGCGGGTCAGGGTCACGTCCGTGACGGCGAGCGGCCCCCCGTCGCCCGCCTCGACCCGGTGCGAACCCTCCACGAGGCTCAGATCGCCGTCCTCACGATGCTCCTGGCAGAGCGTCACATCGATGGGGCGGCGCTCCACGAGGTCCCGTACGGTTCCTTGCGCGCTCGTCTCGTGGAGCTTCCCGTCGACCGCCACGACCGGGCCCTTGCCGCAGGACAGCGTGAAGGGGCGGGTGCCGGCGGGCTGCGGGGTGCGGTACTGGTCGAGGCCGGGGACGTACGCCTCGGTCAGGCCGACCGGCAGCCGCAGGTCGGCGCCCGCGACGGGGTTGTGGACGGTGAGCCGGGCCGTGCCGGTCACCTTGATGTCGAGGTGGTCGGTGGTGATGGGGTCGAAGCGGGCCCAGCCGTTCTCGTCGACCCCGACGACCGCCGCGCCGTCCGGGGAGCTGATCTCGACCTTCGTCGGGCGGGTCGACAGACCGCCCGCCGGGGCCAGCACCACGGAGGAGACCGGCTGCTTGCCCGGCCAGCTCAGACGGATCGTCGGATCGGAGCCCGCGATCCACGCGGTCGTCAGGTCGCCGTCGGTGAGGTTGCGCGCCGACACGCCCGCACCGAGCCGCGCCGTCGAGTCCGCCGTCGCCGTGATCCGGCTCTGCTGCTCGGGCGCGACCTCGTACAGCAGTTTGTCGAGTTCCGTGCCCGGTACGGGGACGGCGCTCGCCTTCAGCGTGTAGGTGCCCGCCGTCGAGGTCGAGAAGGCACGGTGCAGGCCCGCCTCGGTGCCCGTCGGGGAGAGCCCGGTCGGGTCGGTGGAGCGGTGCAGGGAGACGATCTCGGAGGTGGCGTCCGCGCCGGAGGCGTCCGTGGGCAGCCGCAGCAGCCGGGTCACCCGCACGTCGGGGAGGCCGATCTCGGAGAAACCCGCGCCGGTGAGCCCGGCGCGCTGCGCGGTGGATCCGGTGATCGTGATCCGCAGCCAACTCGTCGACCCCGCAGGGGCCTTGACGGTCTGCTTCCTGCCGTTGGGCAGGAGATAGCTGGAAGCGGAGCCCTTCTCGGTCTCCACCCGGACCCGGGTCGCCGCCGAGCGCACACCGTCCTGCGGCAGCGGGATCACGGCGAACGAGGCGGGCATGTCCACGGAGCCGTCGAAGCGGATCCGCAGCCACTGCCCGTCCGCCGACCCGGCCGCGCCCTCCGCCCACGCCGTGTCCGGGTTGCCGTCGAAGGCGTTCACCGGGTCGTACTGCGGGAGATGGAACAGCCAGTTGCCGCTGGACGACGCGGTGACGGACCGGGCGCCGCGCAGTTCCGCGACGGTCTGGTGCCCGACGCCGTCGGTCGGCAGGATCTGCCGGGGCGCGCGCCCCGGGTCCTGCACGCTGTCGCTGTCGTTGCGCTGGTCGCGCGTGTACGTGTAGGAGGTGTTGGCGTCGACCAGGCCGAAGCGGGTGTCGGCGCGGCGCATCCCGTCCCCCACGATCTGCACGCCCGCGGTGCCGAGCCCGGGATGGTTGTCCCCGGTCAGTACGGCCGCGCGGCCCCGGATCGCCGGATCGGCGGCGAGGGGGAGCAGCGCCTCGGGACCGCCGGAGACCACGGCGGTGTCCGCGATCGGCTTCAGCCCGGCCTGCCCGGGCCGGGGCACCGCCTCGTCGGCCGGCTCGTAGATCTCCACGGCGCGCTGCCGAGGAAAGAGGCCCTCGACCTGGAGCGGGGTGTCGTTCGCGATCCGCCCGCCGGTCGTCACCGGCCCGAACCCGGTCACCCGCCGGTAGCCGGACTGCTCCAGGGTCCGCTTCACGGTCGCGGTCGGGACGTGGCCGAGCTGGTCGGGGTCGAGGTCGTTGCGGACCACGACGTAGTACAGACCGGCCCGGCTCAGGTAGTCCGCCAGCCCCGGGACGTCGCCGCCGGTGAGCAGGGACTGCTCGACCGCGTCCATCGCGCGCCGGTTGCCCGGGGTGCCGAAGGGCACGTAGTCCCGCTCGGCCCAGCGGGAGCCTGCGAGCACGTCGAGGGGTTCGTCGACGGGGGAGCCCCACGTGTAGATGCCGTGCGCGGTGGCGGGGACGACGAGGGCGCGGGAGTCGGGCGAGTACTTCTCCAGCCAGTCGGCCGTGGTGTGCCAGTACCGGGGCAGCTCCCGGAACGAACCCGGCTGCAGGATCGCCCCGTCGAGGTACGGCCAGGCGAGACCGGGCAGCACGAGGACCGCCGCGATCAGCGGGGCGAGACGTCTGCCGCGCACCGGGCGCGCGCCGTGGGTCCGCGTGGCGACCCCCACCAGATGCGCGAGGCCGAGGACGAGGGCGAGGGCGAGACCGGTCTGGAACTTGTAGATGTTGCGGAAGGGGACGAGCCAGCCGTTCAGCCAGTCCTGGGCCACGCCGTGGAAGGGCGCCCCGAGCGAACCGCCGTACCCGGCACAGGTGATGAGGACGACCGACAGCACGGTCAGCACGAGCCACCGGCGTTCGGGCAGGTCCCGTCGCGCCAGACCGGCGAGCCCGAGCCCCGCCGCGAGCGCCGAGCAGACGATCACGACCACGGAGGACGCGACGGACCAGCCGGCCGGCAGCCACGCCTCCCCGAAGTGCAGATAGGCCACCCAGTTGCCCGCGCCGCGCAGCGACTCCGTGGCCGACATGGTGGCCGTCGTCGTCTGCGACGTCTCGATGTAGGGCAGGAAGTTCTCGCCGTACGCGCCGAGCAGCAGCAGCGCGATCCACCACCAGGCCGTCGCGAGGATCACGCCCGGCACCCACCACCCGATGAGTTTGCGCTGCCGGGGGCCGCGCGGACGCGTGAGCAGATAGAGCCCGACGGGGAGCAGCGACGCGAGGGTGGCCGCGGCGTTCACCCCGCCCATGAAGGGCACGACGAGCGCCGAGCGAAGGGCCGCGACCCGGGCGGTGCGGCGTTCGTCGGTGAGCGGCAGCAGCACCCAGGGGAGGAAGGCGCCGGGGAGCGCGGCCGCCGAGGTCGACCCGACGACGACGGTGAACACCGGCCACAGCGCGTACGCGACGGCCGCGAGCAGCCGGGACGCGCGGCTGCCGGTCCCGAGCCGCTCGGCCAGCCGGAGCGCCCCCCAGAAGGCCACCGACACCACGATCGACAGCCACAGCCGTTCCGACAGCCACACCGGCAGATGGACCAGCCGGCACAGCCCGTAGTACGGCAGCATCGGCCAGGCGTAGCCGACGTACTGGTCCTGGATGCCGCCGAAGCCGCCCCGGTCGTGCCACAACTGGCCCAGGTCGGACAGGAACTGCCAGGGATCCTGCGACACCCCGAGCTTGGTGTCGAAGGTCGCCCGGCCGGGGTGCACGGCGAGGAACAGCGCGAACACCACGGCCCAGAACCCCAGCAGCCACCGGCGAGAGCGGGGCCCCTCCGGGGGTCCGGACGCGCCTGCTGCGGGGCGGACGGCTGCCGGGGGAGGGGCCTGGACCGTGCTCGTCATGGTGGACACCGCCGGAGGATGAGGAGGAGGTTCCAGGTGGCGAACTCGCGCAGCCCCGGTGCCTTGGTGACGGCTTCCGCGAGGAAGGGCCAGTAGCGGGAGCGCGCCGAGACGACGGTGACGTCGTCTCGGGCGCGGACCTGCCGCAGGGTGGTGCCGACGTGCACGGCGAAGAGGTTCTCGCCGAGGGTGTGCTTGGCGGGCCTGCCCGTGCGGCGCCGATAGCGGGCGCGGGCCCGCTCGGCGCCGAAGTAGTGCCAGGGCGCCCACTCGTGACCGCCCCACGGGGACAGCCAGTTGGTGAACGCGACGTAGATCAGTCCGTCCGGGCGGGTCACGCGGACCATCTCGCTGAGGAAGGTCTGCGGATCGGCCACGTGCTCCAGGACGTTGGAGGAGAAGCAGACGTCGGCGACCCCGTCCGCGAGCGGCAGCAGATAGCCGTCCGCGACGACGGCCCCGCCGGCCGGCTTCGCCCCCAACTCCCGTACGTCCGGCTCGAAGAGGTAGGCGTGGGCACCGCGCCGCCGGAACTCCTCGGTGAAGTAGCCGCCGCCGCCCCCGACGTCCACGACGGTCCGGCCCCCGACGGCGCCGTACACCGCCTCGACCTGGTCGGCCGCGTCGCGGGCGAGCAGCGCGTAGCAGGCGGCGGGGTCGTCCTGCTCGTGCAGGAAGGCCCGGAACAGGGCGAGGGAACGGCGCAGGGAGGGGTCCTTGAGCCCGGCGCCGCCGACGGGGCCGGCACCCGCTCCGGCCCGTCCGCGTCCGGCGGCCGTCACGGTGCCCAGCCCCTCACCGCCTCCGCGGCCACCGCCCGGAACCGGCGGACCGTGTGGTTCCAGCGGTAGGCGGCGGCACGGTCGCGGGCCGCCCGGCCCATCAGCGCGCGGCGGCGGGCGGACAGGGCGAGGGTGCACCAGGCGGCCGCGAAGGAGGACTCGCCGCGCACCAGCACGCCCGTCTCGCCGTCCACGACGGAGTCCCGGAGCCCCGGTACGTCGAAGGCGATCGCCGGCGTCTCCCGCGCGGCCGCCTCGGTGACCACCAGACCCCACCCCTCCACCGCGGAGGGGTGCAGCAGCAGCCAGGCGGCGCACAGCAGCCTGTGCTTCTCCGCTTCTGAGACGTGGCCGGTGAACTCCACGCCGGTGCCCGCGAGTTGCTGCAGACGCTCGCGTTCGGGGCCGTCCCCGACGATCACCAGTCTGCCTCCGGTGACCGGCCGGACCCGCTCCCACAGCCGCAGCAGCAGATCGATCCTCTTGTACTCCACCAGGCGTCCCACGGCGACGAACAGCGGCTCGGGTGAGCGCGCGGCGCGCGGCCCCGGCTCCTCCACGCCGTTGTGGACGACCCGGATGCGGTCCCGTTCGACGCCGATCGCGTGCAGCGCCAGCGCCGTCGACGGGGAGACGGCGACCAGCAGGTTGCCGCGCTGGGCACCGGCCAGCGCCCAGTGTTCGAGGCGCCGGCCGAGCCGGGCGGCGGGCGCGAGCGGTCCGCCGAACCGCATCGGCCACAGATCCGTGTGCACGTGGTTGACCAGGCAGAGCGTGGGCCCGTGATGCCACAAGGGGGCCAGGTACGGCAGCCCGTTGCACACCTCGACGAGCAGGTCGCAGCCTCCGACCTCGCGGTGGAAGGCGGGCCGGGCGCGCAGGAAGTGCCCGAGGTCACCGCCCGCCGAGACGACCCGGTAGCCGTGGCCCGACGAGGGGCCGCCGCAGACCAGGGTGACCTGGTGGCCCAGCCCGGTCAGCCCCTCGGCCAGCCGGTCGACCAGGAGTTCGGAGCCGCCCGCCGCCGGGTTGCCGAGATCGCGGCGGGCGAGGAAGACGATGCGGCGCGGATACGGGGCGTGCGCCGGAGGGTACTGCGCGGTCCGTGGGGACACGGCGCGCAGCGGGGACGGTACGTGCTGGGGCATGGGTGCTCCAACTCGTCTCGGGGTGCGGAACTCAGTGTGGGGGGCGGGACATGGCGCCGGTCCTCGGTGGTCGTGCCGCCTCGGGTGCCTTCCGTGGGTGACGTGGCCGGCGTCGCGGGTGACGCCGGCGGTGCGCCCTGCGGCGGGGGACGCGGGGCGCTCGGCTGTAACGGGGCTGTGAAAGCGCTGTGTTCGGGTGGGGTGGACAGTTTTCGCCGCGCCGTTCGCGTCGGCTACTCACCGAGATGACAATTTCGGGGCTTTGTGGAGCTGACGGCACATCACATCGTGAGCGTGGACGGGGGCGAAGCGGACGAACCGGGATCCCGTCGCCCGCGTACCAGCAGAACGGCCCCCGCCGCGGCCAGGACGAACCCCAGCAGACCGGCACCGATCGGCAACGTCGTTCCCAGGAGGAGCAGTTGACCGCTCTCGGTCTTCGCCTGCTCGACCTGGTCCCGCTGGGTCGCCGCCGTGAAGGCCAGCTTGCGGCTGTCCAGGAGCACCGCGACGTCCTTCTCGCCGCCCGGGGCCCGCAGCGTCTTGCGCGGACCGACCTGCGCGTAGATCACCCGCCCGGTGCGCTGGTCGACGACCAGCTCGACGAGGTGGTTGGCGTACCACTCCTCGGCGAGCACCTGGCTGCGCTGCGGCTCCCCGACCAGCGCGCCCGGCACCTGCCGCGTCCCGGTCCGGGTGGCGGGGACGGTCCCGGTGAACCGGTAGCCCCGGTACCCGCGGATCTTCTTCGTGCCCCGGTAGTGCAGGGTGACCGGCGCGCCCAGGGAGTTGTCCCACCACCGGTAGTCGTGTTTGCGCACGTCGAAGGGGAACTTCAGATAGGCGTCGCCCTCGTAGTACGGGTGCTCCTGGCAGCAGTGCACCGGTTCGTTGGACCGCCGGTCGGTGACCCAGCGCCCCGGCATGAACTCCAGGGCGTCGTGCGGGTCGGCCGCCGGCAGGGAGGCGTCGGTGTCGACCGTCGTCGTCACGTCCCAGACGGCCCGGCCACTGCGTTCGCTGTCGGCGACGTCGCCGCGCACCACCTGGGTCACGGTGATGTCCTGGCCGGGCACGGTCTCGGCCTTGTCGAGGTCGAAGACGCTGCCGGTGCCCTTGTAGACGGCGGTCGTGTCGATGTCGATCGGGTTCACGGCGGCACGTGGTTGCACGTACCAGGCAAGCATCGGGGCCAGCACGAGGAGGAACGTGCCGAGGCCGACGAGGATCAGGGAGACGGGTGAGAACTTACGGCGCATCCGGGCACTCCAGGGGCTGAAGAGGCTCGACGCACGGGTGATATCAGCTGGTGCGTGGTGATACGGATGCGTCGACACCGTGGGAGAAAGTGCACGTGCGGTATGGGCCGGGAACCGTAGGCGCACCCTTGACGGAGTGTCAATGCATTGTCGAGACTGGCTCCTGCCGGGCGGGGCCGGCGCCGGCGCTGTCCGTGGGGCCTCTCGACCGGGGTCGTACGGGTTCCGGGGTGGGGACGACCTCCGACAGAGAGGCTGACCCTGCGATGTCCAGACTGCTCGCCGTCGCGCTCACCGTCGCGGCTTCCGCGGCACTCGCCGTGGGTGCCGCACTCGGCATCGTCGCGCTCCTCGACGCGACCCCCGACCAGCCGAACACCCCGCTGATCACCTACCAGAACGCCGCCCAGGAGCGCTGACCGTGCCGAGCCGCAGAGGCACCCGGCCGGCGCTGTCACGGCAGTCCGAGGACCCCCTGTGGCGGGGCGGATCCGGCGTGCCCGCCGAGGGCCCGCCCCGGCAGGACGGGAGCGGGCCCCTCAACTCGACGGCCGAGCAGCCGGGTTGGCCCGCAGCCGACCCCGAACGGCCGGCGGTTTCCGAAAGGCCGGCGGTTTCCGAAAGGCCGGTGGTTCCCGAACGACCGGCGGATCGCGAACGACTCGCTGATCCGGAACGACCGGCGGATCCCGAACGGCCGGCCGTCCCCGGCCCCGCTCCGGGCGCGGCCGGTTCCAGGGCGGGTCGCGCACCGCGTGCCCGCCCCGGAACCGTCACGCCCCGCTCGGCCTGGCACGACGTTCCGCGCCGCCAGGTCCGGCAGTTCGCCACCATCGCCATGGCCGAGGCGCCCGGACTCGCCGAGGAGATCCTGCGCGAGATCCGCCGGGAGTACCCGCATCTGCCGCTCGTGCTCGACGACTCCGGCGAGCCGATGGCCCTCGTCGGCATCCGCCGCGCCATCGAGGTGTTCGTGCAGCACCTCGGAACGGCCGAGGGTCGCCCGCGCGTCCACCCCGAGGTCTTCCAGGAGTTCGGCCGCGGCGAGGGCCTGCACGGCCGCAGCCTCGACTCGCTCCAGGCCATCTACCGGCTCGGCGTCCGGCTCGCCTGGCGCCGCTTCGCGGAGATCGGGCAGCGCGTGGACATCCCGCCCCCGGCGATGTACGAACTGGTCGACGCCGGATACGAGTACCTCGACGGCCTCGTCGACCAGTCCGTACGCGGCTACGCCGAGGCCGCCGCCCGGCAGGCGGGCGAGCGGCTCCGCCTCCAGCGGCGCCTGATGGAACTCCTGCTCTCCGAACACCACCCCCGGGGCGACCTCGCCGAGGGCCTCGCCGAACGGGCCGCCCGGGTCGGCTGGCCGCTGCCGGGCAGGCTGGCCGTCGGCGTCCTGCTTCGTCCCGCCCGCGAGGCGGTCGCCCCCGCCGTCGGCCAGAGCGTGCTGCTCGACATGGAGTACGAGCAGCCGCGCATGGTCGTGCCCGAACCGGACGCGGCGGGCCGGCCCGAACTGCTGCACCGGGCGCTGACCGGATGGTCCGGCGCGATCGGCCCGCCGGTCCCGCTCGCCGACGCCGCGAAGTCGCTGCGCTGGGCCGAGGCCGCCGTACGTCTCATGGAGCGGGGGCTCCTCCCCGGCGGAGAGGTGCTGCACTGCACGGAGCACACCGAGGCGCTCGTCCTGCTCCAGCCCGAGGAACTGATCGACGATCTCGCCCTGCGCTGCCTGGAACCGCTCGCCCACTGCGGACCCACGCACGGCAGACGGCTCGCGGAGACGCTGCTGGCCTGGCTGGAGACGCGCGGCGGCGCCCCCGAGGTCGCGGCCCGGCTCGGCGTCCACCCGCAGACCGTCCGCTACCGCCTGCGCCAGATCAGAGAACTGTGGGGCGACGAGATCGACCACCCGGACCGGCGGTTCGAACTCGAACTCGTCCTGCGGGCCCAGCGCCTGCGCGGCGAACTGGGGGACCCCCGCGCCCGCCGCTGACACCCTGCCCGCGGCGGCGGCTGCTCCCGGCCCGCCCCGGTCCCGGGGCCCGTCGCCCCGTAGGGCCCATGGGTCGCGCCGCCGCGCGCTCACCGGGGACCCCACCCCACCCATTGCCCGCCCAAGCCCACTATGACTAGCCTGTGTTCGTCATGCCGATCGTCTGTTGAAATTTCGAACATATGGGAGGGGGCCGGCTGTGGGACGCCTCGTACCTGCCGTGACCCGGGCTCTGGACATCCTGGAACTCTTCCTCGACGGGGACGGCACGCTCTCCGCCCCCGACATCGTGCGCCGGCTCCGGCTGCCGCGCACCACCGTGCACGAACTGGTCACCACGCTCTGTGCCCGCTCGTACATCGTGCAGGTGCCGGGGCAGCCGGGACGCTATCGCCTCGGCGTCCGGCCCTACCAGCTCGGCAGCCGGTACGCCGAGCAGCTCGACCTCGCCGCCGAGGGCCAGCAGGTCGCCCGCTCCGTCGCCGAGACCTGCGACGAGACCGTGCACGTGGCGATCCTCGAAGGCACCGACGTCATCTACATCGCGAAGGTCGACTCCACGCACGCCGTCCGCATGGTCTCCGCGGCCGGCCGGCGTCTTCCCGCGCACTGCACCTCCGTCGGCAAGATGCTCCTCGCCTCCCTGCCCGAGCAGCAGCTGACCGCGCGCATCCCCGACGACGCCGACCTCGTCGCCATGACGCCCAACAGCATCACCGAACCGGGAGCCCTGCGCGAGGCACTCGCGGAGATCCGCCGCCACGGGGTCGCCGTCGAGAACCGGGAGTCCAACCCGGACGTCAGCTGTGTCGCCGCCCCCGTCCGCGACCGCACGGGACAGGTCGTCGCCGCGCTCTCCATCTCCGTGCCGATGATCCGCTGGAGCGACGAGCGCCGCGCCGAGCTGGAGCAGCTCGCCGCGAAGGGCGCGGCGCAACTGTCCGAGCGCCTCGGCCACCGGAACGTGGGATGACGGCCGTCGAGGTCGCGGTCCGCGCCCACGCCGCGCTCGGCGAGGGCCCCACCTGGGACGGCGCGGCCGACCGCCTGATCTGGGTCGACATCCTCGGCTCCCGCGTCCACACCTACGATCCCGCCACCGGCCGCCGTACGGTGCTGGCCACCGAGCAGCACGTGGGCGCGGCCAAGCCCCGCGCGGGCGGCGGCCTGGTCGTCAACCTCCGTGACGGGGTGGGCCTCTACCCGCCCGCGTCGTCCGGCGGCTCCACCGACTCCGGGGAACCCGCGGGCACGGCGGCCCCGTTCCGCTGGCTGCACCGCGAACCCGTCCCGGGGCGCCGGGCCAACGACGCGGCAGTCGCCCCCGACGGCTCGCTGTGGTGCGGAACGATGCGCTACGACGAGGCACCGGGCGGCGGCACCCTGACCCGGATCGCACCCGACGGCACGGTCCGCCCGATCCTCGACGACGTCGCCGTCAGCAACGGCACCGGCTGGAGCCCGGACGGCCGCCGCGTCTACTATGTCGACTCGCCGACCCGACGCATCGACGTGTTCGACCTGGACGACGCCCAACTCCCGTGTAATCGCCGGGTGTTCGTGACCATCGAGGACGGCTTTCCCGACGGTCTGACGGTGGACGCCGACGGCGGTGTCTGGGTGGCCCTCTGGGACGGCGGGGCGGTCCGCCGCTACACGCCGGACGGCGGACTCGACCGGGTCGTCCCCCTGCCGGTCCGCCGCCCCACCGCCTGCGCCTTCGGCGGCACCGGCCTCACCGACCTCTACATCACCACCGCCCGCACCGGAATGAGCCGTCCCCACCCGCTGTCCGGCTCCCTGCTGGTGGTCCCGGGAGCCGGAAAGGGCCTGCGACAGCCGCCGTTCGCCGGATAGCGGCGCCGCCGGACCTACCGCGCGGCGCCGGGGGAGTCGACCGGGGTCACCGGAACGCCTCCGGCCGCGCTGCCCAGCAGGGTCAGTTCCACCCGCCCCGGGCCCGCCGGAGTGGTCCCGTCGGACAGCACGGCGAGGGCCAGGGTGTTGGAGCCCCGGGTGCGCAGCACCCCGTTGGGCAGCACGAACGTGTGCTGGGGGCCCACGTCGTTGATGTACTGGCCCATGTTCCAGCCGTTCAGGAAGATCTGGACGCGGTAGGCGCGGGCCGCGTCGTCGGTGAGGGTGAGGCCGATCGACGCGTCCACCCCGCTCTCGACGGCGAGCCGGAACCCGGTGCGGTACCAGGTGACGCCCTGCCGCTTCTCGGCGCGCGGAAGGTCCACGAGCTTCCAGTCGCCGTCGGCGAACCCGGGCAGATGCCAGCCGTGCCGTTCCCCGTGCAGGCCGCCGTTGTTGAGCGGCCCGCGCACCGGGTCGGGGGCCGCCTCGCCCTGGATGCGCCAGTCGATCGCGGGGGCCGCCCCGGCGAGGGTCACGGCCGTCAGTCCGCGGGCGGCCTTGTGGCTGTCGTTCGCCCTGCCGTCCTCGTCGTGCTGCATCCGGCGGACCAGCACGGACAGCACGTGGGACCGGCCCGGCCGCGGCCGGACCGGGAAGGTCGCGGTGGCCGACCAGGTGCCCTGCCGCACGGTCTTCTTGTCCGGCACCGGCATCCGGTGCGTGCCCAGCGGTTCGCCGTCCAGCCACGCCATCAACAGTCCCTGGGCTCCCGCGACATAGGAGAGCGCCACGGACTCGGCGGCGCCCGCGGCGCCGTCGTCCTCGAAGCGGCCCCGGTACCAGACGTCTCCGTAGTGGAAGCCGTAGTCGTCCGCGAACAGCACGGGCTGCCCGGCGGGGACGGGGGTGACGCTGTACGAGGTCTTCCGGTCGGCGACCCGCCACGCCGAGTCGTCGTGGTCGGCGGCGGACTCGGGGTTCTCGGCGGACCGGCGCCAGGTGGTCAGGGCGGGCAGCCGCACCGACGGCACCCCGGGCAGCCGCTGTTCGGCGCGCAGGCTCCCCGAGGTGGTGGCACGGGATCGCAAGGTGCCCTGGTTCCATACGAGTTCGGTCATTCCGCGCGGCCCCCACACCTCCAGGTCCGCCGCGTCCACGGTGTCCCCGGTGAGATGGAGGGTGCCGCCGCGCAGGGCCGCCGTGCGCAGCAGCGCCGGACCGCGTACCAGGACCGGGCCCGACGGGGTGTCGTAGCGCCACAGCCGGCGGGAGCTCTCGTCGTCGGCGAGCAGCAGCAGGAGGGGAGCCGTGACGCCGCCGCCCTCGACCAGGACGCGGGTGACGCCGTCCAGCCGGGCGTCGATCCGCAGCACCCCGTCCTCGAAACCGTGCCGCGCGGTGCCGTCCAGCACGGTGACCGTCGGTTCGCTCGCCGCGTCCAGGCAGGTGCGGGTCGACTCTCCGGAGCGGCCGGTGAACACGGCGATGTCCTGGCGTCCTGCGGTCAGACGGAGCATCGGCTGGGCCGTCGAGTACCGCAGCGTCCGCCGCCCCAGGGAGATCCCGGTGACGAGGAGCCGCGCGTCGAGGCCGGGCACCGGTACCGGGACGGTCGTCCCCGCGAGCGGCACCGAGGCCACCGCCTCGGCGGCCGAGTCGTTGCGCAGCACGTGGACGTGCGCCTTCGTGTCCGGGTTGACCAGGTGGTAGGTCTTGATGCCGAGATCGGCGCCCAGGTCGTCGGTCGGGATCGCCTCGGCACGGTCCAGCTTCGCCAACTCCGGCACCGAGTGCAGCAGTTGACCGATCTGGTGCATGGGGGTGAGCTTCTCGGTCGGTTGCCGCCCCTCGTCGAGGGCGGCCCCGTAGTCGTACGAGGTGTAGACGATCGGTGCGGGCAGCCAGCCCCAGGACGTGCCGCCGAAGGTCATGTAGACGTTGTGGACCGTGATGCCGTTGGCGAGGTTGGTGAGGTAGAACCGGCGCTCGTAGGCCGCGTCGCGGGTGCGGCGGGACTCCGCGTACCCCTTGCCGTCGAACTCGGCGCCGCCCCACGGGTCGAACCAACCGCCGCCGAACTCGGGGATGAATCCGGGGGTGTCCGGGCTCGCTGTCGCGCCGCCCTTCGTGCCGCCGACGCCGAAGTGGCCCCAGTCCGGTGGTGTCTTGAAGGGGGACGGGTAGCCGTCGAAGCCGTACAGGTAGCGGCCCCGCTCGCCGCCGGTGTCGAAGGTGCCCGGCGCCCAGTGGCCGTTGCGGCCCTTGTCGTTGTGGAAGAGCGGCACGTCGATGCCGTCGGCCCGGACCTTCGCGTAGAGGTGTGCCATGTAGTCGCGGCCGGCGGGCTCGGTCACGTGGTTGTCGTACTCGTTCTCCAGTTGGTAGAGGACGACCGTGCCGCCGCCGTCGGTGTACTGGTGGCGGGCGACGATCCGGTCGACGGCGGTCAGCCACTGGTCGACGTGCTTCAGGTATGTCGGGTCGGAGGTGCGGGCCACGCCCGGGGTGGCGGTCAGCCAGCCGGGGAAGCCGCCCGCGTCGACCTCGGCGTTGATGTAGGGACCGGGGCGCAGGATGACGTACAACCCGGTCTCGGCGGCGGTGCGCAGGAACAGGTCGAGGTCGCGGACCCCGGTGAAGTCGTACGTCCCGGGGGCGGGGGAGTGGTAGTTCCACGCGACGTAGATGCTGACCGTGTTGTAGCCGTGGGCGCGCAGCTTCTGCAGGACGTCCCGCCACAGGGACGGGCTCGGCAGCCGGAACGGGTGGACCTCGCCGGACCAGATCACCAGGCGCCGGCCGTCGACGAGCATCGAGTAGCGGTCGAAGCCGACGGTGTGCTTCCGGCCGTCGGCTCCGGGCGGCGCGGGGGCGGGCCCGGTGGGTGCGAGGACCGCCCTTCCGGCCGCGCTCGCCACGTCGCTTCCGCTGCCGCCGAGGGAGAAGCCGAGTGCTGCGGTGCCGGCGAGTGCGCTGAAGGTACGTCTGCTCAACACCATGCGGGTCCTCCCGGGGACGGCGATGGGGACCCCCCGGCCGGGCCGGGCCCGAGCACCCGGGGGAGGGTGCGGCCATTGTCCACACAGGCAGGTCATTTCATGGTCATATGAGGTTCCCGGCGCGGGCGGATTACGCGGTATGGGCGGTATGGCGGACGCCGCCGCCCGGTGGACGACGGCATCCTCCTCTCCCGCGCACACGCCGCGGAACCCTCGCGGCCGGGAGGCGTCCGGCCGTCGGGAGAGCGGGTACCGCCGACGGGACGTCAGGCCGCCGTCGGTGAACGTGAAGTGGGCGTCGGGCCGGACGAGGCCGTGCGCGGCGGGTCGGCGGCCGGAGCGGCCGGGGAAGGTCAGCGGGCCGTCTTCGCTATCGACGTCAGGACCGCCTCCGGATCGCCCCCCGGGGCGACGGCCGCACCGATCCTCGACCGGATCGAGGCCGACACCCGCGACCAGTCCGTCTCGGCGAGCGGGTACAGGTCCATGCCGTCCAGGGCGTCGAGACCGTGCCGGAGGGCGCTGTAGCGGCGGTCGGCGCGCAGGTCCGCGGCCACCGTCGCGGTGACCGGGAGCAGCTGGTACTCGGTGGCCTGCTCACGGACGTACTTGTCGCCGTACAGGAAGTCGAGGAACGCGCCCGCCTCCTTGCGGTGGCCGCCCTGTTCGAACGCGACGACCCAGTCGGCGGTGCCCATGGTCGGCACGTCCTTGCCGGTGCTGCCGGGCAGCGCGACGGTGCCGTACGGCACGTTCTGCGAGGAGTCGTCGATCTGCCGCATCAGCGAGAGCGGGGCGTTCACCATGCCGGCCTCGCCGTCGACGAAGGCGGTGAGCGCCGCGCTCCGGTTCAGCCTGCCGGGTGCCACCGGGCCGGTGAGTCCCGGCTCGACGAGGTTCGTCCTGAGCCAGGTGAGCGCCGAGACGTTGGCCTGGGAGACGAGGTCGTAGCCCCCGGTGCCGCCGGTGTAGCCGCCCTCGCCCGCGAGCAGCCATCCCAGCGTCTCCGCCTCCGCCTCCTCGGGCCCGAGCGGCAGCGCGATCGGGTACTTCACGCCGCGCGCCTTCAACGCCCGTGCGTCAGCGGCGAGTTCCTGCCAGGTGGTGGGGACGTCGAGGCCGGCGCGCCGGAACAGGTCCTTGTTGTAGTAGAGCAGCCGGGTGCTCGCGGTGAACGGCATCGCGTACTGCGTGCCGTTCACCTTCCCGGCGTCCGCGAGGCTGCGGACGAACCCGGCCTGCACGGGGATCGAGAGCACCTCGTCGGCGGAGTAGAGCTGTCCGGCGGCCGCGTACTGGGCGAAGCTGCCGCTCTGCACGATGTCGGGCGCCTTGCCCCGCTTCACCAGCGCGGCGACCTTCGCGTCCACGGTGCCGGCCGGGTAGACCGTCGTCACCACCCGCACGCCGGGGTGGGCGGCCTGAAAGGCGAGTCCGACGCGGTCCCAGTAGCCCTGCGAGTTCTTGTGGACGCTGTCGCCGTAGTTGGTCGCGACGACGGTCAGCGTGGTGGTCCCCGCGTCCTCCGTCCCCTGCCCCGCTCCGCAGCCGGCCGCACTCGCCGTGAGGCCGAGCGCGGCCGTCATCGTCACCATGATCCGGGCTCTGCGACGCACGGTCACCACCTCTGTTCCAGCCACGCTCGACGCGCGTAGACGAGAAGCGTCGATCGTAGGCCCGGGGGCGGGTGGCGCACAGGGCCGGGCCGGTTGCGTTTTGGTTCCGGCGGTGTGTCGGCGCCGACGCCGTGTCGAGGGGTGCGCGGTGCGCAAAGGTGTCGCCGGACCCTGTCCGGGGCCCGGCAGCGGGAGCAGGGAGAGGGGCCTGCGCGGGCCGCCGAAGGGCCCGTCGCGGGTGGCCTGTTCAGCCCGCCTGGTTGTAGAGCATCGCGCCGACGGCTCCCCAGCCGCCGTTCGACTGTGGTGGAGGAGGGGGTTCGGGCTGGGTCCTGCCGCGGACCTGAGCGGCCGTCAGCCCGCCCTGCGCGCCGAGCGACGCGGCGTTCGCCATGCCGGGCATGCCCGTCTGCGCGGCGGCCGGCTGGAGTCCGGCCGGCTGGGCCGGGCTCCAGCCCGCCGCCGGCGGCATCTGCGCGGGCATCGCGCCCGGTCCCTGCGCCGCCGCGGGCCAGTTGCCGGGCTGCGGCACGCCCGGGGGCGCGGCCTGCGGTGCGGCGTAGGCGGCGGCCGCGTACGGCTGCGGGGCGGGCCGGCCCGGGGCCGCCGCGGGCTGCTGGTCCGGGAAGATCACGGCGGCGGCCGGCCGTACGGGCGGAGCGGGCGGCAGGACGGGCGCCGGGGCGGCGGCCGGTGCGGGCCGGACCTGGGGGGCGGTCCCGGGCCAGGCGCCCGCCTGGGCGGCCAGCCCCTGCATTCCGGCGCCGTTGGTGGCGCCGACCAGGCGGTCGACGGCCGCCGTACCCGAGCTGTAGCCGGTCCCTGTGCTCAGCTCCGGTACGGCGGCTCCCCTCCTGGACCCGTAGAGCACCTGCTCCAGACCGGACACCAGGCGACGTACGTCGGCCTGGGGGCGCACCACGAGTCTCAGGAAGCGGCTGGACGAACCGATCTTGTTGCCGCACTCGCGGACCAGGATGCGGTGCTCGGTGAGCAGCCGGTCCCGGACCACGGTCCCCTCGGCGCCCACGGGAAGGCGTACGAAGAGGAAGTTGCCCTGCGAGGGGTAGACCGTCAGGCCGGGCAGCGCGGCCAGTTCGCGGGCCATGTCGAGCCGGTCGCGGCGGACCATGTGGAGGCTCTCCATGTACTCGGCGCCGTGCTCCTTGAGCATGAACACCACGTACTCCGCGAAGGAGTTGAGGTTCCACTTGGGCAGCATCGAGCGGACCTTGCCGGCCAGCGCGGGGTTCGCGACGAGGTACCCGAAGCGGATGCCGTGCAGCCCGAAGTTCTTGCCGAGGCTGCGCAGCACGATGACGTTGGGCCGCATCACCGCGTCCTCGACGACGCTCGGCTCGGACTCGGCGTCGGCGAACTCCAGGAACGACTCGTCGATGACGATCAGGTCCAGGTCGGCCATCGCGTCCATGAACTGGATGACGGACTGACGGGGCAGGAAGCCGCCGTCGGGGTTGTTCGGATTGCACAGGACCGCGACCCGGGTGCCGCGGGCGCGGATGAACTTCGCGTACGCGGCGAGGTCGAGGGCGAAGCCGGTGGACTCCTGGAGCGGGAACATGTCGACCCGCTTGCCGGTCTCCATGGGCTGGTCGGTCCAGCGGCCGAACGTGGGGACGGGGATGGCGAGGGACTCTCGGACCAGCAGGTGGTCGATCCAGGTGATGAGCTCGGTGGAACCGTTGCCCATCGCGACGCACTGCGGCGGAAGCCGGAGCAGCGAGCACAGCTCGGCGGTGATGGTGTCGGCGCTGCTCGGGTAATAGGTGATGATCTCGCGCAGCCGGCTCGCGAGTTCGTCGAACATCGCGGGGGTGGGGAAGTACGGGTTGCACGGAATGCAGAAGTCCACGGGTCCGGCTCCGTCACCCTCCCGCGTCAGTGCGGCCATCGACGGGCTGTGCGCCGCGGTGCCGCGAAAGAGCGAGGTGACATTGCCTGCCATGGAACCTCCGTAGGGGGCGGGCCCGCTGGGGAGGACGGGCCCTCGGACGTGGGGTGGCCCGTGCGGGGGAGCACGGGCCGCCCTTCCATACGGATGCGGATGTGGCGCTGTTCAATCGCCGGGAAATCGTGTGGACCCGGTGAACCGGTGGTGAAGGTCGGTCACGGACCGAACGTGTGCACGGTGCTCGTCCGGTACGTCCGCCCCGGTCGCAGCACCGTCGAGGGGAACGACGGGTGGTTCGGGGAGTCCGGGAAGTGCTGGGTCTCCAGGCACAGCGCGTCCCCCTGGCGGTAGATGTGACCGCCGGTGCCGAGCAGGGTGCCGTCCAGGAAGTTGCCCGAGTAGAACTGCAGGCCCGGCTCGGTCGTCGCGATCCTCAGCCGGCGCCCCGAGGACGGGTCCCGGAGGGTCGCCACGTGCTCGGGCCGGGCGGAGATGCCCTTGTCGAGGACCCAGTTGTGGTCGATGCCCTGGCCGTAGAGGAGTTGCTGGTGGCCGACCCGGATGTCCTCGCCGACCGTCTTCGTGCGGCGGAAGTCGAACGGGGTGCCCGCGACCCGGGCCAGCTCGCCGGTCGGGATCAGGCCCGCGTCGACCGGGGTGTAGCGGGCGGCGGCGATCTCCAGCTCGTGGTCGTAGATCGAGCCGCTGCCCTCACCGGCGAGGTTCCAGTAGACGTGACTGGTGAGGTTGACGACGGTGGCCCGGTCGGTGGTCGCCTCGTAGTCGATGCGCCAGTCGCCGTGCCGGTTCAGGGTGTAGGTGACCTTGACGCGGAGCGTGCCGGGGTAGCCCATCTCGCCGTCGGCGCTGGTGTAGCGCAGGACGAGTCCGACGTCGGTGCCGGAGGTGAAGCCCTCCACGTCCCAGACCCGCTTGTCGAAGCCCTGGGCGCCGCCGTGCAGGCTGTTGACGCCGTCGTTGACGGAGAGCTGGTGGGTGGTGCCGTCGAGAGTGAACCGCCCCTTGGCGATCCGGTTGCCGTACCGGCCGATCAGCGCCCCGAAGTAGGGGCTCTTCGCGACGTAGTCGTCGAGACCGGCGAAGCCGAGGACGACGTTGCGGTACCGGCCGTGCCGGTCGGGGAGTTCCAGGGACTGGACGATCCCGCCGTACGACAGGACCTTGAGGCGGGTTCCGCCGTTCTCCAGCGACCACCGGTGGACCTTCGTCCCGTCGGCGAGTCTGCCGAAGATCTCCTTGGCGGGCCCGCCGCCTGCGGAGGCGTGCGCCGTTCCGACACCGGCGGCGGCCGTGAGCCCCGCCGCCGTCGCCGCTGTGATGACCGTACGTCTGCTCATGTCCATGTGCGGCTCCTGCACTGGAAGGGGCCCCGCCCGGCCGGGCGGGGCCCGGCCGACTTACGAACCGACCTTGCGCTTGTTCCACACGTCGAAGCCGACCGCCGCGAGCAGCACCAGGCCCTTGATGACCTGCTGCCAGTCGCTGCCGACGCCGACGAGGTTCATGCCGTTGTTCAGCACGCCCAGGACGAGACCGCCGATGATCGCGCCGAGGACCGTGCCCACGCCGCCGCTCATCGACGCGCCGCCGATGAACGAGGCCGCGATCGCTTCGAGTTCGAAGTTCAGACCGGCCTTGGGCGAGGCCGCGTTGAAGCGGGCGGCGAAGACCAGACCCGCCAGGGCCGCGAGCATGCCCATGTTCAGGAAGACCAGGAAGGTGACCTTCTTGTCCTTCACGCCCGACAGCTTCGCCGCCGGGAGGTTGCCGCCGATCGCGTAGATGTGCCGGCCGATGACCGCGTTGCGCATCAGGTAGCCGAAGCCGGCGACCAGGACGCCGAGGATCAGCAGGACCACCGGAGCACCCTTGTAGCTGGCGAGCAGCAGGGTGACGGTGAACACCGCGGCGATCAGCGCGACGAGCTTGAGCAGGAAGAGGTTCCGGGGCAGGACGTCGAGGGAGAACTCCTGCTGCCGCTTGCGGTCGCGGACCTCCTGGAACACCACGAAGGCGATGAGGGCGAGGCCGAGCAGCAGCGTGAGGTTGTGGTAGTTCGTGTCGGGCCCGACCTCGGGCAGGAAGCTGTTGGCGACCTTCTGCAGACCCTCGGGGAACGGGCCGATCGTCTGGCCCTGGAGGAAGATCTCGGTCAGACCGCGGAAGGTCAGCATGCCCGCGAGGGTCACGATGAACGACGGTATGCCGAGGTACGCGATGAGGAAGCCCTGTGCCGCGCCCGCGGCCGCGCCGATGGCCAGGCACAGCACCAGGGCGAGCGGCCAGGAGAGGTCGTGGTTGACCATCAGCACGGCGCCGATCGCGCCCACGAACGCCGTCAGCGAGCCGACCGACAGGTCGATGTGACCCGCGATGATGACGAGCATCATGCCGATCGCGAGGATCAGGATGTAGCTGTTCTGCAGCACCAGGTTGGAGACGTTGCGGGGCAGCAGCAGGTCACCATTGGTCCACACGGCGAACAGCACCACGATCAGACCGAGGGCGAACAGCATGCCGTACTGCCGCATGTTGCGGCGCATGCCGTCCAGCATCAGCTGGAGCAGGCTCCCTCCCGTGTCCGAGCCGCTCTTGCCGGCCGGCGCGGGGGCCGGCGTCTTGGCGGTCACATCCGTGCTCATCGGGTTACCTCTTTGTCCTTTGTCATCTGACGCATCAGCGTTTCCTGCGAGGCTTCCGCCCGCGAGAACTCACCCGTCAGCCGTCCCGCTGCCATCGTGTAGATGCGGTCGCACATGCCGAGCAGCTCCGGCAGCTCGGAGGAGATGAAGACGACGGCCTTGCCCTCGGCCGCCAGCCGGTCGATGACCGTGTAGATCTCGAACTTGGCGCCCACGTCGATCCCGCGGGTCGGCTCGTCCAGGATCAGCACCTCGGGCCCCGCGAAGATCCACTTGCTGAGGACGACCTTCTGCTGGTTGCCGCCCGACAGCTTGCCCACCGGCTCGAAGACGGTCGGCGCCTTGATGTTCATGGAGGTGCGGAACCCCTCGGAGACCTGCCGCTCCTCGTGCTCGTCGACGATCCCGCGCCGGGCGACCTTGCCCAGCGCGCTGAGCGTGATGTTGCGGTTGATCGTGTCGATGAGGTTGAGGCCGTAGTGCTTGCGGTCCTCGGTGACGTACGCGATCCCGTGCCCGACCGCCTGGGACACGGTCTTCGTCCGGATCTCCTTGCCGTCCCTGAGCACCGTGCCGCCCGCGTAGCGGCCGTAGGCGCGCCCGAACACGTTCATCGCGAGTTCGGTGCGCCCGGCGCCCATGAGCCCGGCGATGCCCACGATCTCACCGCGGCGCACGGAGATCGACACGTCGTCGACCACCTTGCGCTGCTGGTCGATCGGGTGGAACACGGTCCAGTCGCGGATCTCCAGGGCGGGCGCGGCGCCCGCCTCGGGGTGATGCGGGGTCCGCTCCGGGAAACGGTGTTCCAGGTCGCGGCCCACCATGCCGCTGATGATCCGGTCCTCGGTGGTCTGCGCGGCCTTCACGTCGAGCGTCTCGATGGTCCGCCCGTCGCGCAGGATGGTCACCGAGTCCGCGACCCGCTCGATCTCGTTCAGCTTGTGGGAGATGATGATCGAGGTCATGCCCTGGTTCTTCAACTCCAGGATGAGATCCAGGAGTTTGCCGCTGTCCTCGTCGTTCAGGGCGGCGGTGGGCTCGTCCAGGATGAGCAGCTTCACCTTCTTCGACAGCGCCTTCGCGATCTCGACGAGCTGCTGCTTGCCCACGCCGATGTCGGCGACGCGGGTCTGCGGGTTCTCGTCGAGCCCGACCCGCCGCAGCAGTTCGGACGCGTGCCGCAGGGTCTCGGTCCAGCTGATGAGCCCGCGGGTGGCGTGCTCGTTGCCGAGGAAGATGTTCTCCGCGATGGAGAGGTACGGCACCAGGGCCAGTTCCTGGTGGATGATCACGATGCCGTGCTGCTCACTGGCCCTGATGTCCTTGAAGGTGCAGACCTCCGAATCGAAGAGGATGTCCCCTTCGTAACTCCCGTGCGGGTGGACGCCGGAGAGGACCTTCATCAAGGTCGACTTGCCGGCGCCGTTCTCCCCGCAGATGGCATGGACCTCGCCCTGCTGGACGGTCAGAGTGACGTCCGACAGCGCCTTGACGCCGGGAAAGGTCTTGACGATCGAGCGCATTTCCAGGACGGGTCCCGCCATGGTCGTGCCTTCCAATCAGTAGGGGGCGGCGGTTACTTGAGGTCGGTGGCCTTGTAGTAGCCCGTGTCGACGAGCTCCTTCTCGTAGTTGGACTTGTCGACGCTGACCGGCTGCAGCAGGTACGCGGGGACGACCTTGGTGCCGTTGTCGTAGGTCTTGTCGTCGTTGATCTCGGGCTTCTTGCCCTTGAGCGCCGCGTCGACCATGTTCGAGGCCACCGTCGCCAGCTTGCGGGTGTCCTTGTAGACGGTCTGCGTCTGCTCGCCCGCGATGATCGACTTCACCGACGCGAGTTCGGCGTCCTGTCCGGTGACCACCGGCAGCGGCTTGCTCTTGGAGCCGTAGTCGTCCGACTTCAGGGACGAGAGGATGCCGATCGAGATGCCGTCGTAGGGCGACAGCACGGCGTCGACGTGCTCGCTCTTGTACGCCGAGGTGAGGATGTCGTCCATGCGCTTCTGCGCGGTGCCGCCGTCCCAGCGCAGCGTGGTGACCTGGGTGAGGTTGGTCTGCCCGGACTTCACGACGAGCTGCTTCTTGTCGATGTAGGGCTGGAGGACGTTCATCGCGCCCTGGAAGAAGTACTTCGTGTTGTTGTCGTCGTTGGAGCCGGCGAACAGCTCGACGTTGAACGGCCCCTTCTTGCTGCCGTCCTTCAGACCGAGCTTGTCGACGATGTAACCGCCCTGCAGTTCACCGACCTTGGTGTTGTCGAACGACGCGTAGTAGTCGACGTTCTTGCTGCCGAGGATCAGCCGGTCGTAGGAGATCACCGGGATCTTGGCGTCGGCGGCCTGCTGGAGCACGTTGTTCATCGACTTGTTGTCGATGGCGGCGATGATCAGCGCCTTCACACCCTGCGTGATCATGTTCTCGATCTGCGAGACCTGCTGGTCCGGGTCGTCCTCCCCGTACGCCAGCTTGGTCTTGTAGCCCTTCGCCTGGAGGTTCTTGACGACGTTGTTGCCGTCGGCGATCCAGCGCTCGGACGACTTCGTCGGCATCGAGATGCCGATCGTGGCGCCCTTGGTGCTGCCCGCCTTGTCGTCACTGCCGCCGTCACTGTCCTGCCCGCAGGCGGACAGGGTGAGGGCGAGGGAGGCGGCTCCGGCGATGGCGGCGAGGGCGGCTCTGCGGTTGCGCATGATGATCAGTCCTTGTTCTTCTCGTCGTTGAGAGAGGGCAGCGGGTCAGAGCGGGGTGACATCGGTGGGAAAGCGGTGGAGCGGGCCGGGCGTCCGGGAACCGAGCGGCGCCATGTCGCCGTCCGCGCCGTGCCGGGCGAGCAGGTCGAGCGCGAGCCGGCCGCGCCGTACGCGCTCCCGGGCGGTGCTCAGGGTCAGGTCCCGCAGATGGGTGCCGTACGGGTAGATCCCGGGGGCCTTGGAGAGCCCGAACTTCAGATAGAGCGGTGCGCCGCGCCGGATCAGCTCGGCGACCTCGTACATCCGCACGTACCCGCCGAGGTCGTCGGGGGCCTCGATGTACATGTCCATGGGGGCGGCGGAGATGCGCCGGATCTCCGTGAGGTGACCGAGCGTCAGGTCGCTCGGCACGTTGACCGAGTCGGCGCCGAGGTGCTCGTACACCGCGTACGCGGCCGGGTTGACCGGGCCGATCAGCGCCGAGACCTTGAGGGTGGTGTCCGCCGGGATGATTCCCGCGGTGCGTGCCCGGTGCAGCGTCCACAGCACCCCCTCGTCCGCGACGAGCAGGCACTTCACCCCCAGCTCCGTGGCACGGACGGCGTCCTCCACGCAGCCGGCGACCGCGTCGTGGCCGCGGGCGCGCAGCCCGCCGCCGCGCGAGTCGGTGCGGACCGAGGCGCCGATGTCCCAGGTGCCGCGCGGACCGGTGAACAGGCAGAGCTCGATGTCGCGTTCACCGGTGGCCTCGACCATCTCGGTGATCTCGTCGTCGGTGAGCATCCAGACACCGCTGCCCTGGCTGATCCGGTGGATGGGCACGTCGAGGCGCGAAGACTCCTTGAGGACCGCGGCCAGCGCCTCGGGGCCCTCGACGGAGGGCACCTCGGTGCGCCAACGGCCGCCTCCCGGGAACGTGTGCGGCGAGGCGTCGGCGGGGGAGAGGGCGGGCGCGCCCAGGCCGAGCGCGGCGAGCGCCCGCTCGCCGGGTCGCCGGGCTGCCGTGGGAGAGGCATCGGTCGTCACAAGCCGTCCTTCATGTTCGATATTTCGGACAAGGTTCGCGTCTTTGGGTGTGCGGAGGCCCGGGGAGTACGCCGGTACGGGGCTGTCAGGTGGCCCCGCACCGGCGTACGGCTCGGGCGGTCACGGTTTCAGCAGGACCTTGCCGACCTCGGGGTCACCGGACCCCACCAGCTCGATCGCCTCCGCGAACGCGGCGAGCGGCAGCTCGTGCGTCACCAGGGGCGTCGGGTTCAGCAGACCGGCGCCGAACACCCGGACCGTGTGCGCCCAGGCCTCCGGCGGCGCCCCGAACACGGTGTGCACCTCCAGCTGCCGGACGACGAGGTCGGTCGGGTCGAGCCCCTCCGCGCCCGGCGCCGGGATCCCGGTGAGGACCAGGCGTCCGCCGCGCCGCAGCAGGGAGGCGGCGGTGCGCGCGGCGGACGCGGACCCCGCGGTCTCCACGACGACGTCGAAGCCGCCGGGGAGTTCCTCGTCGCGAGTACGGAAACCGGTGGCGCCGAACTCCTTCGCCAGCGCGGCCCGGTCGGGGCGGGTGCCCACCACGAGCAGCTCGGCGGGTGAGCCCGCCCGGAGGAACTGCACCGCGAACATCCCGAGCGTTCCGGTGCCCACCACGGCCACCCGCTCACCGGGCAGCGCGTTCGCCTTCAGCGCGGCGGCCGCGACGCAGGCGGCCGGCTCCAGCAGGGCGGCGGCGGTCAGGTCGGCGGCGTCGGGCAGGACGTGGAGCAGCCGTGCCGGGAGCGTCAGCGTGGTCGCCATCGCGCCGGGAACGGTGAAGCCGGTCTCCTCGTACCCCGCCGTGCACAGCGTCGTCTCGCCCGCGTGGCAGCGGTCGCAGACCTGACAGTTGCGAAAGCCCTCGCCGACGACCTTGCGGCCGGTGAGCGTCGCGGGGACACCGGCACCGACCTCCTCGACGGTCCCGGACCACTCGTGGCCCGGGGTGAGGGGGTACCGCACGTACCCTTCGGGCCGGTTGCCCTGGTAGACCTCGCGGTCGCTGCCGCAGATGCCGACCGCGTGCACCCGCACGAGCGCCTCACCCGCCGCGGGCCGCACCGGCTCGTGCGGGACCAGCCGGTGCTCGCCGGGCCGGTCGACGACGACCGCGGTACTCATCCGTCCGCCTTCGGCCTGCGCTGCTCCCAGCCGTCCGCCCAGAGGTCGAACCGGGCCTGCTGCTGCGGGAACTCGGCCGCCGCGTCGACGTCCAGCTCGACGCCGAGACCGGGCTCGTGGGACAGCTCGAAGTAGCCGTCCACGACCTGCGGGGCACCCTTCACGACCTTCTTGATCTCCGCGTCCGCGAAGTCGTTGAAGTGTTCCAGGATCTTGAAGTTCGGTGTGCTGAAGCCGACTTGGAGGGAGGCGGCGGTCAGGACCGGGCCGCCGACGTTGTGCGGCGCCACCAGGACGTAGTGGGCCTCGGCGGTGGCGGCGAGCTTGCGGGTCTCCCAGATGCCGCCGATGTGACCGACGTCGGGCTGGATGATGTCGACGGCCTGGCTCTCGAAGAGTTCGCGGAACTCGATCCGGTCGTGGATCCGTTCGCCGGTGGCGACCGGGATGTCGACCTTGGCGGCCACCTTCTCCAGCGCCTTGAGGTTCTCCGGCGGCACCGGCTCCTCCAGCCACGCGGGCTGGAAGGGCGCGAGCTCGCGGGCCAGCCGGACCGCGGTCGACGGCGAGAACCGGCCGTGCATCTCCAGCATCAGCTCGGTCTCCGGACCGATCGCGTCGCGCACCGCCTCGATCAGCGACACCGAGTAGAGCGTGGCCTCGTGGTCCAGTTCGAAGTGGCCCGTGCCGAACGGGTCGATCTTCAGGGCCCGGTAACCGCGCGCGACGACCTCCTGAGCGGCCTTGTGGTAGGCCTCCGGGGTCCGTTCGGTGGTGTACCAGCCGTTCGCGTACGCCTTGACCCGGTCGGTCACCTTGCCGCCGAGGAGCTGCCAGACGGGCACCCCGAGCGCCTTGCCCCTGATGTCCCAGCAGGCCATCTCGATGACGGCGATACCGGACATCACGATCTCGCCGGCGCGGCCGTAGTCGCCGTACTTCATCCGGCGGACCAGGTCCTCGACAGCGAAGGGGTCCGAGCCGAGAATGTGGTTGGTGCGGGCCTCGTGCAGATAGCCGATCAGCGCGTCGGTGTGGCCCAGCATCCGGGTCTCGCCGACTCCCGTGATGCCCTCGTCGGTGTGCACCTGGACGTAGGTCAGGTTCCGCCAGGGTGTCCCGACCACGTGTGTGGTGATTCCCGTGATGCGCACGGCAGTTGCCCCCTGTGGTTCTCTGTTCGAAATTTCGTCACACGTTCGAAATGCTGGCGTGACAGTAAAGACGCGGCCCGGGGGGTGTCAATGGTTCGCGCACAGAACGGTTTCGACGGGCCTCGCGCGGGACAGAGTGGTGCGGCGGTCCGGCGTGCGGGGAGGGGCCGCCCGGACGGCACGGATGGGGCGGATGGAGGGAAATGGCCGGGGGTGTCGCGTACCGCCGTGCCGGAACTCCGGGTTCCGCACAGAACTTTCACAGGCGCGCCTAGGAACGTTACCGAGGGCGAACTTAGTCTTCCCGCGTCATGGACTATTGCCACGCGTGCCGACGGCACCTCAACGGCGCCCTTGCCTGTCCCGGGTGCGGCACCCCGGTCGAGGGTCTCCGCGTCGAAGAACCCCGGGTGCCCGCCGAACGGCCCGGCGCGTGGGAGCGGGATGCCGACCCGGCCTACGGCGCCGCGTACGACGCGGGGGCCGCGTACGACGCAGGCGCCGCGTACGGCGACGGCACCTCGTACGGCGCGGGGGCCTCGTACGACGACAGTGCCGCGTACGACGACGGCACCTCGCGCACTGCCGACTCCCGGCCGGACGACGGGAATTCGAGTGATCCGGGCGATCGGGACGACCTGGACGATCCGGAGGTGCCGGAAGCGGAGGGCGGGACCAGCCGACGGGACCGCAAGGCCGCGGCGCACCGCAGGCGCCGCCGCCGCACGCTGTTCGTCGTGGCCGGTTTCGTCCTCGCGGCGGGCGGCCTGAGTCTCGCCGAACTCGGCATCGACGCACCCGGGTTGGGCCCCGCTCCGGCGGCGGCCGGCGGCGAGTCGCCCGACGGTGCGGCTGCGGAGGCGAAGGACGCCGCGCGGTCGAAGGGCGGCACGCCGGCCCCCGGTGACGCCTCGGCCGGCCGGACGCCCGACGCCTCGGCCTCGCCCTCGGCCTCCGATTCGCCCTCGGCGTCCGCGTCCGCGAGCGCGAAGGACACCAAGGACGTGCAGTCGGCGACAGCGGGCACGCTCCCGGACCGGCCCTCGACGGCGGCGCCCGCCCCCTCGGCCCCCCGGACCTCGACCCCCGCCACGACGGCCCCGACGACCTCGGCCCCGCCGCCGAACCCCGCCCCCTCGGAGACGTGCAGCCGTTTCCTGTGGTGGTGCGCCTAGGATCCGCCGTTCGGATCGGGCCGGGCCGGACCTGAAGGAGCGGCCTCCCGCGCCCCGCGTGCGGGACGGTCAGCCCGCGGTGCCGTCCGGCTCCAGCATCCTGGACAGCAGGTCCCGCAGGGTCAGCCGCTCCTGCTCCGACAGGCCGGCGAGGGGTTCGCGCGCGAACTTCAGGGAGTCGCGCAGACCCCCGGCCACCGTGCGCCCCTCGGCGGTCGCCGCGGCCAGTTTCACCCGGCGGTCCGCCGGATCGGGGCGCCGCTCCACCAGGCCCCGCACCTCCAGCCGGTCCACGATCCCCGTGACGTTCGACGGCTCGCACCGCAGCTTCTGCGCCAGGCGGCGCATGGGCAGCGGCTCCAGGGAGAGCAGGCTCAGCAGCCGCGCCTGCGCCCCGGTCAGGGCGTGCTCGGCCGCGGCGTCCTCGTACTCGTCGTGGTAGCGGGCCACGACCGTGCCGATCAGCTCGACGACCTCCATGGTCAAAGGGTCGATCCGGGGTCTCTTCTGGGTGGCCATGGCTCCGAGCGTACCCCGTTACTTGACATCATGAAATATTCAGGCGCATGGTTGTTTCAGGTAATGAAGTACTTGCTGCCTCGATGAACCATCGCTGAACCGCCAGAGCCGCTCGCCCGTCACCGTGAAAGGCGCACCCTCATGTCCGAGACCCCCCAGCTCCCCGCCGTCAACCGTGAATGGCACCTGGTCAGCCGTCCGGTCGGCTGGCCGAAGCCCGAGGACTTCGCCCTGGTCGAGGCCGAGGTGCGCCGGCCGGGGCCGGGTCAGGTCCTGGTGCGCAACGCGTACGTCTCCGTCGACCCGTACATGCGCGGCCGCATGAGCGCCGCCAAGTCCTACGTCGCGCCCTTCGAGCTGGGCAAGACCATGCAGGGCGGCGCGGTCGGCGAGGTCGTCGCCTCGAACGCCGAGGGCATCGCGGTCGGTGACCACGTCCTGCACTTCCTCGGCTGGCGCGAGTACGCCGTGGTGGACGCGAAGCAGGCCGTCAAGGTCGACCCCGAGGCCGCGCCGCTCTCCACGTACCTCGGCGTCCTCGGCATGACCGGCCTCACCGCCTACGCGGGGCTGCTGCGCGTCGCCTCCTTCAAGGAGGGCGACTCGGTCTTCGTCTCCGGCGCGGCCGGCGCCGTCGGCAGCCAGGTCGGCCAGATCGCCAGGCTCAAGGGCGCCTCGCGCGTCATCGGCTCCGCCGGCTCGGACGAGAAGGTCAAGCTCCTCGTCGAGGAGTACGGCTTCGACGCGGCCTTCAACTACAAGAGCGGCCCGGTCGCCCAGCAGCTCCGCGAGGCCGCCCCCGACGGTATCGACGTCTACTTCGACAACGTGGGCGGCGACCACCTGGAGGCCGCGATCGGCTCGCTCAACCGGGACGGCCGCATCGCGATCTGCGGCATGATCTCCGTCTACAACAGCACCGAGGCCGTCCCCGGCCCGAAGAACCTGGCCCGCCTGATCCAGACCCGCGGCCGTATCCAGGGCTTCCTCGTCGGCGACCACTACGACCTCCAGCAGGAGTTCGTGCGGGAGGTCGGCGGCTGGGTCCGCTCCGGCGAGCTGAAGTACAACGAGACGGTCGTCGAGGGCATCGAGAACAACCTGGAGGCCTTCTTCGGCGTCCTGCGCGGCGACAACACCGGAAAGATGATCGTCAAGCTCTGACCTGCGCCGACCTGTTGGGACGCGACGCGCAACCCGCCCCCGGCCGCCACGGCGGCCGGGGGCGGCCCTGTCGCTGGACTTCCGACATGCGATAACTTCTTTCCGAAGTCGTCGCGATCGTGGGCGCGAGTCGCGACCGGCCAAGGAGGAGCGCACCGTATGTCCATCCAGCAGTCCGAGGTCCTGTACACCGCAGTCGCCACCGCCGAGAACGGCCGTGACGGCCGCGTCGCCACCGACGACGGCAAGCTCGACGTCGTCGTCAACCCGCCGAAGGAGATGGGCGGCAGCGGCGCCGGAACCAACCCGGAGCAGCTCTTCGCCGCCGGGTACAGCGCCTGTTTCCAGGGCGCCCTCGGCGTCGTGGCCCGGCAGGAGAACGCCGACATCTCCGGCTCGACCGTCACCGCGAAGGTCGGCATCGGCAAGAACGACGACGGCTTCGGGATCATCGTGGAGATCTCCGCCGCGATCCCGAACGTCGACGCCGGCACCGCCCGCGCGCTCCTGGAGAAGGCCCACCAGGTCTGCCCGTACTCGAAGGCGACGCGCGGCAACATCACCGTGACGCTCGCCTGACGGCGCTCGTCGCACGCCACGGAGGCCGCACCCCGGGACGCGGGGCGCGGCCTTCGCCGTGGGCGACGACGGGGCCGCTGCCGCGCACGGTGGAATCCGTCGCCACCGCCCCGTGCTGCCCCGCGCGGCACCCCGATATGGTTCCCCCCATGCGTGATCTCGGGGTGGGTTTCGGTCATCTGTTGCGGGGCCAGCGTTGGGTGGCCCGGCACGGCAAGCAGTACGGTTTCGGGCTGCTGCCCGGGCTCATCACGCTCGTGCTGTACGCGGCGGTGCTGGTCGCGCTCGGCATGTACGGCGAGGACCTCGTCACCTGGTCCACCCCGTTCGCCGACGACTGGACCAGCCCCTGGTCGGGCCTCTTCCGCGGCTTCCTCACGGCCGTCCTCTTCGCCCTCGCCCTGCTCCTGGCCGTCGTCACCTTCACCGCCGTCACCCTGCTGATAGGCCAGCCCTTCTACGAGAACCTCTCGGAGAAGGTCGACCGCGACGTCTCCCCGGACGGCACGGCCCCCGAGTCGGGGCTGCCGCTCTGGCGGGAACTGTGGATCTCCGGCCGCGACAGCCTCCGGATCGTGGTGCGGGCCGCCGTCTGGGGCGTGCTCCTCTTCGCGCTCGGCTTCGTGCCGTTCGTCGGTCAGACCGCCGTCCCGGTGCTCGGCTTCTTCGTCACCGGTTTCTTCCTCACCGAGGAACTCGTCGCCGTCGCCCTGCAGCGCCGCCGGGTCGACCTGCGGGACCGCCTCACCCTGCTCCGCTCCCGCAAGACGCTGGTCTGGGGCTTCGGCACCCCGCTGGCCCTGGCGTTCGTCGTGCCGTTCGTCGCGGTCTTCCTGATGCCGGGCGCCGTCGCGGGCGCCACCCTGATGGCCCGGGACCTGCTCGGCGAGGAGACCGGCGGGGGCGCGAGCGACGCCGAGGTCGCCGCCGCGGCCTCGGCGGAGGAGACCGCCGCCTCGTGACCCTGCGGCCCCCGGCCGCCTCGCCTCCGGTTCAGTCGCGCGAGCGCTCCGCCGCGTCGACGGCAGGTGCCTCGGCACTCGCGGCCACCGTCAGGATCGCGCGCACCTGGGCGACGATGTCGAGGCGGTTGCGCACGAACGCGGGGTCCGTCACCGCCCCGGTCGCCGGGTCCGTGTTGCCGGCCCCGAACTCCAGCACGGGTGTGTGGACATGGCCGCCCGGCAGGCTCGCTCCCAGGCCGAGACGGTCGCGCAGCAGGGTCGCCCGGTAGGCGATCTCGTTCGACAGGTAGTCCCCGCCGCCGCCCGCGCGGGCCTGTGACCCCGGGGTCGGTCCGTCGGGCCGTATGACGGGATCGGTGCCCCCGGCCGGGATCTCGGTCACCGAGGTGTGGTCGTAGACCGGGAAGCGCCCGGTCCGCGCGGCGACGATCCGCGCGTACGGGAGGGTCGTCGCCGTCCACTGGGGCTGCGCCGCCGGGTCGGTCACCGGCACGGTCCCGGTGCTGGAGGCGTTCTCGTTGTCCGGGAAGCCGCCCCGCCAGGCCCCGTTGGTGCGCTCCACGTCGAACCGGCCGACGCGGCCCTGGCTGATGGTCGTGAACAGGTCCACGTGCGCGAGGTACGGGCGCAGGGCGCGCTCCACCGCGCCCTCGGCGAAGTCCCGCCAGCGGACCGGGAAGACGACGGCCTCCACCCGCGCGGGTCCGTCGGCCGTCCGGACGGTCGTGCCGTCGAGGGCGAGCGCGGTCGCCCCGGAGGGGTTGGAGATCCGGACGTCCCGGTCCAGGGTGAACGGGTCGAACCCGGTGACGAGGATCCGCTTCACCCCCTCGCGCGGCGGGAAGCGGACGGCGTCCTGGCCGCGTGAACTGCGCTCCAGACCGTCGAGCAGGCGGGCGCGCCGGACGTCGGTCATCCCGAACGCGGGCTGCCACCGCCGGACTTCGCGGGTCATGCCGAGCCGGGCCCAGTACAGCGGCCGGTCGTCGTCCCGGCTCAGGTCCCCGCCCGCGGGACCCCGCCCCTGGACCCGGTCGACCGCCCGCTGCCACAGGCGCGCACCCTGGCGCCGGACCACCCGCTCGGCCTGCGCGTACGACCCCGCCCGTTCCAGTGCCCGCGCGAACTCCGGTGCCACCGCGTCGAATCCGGAGCGCCGCAGGATCTCCTGCGGTGCCGCTCGGTCGAGCCGCTGCTCCTCGGCCGTGGGAACCTCGGCGGCGGTGCCGGACACGGCCGGCAGGGCCGAGGCGGCGGGCGGCGCGGCGAACCCCGCGAGCAGCGCCAGCCCGAGGACACCGATCGGAACGCGCAGACGATTCAAGGGAGTTCGGGCCTTCCGTCGCGTGGGGGTGCAACCGGACGCCGCCGAGTATCCCGTGACGCGGGGGACGCACGCCATGGTGCGGGGCCCAAGTGGCCGAAGCACGCCGGTCGTCGTACGGCGGGACGCTCACGGGGAGAACGCGGCCGCGGAGGTCCGCGGGGCGGCCAGGAACGCCGTGCGGCCGGGGTCGGGGACCGCCCGCGACCGATACGGCGCCGGAGGTGTCAGTTCTCGCCCAGCAGCGTGAGGAAGTCGCGGAACGCGGCCGGCATGTCCACCGACTCCGGGTCCAGCAGCCACTGGTACTGGAGCCCGTCCATCACGGCCACGAGCAGCGGAGCGGCGCGCTCCGGCGTGAGACCGCTCGGCAGCCGCTCCCCGTACTCGGCGCGCAGCACCGAGGCCATGTTCGCGCGGACGGCGGTGTAGCGCCTGGTGAAGAACTCGCGCGCCGGGTGCCCCTCCGTGACGCTCTCGCCGAGCAGCGCGGAGAAGGTCTGGATGATGCCGGGCCGCATCGCGTTGTACTCGACCAGCGAGACGAGCAGATCGGCCCGCCACGCGCTGTCCGGCACGGCGTCCCACTGGTCGCGCTCCTTGAGCACGGCGACGAGCAGCGCCTCCTTGGTCGGGAAGTGGTGCAGCAGGCCCTGCTGGGTGAGTCCCACGCGCTCGGCGACCGCGGCGAGGCTCGCGCCCCGGTAGCCGCGCTCGGCGATCACCTCCAGCGCCGCGCGCACGATCTCCGCGCGTCGCTCCTCACTCCTGGTCCTGGTCGCCATGGCGTCACCGTACGGCACCCGATCCCTCTGATTGTAACGGCGACATAACGAAACCTACCGCTCTACAGGTAACCGATGCAGGATGGAGCACCAGACGGCTTTCAACGAGGAGGTGCCGCCATGGCGGAGACAGTGGTGGAGACGGCCAAGGACCGGCAGGACGCGGCCCGCGAGGCCGTCGTCGAGGCGGCCCTCGGCCGCCTCGACCTGGACGCGAAGGCCCGGCTGCTGTCCGGCCGGAACATGTGGACGCTGCCCGCGCTCCCCGAGATCGGCCTGCAGTCCATCGTGATGTCGGACGGCCCGATCGGCGTCCGCGGCGTCCACTGGACCGCGGACGACCCCTCCGTCGCACTGCCCTCGCCCACCGCGCTCGCCGCCACCTGGGACCCGGAGCTGGCCCGCCGCGCCGGCACGCTCCTCGCCCAGGAGGCCCGCCGCAAGGGCGTCCACGTCCTGCTCGCCCCGACCGTGAACCTGCACCGCTCCCCGCTCGGCGGCCGTCACTTCGAGGCCTACAGCGAGGACCCCCTGCTGACCGGCGCGATCGGCAGCGGCTACGTCCGGGGCGTGCAGTCCGGCGGCGTCGGCACCACCGTCAAGCACTTCGTCGCCAACGACGCCGAGACCGACCGCTTCACCGTCGACAACCTCGTCTCGGAACGCGCCCTGCGCGAGCTCTACCTGGCCCCCTTCGAGGCCATCGTCGAGAACGCCCGTCCCTGGGGCATCATGACCGCCTACAACTCGGTCAACGGCACCACGATGACCGAGCACCGCTACCTCGTGAACGAGATCCTGCGCGGCGAGTGGGGCTTCGACGGCTTCAACGTCTCCGACTGGATGGCCGGCCGCGCCACCAAGGCCGCCATCGAGGGCGGCCTCGACGTCGCCATGCCCGGCCCGCGCACCGTCTACGGCGCACCGCTCGCCGCCGCAGTCCGGGCAGGCGAGGTGGACGAGGCCACGGTCGACACGGCCGTCCGCAACGTGCTGCGCCTCGCCGCCCGTGTCGGCATCCTCCAGGGCGCCGAGCCCGTCGTGACCGAGCCACCCGCGACCGTCGACGGAGAGGCGCTGGCCCGCGAGATCGCCCGCCGCGCCTTCGTCCTGGTGCGCAACGAAGGCGCCCTGCCGCTCGCGGAGGGCCGGCGCGTCGCCCTCATCGGCGCCGCCGCCCGCGACGCCCGCGTCCTCGGAGGCGGCTCCGCGACCGTCTTCCCCGCCCGGGTGATCTCGCCCCTCGACGCCCTCACCGCCGCCCTGCCCGAGGGCACGCTCAGTTACGCCGTCGGTGCCGACCCGACCGTCGAACTCCCCGTCGCCGACAAGGGGTTCGAGCTGCGCGCGGTGTGCCGCGACGCCGCGGGCGCGGTCATCGGCAGCGGCTCGGCCCCGAACGGCCAGATCCAGTGGATGGGTGACGACCTGCCCGAGGGCGTCACCCACGACGCCCTCCACACCGTCGAGCTGACCGGCACCTTCACCCCGCGCGACACCGGCCTGCACACCTTCGGCGTGAAGGGTCTCGGGGCGTTCACCCTCACCGTCGCCGGCACGACGTACTTCGACGACGTCCAGGCCACCGACAAGGACGACCCCTTCATCACGTTCTTCGGCGCCCCGGTCCCGCGCGGCCAGGCCGAACTCACCGCCGGACAGCCCGTCGAGGTGTCCCTCACGCACGTCGTCGCGCTCCCCGAGGACATCCCGATGAAGGTCGTCGGTTTCTCGCTCGCCCACCAGGAACCGGTGCGCGACGCCGACGAACTGATCGCCGAGGCCGTCGAGGCGGCCCGTGCCGCCGACACCGCCGTCGTCGTGGTCGCCACCACCGACCGCGTCGAGTCCGAGGGCTTCGACCGGGCGGACCTGAGGCTCCCGGGCCGCCAGGACGAGCTGGTCCACGCCGTCGCCGCCGCCAACCCGAACACCGTCGTGATCGTCAACTCCGGCTCCCCGGTGGAGCTTCCGTGGCGCGAGGAGGTCGCCGCGGTGCTCCTGAGCTGGTTCCCCGGCCAGGAGGGCGGCGCCGCCCTCGCCGACGTCCTCACCGGCGCCCACGAGCCCGGCGGCCGCCTCCCCACCACGTGGGGCTACCTCGCCGACGCCCCGGTCACCCGGGTCGCCCCGGCCGACGGCGAACTCCCCTACACGGAGGACGTGTTCATCGGTTACCGCGCCTGGGAGAAGGAGGGCCGGACCCCGTCGTACGCCTTCGGCCACGGCCTCGGCTACACCGACTGGACCTACGAGGCGATCGAGGTCGAGGGCACGACCGTCACCGTCCGTGTCCGCAACTCCGGTGAGCGCGCCGGACGCGAGGTCGTCCAGGTCTACCTCGCCCCGGCGGAGCCGGGCGCGGAGCGGCCCGCCCGGGTCCTCGCCGGATTCGCCGGTGTCGAGGCCGGTCCCGGCGAGAGCGCCGAGGCCGTCGTGGAGCTGCCGCGCCGCGCCTTCGAGATCTGGGACACCGCCGCCGGCGGCTGGGCGTTTGTGAAGGGTTCGTACGAGGTTCAGGCAGGGCGTTCCCTCACGGACCCCCGGCTGCGCACGATCATCGAGGCGTAACCGGCGCACGTCCCCCTGAGCAGCCCCGGTCCGGAACCTGACCTCCGGACCGGGGCTCGCCGTTTCCCCGGTTGCCCTAGGGCCGCGCGGAGAACGCGTACACCGTCTGCGACCGGTGGACGGCGCCCGGCCGCAGCTCGGTGGTCGGGAACTCCGGCCGGTTCGGCGAGTCGGGGAAGTGCTGGGTCTCCAGCGCGATCCCGTCGTTGGGCGCGAACGGGGCGTCCAGGTGGTCGGCGGTGTAGAACTGCAGGCCCGGTTCGGTGGTCGCCACGGTCAGCACCCGCCCGGACGCCGGATCGTACAGCTCGGCCACCTCGACCGGAGTGTCCGTGATCCCCTTGTCGAGCACGAAGTTGTGGTCGTAGCCCGCCCCCGTCTTGCGCGCGGTGCGGAAGTCGAAGCGGGTGCCCTCGACGGGCTCCAGCTCCCCGGTCGGGATGAGGTCCGCGTCGACCGGCGTCAACCGTGACGCGTCGAGCCGCAGTTCGTGCCCGATCGCACTGCCGGACCCGCTCAGGTTCCAGTACGTGTGGTTCGTCAGGTTCAGCACCGTCGGCGCGTCGCTGACCGCCTCGTAGACGATCCGCAGCGCGCCCCGCTCGTCGAGCGTGTACGTCGCGGTGACCTCCACACGGCCCGGGAAGCCCTCCTCGCCGTGCGGGCTGACCCGGGAGAGCCGGACCCCGTGTTCGAGCGGCTCCGCGTCCCACACCCGCTTGTCGAAGCCCCCCTCACCGCCGTGCAGCGAGTTGGGCCCGTTGTTCGGCGCCAGGTGGTAGGTCGCCCCGTCGAGCGGGAAGCACGCGCCGCCGATCCGGTTCGCGTACCGGCCCACCAGGGCGCCGAGATACGGCTCCGGATGCTCCACGTACCCCGCCAGGTCGGGGAACCCCAGCGTGACGTCGAGGGCCCGCCCGTCCCGGTCCGGCACCTCCGCCGACTGCACGATTCCGCCGTACGTGAGCACACGCACCCGGACCCCGGCCCGCTCCAGCGTGAAGCGGTGGACGGGGGTGCCGTCGGAAAGTGTGCCGAAAAGTTCGCTCATGACGGAAACCCTAGGTGACGGGCTTCCGCGCCGTGACGGTCCGGTAGGCGATCTCCGCAAGTCGTGCCTGGCCGTCGGTGCTCGGATGGAACCAGTCCCAGTGGCTCAACTGGTCCGTGTCGAAGCGGTAGTCGAACACCGCGTTCCCGTCGAAGCGGCAGTACCGGTCCTTGGCGCAGACCTCGCGCAGCACCTGGTTGTAGGCCTCCACCCGGTCCTGCACCCGGTCACGGCGCAGCGTGGCCGCCGAGGTCAGGGAGTCGGCGTCGCCGAGCATCGAGGGGCAGATGCCCAGCTTCCAGATCTGCTTGCCGAGCGCGTTGCCCCGCCCCTGGGACCACAGCCGCTTCAGGTCCGGCACACTCGACACGTACACCTGGGTCTTGGGCAGCGTCCCGCGCAGGGTGTCCATCGCGTCCTGGAACGAGCGGCGGAAGGCGGTCACCGACGTCATCGCCGAGGTGGAGGCGCGGCAGGCGTCGTTGGCACCCGCCATCACCGTGACCAGCTCCGGCCTGCGGGTCGCCGCCTGCGCCATCTGGCCGGGCAGGTCGTCCATCCGCGCGCCGGTCACCGCATAGTTCCAGCTCCGCTCGGCAGCCCCGGTCCTGCCGAGCAGACGGACGGCGAGGCTCCTGACCCGCGGGTCGCTGCCGGTCGCCCAGGACACCTCGGGACAGTCGGACAGCACGCTGCACGCGTCGAACCCGCGGGTGATGGAGTCGCCGACCGCGGCCATCGACGCCGGACTGCGGTCCCAGGCCGGTGTGGGCTTCGGGGACGCGTGACCCCCCGTACCGCTGGGCGCGGAGGAGTTGCCGCCGGAGGCGTCGCACCCGGCGACGCCGAGGAGGGCCACCACCGCGACGGCGAGGACGGCCCGTGAACGGTGGCCGCGATTGCGCATCCCCTGGTCTCCTCGTTCGTTGTACAGGGTTGGTCGGCATCCGCTCCGTGCGGTGGGTCGCACCACGTCGTACAGGGCCGGCCGCCCGCGCTGCACGGGGCGGCCGGACCGGCCCGGAGACCACTCCGGACCCCCGCAGGAGGTCCGGACGCGTCCCGCCGGGTGAAACCTCGGAGTTCACGGCGCCTGGACCGACGGTACGTCACACTCCTCGCGCCACCGCACGGTAGCCTCGCCCCGTGGCCGCCCTGCCACTGCCGTTCCGCTAAGTTACAAGATGTCTCGCTCTGTCCGGAGGCCCCAGTGACGACACGTGGAGTTCTCTACGTGCACTCCGCGCCCCGCGCGTTGTGTCCGCATGTCGAGTGGGCGGTCGCGGGGGTGCTCGGCACGCGCGTCAGCCTCGACTGGATCCGGCAGCCCGCCGCGCCGGGAACCTGGAGATCCGAGTTCTCCTGGAAGGGCGAGGTCGGCACCGCCTCCAAGCTCGCCTCCGCACTGCGCGGCTGGCACCTGCTGCGCTTCGAGGTCACCGCCGAGCCGTGCCCCACCGCCGAGGGCGAGCGCTACAGCTGCACCCCCGAACTCGGCATCTACCACGCCGTCACCGGCATCCACGGCGACATCCTCATCCCCGAGGACCGGCTGCGCGCCGCGCTGCTGCGGTCCCAGCGCGGTGAGACCGACCTGGAGGCCGACCTCGCCAAGCTCCTCGGCAAGCCCTGGGACGACGAACTGGAACCCTTCCGCTACGCGGGCGAGGGCGCCCCGGTCCGCTGGCTGCACCAGGTGGTCTGACCCCGGACGACGCGCAACGGTGTGTGGCCCGTACCCCTGGATCCAGGGGTACGGGCCACACACCGTTCAGCTGTGGGGAACCGGCGTCAGATCGTGCGGAACGCCAGCACCACATTGTGCCCGCCGAACCCGAACGAGTCGTTCAGAGCGGCGATACGGCCCTCGACGGGCAGCTTGCGCGCCTCGCCGCGGACGATGTCGGCGGCGGCCTCGGCCTCGGGGTCGAGGTTCTCCACGTTGATGGTCGGCGGCGCGATCCGGTTGTACAGCGCGAGCACGGTCGCGACGGACTCGACGCCACCGGCGCCACCGAGGAGGTGACCGGTCATCGACTTGGTCGCGGAGACCGCGAAGTGGTCGGCGTCGTCGCCGAACACCTTGCGCAGTGCCTTCAGCTCGGCCACGTCACCGGCCGGCGTCGAGGTGGCGTGCGCGTTCACGTGCACGATCTCGGACGGGTCCAGGTCGGTGCTGTCGAGCAGGTTCTGCAGGGCGCGGGAGATGCCACGGCCCTCGGGCTCCGGCTGCACGATGTCGTGCGCGTCGGCCGAGATGCCCTGGCCCACCGCCTCGGCGTACACCCGGGCACCGCGCTTGGCGGCGTGCTCGGCGGACTCCAGGACGACGACGCCGGCGCCCTCGCCGAGGACGAAGCCGTCACGGGCGACGTCGTAGGGGCGCGAGGCACCCTCGGGGTCGTCGTTGTTCTTGGACATCGCCATCATGTTGCCGAACGCGGCGATGGGAAGCGGGTGGATGGCCGCCTCGGTGCCACCGGCGACGACGACGTCGGCGCGGCCCGTGCGGATCATCTCGATGGCGTAGCCGATGGCCTCGGCGCCGGAGGCGCAGGCGGAGACCGGGGTGTGCACACCGGCGCGGGCGCCGACGGCGAGACCCACGTTGGCGGACGGGCCGTTCGGCATCAGCATCGGAACGGTGTGCGGGGAGACGCGGCGTACGCCCTTCTCCTTCAGCACGTCGTACTGGTCGAGCAGGGTCGTCACGCCACCGATGCCGGAGGCGATGACAGCGCCGAGGCGGTCGGGGTCGACGCTCGGGTCCTCGCCCGCCTTGTCGGTGAAACCGGCGTTCGCCCAGGCCTCCTTGGCCGCGATCAGCGCGAACTGCGCCGAGCGGTCCAGACGGCGGGCCTGCGGGCGGGGGATGACCTCGCCCGGCTCCACGGCGATCTGCGCCGCGATACGGACCGCCTGGTCGGCGGCCCACTCCTGCTCCAGAGGGCGGACGCCGGAACGTCCGGCGATCAGGCCCTCCCAGGTAGAGGCTGCGTCGCCACCCAGCGGTGTGGTTGCGCCGATACCGGTGACGACCACGGTGCGATTGGTCGGGCTCACGGGAATTCTTTCTCCAACGGATACGAGGATTCAGGCGGCGCCACCGCCGGGTGGCGGGGCATCAGCCCAGGCGAACCAGGGCACTAGGCCCCGGCGAACCCGGACGGTCGGCCCAGGTGATCGACGGATCAGGCCTGGTTCTTGAGGATGTAGGAGGTCGCGTCGCCGACCGTCTTGAGGTTCTTGACGTCGTCGTCGGGGATCTTGACGTCGAAGCGCTCTTCGGCGGCGACGACGACCTCGACCATGGACAGCGAGTCGACGTCCAGGTCGTCGGTGAAGGACTTGTCCAGCTGGACGTCCTCGGTGGGGATCCCGGCGATCTCGTTGACGATCTCGGCGAGACCTTCGACGATCTCTTCCTGAGTGGCGGCCATGTCAGGCGCTCCTTCGGTGTGTTTACAGGGGGTGGCGATATTCCGTACGGACCGGATGATCCGGCACGGAGTGCCTAGGGGAGGGTAACGACCGTCGCGGCGTACACGAGACCCGCCCCGAAGCCGATGACGAGCGCGGTGTCGCCGCTCTTCGCCGCTCCGGTCGCCAGGAGCCGCTCCATAGCGAGCGGGATCGAGGCGGCCGAGGTGTTGCCGGTGGTGCGGACGTCACGCGCGACCGTGACGTGCTCCGGCAGTTTGAGGGTCTTCACCATCGAGTCGATGATCCGCTCGTTGGCCTGGTGGGGAATGAAGACGTCCAGGTCGTCCGGGCTGATCCCGGCCGCTTCCAGCGCCTGCTGTGCGACCTTGGCCATCTCGAACACGGCCCAGCGGAAGACCGCCTGGCCCTCCTGCGTGATGGCGGGGAACTTGATCTCGCCCTTGGAGTCGAGCGGGAGCTGGGTCACGTCGCCGACGTGGAAACGGTCCCAGGACACGGTCTGCTTGATCGTGCCGGCCTTGTCGCCCTCGCTGCCCCACACGGTCGGGCCGATGTGCGGCTCGTCGGAGGGACCCACGACGACCGCGCCGGCGCCGTCGCCGAACAGGAAGGCCGTCGCGCGGTCCTCCAGGTCGGTCAGGTCGGACAGCCGCTCCACGCCGATGACGAGGACGTACTCGGCCGAACCCTCGACGACCATGCCCTTGGCGAGGGTCAGGCCGTAGCCGAAGCCCGCACAGCCGGCCGAGATGTCGAAGGCCGCGGCCTTGTTCGTGCCGAGCTTGTCGGCGATCTCGGTGGCGATGGCCGGGGTCTGGCTGAAGTGCGACACGGTGGCGACCACCACGGCGCCGATCTGGGAGGCGTTGATGCCGGCGTCGGCGATGGCCTTGCCGGACGCCTCGATCGACATCGCGGCGACGGTCTCCTCGTCGGAGGCCCAGTGCCGGGTCTCGATGCCGGAGCGTGAACGGATCCACTCGTCGGACGAGTCGATCGTCTCCAGGATCACCTCGTTGGGCACCACGCGGACGGGGCGGTAGCCGCCGACGCCGAGAATGCGCGCGAACGGAGCGCCCTTGGGTGCCTTGATCTTCGACATGCTCTCGGGCTCCTTAGGCCGCGCTGTGCTCGGCGATGAGCTCGCGAGCTGCGTCGAGGTCGTCGGGTGTCTTCAGGGCCAGCGTCGTGACGCCGGGCAGCGCGCGCTTCGCCAGACCGGTCAGCGTGCCGCCGGGGCACACCTCGATCAGCGCGGTCGCGCCGAGTTCCTGGAAGGTCTCCATGCACAGGTCCCAGCGGACCGGGTTGGCGACCTGGCCGACCAGCCGCTCGACGACCTCGGCACCGGTGGCGACGGTCCTGCCGTCCCGGTTCGACACGTAGGTGACCCGCGGGTCGGCCGGCGTCAGGTCCTGGGCGGCCTTCGCCAGCGCCTCGACGGCGGGAGCCATGTGCTCGGTGTGGAACGCGCCCGCGACCTTCAGCGCCACGACACGCCGGACACCCTCGGGCTTGTCCGCCTCCAGAGCGGCCAGCTGCTCCAGCGTGCCGGCCGCCACGATCTGGCCCGCGCCGTTCACGTTCGCCGGGGTCAGGCCGAGCTTCTCCAGGTGCGCGACGGTCGTCTCCGGGTCGCCGCCGAGCAGTGCCGACATGCCGGTCCGTGTGACGGCGGCGGCGTCGGCCATCGCGAGGCCGCGCCCCCGCACCAGGGTCAGCGCGGCGGTGTCGTCCAGCACTCCGGCGAACGCGGCGGCGGTGATCTCGCCGACGCTGTGGCCCGCGACGGCGCCGGGGTTCACGTCACCGAGGGCGGCGGCGGACAGCAGGCCCGCGGCGACCAGGAGCGGCTGGGCGACGGCCGTGTCGCGGATCGCGTCCGCGTCGGCCTGGGTGCCGTAGTGGGCGAGGTCGAGCCCGATGGCGTCCGACCACGCGGCGACGCGGTCGGCGGCACCGGGGAGTTCGAGCCAAGGAGTCAGGAAGCCGGGCGTCTGGGCGCCCTGGCCGGGAGCGACGAGTACGAGCACTCTCACACTCTCTCTTGTGGACGGCCACGGCCGCCCGTGGGGACAGGGACGAAGAACACGAGGGGGAATTGTAGGTCCCCGACAAAAGGCTAGGTCTGGGGATCTCCATCGGCGAGACGCCCCAGGATCAGCGCGATCCGCAGCGTGAAGGCGGATCGTACATCCGAGGGCGACCAGCCGGTGACGTCAGTCACACGTCGGAGCCGGTAGCGCACGGTGTTGGGATGGACGAAGAGCATCCGGGCGGCGCCCTCAAGACTGCTCGCCTGCTCCAGATAGACGCTGAGCGTCTCCAGGAGCGCGGAGCCGGCCTCCTCCAACGGTCTGTAGATCTCCTCCACCAGCTGGTCGCGGGCGGAGGGATCGGAGGCGATCGCGCGTTCCGGCAGCAGATCGTCCGCCAGAACCGGGCGCGGGGCGTCCTGCCAGGCGGTACACGCCTTGAGGCCGGCGGCGGCGGCCTGCGCGGACCGGGTCGCGGCCAGCAGGTCGGGCACGATCGGTCCGGCGACGACCGGCCCCGCGGCGTACGGGCCGATCAGTGACTTGGCGACGGCGAGGGGGTTGTCGCTGCCGCCCGCGATGACGACCAGCCGGTCGCCGAGCACGCCGGTCAGCACCTGGAGCTTGGCGTGCCGGGCGGCCCGCCGGATCGCCTCGACCGTCAGTTCGCTGTCACCGTCGGGTGCCGTGCCCAGCACCACGCAGACGTGTTCGGGCGAGTTCCAGCCGAGCGCGGCGGCCCGGGAGACGGCGCCCTCGTCGGCCTCGCCGGAGAGCACGGCGTTCACGACGAGGGATTCGAGCCGGGCGTCCCACGCGCCGCGGGCCTCCGCGGCCTGCGCGTACACCTGGGCGGTCGCGAAGGCGATCTCGCGGGCGTACACCAGGAGCGCCTCGCGCAGTACGGACTCGTCGCCGGGGGCCGCCACCTCGTCGATGGCCGACTCCATGACCTCGATCGTGGTCCGCACCATCTCCACGGTCTGGCGCAGGGTGATGGCCCTGGTCAGCTCGCGCGGCGCGGTGCCGAAGACGTCGGTCGAGATGGCCTGGGGAGCGTCGGGGTGCCGGAACCACTCGGTGAACGCGGCGATGCCGGCCTGGGCGACCAGCCCGATCCACGACCGGTTCTCCGGTGGCATGGCCCGGTACCACGACAGCGTCTCGTCCATGCGCGTGATCGCCTGCGCGGCGAGGCTGCCGGACGACTTCTCCAGCCGCTTGAGGGTCGCGGAGTGCGCGTGGACGTCGTGCGCTGGGCGCTCGGTGTTGCTCGCTTCGGGTTCGGGCACGGGACAAGACTGCCTTATCAGGACGGAGCCGTGCGGCGGCGGGTCGCACGTAAGCGGGGAGGCCCGGCGTCCGGCCGGGGCTACGGTGGTGGACGTGATGGACGTCCGCCGCGCCGAAGAGCGCTACCGCGGAGGGGACCCGGCGGCCGGGATCTCCTCGCTCCACGCCTTTTCCTTCGGCCCGCACTACGACCCCGACAACGTCCGCTTCGGTGCGGTGATCGCCTGCAACGAGGAACGGCTCGCTCCCGGCGCGGGCTTCGACGAGCACCCGCACAGCCACACCGAGATCGTCACCTGGGTCGTGGAGGGGGAGCTGACCCACCGTGACTCGGCGGGGCACGAGTCGGTGCTGCGGCACGGCGACGTCCAGCGCCTCAGCTCGGCGGGCGGCGTCCGGCACGTCGAGCGCAACGACGGCGAACTCCCGCTGGTCTTCGTCCAGATGTGGCTCGCCCCGCTCGAACCGGGCGGCGACCCGTCGTACGAGATCGTCCACGGCATCGCCGACTCCACCCCGTACGCCCTGCCCGAGGCGGGCGCCATGCTGCATGTGCGCCGTCTGACGGCGGGCGAGCGCACCGCCGTCCCGGACGCGCCCTTCGTCTACGTCCACGTCGTCCGGGGTGAAGTCCGCCTGGACGGCGAGGAACTGGGCGAGGGCGACGCGGCCCGCATCACCGACGCGAAGGACATCGAACTCGTCGCCGGTGTGCCCGCCGAGCTGCTGGTGTGGGAGATGGCCGTCGGCTGACTCCGGAGGCCGCCGGTCAGGTCATGCCCGGGCCGCCGTCGAGTTCGCGGATCAGCCGTGCCCCCTCGCGGGCCATGATCTGCGGGTCGCGCAGGGCGTTGGAGAGCAGGGACATTCCCTGGTAGGCGCCGACGAGGGTCAGCGCGCGGCCCTCCGGGTCGGCGTCGCCGAGCTCGCGGTACTGCCCGGCGACCCAGTCCAGCAGCAGCCGGACCACCTGTCCCGCCGCGAGGTCGAGGCCGCCGTCGTCCCGCTTGTCGAGTTCGGCGGCTAGGGTGCCGGTCGGGCAGCCGTAGCGCGCCGCGGTGTCGCGCCGGGAGACCCACGCCCCGACGAGTCCCTTGAGGCGGTCGCGCGGATCGGGGAGCCGGTCCAGCTCGTCGGTGAGTTCCCTCAGATGCCCGGCGTGCTCGGCGAGGGCGGCCTCGACCAGCTCGTCCTTGGTCTTGAAGTAGTAGTACACGTTGCCCGCGGGGACGCCCGCGGCACGGGCGATGTCGGCGATCGTCGTGCGCTCCACGCCCTGCTCGTGCAGCACCCGGGCCGCCGCCGCCGTCAGCAGCCGCCGCTTGCCGCCCGCCTTCGCCCGCGGGCTCCGGACCTTCTCTGAGTCAGTCACCCGACTGACTATAGACAGCCGCGCCCACCGCTTGCTAGCGTCCACTTCACTGAAGTGAGTCAGTCGACTAACTAACTAAGTCGACCGACCCGATCCATGCGTGAGGAGACCGACATGTACGTGGTGACAGGAGCGACCGGGAACGTGGGACGCGCGCTGGTGCGGACGCTCGACGACGCAGCGTTGCCGGTGACGGCGGTGGCCCGGCGGATCACCGGGGCGGACGTGCCCGAGGGCGTCCGGGCGGTGGCGGCCGATCTCGCAGAACCGGCTGGGCTGGGGCCCGCGTTCGACGCGGCCGAGGCACTGTTCCTGCTGGTGGCGGGCGAGGACCCGCACGCGATCCTGGACGCGGCGAAGACCGCCGGCATCCGCCGGGTGGTGCTGCTGTCCTCCCAGGGTGTGGGAACACGCCCGGACGCCTACGGGCACCCGGCCCGCTTCGAGCGGGCGGTACGGGAGTCGGGGCTGGACTGGACGGTCCTGCGGTCGGGCGGGATGGCCACCAACGCGTTCGCCTGGGCCGGATCCGTCCGCGCCGGCCGCGAGGCCGAGGCTCCGTTCGGCGAGGTCGGCCTGCCGTTCGTGGACCCCGACGACGTGGCCGCCGTGGCGGCTGCCGCACTGCGCGGGGAGGGCCGCCACACCGGGGCCACCTACACCCTGACCGGTCCCGCGGCGACGACCCCGCGTGAACGCGCCGCCGCCATCGGCGCCGCGCTGGGCGAGCCGGTGCGCTTCACCGAGCAGACCCGCGAGGAGGCGCACGCCCGGATGTCGGCCTTCATGCCGCTGCCGGTGGTCGAGGGCACCCTCGCCATCCTCGGCGAACCGACCGAGGAGGAGCGCCGGGTCAGCCCCGACGTGGAGCGGGTGCTGGGCCGCGCTCCGGGCACGTTCGCCGGCTGGGCGCGGCGCAACGCGGCGGCGTTCCGCTGAGCGTGCGGGAGGCGCGGCCGCCGTCGCCGCAGACCTCTCGTCAGGCGGTGAGGTCGGCCAGGACCGCGTCCGTGAAGGGGGTCCACGCCTCGATCGCCCACGGTCCGAAGGCCCGGTCGGTCAGGGCGACGCAGGCGGCGCCGACGACCGGGTCGACCCACAGGAACGTGCCGGACTGGCCGAAGTGGCCGAAGGTTCGGGGGGAGGACGAACTCCCCGTCCAGTGCGGCGACTTGGAGTCGCGGATCTCGAAGCCGAGGCCCCAGTCGTTGGGGTTCTGGTGTCCGTAGCCGGGCAGGACACCCTTCGTCCCGGGGTACTGCACGGTCATCGCCTCCGCGACCGTGCGCGGGTCCAGCAGCCGGGGGGCCTGGAGCTCGGCGGCGAAACGGACGAGGTCCTCGACCGTCGAGACGCCGTCCCTGGCGGGGGAGCCGTCCAGGGTCGTCGCGGTCATGCCGAGCGGTTCGAGGACCGCCTGGCGCAGGTACTCCGCGAAGGGCATCTCCGCCGCCTTGGCGATGTGGTCCCCGAGCACCTCGAAGCCGGCGTTGGAGTACAGCCGCCGCTCGCCGGGAGCCGAGGTCACCCGGTGTTCGTCGAAGGCCAGACCGGAGGTGTGCGCGAGCAGATGCCGGACCGTCGAACCGGGGGGCCCGGCCGGTTCGTCGAGCTCGATCGCCCCCTCCTCGTACGCGACGAGCGCGGCGTACGCGGCGAGCGGCTTGGTGACCGAGGCGAGCGCGAACCGGTGCTGCCCCGGGCCCCGGGTGCCCACGACCGTGCCGTCCGCGCGGACGACCGCGGCGGCGGCGGTGGGGACGGGCCAGTTCGCGATCAGCGCCAGACTCTGCAAGGACATGCCCACGACCCTAAAGGGCTCACAGGGTCAGCCGCATCGAGGGGTCCGGCTTGCGGACGAAGCCGAGGGACGCGTACAGCGGCTCGGCCGCGGCGGACGCGTTCAGGTCGACCTGCCCGACACCCCGCTCGCGGAACCAGTCGAGGAGCGTCTCCATGCAGGCGCGGGCGTACCCGCGGCGCCGGGCGTCCGGGTCGGTGGCGACGCTGAAGACGTGCCCGACCGCGCCGTGCGGATTGTCCGCCCGCCCGATCCGGTACTCGACCGTGCCGGCGACGAGGGCCGCCAGCGCGCCGGGCCGGTCCGGGTGGTCGACCACGAAGGCCACGAAGGACTCGTCGGCATCGGCGAGCTTCGCGCGTACGGTGGGCAGCGAGGCGGCGTGCCACCCGCTGGAGCTGTCGGCGGCGAAGACCGAGTCGATCATCACCTGGCGCAGGCGGAGTACTTCCCGGGCGTCTTCGGCTGTGGCACGGCGTACGAGACTCATGATCGGCACGCTAGCCACCCGCCCCCGGGCGCGTCCTCGCATTTTTTCGGCGGATTCCGCTTGCTTCGAGTGCACTCCAAGGTTTTAGCGTGGGGACCATGACCGTGATGGAGACCACAGCCGAGGCCGTCGAGACCGACGCCGACACCTGCGCCGGACCGCCCGAGGGGGACCGACGCCCGGACGGCCAGGACAACTACACGATCAGCGAGGTCGCCGCGTACACCGGCCTCAGCGCGCACACCCTGCGCTGGTACGAGCGCATCGGGCTGATGCCGCACATCGACCGCTCGCACACCGGCCAGCGCCGCTACAGCAACCGTGACCTGGACTGGCTCGGCCTGGTCGGCAAGCTCCGGCTCACCGGGATGCCGGTCGCCGACATGGTGCGGTACGCCGAGATGGTGCGCGCGGGCGACCACACCTACATGGAGCGCTACGAACTCCTGGAGGCGACCCGACGGGACGTCAAGGCCCGGATCGCGGAGCTCCAGGACACCCTCGCGGTGCTCGACCGCAAGATCAGTTTCTACGGTGACGCCGGCCGCGCCCTGGCGTCGGAGAGGTCCCGGTGACGGACAGCAGGATCGCGACGGCACGGCTCGGCGCGGACGGACCCGAGGTCGGGGTGCAGGGTCTCGGCTGCATGGGGATGAGCTGGGCGTACGGGCCGCCGGACGCCGAACAGTCCCGGGCGGCCCTGAGCCGGGCGCTGGAGCTGGGCGTGACCCTCTTCGACACCGCCGACGCCTACGGCAGGGGGGAGAACGAGACGTTCCTGTCCTCCTTCGTGGGCGCCCATCGGGACGACCTCGTCATCGCCACGAAGTTCGCGCTGACCAGCTCACCGGACGACCCCTACAAGCGGATCGTCCGCAACGACGCGCCGTACATCCGTTCGGCCGTCGAGGCGAGTCTGCGTCGGCTGGACGTCGACGTGATCGACCTCTACTACATGCACCGCCGGGACGTGAACATCCCCATCGAGGAGACCGTCGGGGTCATGGCCGAGCTGGTCCGCGAGGGCAAGGTCAAGCACCTCGGGCTGAGCGAGGTCACGGGCGGCGAGCTGCGGGCCGCCCACGGCGTGCACCCCATCACGGCCGTGCAGTCCGAGTGGTCGCTGTTCAGCCGCGACATCGAAGCGGCCGTGGTGCCCGCGGCCCGCGAGCTGGGGGTCGCCCTGGTGCCGTACTCACCGCTCGGCCGCGGTTTCCTCACCGGGTCGTTCGCCGACGCCGACGAGGACCTGACCTCGGACGACTTCCGCCGTACGATGCCCCGCTTCACCGGCGAGAACGCCACCGCCAACGCAGCCCTCCTCGAACCGGTCCGCACGGTCGCCGAGGCGCACGGCGCCTCGCTCGGCCAGATCGCGCTGGCCTGGGTCCAGCAGCGGGCGAGCGTCCACGGACTGACCGTCGTACCGATCCCGGGGACCACCAAGGGCAAGCGGGTGGAGGAGAACACGGCGGCCACCCGCATCGTCCTGACCGACGGCGAACTGGCCCTCCTGGAGCCGATCGCGGCGAAGGTGGCGGGCGACCGCTACGCGGACATGACGTTCTCGTCGGCCGGCCGCGAGTGAGCGGCCGGTAGCCGGCCGGACACCCCCTACAGCTGCGCCAGCAGCTCCGCCTTCTTGGAGGAGAACTCCTCGTCCGTGACGAGCCCCGCCTCGTGGAGCTCGCCGAGGTGCCGGATCCGGTCGGCGATGTCGGCCGGATCCCGGCGCGGCACGGCGGACGCGGCCACCGGCGCGGGGCTCGCGGTGCGCGCGGCGGCGAGGACGGCCGCCGCGAACGGCAGGGACTCGTGGACCGGTCCGTACCCGAGACCGAAGACGACGGCCGCGGGGTCCTGGTCCGCCTGCGCGGGCTGCGCGGAGACGGGCTCACGCCGCAGCAGGCGCAGATGGCCCTCGAACACCTCGGGGGAGCGCCATTCGACGCCGCTCAGCGCGGAGACCGGGAACGTCTGGTCGCCGGCCTTCCACTTCGCCGACGAGGCGCCCGTCCAGAACCACCGGAAGGACACCGCCTTGCCGTCGAAGGAGGCCTTCCCGTCGTACGCCTTGAAGGTGAGGGGTGCCTCGGGCGGCTCCACCAGGAAGCGCTCGGCCGGTTCGTCGTCCGCGGCGAGCCGGGAGCGCAGCTCGTCCGCGTAGTACTCGGCGAGCGTCTCGCGATCGGCGGGCAGCACCAGGCGGTAGGGGTCGCACCCCTCCTTGAGCTGTCCCGCGGCCGCCTCCATGAGGGGGTCGGCGCCGGGCCTCGGCACCGCGCGCAGCACGACCGTGCCCCGCTTCCCGGGCGTGAGCGTCACCGCCGCCACCGCATCGAGGGGGATACGGCGTTCGCCGAGCGCCTGGAACAGCTTCGGCGTGCGGATCCCCCGTTCGAAGCGGATGAGCACGGAGTCGGACTCGAACTCCCAGGCGGCATGAAATCCGGCCAGTACGTCACCCATGCGGGCCATCGTATGCGGCACGCAAGCCTCCGTCGCCTCTCCGGGCGGACCGCGATTCTTTCGGTCTCTACGCGCGTCAGGCCGATGTCGTGGCGGACAAACCCGCCCGGCAGCCGCCGTCGTCGTGCGCGCATCGGACCGCGCGGTACGCGCCAATGCCGATCTCCGCGAAGTTGCGGAGACTTTCCGTTCCCGGCTGGAAGTAGCCGGCGTGTCCCTTCGCCCCGTCGGCGGACAGGACGCGCGCCCCGAACCCCTTCGACACCGGGTCCGCGCCGTGCCCGAGGCCGCCGACCTCCAGGTGGGGCACGTCCTGGATCCAGTCGTCCGCGTCGCGCATCGCCCAGACCCGGGCCGTGGTGTGCAGGTTGGCCGCGTTCGCCGCCCGCATGCCGGGGCTGCCCGCCACCGCTATGTCGGAGACCCGGGAGGGCAGCGAGTGGGCGGCCACCCCGCACAGCACCGAGCCGTAGCTGTGGCAGTAGAGCGCGACAGGCTTGGTCCCGGGCAGCGCCCGGAGCAGCGCGTTCAGCCGCACCGCGCCTTCCTGGGCGCGCATGGCGGTGGCCGAGTCGATGCCGAGCCCGCTGGGTGCCGTGTAGTCGGCCCACGCGATGACGGCCGTCCGCACACCCGGGTCGGCCGCCCGCTCCGCCGCGTACAGCGAACTCGCCATGCCGACGGGCGCGGAGTACTGCTTGACCGTGCGCTGGAAGGTGAGCAGGTCGGTGTCGACGCCGGGAACCACCACGGAGACCCGCCGGGCGGTGTCGAGGTTGCCGAACACCTCGGCGACCCGGCCCGATCCGTTGGGGTCGAAGGCGAGGATCTTGCGGCCGCCGTCCAGCAGTGCCTCGTAGCGGTGCATCCGGCGGCCGGCGTCGTACTGGCCGACGGCGGAGAACCGCTTGTCGTGCATGCGCCGGTGCTCGACCTTGCGTTCGTGCTGCAGCGCGAGACGGTTGGCCTGGTATCGCAGGGTCACCGGTGCGCCGTTCATGTTGCCGACCGCGAGGGGATAGCGGTGGACGAGCCGGGAGCGCTGGTGGGTGTCGAGCGTGTCGAAGAAGCCGGCCAGCCGGGCGGGCGTGGCGTCCGGGTCCGGAAGCCGGTGTCCGGCGATGCTGCCGTGCTCCCACGCGGAGCGGGACGCCTGGAGCGGGGAGGGTGCCCGGTGGCTGTGGAGCGCGGTCCAGCCACTGGTGGCCAGCATCACGAACACCACGGCCAGCGCGAGCAGCGCACGCCAGGCGTTGAGTTGGGGGGTTGAGTCGAAGGAAGTCACTGAGAGGACACCCTAGGAGAAGTGGGGTGCCTCCCGTTAAACGAGTGACTGGGATCACGTTTCTGGTGGGGTAATTGGGGCAAACCGGGTTCAGTTTGAGTTAAATAGTCACACTCTGTTGGTGAATTCCTGCGACGTGTGTGCGAGTTGTGACGCTCTGTGCGGGGTCTCGGGGACCGCTGGTGTCATGACCCCGCAGAGAGGTCCGGAGACCCGGCGGGCGCCCGGTCCGGCCGGGTGTCCCACTTCTCCGCCAACGACGGCCCCACATGGTCGAGATAGGAGACGGTCAGCTCACGGATCGCCGCCACGCTGGTGTCCTCGCCCGCACCCCACCGGCGGCCCGTCACCCGCATCACCCCGCCGAACACGGCGACCGCGATGCGCGGCCGGGGGTCCGCGTCCACGTCGAGACCCTCGCGCTCGGCGATCAGTCGCGCGATCTCCTCCTCGACCTCCTCCGAGCGGCGCAGGTGGGCCGCGAGCAGTGCGGGTGTCGACTCGATCAACTGGTAGGTCCGCATGTGGAGTTCGATCGGGACGACGGCCTCGATCGCCTCGCCGATGGTGTCCCAGCTCTCCAGGACGGCCCGCCGCAGGGCCTCCAACGGGGCCTCGTGGGGCGGACGTTCACGCACGGCGTCGATGAAATGGGACTCACTGAGCCGCTGCAGGAAGAGGGCGGCGTCCTCCTTGCCCGCGAAGTAGCGGAAGAAGGTGCGCTGCGAGACGTCGACGGCCTCGGCGATCTCGTCGACGGTGGTCTGCTCGTATCCCTGCGTGATGAAGAGTTCGAGGGCGGCCCGCAGCAGTGCGTCCCGGGTGCGCTGCTTCTTGCGCTCGCGCAGACCGGGGCGGGGTGCCGCCGTCGCCGCTGCGGTCGCCGGCGCAGCCGCCGTCGGCCCGGCCCTGCCGGCTGTGTCCGTCATGGTCCCGGAACCTCTCTTTCGCGTCCCTCCCTGAACTGTCCGCCCAGTTCAGCCTATCTGTGAGTAACGTGACAGTTACCGACTTGTGAATTGGTTTGTCAACTGTCAGTGACTGTCACTAGCCTCGAATGCATGACTAGTCAGACCACCATCGACAAGCCGGAGCCCGGCGACAAGGCTCCGGTCTCCCCGTCGGGCGGGGCCCCGTCCACGGGCCTGCGCGGCCATCCGTGGTTCACCCTCATCACCGTGGCCGTCGGGGTCATGATGGTGGCCCTGGACGGCACCATCGTCGCGATCGCCAACCCCGCCATCCAGAAGGACCTCGGCGCGAGTTTCGCCGACGTCCAGTGGATCACCAACGGCTACTTCCTCGCCCTCGCGGTCACGCTGATCACCGCGGGCAAGCTCGGCGACCGCTTCGGTCACCGGCAGACCTTCCTCATAGGCGTCCTCGGCTTCGCCGCGGCCTCCGGCGCGATCGGCTTCTCCAGCAGCATCGCCCTGGTCGTCACCTTCCGCGTCTTCCAGGGCCTGTTCGGCGCCCTGCTGATGCCTGCCGCGCTCGGCCTGCTGCGCGCCACCTTCCCGGCCGAGAAGCTGAACATGGCGATCGGCATCTGGGGCATGGTCATCGGCGCGTCCACCGCGGGCGGCCCGATCCTCGGCGGCCTGCTCGTCCAGCACGTCAGCTGGCAGTCGGTGTTCTTCATCAACGTTCCCGTCGGCGTCCTCGCGCTGGTCCTCGGCACGCTGATCCTCACCGACCACCGCGCCGCGAACGCCCCGCGGTCCTTCGACCTCCTCGGCATCGCGCTGCTGTCCGGCGCCATGTTCTGCCTGGTCTGGGCCCTCATCAAGGCCCCGGCGTGGGGCTGGGGCGACGGTCTGACCTGGACGTTCCTGGTCGTCTCGATCGCCGGATTCGTGCTCTTCGCCCTCTGGGAGAAGCGGGTGAAGGAACCCCTGATCCCGCTCGCCCTGTTCCGCTCCGTGCCGCTGTCCGCCGGTGTGGTGCTGATGGTCCTGATGGCCATCGCCTTCCTCGGCGGACTGTTCTTCGTCACCTTCTATCTCCAGAACGTGCACGGCATGAGCCCCGTCGACGCGGGCCTGCACCTGCTGCCGCTGACCGGAATGATGATCGTGGGCTCGCCGCTGGCCGGCGCCCTCATCACCAAGGTGGGCCCGCGCATCCCGCTGGCCGGCGGCATGGCGCTCACCGCGGTCTCCATGTTCGGGATGTCCACGCTGGACACCGGCACCAGCAGCCTGGTCATGTCGATCTGGTTCGCGGGCCTCGGCCTCGGCCTCGCCCCGGTCATGGTCGGCGCGACCGAGGTCATCGTCGGCAACGCGCCGATGGAGCTGTCCGGTGTCGCCGGCGGCCTCCAGCAGGCCGCCATGCAGATCGGCGGCAGCCTCGGCACGGCCGTCCTGGGCGCCGTGATGGCCTCCAAGGTGGACGGCGACCTCGCGGGCAACTGGGCGGACGCCAAGCTGCCGCCGCTCACCCCGGCCCAGCTCGACCAGGCCTCCGAGGCCGTCCGGGTCGGCGCCGCGCCGGTCGCCAAGGGCACCCCGGCCGAGATCGCCGCGAAGATCACGGACGTCGCCCACGACACCTTCATCTCCGGCATGAGCCTCGCCTGCCTCGTGGCCGCGGGCGTCGCCGTCGTGGCCGTCTTCGTCGCGATGCTCACCAAGCGCGGCGAGAACGCCGACGCCGCTGGGGCGGGCGCCGGACACATCTGACGGACGCGGTCACCCGGATGTCCCCTGGCGGAATTTCGCCTATCCGGGTGATCACGCTCAAGTTCCCTCCCGTTCGGCACACGCCGCAGGTCACAGTGGGTCAAGTCCTCCGTACGGCCTGGAGGGCGACCGGGTCTGCGGCGCGCTGCCGGAGGGGGGTGGCGCGCGTGCAGGTCTGTACGCGTGGAACGGGGGTACCCGAAGCATCGACCCGAACCGACCGACAGGTCACGGGAGTTCAGGAGTTGATGATGGCGGGCTTCGGAAACGGTACGCGCAGGTACCCCCGTTCACGTGGCCGGATGGGACCACGGACCGGGCCGGACAGCGCGACCCTGGGCATCATCGGAGTCGTCTGCGCGGTTGCCGGCTTCTTCACGCTGGGAATCGTCCTCGGGCCGGTCGCGATGATCTGCGGCTGGTTCTCGATGGGGCGCCGCTGGACGGGCTCGGGGCCGGTACCGGCCCTGATCGCCCTCGTCCTGGGAGCGATCGACACACTCCTGGCGATCATCTGGCTGGCGGGCGGCGCAGGCAACGGCCTGCTCTGAGGCCGCTCGACCGGCTGTCACCTGTTGTGGGCCCGTGTGCCGCTCCGAGCGGCGCGCGGGCCCACAGGTCTACGTGGGGGAGTGCTCCTCCGTCCCCGACGGCAGCGGGTGCGGGAGGAGGCCCGGGGTGCCCGTGAGGGCGGTGACCTCGGCGCGCAGGGCCCGTACCTCCTGGGTGAGTGCCTCGATCGCCGCCGTCTGGCGACGCTCCTCGACGTCGTCCTTCTCGAACCGGGAGATGAACCAGGCGGCGATGTTCGCGGTGACCACACCGAGCAGGGCGATCCCCGACAGCATCAGACCGACCGCGAGGACCCGGCCCATCCCGGTGGTCGGCGCGTGGTCGCCGTACCCCACCGTCGTCATCGTCGTGAACGACCACCACACGGCGTCACCCAGCGTCCGGATGTTCCCGTTCGGGGAGTCCCGCTCCACGGACAGCACGGCGAGCGAGCCGAACATCAGCAGCCCGACGACCGCGCCCCCGACGTACGTCGTCAGCCGGATCTGCGAGGCCATCCGCGCCCGCCGCCCGACGAGCATCAGCGTGGAGACGAGCCGCAGGAGCCGCAGAGGCTGGAGCATCGGCAGGATCACCGCGCACAGATCCAGCCAGTGGGTCCGCACGAAGTCCCGCCGCTGCCCGGAGAGCGCGAGCCGTATCAGGTAGTCGGCCGCGAACGACCCCCACACCACCCACTCCACCACCGTGCAGGTGAGCGCCACCGCCGGCTCCGCGTCGCTGTCCACGATCGGCACGGCGTACGCGAGGGCGAACGCCACCGCGAGGACGAGCAGGGGCCGCTGAGTGTGCAGCTCCCAACGGGCCTGGGCCGATTCTTGCGTCATGAGCGCATCGTAGGAAGAAAAGGGGGAGGGGCGGGGGGGCCCCCCCCCCCCCCCCCCCCCCCCCCCCCCCACCCCCCCCCCCCCCCCCCCCCCCCCCCCCCCCCCCCCCCCCCCCCCCCCCCCCCCCCCCCCCCGGCCCCGCCCCCCCCCCCCCCGGCGCCCCGGCCCCCACCGCCCCCG